>DWXB01000002.1 GCA_019119415.1 Candidatus Ligilactobacillus avistercoris | reverse complement strand
TGCGCGTACCTTAGGTAGCCCAAAATTTTGATGATTTTAGGCTAGTCTTATTTGAGTGCGCCTAAAAACAGAAATCGTAGTGGTAAATAGAATCAGCTTATGGTTGACTTACTACCATTACGCTACTTCTTCAAACCGGCCCACAACCGCACTTCACCAGCTTCAAGCGAGGCGGGCACATCGATAATTCGCTGGTTTCTACTCCCCCGAAACTGTAACGTGAGGTCCTTTTCGTCCTCCAAAAACCGGCCGTCAACTAAAATATCCAGCAGTGACAAAAATTCCAGCTTATCATCCGATTCGAGCATCAACTCGTCCCAGGTATACCCGGTCCATGACCAAATATCCTTGGTATGACCAAAACGCTGCCGAATGAGACGGGCTAACCGAAGCGTAATTTGCGTGTTTAGAAACGGTTCGCCGCCCAAAAAAGTAATCCCCTGAACGTACGGTTCAGCAAGGTCGGTCATAATCTGTTCCTCAAGGGCCTCGTCGTACGGCTGCCCGTAATTAAAACTCTGCGCCGCCTTGTTGTAACATCCCGGGCACATAAACTTGCACCCGCTCACGTACAGGCTGCAGCGGACCCCCTCACCGTCAACCATGTTAAACGGTTTATAGTCCGCCACCTTCATCTGGCTAAGGTCATCCGCGAGCCATTCCTGGGGACGGGGGTTGTTCGGTTTGCGGTTAGTCATCTGCTACCCCTCCCCTTACATCGCGCTGCTTGCTTTGAGCATGGCTGGCCATTTCGTGGGCCATCGTTGGCGAAAGGTGCTTGACACGGGCCGCAATCTCCTCGTGCCGGCCGTGAACCATTGGCCGTTGGAGTGGGTTTCCCAGGTACCCGCACGTCCGCTTAACACAATCACACGTTTGCGGGTCGTGGTTGCCACAGTCCGGGCACTGGAAGCCCCGGGCGGTCGCCGCAAACTCCCCCTCAAACCCACACTTATAACA
Organism: Candidatus Ligilactobacillus avistercoris; assembly: GCA_019119415.1. GTDB lineage: Bacteria > Bacillota > Bacilli > Lactobacillales > Lactobacillaceae > Ligilactobacillus > Ligilactobacillus hohenheimensis. Next base: position 16,674 of record DWXB01000002.1, on the reverse strand, counting down.
CTTATCAATCGGGGTATTCGTTCCCAGATACCCAATTTTGTCGTACGACCAGTCCCACACGGCTTCCAGGGCCTTCGGGTTTTGCCGGAGGTTCGGGTACTCACAGTAGTGGATAAACCCGGCAGTTGCGTAGTGCGGGTACTCCATCTCAAACGTCAACTTCTCAAACGGGTTGGGGTGCTTCCGGACATCATAGTGGAAGCTATTGGTGTAGTATTCCTTATCCGTAATGTCCCGCACTTTCCCAAAACGTTGCGTATCAAGCCGACAAAACCGGTCGGTCAACGATTCACTTGGCGTTGAGTACACGCTAAAGTGGTACCCTGACTCCTTCGCCCACCGCTTACAGTGCTCGTTAAGGACCCGCACAACCCGCACGGTAAATGCGTGGGCCGTTTCGTTATGTTCCCAGTTAGGGCCGAAAAAGGCCGTCCCCACTTCGTATAAACCGATGTATCCCAGAGAAACCGTCGCGCGGTCGTGGTTGTAAAACCGGTCAACGGACTCGCCGTTCTTGGCCTTCATCCCAAACGCACCGTACTTATACAAAATCGGGGCGTTTTCAGGACGGGCATCATCACGAATCCGCTTCACCCGCACCATGAGTGCTTCGTGGGCGAGTTGAAGCCGGTCCTCCAGCATTGTCCAAAACAGTTCCTGGTTCCCGTGGGCCTCCATGGCAATCCGAGGAAGGTTTAACGTCACCACTCCCATGTTGGCGCGGCCATCGTTGACCTCCCGGCCGTCTTCATCCGTCCACTTGGGAAGGAATGACCGGCACCCCATCGGCGACTTAAAATTACCGGTAATTGCCACAATCGGCGGGTAATTAAGGATGTCCGGGTACATCCGTTTAGTAGCGCACTCAATCGCTAACTGCTTAATGTCATAGTTAGGATCCTCCGGACGATGGTTGATTCCGTCCTTAATCGCAAAGAGAAGCTTCGGAAAAATGGCCGTCCGGTGGTTTTTCCCGAGCCCGTCAATCCGCACCTGTAGGATAGCCCGCTGAATCTCCCGGCTAGCCCACGATGTTCCAAGTCCAAACCCCACCGAGGTGAACGGCGTTTGGCCATTCGTGGTAAACAGGGTATTAATCTCGTATTCCAGTGACTGCATCGCATCGTAAATATCCTTGACGGTCCGTTCCCGGGCATACTGCTCCTGGGACTCCTTTTCTGAAATATACTTTTGTGCGGTGTGCTGGTGCTTTGCGTAGTTCATCATTGCGTACGGGGCCAATAGCGTATCAACATGGTCCACCGTACAGCCGCCGTACTGCTGACTAGCAACGCTGGCAATCACCTGAACGATCTGGGCGACCGCAGTCTGAATTGACTTAGGCCGCTCAACCTCCGCGTTCCCGATCTTGAACCCGTCACGGAACATCGTTTCAAAGTCAATCAAACAGCAGTTGCTGTACGGTTCAAGCGGCGAATAATCCAGGTCGTGGAAGTGAATGACCCCCTTCAGGTGGGCATGGGCAATGTGCGGGGGCATCATCGTTAACCCCAGCGTTTTCCCCACCGTCCCGGCGGTTAAATCCCGCCGGGTACTGAAAACGGTGCTGTCCTTATTGGCATTTTCATGAATAATCGTTGGATCACCCTTTACTAGGCGCTCTAACCGGGCCGTTGGGTCGGTCTGCTTAGCAAATTCCTGCGCCCGGTGTTCCTTGTAGTCCAAGTACCGCTGACGGGCTTCCGTAAGGTGGAGCCGCTCACAGGTGGCTAAAACCGCATCCTCTACCTGCTGGGCGGTTACCCGTTTCCCGGTTAGTTGGGCCGCCGTTACCGCCGCAACCTTTCCCGGATCCTCAACTTCCAACGCCGCAAAAACTAACTCTAACTTGTATTCCCGGAACGGATAGACCGCCCCGTCACGCTTAACAAACTGCTGTGGCATAAATTCTTCCCCTTTCGCTGTTGCCATTCCAATCAACGTCCCCATCGTAGCACTTAATACCACATGTTGTATATAGTTAATTTATACACACCACATATTGTGGATAAAAAGGAAATCACCACACTTGCTTAACACCAGCCATTCCCCAAATCATTTGGAGAATTTCCAGGCACTAATTTATTTTTGACCGACCCAACCACCCTCCTTTTTTAAAATGGACTGTTCTTCCTGCCGAATTCGTCATTTTACGGTAAAATACAAGGGAATGGAGAGAGGAGCAGTTACCATGCAGTTTTCGTTTGATCAAAAAAAGAGCCATCACCGGCTATACCTGAAGTACACCGCGGCGTTTCTCATCGTTGCGCTCTTCGTGTACGGAACGTACCTTGTTACGGGGCACTCGTTTATCTGGTACATTGACGGAGCCAACCAGCACTTACCATTGCTGAAGGCCTACCGGCAAACCCTCGCCCAGTTTATTCACCACCCCTTCCACACCCCCCAGTGGTCGTGGAAAATGGGGCTGGGGGCGGCCAAGTTCCCCATCTTTGCCTACTACGACATCGGGGACGTTTTTGCGTACCTGACCCTCCTCTTTCCGGTTAGCAAGATTGTCTTGGCCTACCACCTGATCATTGTTTTGCGACTATACTGTGTCGGGCTGGCCTTCTGCTTCTTTGCCCGCCACTTTAAGGCGCTGCACACCCCGGCAATTATCACTGGTGCCCTGGTTTACACCTTTAACGCCTTTTTACTGTACGCCAACTGCGCCCAGCCGTTCTTTGCGACGCCGTTTATCATTTTTCCACTGGTGCTCCTGGCCATCGAACGGGTGTTGCAGGGTAAAAGTTGCTGGCCACTAATCGGTGCATTCACGTGGATGCTCATTAGTAACTTCTACTTTGCCTACATGCTGGGAATTGGAGCGTTCATTTACCTTGCGCTCCGGATTATGATTACCTACCGCAGCCGGTTAAACTACCCGGTTGTGCTTGCCCGCTTAGCCGGGGCAACCATCACGAGCCTGCTACTGGCCGGCTTTATCCTCGTTCCTGAACTCCACGCGGTCCTTAACTCTACCCGTTCCGGCAGTCCGTTTGCCAACGGGATGCACGTGTACCCGCCGTACTACTATCTGGCACTCCCCTCCCAGCTAATTAACGGCGGCAACCGCGACTTCTACTTCTGGACGGCGCTCGGGTTTGCCAGCATCGCCCTCTTCGGGATTACCTATGTTCTCCGGCACATTAAACGCTACCCGGTAATCGCAACGAGCATTCTGATTAGCGGTGGCATGCTGCTCCTCCCGTGCTTTGCGGCCTTCATGAACGCCTTCATGTCACCGTCCAACCGCTGGACGCTAATGCTGTGCCTCCCAGTAGCGCTTGCGTGCGCCATCCTCGCCGAACGACTGCCGCACCTGTCTGGGAACACCCTCAAACTCTTTACGCTTGTTACGGTAGGCTACACCGGGATTATTTTCCTGGACTACCTCTTTGAAAACAACGAGATGCTGTTTATCCCGATGGTCTTCCTGTACGTTACCCTGCTGGTTCTGTGGCTGCTTCACCGGCACGGTGGAACCCACTCCCGGCACTGGTTACTGGCCGTCGTGCTCCTCAACGTCCTCTTTAATGCGGTCTACTTTGAGGCCCCGTATAACGGCGGCTACTCCAAGGAAATGCTGCCCCTGGGAGCCTTTCAAAACCTGGAACAGGACAGCTATAATGGGTTGGCAGATGGCCTTACCGGCAAAACGGGATACCGGGTTTCAACCCTGAGCCAGAACTACCAGCTTGGTGCGGACTACACCATGTACAATAACCTCGCCGCTCCGGTAAACCTGCTCAACTCGTACTACTCAATCCAGAATAAGTACGTCGGCCAGTTTGCCCAGGAAATGCAAAACACCCAATACGAGGCTAACTACCCACTCCAGCAGCTCGATGACCGGACGGCCCTCCTGGACTTCCTAAACGTTAAGTACCTGTTCACCCAGATTGGAAACCCCAATGCCAATAAGATTCCGGCCGGATTTGTCCTGGACAAGACGACCCAAAAGGTGACGGGCATTAACGGTCAACCAGGTGATAGCCAGCAAACCCGCCGGTACAAGAATACGGCGGCCTTCCCGCTTCTTTACTGGCAAGACCGGGTAGTAACACCCCACCAGGCTAAGAAGCTCAGCGCAACCCAACGGGAACGGGCCCTCGCTGCGGGCGTGACCGTCAGTGATGCCCACGATGCAGCTGGTCTTACTCCCGCCTCACTCTCCAACCTGACCGTCGCTATCCCCTACGAGCTCGTTTCAAGCCACGGGGTGCGGATTACCGGAGCAACCAAAATGCTGCAGCGACAGGACGCCAACGAGTCGTACACCATCGTGCTGAATCCACGGGTTAAGGGGAAGCAAAATAAACAACTCAAGAAACTCCGGAACTACGAACTCCACCTTGAGTTTACGAACGTTCACTACACGCCGATGAGTCTCCGGCAACAGGTCCGGATCGAGGCCCAGACGGAAAACAACGATCTTACCAGGGGCCCACTGGCGAAGAACACCAAGATGGACTACTACCGTTACCTGCACTACCACGTTGTCAACGGCACGCCCAACCATGGGTTTACCCTGAAGGTGGCGGGGCCGAACGGGACGGAGAAACTGTACCAACCAAAGCGGACGATTCTGTCGTTCTATAAGATCGTCCACGCCGGAACGATGAACCTCGGCTTCATCCAACGCGGACTTCCGCAAACGCTCACCCTCACCCCGTCAAAAATGGGGACGTACCGCTTTAAGCTCCGCGTTGTAGCCGAGCCCCTCGGGAAGCAGTACTTCAACCAGGTAAAGACGGTCCAGCGCCATGCCCTCCAGAACGTCCGGCTTAACGGGGACCGCGTCACAGGGACAATCACCACGTCACGGGTCGGCATCCTTGCCTCGTCCATTCCGTACTCCACGGGATGGCGGGCAACCGACAACGGCCATCCGGTGAAGGTTTTGCGGGTGAACACCGCCTTTGTGGGCCTGCGGCTTCCTAAGGGCCAGCACCACATCGTGTTGTCCTACCACGTCCCTGCCCTCAAGCTTGGAGCGCTCGTCTCCCTGGTAGGAATCAGCGTGACGCTCATTGCAGCGGGGGTAACCCTCGTTATTCGGCGAACCCGGTAAGCGCCGGTTTAACCCATGCTTACCAAATTATTTAACAATGTTTTAAATTTACCGTGACTTTTTAGAAGCTATTCTGCCAGCTTACAGCGCCACTATTCGCGCCAGCTCCGACTTTTGCGCAACCTTTTACTTTCTTAACCATTGTAACCAGTTGCCTTCATGATATTTAACTAAGCGAACTACGTATGGTATCATTGCAAGCGGGAGGTAGAATTTTGTAGAAGGGAAAGGTTATGCTGGCAGTATCTCGTTTCTTAGTCCGTTACATCCTGCCCTGGTTCATCCGGATATGCGGCTGGGTTTCGGCATTTGGCATTTTCTACTACACGTTATGGGTACTTGTCCTGGTTCTTGGGTCCATCCGCGAACCGTGGCGGCGAAAGCGCGACTTCGCCCTGGCCGCCGGATACCACCTATACGTTATGATGCCGATGCTCAACGAAGCCGGGGTAGTTAACAGTACGCTTAGCAAGTTTCTTGAAAACACCACGTCAATCGACCAGATCACCCTCCTTGTGATTGATGACGGGTCGGATGACGGCACCGGTGATTTGATCAAACAATTCATTGCGACGCACCACTGTGAAAAAAAGATTGCGCTCCTGCAGCGCTTTAAGCCCAACGCCCAAACGGGGAAGGGCAACGCACTTAATTTTGGGTTGAACTATATCCGGAAGCTCGCCTCCACCGACCACGAACGCACCATTGTTGGTGTTCTGGATGCGGATGCTGTCATGAAGGAAAAGGACTTCAAAAACGTAATCCTTGAGTATGTTGTGCACCCTCAGCTGGCCCTCTTGCAAACAAAGGTTCGGATGATTAAGGTTCACAACTGGCTGGAACTAATGCAGGACGTTGAGTTTGCAACCGTGAATGAATGGATTCAGCGGGTCCGGAACGTCATTGGCAACGCCGCCGCATCAGGCAACGGCCAGTTTATTCGCCTATCAGCAATGGACGATAAGCAAAATCCATGGGGAAACGCGCTTCTTGAAGACTTTGAATTCAGCACTAACTTTCTCCTAAAGGGTGCCCGAACGAAATACTGTTCTGATATTGTGGTCTATCAGGAAGCCGTCAATAAAACCAAACCGTTTATCCGCCAACGTTCTCGGTGGGTCCAGGGTGGGTTAGATTGTGCGCAGAAGTATTTCTCCCGGGTGGTTAAGTCCCCCGAACTGGGTTTCTGGGCAAAGTTTGAAATGGTCTTCTTCATGTTATTGCCGTTTTTCACGGTGCTAGTCGGCTTTTCAAACCTCGTCATTTTACTGTATGCGTGTGGACACTTCGTCCACTTCATCGGACTGTTTGTGTTCCTTCTCGGTGCAGTAACGGCCCTGTCGTATTACATGGCGTTTAAGTATGCCCTGAATGATTTTCGAATCAGCCCTAAGTTAGTAATCATCTGCAGCACGATGACGATCTACAATGTCATTCTATTTCCAGCGATCCTCATTGCGTTCTACCGTAAAATAACGGGCGCATCGAGTTGGATCAAAACAGCACACGGCGTTCAATCATAAAACGCCACTTTTCAGAAAGGGGTTTTCTACCAAATGAAGAATAGTAGTAAATTTGTTACTGCCCTGGCAACTGTGGGGCTAGGGGTTACGCTCGGCTTTGGGCTTCCAGCCGTCCACGCTGACGCCGTAACGGCTCACTCAGCAACAACGGCAACCGTTAAGGGCGTTGCTGGAATTGCCGGCACCGCTGGAACGGCCGGCACTGCTGGAACCGCTGGAACGGCCGGCACTGCACCAACCGCACCAACCGCACCGACTGCACCAACCGCACCGACTGCACCGACTGCACCAACCGCACCGACTGCACCAACCGCACCGACTGCGCCGACTGCACCAACTGCACCAACTGCACCGACAAAGAAGCCGGCAACCAAGCCAGCACACCACAACAAGCCAATTTACGGCCCTGGCCCGGTTAAGGTAATCATCCCTGGCCCGTGCCACCGTGTTCCTGTCCACCACCACCACAACCACGGCTGCGACAACGGCCCGTCAATCATTATTTGGTGGTGGGACGACAGTGACACCTGCAGTGACATCTGGTGGACATGGTCTGACACGACTACCGTTACTTGGTGGGCATGGTCTGACACGACCGTATGGTTCTTCTAATTAAACAATAGCGGAAGACCGCTGCTTCCGTAAGCAAACGCGACCGTGCAAAGCACAGCCGCGTTTTTTTATACTATAAAGGAGGTCCGCCAATGAGGCGCAACCTCCTGCAATTTCTCGTTTTAACGCTTTCTCTTACTTCCGTGCTAGCCCCGAATCAAACTCTACTGGCCGCGTTCCCCCGTTAAAGTAGAACTGGATGGCCGCCAGAATCCGATCAGTTGCATGCCCATCACCGTACGGATTCCGGGCGGTTGCCATTTGCTGGTAAGCATCTTCATTAGTTAAGAGATCAACCATTGCACCCGTAACCGCCGCCGTTTCCGTGCCGACTAACCGTAGTGTCCCAGCCTGAACCCCTTCCGGCCGTTCCGTGACATCCCGGAGAACCAACACCGGCTTCTTTAAGGCTGGCGCTTCCTCCTGGACACCCCCAGAATCAGTCATAATAAAGTAGCTCTGAGCAGCTAAGTTATGGAAATCAACCACTTCAAGCGGTTCAATCAGGTGAACCCGGTCCAATCCATTAAAGACCTTGTGGGCCACTTCCTGGACCGCCGGATTAAGGTGAACCGGATAAACGACTTCGACGTCAGGATGCGTTTCAACAACGTGCCGGATGGCCTTGAAAACCCGCTCCATCGGCGTCCCCTGGTTTTCCCGCCGGTGCATTGTCAGTAAAATCAACCGGTGATCCTCAGGAATTACCGGTAACCCCGTAACCTGGTGCTCCGCCCGCACAGTGTGCTGTAAGGCATCGATGGCCGTGTTCCCCGTGATGTAGATGTTCTTCTCTGGGTGATTTTCCTTAAGCAGGTTTTCCTTACTCAACTGGGTCGGGGCAAAGTACAAATCACTAATATCATCCGTCACCTGCCTGTTTAACTCCTCCGGGTACGGCGCATTCTTGTCCCACGTCCGCAAGCCAGCCTCCACGTGGCCGACCGCAACGTGGTGGTAGAAGCCCGCCAAACTTGCGGCTAACGTCGTGGTCGTGTCGCCGTGAACCAGCATAATGTCCGGCCGTTCCTTTTCGAGAACCGGCCCCATCCCCTGCAAGACATTCGTAGTTACGTCCGTCAGGGTTTGCCGTTGGTGCATTACGTTAAGGTCGTAATCCGGCGTGATGTTAAACGTTGCCAACACCTGATCAAGCATTTCCCGGTGCTGGGCCGTTACCACCGTTACCGGAACAAATTCTTCGGGCCGCTGTTGAAGTGCCAGCACGATTGGTGCCATCTTAATCGCTTCCGGCCGGGTTCCGAAAACCGTCATTACCTTAAGCTGCTTCATCCTAAGACTCCCCTTTTAAAAGCGAAGGGACAGTTTCTTCAACCATCCCACCGCATTAATTCCACTAGTGCGTCCGATCGGAATCGAACCGATGACCTACCGCTTAGGAGGCGGTTGCTCTATCCTGCTGAGCTACGGGCGCATACTAACCACTAATTAGTATAATTAGTGGTAATTATAAAAGTCAACCTTAACTAGGAACGCCGCTTCCGCCGCATTCCCTTGTTTTTCTGGTTGCGCCGGCGATTTTTCCGGTGCTTCTTCCGCTCGCTTCCGGCTGGCTGTTGCTGTTCCTGCTTAACCGGGGTTGATTGCTTGTTTTTCGTCGGCCGCAGCCGCTTTCCTTCAACTAATTCGCCGTGGACAATCATCCCGTCAACCACGGAATAGCCGTTTGGCCGAATTAACTGGCGAAAAGAGCGCAACTGATGCTCGTTTCCAAGGTTGATGACCGTCCCGGTTGCGCCCATCCGACCGGTCCGCCCCACCCGGTGCACGTACGTCCGGAGATCACGGGCAATGTCGTAGTTGATCACGGCCGGTAACCCCGGAAGATCCAACCCGCGGGCAGCCACATCAGTGGTTAGCAGTAACTTGATTTTCCCCTTACGGAGGCTACTAAGAGCATGCGCCCGGCCCTGGTGGTTCATGCCACTAACTAGCGCCGCCACCGGAACGTGGTGGTACTGCAGTTTGGCGGTTAATTCACGCACGGTCGCCGTTTGACTACAAAACACCAGCGCCCGCATTTGTGGCATCCGCGCCAACTTCCGCAATGCGTCCACCCTTTTTCTCGTTGGGACGGCAACCATATAGTGCGTAACTGCTCCCTGCGTGTGGTCCGTTGCCCGCACGTCGATCCGGGTAACTTGCACCCCAAACCACCGGTGCAGTTCATCCAAAATAGGCGTGGCGGTTGCTGAGAAAAAGCCGAGCTGAACGTCAGCATGGGCATGGCTTACGATGGTTCGGCACAACTCACGGGAGGCCTCCTCCGCCAGTAACGCATCGGCCTCATCCATCACGATTGCCGTCACCCGGTGCATTTTTACCCGTTTGGCCGTGATTAAATCGTTAACCCGGCCCGGAGTACCAACAACCACCTCTGGCCGATCATGCCGCAGTTTTTCGACCTGGCGACGGATATTCGCTCCCCCAATAAGCGCCTGAACCTTAATATTAATCAGTTTGGCCCACGCCCGGGTGACACCCGTAATCTGAACAGCCAATTCCTGGGAAGGCGCCAGAATAATTACCTGCAGGCCATCACCAGACAAAACCTTTTCGAGCAGTGGCAAAACATACGCCAGGGTTTTCCCCGATCCGGTCGGCGCTAACCCCACGACATTTTTCCCCGCCACAAGGGCAGGAATCACTTCTTTTTGAACCGACGTTTGGGTCGTAAAACCCTGTTCCTGAAAATACTTCGCAAACTGTTCGTTCATAGTGTGCTCCTCACATCAATTTAAACTACTTTCATCTTACCGGAAAACACCCACCACTGAAAAGTTTATGACAAAACTATCACAATATTTTATTTGAATTACACTTTCTAAGAATCGCCCGCAGTCCGGCCGGAATAGGATATGATTATGGTAACGAAAGCGATTGAAAGGAGGAGACGACCGTGCAGCGGCCCCGTTTGCGGATTCCTAAAATTAAACGGCTCGACGGGTGGTGGAACAAAAAAAGCCCAGCGCCCATTAACTTCCCCGCCCGGTATACGGGTCAGTGGACGTTCGTCGACTCCACTAACAAAAAGCAACATACTTTTTCAATTGCTCCTAGCCTGCACCTCTTCATTGACCGGCGGGAAATTGAGGGCCACATCGTTAAGATTGACCAAAACGAACTCCTTTTCCTCGATAAGTACGGCTACCACGTTAAGGTGACGGCGGGACTCAACGGCCCAACCACCGTTTATGATGAGGCCGATGACGTAACATACAAATTAGAAGCAGTTTCTTCCCGGTGATCGGCGTAATCACCGGGTTTTGTTTGACTATGGCTAAAAGGAAAAGTAATTAAAATTCGACTACAAATGTAACCGTTCATGAAAAATAGTGGTATAACGAGAGCATGGTTGGTTTTTACACTCCCAACCACCGAAACTATCCGGTAAAAACAATAATTACCGGCAAGTGAGGCGAATCCTTCTAATGGAAATAACACTTTTACTCCTCATCGGGTTTATCATCGGATTCATTATGATTTCACTCGGCATGGGCGCAGCGCTGTACATCGGTAGTTTCATCACCCTGTTTGGGCTTACCGCCAAGACGGCCGCTGCCAGCGCGCTGGTCACAACCTTACCGGCGTTAATCATTGCGACCCTGATTTATCACGGCGTGCGAAAAAAACACGACCGTGAATCACACCACCACCGGCAAGAACACCGTCTCCTATTTTGGGCGCTTGTCGGAACACTGGGCGGAAGTCTGCTGGTTAACCGGATTAACCAGCACTACTACCGGATCATCATCAGCGTCATTCTGGTGGTTTTGGCGCTATCAATCCTGTACAAAACCATCATTGCCCCCCACCTTCACCACCAAACCCGGCCGACGCAAACGCGACTCAACCAGGTAATGGCTGACGGAACCGGGATTGTCAGCGGTGTTATGACTGGTTTAGCCGGAATGTCGGGGGGCGGTCCCCTCGTAGCGGGCATGTTTTTAGTAAACGCATCACTTGAAGACGCTGTCGCCGCTTCGGCCTTTATTCGAACGTGGACCACCATCGTCGGCATCGGCCTGCACTGGCCAACCATGACGATTGCCTGGCACCCCGTCATCATCATGTCACTCGGGACAATTGTTGGCGCCGCCCTTGCCCCACTGGTAATGCAGCACCTTCCCGGAAGGACAAAACAAACCTTCTCTCGGGTAATGAAGCCAATCATTGCCCTGATTCTGCTGTACTTGGGGGTTAAGCCGTTTATCTAACAATGAAATACAAAGAAAGAGGCTGGAATTATCCCAGCCTCTTTTAATAGCCCGTTATTACTTTAATTTCGACAGGTCTAACAACATACTTGCGTAGGCCAATCCGGCGCCAAAGCCCGTAAGAAGCACGTGCTGGGGCCGCTTCCCCGCCCGGATAGCCCGGTCAAGTGCCAGCGGTATTCCGACTGAAGAGAGGTTTCCCACCGTCGTCACTTCCTGGGCAAACTTTGCGAGCGGAATTCCGGTCCGTTCAGCAAGCTGTTCAATTAGCCGGAGGTTTGCCTGGTGGGGAATCACAAAGTCGACGTCCGCTGGAGTCAGGTGCTCCTGCTGCAGAAACGCGGCAATATGTTCAGGAATCCGCTGCGTAACGAACTCGTACACGGCGTGCCCGTCCTGGTAAAAGGCATCGGTCCGGGGATAGTTATCCGCCTTCACCGCACTCAACGGGGCTACCCGACCACTGTGAATCGACTCCTCGTCACCCTGCGTTTCAAGCAGCTCCCCGCCAACCATCTCATCGGCCGGATCATCACTGGCCTCGTAGATTGCTCCGGCCGCGCCATCACCGAAGAAAACGGCGGACGTTCGGTCATGAAAATCGAGCATCTTGGAGTTCGTTTCAGCACTGATTACCATTGCCCGGCGGTAACCGCCCGCCCGCAAAAACTTCGTGGCGGTCGTTGACGCAAAGATAAACCCGGCACACGCTGCCGATAAATCGTACGCAAACGCATTCGTTGCCCCCAGTTTTCCCTGCACGATTGCCGCCGTGGAAGGCGTAAGGGCGTCGGGAGTAATGGTTGAAACGATAATCAGGTCAATCTGCGTCGGGGCCAATCCAGCCGTTGCCAGAAGCTCCCGGGCAACCTTTAACGCCATATCCGACGTGTCCTCACCAATCGCAAAGTGCCGGGTCTTAATCCCCGTATGCGCCTGAATCCACTCGTCTGATGTATCCATTAACTGACTAAGTTCATCATTTGTCACAACCCGTGACGGGAGGTAGTGGGCCGTCGCCGTCAGCTTAATTGCCTTTACCATCATGATGCCTCTTTCTCTGTCCGAATTTCTTTTTTAGAACCTAGGCTTTATTCTACTTAATTTTACCGGAAAACACCACTTAAAACGCTTTTACTGGTGGTTTGCATGCCGAATGCCATACACAAAGTAAATGATGACTCCCAGAACAAACCATCCCAGCGCATACACCTTTGCTGCCCGGTCAAGCCCGATGAAAACTAATAAACTAAACACGAAGGCCAATGCCGGAACAACCGGATAACCCGGCACCTTAAACGCTGGCTGGGCAATATCGCGCCCTTCCCTTTTACGCAGAAAGAAGAGGCCGATTGACACAAACATAAAGGCGACGATTGTTCCCGCCGATACCAACTGGGATAAAAAGCTAAACGGCAAGAGCGAACTCACAATAACGACAACCACCGTAATAAGCGTCACGGCGTTTTTGGGTTGCTGATTCCGGTCTAGCCGGCTAAAGAACTTCGGTAACATCCCGTCGCGGCTGAATGAATAGATTAACCGCGAACCGGACAACGTGAAACCAATGGCGGCGGTAAACATGCCAAACACGGCAATTAACTGCACAATGGTTGCGATTAACGGATGATGAATTGCCCGGAGCGCAATCCCGATTGGTTCAGCGCTGGCCGCATACCGTTGATACGGCAGTACCCCAATTAAGACGCAACTCACCGCAATGAAGAAGGCCGACGCAATCTCCAGTGAACCAATAATCCCCCGGGGCATCGTTTTTTGCGGATTCACTGCTTCTGCCGAATTCGCGGCGATCGCATCAAATCCCAAATACGAAACAAAGATCATCGCCACGCCCGCGTAAATTCCCTGCCATCCGCCAAACGCGCCGTTGCTCGTTGCGTGGTATGCGGGGATAAACGGGTGAAAGTTACTAAGGTGCACAGCGGTGGCACCAACTACGATGAATAAAAGAATCGCAAAGATTTTCAGGATAACCAGCGCGTTCTCAACCAACGTTATCTTGGATAAATTCCGGGATACCAGCAAACCGACAATTAAAACAATTCCCACTGCAATCATATCAACTACCCCGCCACGCTGTCCGAGGGGGTTAGCGAGGAAGGCCGGAAGATGCACCCCGACCGAGGCCAGGATGGGTTTCAAGTTTGATGATATTCCCGAAACAACGAAGGAAACGCCGATAAGATACTCAGCAAGCAGCGCCCAGCCGACTACCCAGCCAGGGAGTTCCCCAAAAAGAACGTTAATCCACGTATACGCGGAACCGGCAAACGGCATGGCCCCCGCCATCTCTGCATACACCAATGCGACCAAACAGGCCACCACGGCCGCAATCACAAACGAAATGATTACCGCAGGTCCCGTGTGCATCGCCGCTACTTCCCCGGGAAGGGTAAAGATTGAGGTGGAAACAATCATTCCAATTCCCAGGGATAAAAGATCCCGCACCCGAAGCGACCGGTTCAAGTGGCCGTCCTTTAGTCCGTACTTCGCTGGTGATTGGCGGAAAAACATTCTTTTAAATAAGCTCATTCTCTCTTCTCCTTAGTGATTTGCCGGTAAACCTAGCTGTTATTGGCTTTTAATACATTATAGCATATGATTAAATTATGATGAAAGGTTTCTAATATTATTGTTATATGGTAATTTTTAAGATAACCCTTCAGGCAAGTACAAAGGGCCGCGAACTGCTGACACTAGAACAATTCCCTTATAAGCCATTACGCAGTGCGCTAGCATCTTGCTGTGTATTGTCCTATTGTCCTGATGTTTTGAAAGACCCCGATAATTGTCCATAAAAGATGTCCTGTAACTTCTCGTTGTAAATGGATTCGGTCACAAAACGGTCAACCGGCTCTAGGCTATAAGTAGGCCTTACGTTTTCCCGTCTGCCAGTTGAAAATCAATTGTTCCGGTTCCATTAACACATTTGATATCACAATAATAGTCTCAAAATAAGGCTGAAAAGTCTAAACACTGCTCAACACAAAGCTTAATTCCAAATGATCTAATCGACAAAGCACCTAGCTTTTGCAAACCTCTACAAATGCAGTTATCTTTTCTTTTAAAAGATTGACTTGCAAAGACGATAATATTATAATTACGGATGAAATGAAATTTACGAGGTGATTATATTGAGCACAATAAAGCGAAAAGAACTTATCCATGAAGTCGCACAGTTAGGCAATATGTCGGATGAGGAAGCGGTAGTGGCTGTAAATTCATTGATCACAGTAATTCGTGACCACCTACTAATTGGGGACCGCATTATTGTTCCCGGACTATGTACAGTTGAAACAGCACTGCGCCTCCCTAAAAAAGTTACCACGGCATTCGGCAAGAAACGATTAAACAGTTACACGTTAAAGAAACGGGTTAGCGCACGAATTATACCAACTACCGCTTTAACCACGTTCTTAGCCAATCATCAAGAACAATTATTAGCTAACTACAACGAAGAGCTAGAATCAGATGAGGAACATTAACATGGAACAAAGAACAACACAATTTATTGCTTTTGGCGGAATCAAAGGCGGCGTTGGTAAAACCAGCTTACTGTGGAATTACGCTGCATTTCTGGCCAAAAAAGGCATTCCTGTTTTGATGGTTGATTGTGACCCTCAACGCGGATTAACGGCACTCGCAGGCAGTTTAAAGACCGCAATGGATAGCGCACAAAACGCTGATTTAATCTTTACGTCCAACTACCTAGGCTGCACAGTTCAATTGATTACACGGAACTGTGCCCTTCTTCCGGGTAGCGAAGTGCTACCAAATAATGGGAATTCATATTATTTTGAAAAATGGTTAAAGTACATTAAATTGCAAACTGAATACCAAGTGGTTCTATTTGATACCACATCGGGGTTAAGTGAATTAAACGATTTAATTTTTGACCACATGAATCAAATTATTAACGTTGTTACACCTGACAGTTTAAGTATTGTGGCTAATACCGTGTTCCAAGAGCATCTATCCAAAATGATAATTCCAAAAAGCAATATCGTAACCATTGGGAATATGTTTACTGAATCAAAGCTGTCACGCCAATTCCAAAAAGCATTAACAAAAGTCGTAAACAAAGCGTTTTTACCATTGATACCTGACTTTCAAACACTGGAATATAACAAAAGCCCGATGGTTGACGTTATAAAGAAACACAGTGAGTATCGACCGTTTATCGACTTATTTCAATCGTTGTATAAATAATCTGGAGGATAATTAATGCAAGTAAATGACGCCTTAGAAATTGGTTTTGAACACACCAACAAAGTTAAGACTAAACAATTGGGTCCCAACATCAACAGTGGGAGCAAAACCAATATTGAAACAATTATAACAACATATTCATTAATTGACCGGTATGGCGGAAGTGAAGCCAACCCCTCTCCAATTAAAATCGATCGTTCAAATTGGTCCCTATTCATTACGGAATCTGCAGAAAAGGAGCAACGGGTTGAAGAACTCAAACAAGGCCATAATCTTAGTATCTACTTGTCAACGCCCGTTACCTTAGCAACGCAACTTAAAGCAGTTGCTGAATTATGTGATATGCGGGTTGGCGATTATATCGTTTGGTTGATCGATTACACGTTAAACCATATGGACCAAACAGATATATCCGTTTACCCGCTTTATCAAAGAATTGACGGACAATATTTCCCAAAAAGACCTGTTGGAACACTCATTCCTAAAGAATTATGGGTAAGTCTGGGGAATGTACTAAGTGAGATTAACCCTGAGCTTCATCAAAGTGCATATATTGCTTATTTACTCGCTGAAATCTTTGAACAGGTTAAACGCTTTTCCAAGAAATAATTGTAGTTTAAATTTAAATACCGTCTTCTTCGGGCTCTATAACGTTTAGTAAAGGTGGATTTCTCCATCAGTGCTAAATATTATAGAGCCAAAAAATAAGTCTAACTGGTAAGGCGGCCGGTTAGACTTAAGAAGTTATGTCCTTCGTTCATCAACATAATAACATAACAAGAATATATTCGCCAAGATTATTTTCTAATATACTTAACCCTGGCAACTGCCTCGATAGGAGGTGAAGTTTATGTCCTTCGTTGGCCAATTCATATATCCCCTACTTGTAGGGATATGTGTGGCACTATTTACTCACTGGTTGAACAAGTTATAAGTTGCCTCAACTTGTGAGCTTATATAGTGAAGTCCTCCGCACCTTAGGCAAGTGTGGGGG
>DWXB01000020.1 GCA_019119415.1 Candidatus Ligilactobacillus avistercoris | reverse complement strand
ATTCAATGCGCGTACCTTAGGTAGCCCAAAATTTTGATGATTTTAGGCTAGTCTTATTTGAGTGCGCCTAAAAACAGAAATCGTAGTGGTAAATAGAATCAGCTTATGGTTGACTTACTACCATTACGCTAGTGGTGGGCAATAACCCGTTGATAATCCTGCCACTGGCCGTTTATCCGGATAAAGTAGGTTGGTGTGAGGTCAGCAACTTCTCCCGACGCCTTATTCGCATGCCATTGGTAGCCCACCGTAATTCCCGTTACCTTATCCGCCGAAATTCCCGCGGCCGCAAGCTGGTTAAATACCTCTGCCGTCGCTGGAAGATGAACCTGGTGGGCCCCCGCTCCAGACGGAATTGCCACCTGAAGGCCATACTGGGAAAACGTCACCGAAGTCGTGACCGTTTGCCGAATGGTATACATTCCCCGGCTAACCGGTGAGATGATTGGAAAGCCGGCCACGTAACTACAGTAGGTTGCCGTATGATGCGGCTGCGAATAACTTAAAAAGTGAACGGCGGTTAGCCCGACATCCAGGTCATTCAACCGCTTAACGTTACTAGTTAGAACCGTCGTTGCATCATCCGGCTGCCCCCGACGACGGTACTGGTCGTATGCAATCACACCTTCTTTTTGATTAACGGTTAGGCGCTGGTTGCTATCAGTATACGTTGTCGTGTTTGCCTGCTGCCGCGAATCAATGATATACGAGCTATTCGCCCCCATTAACCGGGTAACGAGCTGGTTAGCCGGCTGCTTATTTACAAGATAGCTGACCTGCGGCAAACTCAGCCCGGCCGGGTACGTCACCGTCATTTTCCCGGCAATGCGCTGGAACGTTATGGGAGTGCGCTGGCCTTTCAGCGTAACGAGGGTATGAACCATGCGCCGGACCGCCGTTCCCCGAACCGGTACTACGTACTCCTGGCGATGGGCGTCGTCCAGTAAGTACAACCGGTCAGGTTTCTTCGTAGAAATCAACACGTGGTTGACCTGAAAAGATGCACCACTTCCCCCACGACGAAGCAGTTTTTTAAACAGTCCGCCCGGAAGTGGATCCGGATAACTCAAAATAACCGTATCAGCCCGGTGAAACTCACCCTGATAATCATGAGCAGTCAGCGCAACCGGTGTTATCCGGTCGGCATTCGTCGCCGCTAATCCCCGCTGAATTACGTGCATTGCCTCATTTGTTTTGGACTGAACCTGCTCCTGCTTTCCGCCTCCCCGGTTAATCACAACCGTTGTGGGAACGTACAGGTCACTCGCCTTCCAGGTCGCCGTCTGCGTTGTTGGTTGTCGGAGCGTCGGCGTCCGTTTACTGTGCGGCCGCTGAAAGGGGTTGGCCCATATCAAAAACGAGAACGTAACACTAACAATCAGGGCAAAGAGCAACGCAATGTGCAGCCAGTTTTCCCGAAGCCACCTAAGCATCTTCATCCCACAGGTCTCCTTCCTCGTATTCTTCCGACGGGAGGGAAATAAAGAACGTTGAGCCCTCTCCTTCCGTGCTGGTTACCCAAATCTTCCCGTGCAGAAGCTCAATTACTTCCTTGGAGATGGCTAACCCCAGACCAGTTCCCCCCTGGGCCCGCGAACGGGCCTTATCAACCCGGAAGAACCGGTCGAAAATATGGTCGATGTCCTTTTTCGGAATTCCTAATCCCTGATCAGCCACACTCAAAACAACGTTGTTGCCCTCCTGTTGCAGACGGCACGTAATTGTTCCCCCATCCGGTGAGTACTTCACCGCATTGGTCATGATGTTATCAATCACCTGCGTAAACTTATCCTGGTCGACCTCCGCCCACAGGCTTGTCGCCGTAAAGTCCCGCTTAATGGTGAGTTGCGGTTTCCCTTCTTCCCGGTTTTTAGCAAGCATCATATCAAACCGGTCAAGGATGTAACTAAACAACTCGTTGATGTTCACGAGTTCCAGTTCAAGCTTGACCGTGCCGGAATCCATCCGGGACAGGTTTAGCAGGTCGTTAATCATCCGGATCATCCGGTCGGTTTCATCCTGCGTTACCCGTAAAAATTCCGGCGCAACTTCCGGGTCCTTCCACGCCCCTTCGTTAAGGGCTTCAATGTAGCTCCGAACACTTGTTAACGGCGTCCGTAATTCATGCGAAACGTTGGATACAAACTGCCGCCGTTCCCGGTCAACCCGTTGCTGCTCGGTAACATCGTGCAGAACGCAAACCAACCCCGCTGTATAGCCCGTTTGGCGCTGAATCAGGGAGAAGAACGCCTTTAAAATCTGCTCGTGGTCGTCGTCAGACAGGTTAATCTTAATTTCATCCTGCTTTTCGAGCAGGTCACGAAAGGCGTACTGCCCGCGAATTCCTAAAACGTCCAGGATTGATTTCCCAATCACGTCATGCTCCGCGACACCTAATAACGCACACGCCTTATCGTTAATGATGGTAATCAAGCCCCGCCGGTCAGTCGCCAGCACCCCATCAGACATGTGGGTCAGCACGCTGTCAAGACGGCGCCGCTCCGCTTCCGTTGAGGCCTGGGCGTTTTCCACCCGCACTGAGAGGTCGTTGACCGCCGTGGCAAGTTCCCCTAGCTCGTCGTTCCCGTACACCTTAACCCGGCCCGAGTAATCCCCCCGGGCAATCCGGGTGGTCTGCCGCTTCATCTCTTCGATTGGTTGGGTAATCGTCCGCGCAATCAGCAGGGCCAACAATAACCCGACCACCGTGGCAATCAGCGATGCCGTGGCGAAAATCATCGTTACGTTGTTTACGGCGTTATACACGGCGTCGAGGTTGGCCCGGATATAGACGGCCCCCACCACCGTGTTCGTGTTCCCCGTTGTGCTTAACAACGGCGTGATTGTGACGTAGTAGCGGTGGTTATCTGAGCGGTTAACCAGCATCTTCGTGTCCGTTTTGCCGTCGTACAAAACCCGTTTGATGTCATTATCCGTTGTTTTCTGACCAACCAGGTTACGCCCATCAGTGTTACTTACTCCCCGAATAACCCCCTTAGGGTCAACCACCTGAATCGTCGTAATATTGTCGTTATTGATCCCCGCGATTATCTTGTGGATCCGGGCGTTTGTGTCCTTGGTGGGGTGGCTCATCACCGAAACCAGCGTGTTTTCAACGTACGATGAAAGCTCCGTTCGCTGCTTAAACGTCTTCAGGTTATCCGTTTTAAGTTGCTGCACAAAAATAATCCCCACAATTTGAAAAATCAGTAGGAGTAGCAGCACAAACGAAAAGGCAATCTTAACGTAGATTGACCGCAGTGGGTTGGTTCGTTGTTTAATCCGTTCCTTCCAGCTCATGGAACTAGCCTACTCTTCTTCCGGGTTCCGCAGGTAGTAGCCCACTCCCCGCCGGGTTACAAGCCAAACCGGCCGGCTCGGGGTATCCTCAATCTTTTCCCGCAGCCGCCGCACCGTCACGTCAACCGTCCGGACGTCCCCGAAGTAGTCGTACCCCCAAACCGTCTGTAACAGGTGCTCCCGGGTCATTACCTGGCCTAAATGCTGGGCCAGGTAACTTAGTAGTTCAAACTCGCGGTGGGTTAACTCAATCTTTTCCCCGTTCTTCGCTACCGTGTACGACTTCGGGTAGATTACAAGGGAACCGACCTCAATGTTTTGGTCCTCCGCGGCCTCTTCCTTCGCACTCGTGACGTTGGCTTCCTGCCGCCGCAGGTTAGCCTTGACCCGCGCTACCAGTTCCCGGTTAGAGAACGGCTTCGTTACGTAGTCATCCGCTCCCATTTCAAGGCCGAGGACCTTGTCAATCTCCGCGTCCTTCGCCGTGACCATAATGATTGGCATGTTGTATTCTTTCCGCACTTCCCGGGCCACTTCAAGGCCGTCAATCTTGGGCAGCATGAGGTCCAGAACAATTAGGTCAGGGACAATCTCCTTCACCTTTGCGAGGGCTTCCTCCCCGTCGTAGGCAGTGTGCACCTCATACCCCTCCTTTGAGAGGTTAAACTTGATAATGTCAGAAATTGGTTTTTCGTCGTCAACAACAAGAATCTTCTTCATCCCGTTGGCCTCCTTCTTTGGGATATTAATAGCCCATTAATCCAGTCTAATTATACATCATTCCTAAATAGCGCTGAAACCCCTGCCATTTTACCGGCCCGCACCACCGTGAATTTTTTAAAAAAGAGGGTTGCAATCATCGTAATTAGCTGGTAGTATATATATCGTCGTTGGAACGGAGGTTGTTCCTTCGGTGATTAAAAATATGGGTGGTTAGCTCAGCTGGCAGAGCAACGGACTCTTAATCCGTGGGTCCAGGGTTCGATCCCCTGACCACCCATCAGAGATTTACCCGGCGTCGTCTTCGGACGGGGCCTTTTTTATAATTTTATTTTATTCATCATCAGGAATACTAGCCAAGAACTTTTTGCTTATGATACAATTATCGTTGTTCGATATTAATAATTATGAAAACGAGGTGCGCCATGGCAAACGATAGTATTACAAAACAACAATCAAATACGATTAACGACCTGTTATTCCGGCTATATGACCGGGTACGGTACGTGGAAGACAGCGAATTAAAGAAGAGCCCGTTTAGTGACATCACTGCCCGGGAACTTCACCTGATTCACGTTGTTTCCCTTCACGATAAGAAGCCAATTTCCCGGATTGCGCGGCAGCTAAACCTGACAAAGGGGACGCTGACAAAGAGCATCGATCAGCTAGAAGACAAGGGTTACGTCGAACGGATTCGGAATAAAAAGGATCGGCGGGTAATTAACATTGGCCTTACGAAGAAGGGCCGGGTGTTATACCGGGCTCACAACAAACTTCACCAGCAGGCAATGAGCTCCCTGTTAAGCGGAATGGACAAGAACGAGGTTGAAGCATTAATCAACGCGCTCCAACAAATGAGTGACTACTTCGAAACGTTCAAGTAAACAGCAAATCCCCCGGCGGTCGCACAGACCACCGGGGGATTTTTATATTATCAATAAACCATTGGATGCAACCCACTCAGGCCTTCCTGAAAGGCTTTATTCCTGTCCTACCATACAAACAGCCCAACCATTGCTGCTGATAACAAGGACACCAGAATTCCTGAGATGAGCATGTAACCCACGTTTGCTGAAATGACATCGTTCTTTTCACGGTTAACAATTCCCTTGAAGCATCCGATAATCATCCCAATCGTTGACAGGTTAGCAAACGATGTCAGGAAGACCGTCAGCACCGCCTTAAAGTGCGGGGCAAAGTGACCAACCTGGTGCATTACCTTCAGCATTACCACGAATTCGTTCGTTACTAACTTAGTTCCCATGTACTGGCCCATCTGGAGTGCCGTATGCGGGTCCAACCCTAACAGCCATGCAAACGGGAACATGATGTAACCTAAGATCTTTTCAATCGTCCAAATGTGACATAACTCCAATACCTTATCCAGTAAAGCAATTAAAGCCACAAAGGCAATAACGTTCGCCGCAATGATCAAAACCAGCCGGCCAGCCCCTAAGATGGAATCGCCTAGGAAGGAGAAGAACGGTTCGCGCTTCCCGTCGGCTTCAACGTCACCAGATGCTACTGCGGCTGCTCCGGTAATCGTTGCCACGGTATCTTCTTCCTTGTCAACGTGAACCGGGTTCAGCATTGACGTAACAATCAGCGCGTTCACCACGTTCAGCGGTACGGCCGTGAGGATGAACTGCCCCGGCATCATCTGCATGTATGATCCTAGGATTGATGCCGTCACACAACTCATTGACATCATGGCAAGCGTCAGGTTCCGCTTAGCCTTCATCTGCTTTAACTGGAGCTGTGATACGGCCAGCGCCTCCGTGTTTCCAAGGAACATCATTTCAACGGCAAAGAATGATTCAAACTTCGGTTGCCGCGTAATGAATGCCAGAATCTTACCGACCCACTTAATAATGAACGGGAGCACCCCGATGTAGGTCAGGATGTCAAACAACGGCACAATCATCAGGATTGGTAACAATGAACTAACAAAGAAGTCCATCTGCTTGACGTGCACCATGCTTGGAATTGCAAACGCAATCCCGACGTAGGCTTCCTTTACCAACGTATCAAACGCACCGGCTGCCCATTTAATCATGTCCTGGCCCCAACTAAAGCTGGTCATAAACCATGCCAGGAACAGGTTTAATACGACCATCGCAATGATGCCGTACCAGTTAATGTGCTTGCGGTCCTTGGAAAAAATCCACCCAATCGCAAGGAAGATGATGAGCCCAAGAATGTTGATTGCTAACTCCACAACTTCTCCTCCTCAAATATAAAAAAACAATTGCACAACACAAAACATAAACGCTCATATTGTACCCGTTTTTTCAAAAAATGTAAATCATTTCGGCGGTCTTTCAGCCTTTTTCATCCGGCATTGTTCGTTTTATCAGGAGTGACTGCTTCCCAGCCGGGGAAGGTGCCGGAGGAGGATTCCCAAAACCGCTGTGCTAATTACCATGTTAAGGATGAAACTTGCCCCGTTTACAACGGCGGAGTACGCCACCGGGCCAAGCCCCCACTGAACGTATGCCCCCCAAAAGACGATGCCCGCATAAAAGTGAATGAGGTACTTCACCCCGACTCCGGTTAAGCAGGCTACCATAATCCAGCGAAATACTGGCCGGCCCGCACGAAGCGCATCCTGAAAGCGGAATGCCCATATTCCAGCCAACCCCACACTCATGCTTGCTACCGGGTACTCCAGAATTCCCTGCCAAACCGTCAGGATTTCCGCCCGACCAAACAAAACGGGCAAAATTCCCCAAAGAAGACCCGCGTATACGCCAACCTTCCAGCCCCGCCGGAGACTAACCAGAACAATCGGGATAATCCCCAAAGACAGGTCAATCCATTCAACGGTGGGCACCACCATTGTGAGGGCCGCTGCCAATGCCGCCATTAACGTTCCTTCGATTACTGCTTGCAATGTCTGTTTTGTCATCAAAAAACCTCCCCTGCGTTATCCCAACACAGCGAAGGTCACTTCGATACCACACAATTCCTACGCTCGTACTAACGAACAGGTTCAAAGGGTCAGGAACGAATCCACTCTCAGCCAACCGGCTCCCCCTGTGTTGGTTAAACGTTTTCAATTTACCTTCAGTCTAGTACACCACGTTCCCCCGCGCAACTATTTATCATTGGGAAACCGGAGTCCCCAGTTAACCCGAATTTCGTTTAACAGGTGGGCAATATCCGCACTCATCGCCAACTCGCCGTCATCGTGGCCCTGCGTAACGTAGCGCTCCATGTCCTGCACTTCGTACTGGAGGGCCAAATCACTTGCCCCGGCCGTCATTGTCGTGGTCGTAGCGGTGTGCGCATCCGCAGTGTAGGTAACCGTTGCCTGGTCAGCCCGCGGATAGTTATTTACCTCAACAAAGCCCTTGGTCCCGGAAACCACGCCGCGTTTGGGCTGCTTTGCCCGGAACGACAGGCTAATGACCGCCATCTGCTCGTGGCCGTTCTTTAAAACGACGCCCGCCATTTCGTCCACTCCGGTTTGGTAAAACTGAACGGAAGTGGCCGCAACGTTGAGGTCCCGTAAAAACTGGCGGACAAACGCCACCGCATACCCGCCGATATCAAGTAACGCACCGCCCGCTAACTCGCGGTTAAAGTACCGGTGCCGCGGATCCGGATCCTTTAAACTTCCAAAATTAACCTGCACCATCTTAATCGTGCCAAGCTTCCCGGTCGCAATTAATTGGTGCAGTTGCTTGTACAACGGCATGTGGTACAGGGTAAATCCCTCCGTCAGGATGAGGTGGCGCTTCTGAGCCAGGGCCGCCACTTCGTCAAACTCAGCGGCCGTTACGGTAATCGCCTTTTCACAAAAAACGTGCTTCCCTGCCAGAAGGGCCTGCTTAATTAACTCGTAGTGCTGGTTATGCGGGGTAGCAATGTACACAATGTCCACCTGCGGGTCGTTCATGAGGGCCGCATTATCATAGTACCGGTGTAAAACGTGGTACTTTGCCGCAAAGTCGTCGGTGTGTTCCCTGTGCGGATTGGAAACTGCGTACACCTCCCCGTTCACCGCGTTAAGGGCGGCGGCCATGTCGCCCGCAGCCCAGCCCGTTCCAATTATGCCCCAGTTCATCACTAACTCCTCCCTAAATAAAGCGCTTTACTCATAGGATAACAAATCCGGCCCACCCTAACCAGGCAGACCGGAATTTTAATTATTCATTTTTCTTTGCCGCCGTTACCTGCTCCTGTTGAGCGGCAAGTTGCTGCTTATACCGTTTATTACCCCGTTTTAGTTCAACGATTGTCCAAACCAGCAGGGCGATAATAAGAACATCAAGAATGTACGCCACAATCGCACCAAGGTGTTGCTCCGCCGGCGTTGGGTTACTACTAAAGAAGGCGGTCATCTGGTCAGGCAATCCCTGCATGTTCAGGAACGTTAGGACGATAACTGAGACCCATCCTAGAACCTTAACCCACCAGGTGTTCTTATACTGGCCCATTTCCAGTTCGCTGTCCGTCATCATTAGCAACGGGAGCATTGAAAACGGAAGTGCTAACGCCAGGAAGACCTGCGAATTATTCATCAGGTTATTAATGGCAATGTGCTGCTGGATTTCCGATTCACCTGCCGTCATGAGGACGCACAACAGGACGGGAACCACCGAAAGCAACCGGGTAACCAACCGCCGGGCCCATAGTGGCATCTTCATGTGGATAAAGCCTTCCATGATAACCTGTCCGGTTAACGTCCCGGTAATCGTTGAGTTTTGCCCGGAGGCTAACAGGGCGACTGCGAACAGGGTTGAAAGAATGCCGGAACGGGCAACCGCCGCTAACATCCCGTTACTTACGGTGTTCGGGTTATGCAACGCCTGGTATAGTCCGAAGAACGACGGGTCCTTGATGGCGCCCGTTTTAAAGACGGCCACCCCCATAATTAACAGCAAGGCGTTCACGAAGAATGCCGCCGTTAGCTGAATATTTGAGTCCCACGTCGTAAAGCGCACCGTCTGCTTAACGCTTTCTTCGTCATCGTAATCAATCTTCCGGGTCTGTGAAATTGCCGAGTGAAGGTACAGGTTATGGGGCATTACCGTCGCCCCGATAATCCCAAGCGCTCCGCTCAACGGGGTGGTTCCGTTAACGACCGGATGACTCGCCATCACCTTAGCACTCGGAATGAAGCCCATAATTACCGCGCCCCATTTCGGGTCGGATAACGCAACCTGGTAAATAAACACCCCAAGAATTACGAGAATCAGGCACACAACCAACGCTTCAATCTTTCGGAACCCAATCTTCGTTAACAAAAGCAGAACCATTACGTCCGCAACCGTAATAAAGACCGCAATAATTAACGGGATATGGAAGAGAAGATTTAACGCAATCGCGGCCCCAATTACCTCCGCAATATCCGTTGCCATAATGGCAAGCTCCGTCAGAATCCACAAAACAATTCCGAGTGCCTTACTTGTCCGTGCCCGAATTGCTTGCGCCAAGTCCATTTGCGTGACAATACCAAGTTTAGCCGCCATGTACTGTAAGAGCATCGCAATCAAACTTGATATCAGGATTACTGACATTAGGAGGTAGCCAAAGTCCTGCCCGCCGGTGATCGACGTTGACCAGTTTCCGGGATCCATGTATCCCACTGCAACCAGTGCCCCCGGGCCAGAGTACGCAAGGAGCGTGCGCCAGAACCCCTTCCCCCTGGGAACCTCGACGGTACCGTTAATTTCTTCAAGCGACTTCCCGTTCGCGTATTCCAGCAAACGGTGTTTCTTTTCAGCCATTGAAAATCTCCTCCCCAATAAAAATTCCATTTTAAATATAGCACACACATTTAATAAAAGACAGATATTTTTTTCGGGATACCAAAAGTTTTACTGGTGTTATCCAATTACTTACGTTAGAATAGCGGTGAACACAGGTAATTATTAGAAAGGAAGATTAGATGGATACTGAAAGTGTTAAAAACATCAAAAAGATTCTGGTCGGCGTTGACGATTCAGCCGATGCCCAGCTTGCATTTCGGGTTGCCATGCGCCGTGCAATCGACCTCAACGCCACCCTTTACATCGTTTCAGTCCTGGAAAAGGATGAAATGAACGTCTTTCAGGTTCTGGATGACGATTATGTTCACGGCGAGCGCGAAGAATTAAAAAAGCACCTTCTTCGCTACCAAAAGATTGCTGAGGAAGCCGGAGTGGTTGATGTCCGGATCGTGATTGCCGAAGGGGACCCCGGCGAAACCATTGTTAAGGAAGTAATCCCAAGCATCAACCCTGACCTTCTCGTTGTTGGGGCCCTTTCAAAGCAGGGAATTCGCAAATACTTTGGTTCTCAGGCCGCATACATGGCCAAGTATGCGCCGTGTTCTGTCTTTGTTGTCCGGTAGGTCCATCCGGTCATTATGAAATAGCAAGGAAAGTTGGGCATAAGCTCAGCTTTTTTGTTTTTTACCTTGTCACGTTCTTCGGCGTCCCATTTTTTATTTCCCGGGAAATGGCCATAAACAAAATTTAGTGTTGTGCTTCCCAGGAGGAATGGTAAAATATAACCGATGCTTTTAAAATTTCTAAATTAGGGAGTGAACGGTATGAATAAGCCAAAAAAGCGCCGGCCGCAATCCCTCGCTAACCGAATCAACCTTATTCGGGCGGCGGTAATGGGTGCAAACGACGGGATCCTTTCAATTGCCGGTATTGTTCTGGGAGTTGCGGGGGCGGCGGTCAGCCCCCATAACATCCTGTTATCTGGCCTTGCAGGCATGCTGGCCGGAACAGTCTCCATGGCGATGGGTGAGTTTGTCTCGGTCAGCTCCCAGCGGGATACCGAGAAACAGGCCATTGCGGACGAAACGCTGGCCCTTGATGAACGCTATGATGAGGAGTTTAACTTCATTAAAAATAAATACGTCCAAACGGGCATTTCACCCGACCTGGCAGCCAAAGCAACGAAGGAAATGCTCGCCGGTGATAAGCTGACCGTGGCGGTGCGGGAACGTTACGGGTTTGATCCGGCCGATAAAACGAGTGCGGTTGGTGCAGCCATCGCTTCAATGGTTTCATTTCCGACCGGTTCGCTCCTCCCCCTCCTTGCAATCACCCTCTTTCCGGCATCCATCCGAATTGGTGCAACAATCATTGCGGTTGCCATTGCCCTTGCAATTACGGGGTACACAGCCGCCGTTTTAGGAAACGCACAGCGCGGAAAAGCGTTAGGCCGCAACGTTCTCTTCGGGTTGCTTACGATGATCGTGACCTACGTCATTGGGACCCTTTTCGCGTAAGGAGGCGAATTCATGACAACCAAAGCTAACAAAAAAGAACACCAAACCCTGGCCGAACGGGCCAATACGTTACGGGCGGGCGTCCTCGGCGCCAACGATGGAATCCTCACGGTTGTAGGGGTGCTATTCAGTATGGCGGTTGCAACAACCAGTAATTTTGCCATCTTTATGGCTGGCCTTTCTGACTTGCTGGCGTGTGCGTTTTCCATGGCATCCGGGGAATACACTTCCGTTAGTTCCCAAAAGGATACCGAAAAGGCCGTGGTGGCAGACGAAGAACGGCACCTGAATAAGCGCCGGGAAGAGAACCTTGCAACCGTCACCCAGTACTACCAGGCCCGGGGCGTTTCCGCCCAAACGGCCCAGGAAATCGCAACGGAACTCATGGATAAGGACCCCCTCGGAACGATTGTCCGAATCAAACACGACCTGACATTAGGCCACTACCTCAACCCGTGGCACGCAGCCTTTTCATCCCTCGTATCAGCGGCTTCTGGGGGCATTTTCCCGCTTGTTGCCATGACGCTTCTCCCATCAGCAATTCGGTGGCAGGGGACCATCATTGCGGTGATTCTTTCGGTGGCCCTTACCGGCTTCCTGAGCGCTAAGCTTGGCAACGGGAATGTCCGGGTGGCAATGATTCGCAACGTGATTATCGGAATTATTACGATGTTCATCCACTACTACGTGGGACTACTTCTTTAATTTTTCAATTCAACTACCAAAAAAACCGGGCTTCACGCACGAAGCCCGGTTTTGTTATTGAAAAAGTTCCTGAAGACGCTGCGTCCGGTAGCAAATTTGCGTAATAATCACCGTTCCAATCGCCTTGAGCGTGTCCCCCGGCCAGAAAACCAGGTTCGCTACAATTGCCTTCCCCAACGCCATGTGACTAATATGCGCTAACCATAGCGTTCCTAACCCATCAATCAGAAGAACACCACAGAGCATTACAAGGAGCAACTGCCGCCAAAAGGTCGTCATAACGCCAAAATGGTGGATGGTTACCCCGATTAAAAGCGCTGCAAGGGGGTACGCCATT
This sequence comes from Candidatus Ligilactobacillus avistercoris, assembly GCA_019119415.1. GTDB lineage: Bacteria > Bacillota > Bacilli > Lactobacillales > Lactobacillaceae > Ligilactobacillus > Ligilactobacillus hohenheimensis. Next base: position 26,216 of record DWXB01000020.1, on the reverse strand, counting down.
ATATATCCGCCCGTTGGACTAACAAGAACCGTTAACGGCGAAACGCCACCGGGAATCCCACAGATTCCCAGAAGCATTACAACCAAAACGGCCAGTAGCCCGCGCCGGCCACCCAACAGGGCCCCCGCCAGCATAATTCCCATGTTTTGTAGGATGATTGGCACCGGAATAAATCCAACTGGAATCGGGGGCAACAGCCCCATTACACAAATAATTACCGCCATCATTGCAATCTGAAGCAGGTGTCGTAATCTGAGTTGCACGAAAAAACCTCCCTTTTATTTGCGTTAACCTGATTATTGTCATTAGTTAACACAAATGATTATACTAGGAAGGTTTCAAAACGCAAGCTTTTTATTCATACAGGGCTGCCAGTTGCTGTACCGTCGCTGCTAGCGTATACCCCGCGTTTGCAAAGGCCGTCGCGTTCGTCGCACTGTGGGTTAGCTTATCAGGACGGCCGTTCGCTGCGGCGGTTGCCATTTTATCCGCCCACTGCCGCTCATTAAGGGAACATACTTGCACCTGCCCTACCCGGTGCGCTTCCGGAGATTGGTTCGGTGAAATAATGGCGGGTGTGCCGTTTGCAATGTTTTCCTGCAATGCAAGGGAAAGGCCCTCGTAAAGTGACGGCAGGGCAAACAAGTCAAAGGTCGCCATCACCGGCCGGGGATCACGTAAAAAGCCGGTAAACGTAACGTTTGCCGTAATTCCAAGTTGTCCGGCCAATTCCTGAGCAGCTGCCTGCTGTTTCCCGTCGCCCACCAAAACCAGGTGCGTCGCTTGATTCTGCTGGTGGACCCGTGCAAACGCCCGTAATAAGAACTGTTGGTTTTTCTGGGGAAGAAACCGGCCCAAATGACCAATGACAAACTTATCCGGAGCAATTCCTAACCGCCGCCGTGCTTCAGCCGCCTGCTGCGCATCAAACCGGTACTTCTGGGGAGCAACCCCATTCACAATTACCTTAAACGTGGGGCGCTGCTGGACTGCCGGTGAATAAAAGTAGTCAGCAGCAAACTGGGAACACGCAATAAAATCCGTTGCGTTCCGCGCCGCCACCATCATTCCTAGCCGGTGAAGCCGGTCCCGCCCCCACCGATCCTGGCCCCGCCGGTCAGCATGGGCGTGGACAATAATTCGCTGAAACCCCACCTCCCGGGCTAACAAAATGGGCGCAAAGTTTGCGAGCGTATCCAGGTGGAGATGAATAAGCACACTTCCTTGCCGGGCTGCTTGGAGCTCCCGTCGCACTGACTGGAGATGCCGCATTAGTTGGGCTGGCCGTTTCCCAAAGGGCGCCGCTGCCCGATATTCGCCTAACTGGCGTAACCCCTCATCCGGCCGCTCCCGCGCAATGTTAATTACCCGAAACCGGAATCCCTGGGAGTAAAGCTGCGTATAATTATTCCGGACAAAGGCGGTAATCCCGTTATCCTGATTAAACTGTCCTAAAAGGGTAATCGTCTTCATTCGTTTTCCTCCGTTAATTTTTCCCGAAATGCTTGGGGCCATTCTTCTGGATAAGGCGCGGTGATTACCCGCCGTTCGTTAGTAAACGGAATCACAATCCGTTGCTGGATTCCGTGAAGCATCAATCCTTGTTGGGAAGTATTTCCCGGGAAATATAATGGATCACCAATAATCGGGTGGCCGTTCGCCGCACAGTGAACCCGCAGTTGGTGGGTCCGCCCCGTTTCAAGCGTCAATGCCAATAACGTTGCGGTCGCCGTTTGCCGGAGGACCCGATAGTGGGTGACCGCCGGCTGGGCTGCCTTCCCAGCGACCATTCGTTTCCGCCGGTCCTGCGGATCCCGCCCAATTGGTTGCGTCCACGTTCCAGCTGAGGGCGTAACCTGTCCTTGAACAACCGCTACGTACCGCCGCTTTATCCGTCCCAGACTGATATTGCGGTCAAGGATTGGCACAACAATTGGATTTTTAGCGATAATCATTGCACCGCTTGTTTGCTGATCAAGCCGGTGAACCATATACGGGGCCGCCTGAGGGTGATCCGCAAGGTATCCAGCCGCCGCATTCATCATCGTTTGGCTTTCAGCTTGCCAGTTCGGGTGGCTCTTTAGTCCCCGGGGTTTATTAACAACCATTAAATCCTGGTTTTCATATAACACCGAACAGGGGATGCCCCGGTTAACCACGTAGTGTGATTCTGGCGTCCGAAACTCTTCCCCGGTAAAGGCTAAATGCACCTGCATCCCCCCTTTAACTGGGGTATTCATTGACTGGTAAATTCCGTTTACGGTCACTGCGCGGTTAACCCGTAAGTAATGGACAAATCGCCGGGGAAGCAACCACATTCGTTGCAGTAAATCACGCAGGGACTGGTTGCCCTGCGTTGACCCCACTTCCCGTGTAATCTCCCAGCGCATCAGTTCTCTCCGTGGTGATGCTGGGCGGTCATGCGACACTGCTCACAGTACGGGTGTTGGATAAAATCCCGCCAAAACTGCGCATTAATCTCCTCTACGTGGCCGCACCGGTGGCACCGGACAACGTAATTATTCCCCACCGTGAGCATATTACGGCCCATTGCCGGAATCTTAACTAGTTCGAGTGTTTTGGTTAACATCTCCGCCATTTGGATCACCTCACGCTTCATTATACCCCATTCACGGCAGCCTCTTTTGGCCACAAAAAAGAAGCCGGGGTTCTAAAACCCTGGCTTCTTTTCTGAATCGCTGATTAGTCTTCAGCCACAAACGGTAACAGTCCCATAATCCGGGCCCGCTTGATTGCAACCGTTAACTTCCGCTGGTTCTTAGCGCTTGTTCCGGTTACCCGACGTGGTAAAATCTTACCCCGTTCTGAAATGAACCGCTTCAGCAAGTCTGTATCCTTGTAATCGATGTATTCAATGTGGTTTGCGGCGATGTAATCAATCTTCCGCCGCCGCCGGCCACCACGACGCTGTTGTGCCATGAAAATCCCTCCTTCGTTCGCTAGAACGGCAGATCGTTCTCAGAAATCGTTGTGGTATCCCCATTCCCGTTATCTGCAAACGGATCGCTATCCTGCTGGTTATTCGTTGGTGTTGAATCCGCCGGACCCTGTGCCGGGGTAGGGTTACCACCCGCTGGCATGCCAAAGTCCTGATTATCACTAAACGTATTCTGCACCGCACCGTTACTCTGAGAGGCACCCTGACCACCGTTCTGCTGCCGGTAGCGTTCTGAATCCGCCTTTGATTCCAAGAACGAGAAGTTGTCAGCAACAACCTCTGTCCGGTAGACCCGGTTCCCGTTCTGGTCATCATACGACCGGGTTTGAATCCGCCCCTCAACGGCAATTAAGGCTCCTTTATGGGTATAATTTGCCAACGTTTCGGCTGACTTCCGCCAAATTACGCAGTTAATAAAATCAGCTTCGCGTTCGCCGTTTTGGTTCTTAAACTGCCGGTCAACGGCCAACGTAAAGTTCGCCACAGCGACCCCTGACGGTGTGTACCGTAAATCCGGGTCACGTGTTAACCGTCCAACAAGAACAGCCCGGTTAATCATGGTGCATTCCTCCTTTAATGTCGGTAATCTAAATTAGTCTTCGCGCTTAACGATCATGTGACGAAGAATCCCGTCGTTGATCTTAGCAAGCCGGTCAAATTCGTTAATTGCGTCCGCGTTCTCCGCCTTAACGTTTACAATGTGGTACATTCCTTCACTGTAGCCGTTAATTTCGTATGCGAAACGCCGCTTTGACCAGTCCTTTGAATCAACCACTTCAGCACCGTTATCAGCTAATACCTTGTCAAACCGGCTAACCAGTTCGTTTTTAGCTGCTTCATCCAGTGATGGGTTGATGATGTACGTAATTTCGTACTTTGTCATGACTGTGTCACCTCCTTATGGACTATTGGTTCTTAAATGATAAGAACAAGGAGTAGCCTATCGTTAGGTACTCACGGTTAATTATTGTATCATTCCTCCAAATTAAAAACAACGAAGAGTTGAACCCGCAGCTACTTATAACTACGTCAAAAAAGGTACCCTTCGTCGTTTTTATTTGGAATTATTTTTCGTCCTGCGTCTCTGCGGTTTCCTCATCCGAAGAACCGGCTTCTTCTGGCGCGACCTTCGCCATCGTTGAAACATGGGCATCATCCGTCAGGTTAATCAAATGAACCCCCATCGTTGCTCGTCCGGTTGACGAAACGCTGGCCGCAGCAAAGCGGATAATGACCCCCTTGTCGGTAATCACCATGATGTCTTCGTCACCCGTAACGGTGGTTAACCCCACCAGCGGGCCGTTCTTGGCGGTAATGTTGGCCGTTTTAATTCCCTTACCGCCCCGGCCCTTAATCGGGTACTCACTTACTGGTGTTTGCTTTCCGTAACCATTAGCGGAAATAACCAACACCTGTGCTCCCGGAACTAACAGATCAGAACCGATGACATAATCATCATTCCGCAGCCGAATTCCCCGAACTCCCGTGGCTGACCGGCCCATTGACCGCACCTGGTCCTCCCGGAAGCTTGCCGCGTATCCTTTATGAGTGCCGATAATGATATTCTGGTTACCGTCCGTTACGGCAACGTTAATCAGTTCATCGTCGTCCTTTAGGTTGATTGCCTTTAACCCGTTACTCCGAATATTCTCAAATTCAGCCACCGCCGTACGTTTAACAACACCCTTAACGGTGGTAAAGAAGAAGTAGTGGTTGCCATCACGGGCATCCTTCGACAGGTTAATTACGGTTTGAATCCGCTCATCCCCCGCGATATTGAGGAGGTTAATTACCGGGATTCCCTTAGCAGCCCGGCCGTATTCTGGGATTTCATACCCCTTCATCCGGTAAACCTTCCCCTTATTCGTAAAGAACAGGAGCTCTTCGTGGGTCGACGTCGTTAACAGGTGTTCGATGAAATCATCATCGTGAACGCCCATTCCCTGAACGCCCCGACCGCCCCGGTTCTGGGACTTAAAGTCCTTGGTCGGAAGACGTTTGATGTAGCCGTTATGCGTGAGGGTTACCACAACATTTTCTTCTTCGATGAGGTCTTCGTCTTCAATGCTTAGGACCTCGCCGACCATGAGTTCCGTCCGGCGTTCATCGCCAAACTTCTCCTGAATGGCAAGGAGCTCGTTGTAAATGATCTCCTTAATCCGGTCTTCATGGGCCAGAATGTCTTCGTAATCGGCAATGGCCGCCATCGTCTTCTTGTACTCGTTGTCGACCTTTTCGCGTTCCAACCCGGTTAACCGGACAAGCCGCATATCCAGAATGGCCTGCGCCTGCTTATCACTTAGCTGGTAGTTATCCATCAACTGGTTCTTGGCAATCTCCGCCGTTTGCGAGTTCCGGATAATGCTAATGATTTCATCAATGTGATCCAGCGCAATCCGTAATCCTTCAAGGATGTGGGCCCGCGCCTTCGCCTTCTTCAGGTCAAACTGCGTCCGCCGCCGAATGACGCTTTCCTGGTGGTCCAGGTAATGCTGTAAAATCTCTTTCAGGCTCAACAGCTTCGGCGTGCCGTTTACGATTGCAAGCATGTTAAACGTGTACGACGTCTGCATCAGCGTTAACTTGTAAAGGTTGTTAAGGACCACTGACGCACTCGCATCACGCCGCACATCGATCGTGATCTGCATTCCATCCCGATCAGACTCATCCTGGATATTAGTAATTCCGTCAATCTTCTTTTCCCGGGTTAACTCAGCAATCCGCTCAATTAACTTGGCCTTATTAACCATGTACGGAATTTCGTGGACGATAATCTGTTCCTTCCCGTTTGGTTGCTCTTCAATATCAACCTTTGCCCGTAAGGTTACCGTTCCGTGCCCCGTTTCGTAGGCCTTACGAATTCCGGACTTGCCAATGACAACCCCACCAGTTGGGAAATCAGGTCCCGGAATTGCCTCCATCAAGTCCGCCGTTGTCGCATCCGGGTTTTCCATCAGAATATGCAATCCGGAAATTACTTCCGCCATGTTGTGCGGCGGAATGTTGGTTGTCATCCCAACCGCAATTCCGGTTGCTCCGTTAACTAACAGGTTAGGGAACCGGGCTGGAAGGACTTCTGGTTCCCGTTCCGTGCCGTCATAGTTGTCCTGAAAATCAATCGTATCCTTGTTGATATCCCGGAGCATTTCCAGCGTGATTTTGCTCATCCGTGCTTCGGTGTACCGCATTGCGGCCGCACCATCACCATCGACCGAGCCAAAGTTTCCGTGCCCGTCAACTAACAGGTACCGGTAACTGAAATCCTGGGCCATCCGCACCATTGACTCGTAAATTGCCGCATCCCCGTGTGGGTGGAACTTCCCCATTACGTCCCCAACAATTCTGGCCGACTTTTTATACGGCTTATCAGGGGTAACCCCAAGCTCGTTCATCCCGTACAAAATCCGCCGGTGAACGGGCTTAAGGCCATCCCGCACATCTGGTAACGCCCGGGCAACAATTACGCTCATCGCGTAGTCCAGGAACGATTCCCGCATGACCTTCGACAGGTCAACATTCTTTATGCGGTCTGGTAATTCAACCACTTGTCACATCCTCCTTACATCAGTGTTTCACATGAAACATCCTGTTCCACCACTTAATCAACGGCGGAATTTCTAAATATCCAGGTTTTCAACAAACGTTGCGTTATCTTCAATAAACTGCCGCCGCGGACCAACATGATCCCCCATCAGCATTTCAAAGATTCCGTTTGCTTCCTCCGCATCAGACAAATCCACCCGTAAGAGCCGCCGGTTTGCTGGATCCATCGTGGTCTCCCACAACTGTTCGGCATCCATTTCGCCAAGCCCCTTGTACCGCTGGATAACTGGCTTTGGACTTGGCGGAAGCTGCCCAAGCACCTCATCAAGTTCTTCGTCCGAATCAATGTACTTAATCATTTTCCCCTGCCGAACCTGGTACAGCGGTGGCTGGGCAATGTAAACGTAGCCCTTCTCAATCATCGGCCGCATGAACCGGTAGAACAGCGTCAGAAGTAACGTCCGGATGTGGGCGCCATCAACATCGGCATCCGTCATGATAATCAACTTATGGTAGTTCGCCTTTTCGACATCAAAGTCATCCCCGAACCCTGTTCCCAAAGCGGTAAACAGGGAACGAATTTCATCGTTTGCCAGAATCCGGTCTAAGCTGGCCTTTTCAACGTTCAAAATCTTTCCCCGGATTGGAAGGATTGCCTGCGTTAACCGCGACCGACCCTGCTTAGCGGAACCACCCGCGGAATCCCCCTCGACGATAAATAGTTCTGAAATCTCAGGGTCCTTACTGGTGTTATCCGCCAGCTTTCCGGGAAGGTTACTAATTTCTAGCCCGTTCTTCTTCCGCGTTACTTCCCGCGCCCGCTTAGCAGCAACCCGCGCCTTCGCAGCCAGCATTCCCTTTTCAACAATCTGCTTTGCAACCGTTGGGTTCTCCAACATAAATTTCGAGAAGGTGGCGGTAAAAAGCTTATCCGTGGCGTGCCGGGCATCCGAATTCCCCAGCTTCGTCTTCGTCTGGCCTTCAAACTGCGGGTCCGGGTGTTTAATTGATACTACGGCCGTGAGCCCTTCCCGGACATCCTCCCCGGAAAGGTTCGGGTCGTTGTCCTTTAAAATTCCGTTCTTCCGCGCATAGTCGTTAATAACCCGCGTTAATGCCGTCTTAAAGCCAGCCTCGTGCGTTCCACCTTCATACGTGTGGATGTTATTCGTAAACGTCAGCAGGTTTGAATGGAAGTCGTCCGTGTACTGCAGGGCAACCTCAACGGTAATCCCGTTTTCCTCCCCCTCAACGTAAATCGGCTCCGGGAAAAGTTTCTCCTTCCCCTCGTTTAGGTAGTCAATGTAGTGCTTAATTCCCCCCGCATAGTGGAAATCCGCATGCGTTGGCTCTTCCGGCCGCTTATCATCAATCGTGATCCGCAGTCCCTTGTTTAGGAAAGCCAGTTCCCGAATCCGGGTCGTCAACACGTTAATGTCGTACACCGTTGTCTCCCGGAAAATATCAGCATCCGGCTTAAAGTGCACCATTGTTCCGTGCGTATCAGCATCACAGTGGCCGATTACCTCCATTGCGTGGACAACCTTGCCCCGCTTGAAGTCCATTCCGTAGATGTTAGTGTCACCAGCCCGCATAACCTGAACGTCTAATTCGGTTGCCAGGGCGTTTACAACTGAGGCTCCCACCCCGTGGAGCCCACCAGATACCTTGTACCCGCCGCCGCCGAACTTCCCGCCGGCGTGCAAAACGGTAAAGACGGTTTCAAGGGCTGGCCGCCCCGTCTTTGGTTGGATGTCAACCGGAATTCCCCGCCCGTTATCCCGAACGGTAATGCTGTTGTCCTCCTCAACGGTAACGTTAATCTCCGTTGCAAACCCTGCAAGGGCTTCATCAATTCCGTTATCAATGATTTCCCATACAAGGTGGTGTAATCCCTGAGAACTAGTAGAACCAATGTACATTCCTGGCCGCTTCCGGACAGCTTCCAGTCCCTCCAACACCTGGATTTGACTGGCATCATATTCCTTTGCCGCGGCCTGTTTAGCCGCCGTTGTCTTCTCTTCTTCAGTCAAGGTGATTCCTTCCTTCCTAATTAACATCAATCAGTGGTGGTTTTACTGTCTGGTATTTCCGGGGAAATATTTTCGGTTGGCGTGATCGTTCCCGCGCTAACCGCAAAAATTCGGGGAGCGTTAATTAATTTCCGCGCAACATCGCTCAGCGCCGGCGACGTTAAAAACGTCTGCACCCGATCCTGAATTGCCCGGAGAAGATGAGTCTGGCGCATTCCATCCAGTTCAGATAAAACGTCGTCAAGCAAGAGAATCGGCGCCTCACCTGTCGCCTCCTGCATCAGCCCAATCTCAGCTAACTTAACCGCCAACGCCGTTGTTCGCTGCTGCCCCTGTGAACCGTATGACTGCACGTTCTTTCCGTTAAGGTAGAAATAAACATCGTCCAAGTGGGGCCCCGCTAACGTCGTCCCCTTCTCTACTTCGGTTAGCCGAATTTCCTGATACTTTGTGGTCAGTTGTTCCCCCACTTCCTCAGCAGTCGCACCGATTTCCTTTAAGAGACGGGCGTGATACCGGATCGTCAGCTGCTCATCTCCCTGAGTAATCTCATGTTGCAACTCCTGGGCGTACTGTTCTAGCTGTGTAAGGTACTTAACCCGTTTGGCGATAATTACTCCGCCTAATTCCGCTAACTGGGCGGACAACACGTCGAGGTACACCTCATCGCGCGCCTGATTAAGTTGCAGCTGCTTAAGGTACTGGTTTCGCTGCCGTAGGACTGTCCGGTACTGGCTAAGGGCGGCCAAGTACCGGGCATCAATTTGACCAAACTCCATATCAACAAACCGGCGGCGAATCGCAGGCGCCCCCTTTACGAGCGCAAGATCCTCGGGTGCAAATAAGATGACGTTCATCTGACCGATGTACTGCGAGAGCTTCGCCTGTTCTAGCTGATTAACCCGGACCCGCTTCCCGGTTGGGCCAAGGGAAACGCTTAACCGGAGCGGTCCTAGTTTCCGGCTTACTACTCCTTCAATCTGGGCGCTTTTTTGCCCAAAGCGAATAAGTTGCCGGTCATTTACCGTCCGGTGACTCCGTGTCATTGCCAGAAGATAGATTGCTTCTAGTAAATTCGTCTTCCCCTGCGCGTTCTGTCCGAGTAACACGTTCGTTTGCGGTGAAAACTCAGCCGTGAGGTCCGCATAATTTCGAAAATCGGTGAGTTGAAGTTTATCGAGGTGCACGGGGACCCATCGCTTTCAGCGTAATTACCTGCTTATCGGGAAGCGTCACCGTATCACCAGCGCGGAGTTTCCTGCCCCGGCGGTCTTCGGGTTCGCCGTTGACCAAGACCTCATTGTTCGCTAGGTACCACTTAGCCTGGCCTCCCGAAGAAATTAGATCGATGCTTTTAAGTAATTGCCCCAGGGTAATTACCGGTTTTCGAAGCCGAAATTCATTTCTCACACAGCATCCCTCACTTTCGTGTCCGCCTTTAATTATAGCTTTTTTGCCCCCTAAAAACAATTAGAAGCGAATAACGGCCTGTTTCAGCTCATTTGTAGTGATTGAATGGTCTTCCACTTACAATCAATCCAACTCCCGTAAACGTCCTTAAAATCGCTTGTAACCCTCTCAGCTAAATTTTCCCGTAAAAAAAGAAGGTGTGCACTCCACCTTCTTTTGGCTATTCGTTTTTCGCAGCTAATTTCCTGTCTTAAACCGTCCGCACCGGCGTAATCAACTGGATAAAATCGCCCTGATCGTCGCTTGGAACGAGGGTAAACGGGCGGAGTGGTTGGGTAAAGGCCAACTTGATGGTTGCCTGGCCAAATGACCGGAGCGCATCCTTCATGTAATCCGGGTTAAACGAGATCGCAATCCCCTCACCAGAAAGGGAACTAAACTGTAATTCTTCCTCGACGTTTCCGACTTCCGGTGAGTTCCCGGAAAGCGTTGCCCGCTGTGCGTCAGTATCAAGTTCCAGCTTAACAACGTTATTTTGACCGGTATGCGATAACAGTGACGCCCGTTCGATTGCCTGTAACAAAACCCCCGCATTAAATTCTACCTGCGTGCTTGAATCCTGCGGAATTAACCGGGATGTTTCCGGGTACATCCCATCAAGCAGCCGGGAATAAAACGCCGTTGTTCCCCACGTAAAGAGAATTTGGTTTTCGGCAACCCGGAGATGAAGTTGCTCGTTATCATCAATCATCCGGGAGAGTTCGCGGAACGCATCGCCGGGAACAATAATGTCGTAGTCAACCTCCGGCGCATCCGTTAACGTAATTTTCCGTTGACTTAGCCGGTGGGAGTCCGTTGCGACTGCCAGTAATTCCCCGTTATGAATGGTAACGTGAATCCCGGTTAACATTGGCCGGCTTTCCTGCCTGGAGACGGCAATTACGGTCTGGCTAATAATCTGTTTTAAAACGTCTCCCGCAATTGTCAGTTGTTCTGCCGTATCAATTTCCGGTAAGTGTGGGTAGTTAACGGCATCCAGCCCATTAATTGTAAAGGAAGCGGATCCTGACGTGATGGTTGCTTGGTAGCGGTCATTAACCGTGACCTTCATTGTCTTTTCAGGAAGTTTTTTAACAATTTCACTGAAAAAACGTGCTGGTAAAACAATGGAGCCCGTTGATTCAATGGTTAGGTCTGCAGTTGAAGCAGTCACTGGGAGTTGTGTTTGGATGGTAATATCAGCGTTACTTCCAGTTAAGGTTAAGCCGTCGTCAGTTAAATCTAATTTTAAACCCGTCAAGATTTCAATGGCGGTTTTAGTTGAAATTGCCCGTTGAGCGTCATTGAGTTTGGCTAAGAAAGCATTGCGATTTACAGAAAATTCCATGGATGTTCCTCCTGGTTATTAATAATTAATTATAAAGAATAACAGTAATAGTATTAGGGGCTGTTTATTTTGTGGATAACCCCCGAAATAGTGAAGATCACGTTAATTAAACTTGTTAATAACCTGTGAATAACTTTTGGGGATTACTCGCAGGTTATTCACAGGCTATTTTTGGAGGGCAGCTTTAATATCAGCAACTGTTTGACGTAAAGATGCGTCCTCCTTAAGCGCAGCATCAATCTTGTCGTAGGCGTGAATCACCGTCGTGTGATCCTTCCCCCCAAATTCGTTTCCAATCCGAGGAAGGGACGCATCCGTCATTGTCCGGGAAAGGTACATTGCAATTTGCCGGGGGACAACGATTGTTTTAACCCGTTTGCGCCCCTTTAAATCATCAACCGTTACGTGAAAATGAGCGGCGACCTTCTCTTGAATGAGGGCAATCGAAAGCTCTGGCCGGGTGACCTGCGTGTTGTAGTTTTGGAGCGCCTGGGCAGCTAGGTCCGTTGTAATCGGCTTATTGTTTAACCGGGAGTAGGCAATTACCCGGTTAAGCGCCCCCTGCAGGTCCCGCACACTCTTATCCGCCTGGTTATTAGCAATGTACTTCAGCGCATCGTCGGTTGCACTCACGTGGTTATCGTCAGCTTTATTCCGGAGGATTGCGATTCGGGTTTCAAGGTCAGGGGGGGTAATGTCAACGGAAAGCCCCATCTTAAACCGGGAAACAAGGCGGTCCTCCAGGTTAGGAATTTGCTCTGGTTGGCGGTCAGACGTAAAGACAATCTGTTTGTTCTTTTCAAATAAGTCCTCAAACGTGTGGAAGAATTCTTCCTTAGTGGAATCCTTATCCGCGAAGAACTGGATGTCGTCGATTAAAAGGAGATCGACGTTCCGGTACGCATCACGAAATTCGGCCTGGCGGTTATTCCGGATTGAATCAATGAAGTCGTTCGTAAACGTTTCACTGGAAACGAACCGGATGGTGTAGTTTGGATTGATTTCAAGCATCCGGTGGCCAATGGCCTGCATTAGGTGGGTTTTTCCCAACCCAACGCCACCATAAATTAACAGGGGATTATACATCGATCCCGGTTGTTCGGCGACTGACAGTGCCGCTGCTTGAGCCATCCGGTTGCCTTCCCCCACAACGAAGTTTTCAAAGGTGTAATGATCGTTGAGGGATGAGGGTTTCATGTACGCTGGAACCTGATCGAAGTCATTGCTGGTTCCGGTCTGGTCAATATTTTTCTGGGATTGGCCGGCATCGTGAGTCACCGTTTGGGACAACGGGTTTGCGTCTTCTGGAACCTGCGCCAGGATCGTAATGGTGTCCTTCGTTGATTTCTTTAGGAGGGCACTTACTTTTTCTGCAAGGGTATCGCGCCAAAAATCGGCATGAAACTGGGTAGGAACGGTAATTGTTAACACGTTATCCGTAAACGATTCCGGGGTTGCCGTTTCGACCCAGGTTGCAAATGAAGTTGGAGAAAGATCCTGCCGGAGGGTGTCGCTGATGAATTGCCAGATAGTCGCTAAACTTGGTTGACTTTGATTCGCCACGACAAATTCCTCCCTACTTAACTTAGAATTACGCACCTAGTCTACCATAACGGCTTGCTTTTTTTCCACAACGGTTTTGTTTTTTGGGGGAGTAATTCACAAAGTGAGGATAAAAAAATCCCCTAAAAGCACATTTCGGGAATAATTTATCCACAGAAAATGTGAATTGTGGGGATATTTCAAAACGGTTACGAACAAGTCACAGAAGTTTTACACCAATGAAATCCTAATAAATCAAAGTTATTTTGCGATTATCCACAGAATTCACAGAACTGTGCACATTCTTGTTCAACGGGGGTGAATTTGCGGATGATTTCGTGAATTGTGGGGATTAAGTGCGAATAACATTCTGGGGTTATCCACATTGTCCACAAGATTATCCACCGTTTTTGGGGATACCATGGCGGCTACTTCTGGATTTCTAGGGAAAAACTGCTTTTCATTTGGGAGGCGGTATGGTAGGCTTATAGGGTAAGTCTTGACCTGACAGTTGGCGCGGGCGACCGGTCAATCTTGTTGGGAAATTGAATAGGAGGTGCAGCAGCATGAAGCGAACATACCAACCGAAGAAGCGGCACCGGCAACGGGTTCACGGTTTCCGGAAGCGGATGAGCACGAGCAATGGCCGGAAGGTGCTTGCACGGCGTCGCCGGAAGGGCAGAAAAGTATTGTCTGCATAGGCCACTGGACCGTCAGTGGTCTTTTTCTTTTACGTTAAAAGAAAAAAACCACGGATTTTTGGAGATGGATTATGAGAAAATCATATCGCGTCAAAAAAGAAGCGGAGTTTCAGCGGGTCTTTGCGACCGGAAAGTCGTACGCTAACCGTCAGTTTGTTGTGTACGTTTTGGAAAAACCAAATCAACCTCATTTTCGGGTAGGAATCTCAGTGGGGAAGAAGATTGGCAATTCCGTGGCGCGGAACTGGGTTAAGCGACGGATTCGGCAGAGCCTAACGGAACTTAAGCCCCAGCTAAAACAGGACTGTGATTTCCTGGTAATTGCGCGGCCGGCCGTTTCTGGAATGGCAATGGGGGATGTTAAGCGGCACCTGATGCACGTTCTGCGACTCGCGAAGATTTTACCAGCTGAATAAGAGGAAATACGCATGAAGAAAAAGCACAAGCGCGGACTTGTTATTCTAAGTGTAATGGCACTGCCACTACTGTTAGCAGGATGCGGGACGAGCAACGTTACTGCTCATAGTACGGGGATTTGGGACCATTACGTAATTTGGAACTTTATCCGGGCAATCGAATGGCTCAGTCACTTATTTGGTAATAATTACGGGTGGGGAATTATTGTCTTCACCGTAATTGTGCGGATTATTATCCTCCCGTTAATGTTCTACCAGAATAAGTCGATGCGGAAGACGACTGAGTTGCAGCCACAGTTTAAGGCGCTGCAGGCGAAGTACCCTGATGCCCGGACTGATCCGGATCAGGCGCGGGCAATGCAAGAAGAGCAGCAGAAGTTATATGCGGATGCCGGAATTTCACCGGTTGCCGGGTGTTTACCGATGCTGGTTCAGATGCCCGTGTTGATTGCCCTGTATCAGGCCATTTTCCGGTCGCCGGTCCTGAAATCCGGCCACTTCTTCTGGATGGAACTAGGGGATAAGGATCCGTACTACATCATGCCGATCTTGGCGGCGTTATTTACGTTCTTAACGTCGTACCTAAGCATGATGTCTCAGCCGGAACAAAACGGGATGACGAAGATCATGACGTACGGAATGTCAATCATGACGTTTATCATGGCCATCAACTTTCCGGCGGCACTATCGCTGTACTGGATGATTACTAATGCCTTTTCTGTTGGTCAAATTCTGTTAATTTCAAACCCGTTTAAGATTCGTCGTGAGCGGGAGGAACAGGAACGGCAGGCAAAGGAAGCACAGCGAAAGAAACGGAAGGCGCGGCAAAAAGCGTTGAAAAACCGGAAAAAGGGTTAACATTAGATTAAAACTTTAGCATGGTGTCATCACCGAAATCAGGTGGGGCACCATGTTTTTTATAAACACTACAAGGAGGCTGTGCGTGATACGCCGCCTCTTTGCGCTGTAAAACCTAATACAAAAGGCTCTTTGTCAAATCCTGTTGATGAAGAGATTACGTCGCCTATTTTTAGGCGACGTTTTTTGATACCTTCGCATTCTCAAGCAACATAATTCGGCGGATAAGCTGATCGTAATTACGGAAGCCATAAGCCACTCGTTGAAGCTGTTTGATTTTCCGAATCGTGCCTTCCAAAGCACCATTCGAGTACGGCGAACACGCACCATTAATGACGTACTGGTAATTATGTTTTAGGCTCCGTAAAACACCCTGCATTTGGGGACCGACGTGGTGCGTTTGGTTTAAGCACGCCGCGAGGCGCTGGTGGTCACGCTGCCGTAAAGCATGGTTAATTTCCTGCATAACATCGTATGTATTACTTAGCTGTTCATTAAGTTGAAGGCCATTATTAACGTGTTCTACGGGTGACATCCATTGTTGAAGATGGACATCATAGTAATTGTGCGTACTTAACTGATCACTGGCAATCAAATACTGTTTCCAACCAAACTTGAGGTACTTATAGGCCCGCGAATGAGGGTCAAAGTCTTTAGTAACTTGGGCGCGTAGTTGATTAAAAGCCCGGTTAACCATTTGGCAGAGGTGGAAACGATCCAGAACAATCATCGCATGTGGAAAAAGGCGCTTAATAATCGTTTGATAATGGTAGTTGAGATCGAGCGTAATCGTTTGAACCCGGGCGCGTTCAGCCGCTGAGAATCCGTTAAAGTAATTTAAGAGTGACCGTTGGTCGCGTTGACCCAGGATTTGATAAATCCGGTGGGTATCATTGTCTAAACAGATAAAATGTAGCTGATGGCCGACACCGCGAAACTCATCGAAGGCTAAGTTTACTGGTAAATCGGCTTGTTTGACTTGCGGGAAGGCAGTGACAGTCGCCAATTCACGGGCTACTGTACTAGGAGAAACGCCCGTATCCGCCGCAATTTCTGTCATTGCCAATTGACGGGTTAATTTAATCCGCACTTTCTGTTTAACGGCATTACTGATATGACAATGACGGTCAACGAGCGGTGTCGTCGCCATCATGGTGGCGTGACATTGTTGACAGCGTAAGCGCTCTTTGCGTAAATCAAGATAAATTGGTCGCGAAGCGTCTACTGTCAGGTACGGAATGGATACATGTGCACTTCCGTTATGAACGAGGGTTGGAAAACCACAAGCCGAGCACCGCTTGGCCGTTGCTTTAAGGGTGCCATAATAGACTTTTGCCTGTCGTCCGTGTCGTAATTCTGTTTGGCAACCAGTAAAAACAATATTATTGTCTTTAATATCGAGCGCAAAGTGGGTATAATCATTAATAGAGTTCATAGTATCAAATCCTTTCTTTGGGTATTAGTGGGGGTTTGGAGCTATGGCTCTTTTTTATTGGTCACAGCACCAAAAAATCCTGTTGATATAGTTTAACATTTAACCATATCAACAGGATTTAGTGTAGAGCCTTTGTTTTCACTGGGGTAGTCTGGAAAAATGAATTGGATAGAGGCGACTTGAAGAGCCCGCACCACGGTTGCCTTTTTGCTCGGAGACGGTTTACTTGATAAGCTGGAATATTTCCCGGGAAATCGCCTTAAGCAAAAAATAAGCAAACTTGATTACCGCGGGGGAATTAAAGTGTGCTAAATTATAGGGTGAATTAATTGAATGGTTACGGTGAATTGGAATGAAGGTCATTAAAAATTTTCTGTACAACGCGGGATACCAACTGCTGGTACTGATTGTCCCGTTTGTCACAGCGCCCTATATTAGCCGGGTTTTACACGCCGGAGGGGTTGGGATCAACGCGTATACGAACTCGATTGTGCAGTACTTTGTCTTGCTAGCCGGTCTGGGAATCGAGACATATGGGAACCGCGAAATTGCGTACGTCCGGGAAGATCCTCAGAAGCTATCACGGGTTTTCTGGGAAATTCAAATTGTAAAAATTATGATGACAGTGGTGTCACTAGTAATCTTCTTCCTTTTTGTTAGGGTTTATGATAAGTACGTTTACTTTTTAGCAATTCAAGCGGTTAACATTGTCGGGGTTGCGTTT
Source organism: Candidatus Ligilactobacillus avistercoris (assembly GCA_019119415.1). Lineage (GTDB taxonomy): Bacteria > Bacillota > Bacilli > Lactobacillales > Lactobacillaceae > Ligilactobacillus > Ligilactobacillus hohenheimensis. The sequence continues at coordinate 9,208 of DWXB01000020.1, read as the reverse complement.
GATATTTCGTGGGCTTATATGGGACTTGAGGATTTCAAACGAACGGCCGTTAAGAATACGGTTGTGCGGTTACTGTCCGTTGTTTTAATTTTTACACTGGTCCGCAATATCCATGATGTCGGATTATATATTCTGATTGTTGCTGGCTCTAATCTGGCGGGGAACCTTACCCTATGGCCGCACATGCGGAACGTTCTTCGCCCGGTTCGTTTGCGGGAGTTACGGCCACTTCGTCACATTATACCGACAATCAGCCTTTTTATTCCGACCATTGCGATTCAAATTTATGTTCAGTTGAACAAAACGATGCTAGGGGTTATGATTGGAGCAACGTATTCCGGGTACTACTATAACTCTGATCAGGTAATTAAGATGGTGCTATCGGTCGCAACGGCGTTAGGAACGGTAATGCTTCCCCACGTGGCAGCTGAGTTTGCGAAAGGAAACCAGGAAAAGATTAACGAACTTTTGTATAAGTCGTTTGATGCGATGAGCTTATTATGTACCGCGATGTTTTTTGGGGTAGCGGCGGTTAGTTTGCGTCTCGGGCCGTGGTTTTATGGGAAAGGATTCCAGCCGGTTGGCCCCGCGATGGTGATTGAGTCGGTGGTCCTCCTTGTAATTGGGTGGAGTAACGTCATTGGAACGCAGTTTTTGGTGCCGACAAACCGGGTCCGGCCATACACGATGTCAATCATTGCGGGCTCGCTATTTAACGTTTGTGCGAACTTCTTCCTGATTAAGGCGTGGGGCCTTAACGGGGCGATGGTATCGACCGTGCTATCGGAAATTGTAGTAACGAGCTACCAGTTATGGTCAATTCGGCACATTGTTCAGTTCCGGGCGATGTTTAAAAACGTGTGGAAGTACCTTTTAGCGGGAGTTGGAATGTTCATTCCGGTGTTTTACCTTAACTACACGTTGACGCCGGGAATCGTTCACTTTGCGCTTGAGATTATGCTGGGAGTAGTAATATATGGTGTGTTGATTTTGATGTTACGGCCATCGCTTATTAGAGAAATAAAAACAGTGATGAATGGATAGTTTTGATAAAAACAGGTATTTGACGCCTGTTTTTATTAATAAGAATTAAAAAACAAATAATTAATTTTATCCAGGATTAACAGGGTAAAAATACGTATTTATAATAGTGGACGGAATAAGTACTTTGGAGGGTATTATGGAACTAAGAAAGCTTCCAGAAAAAAATAGTAAGCAATGGGTAATTGCAGGAATTACCACGGCAGTGGCGACGATTGGGACGGTTTCTGTTGGGAATCACCATGTAAAGGCAGACGCACTTGCAGCGGCAACAACGCAATCAACACCAACGCAGGTGGCGCAGTCTTCCCGGGCGGTTGTTTTACGGAGTACATCGACTACCACGTCGAATAGTTCTTCGACGGTAACAACATTTAACCGGCGGGAAAATACACAATCAAGTGAGGTTTCTTTTCAGTCATCAAAGGATGGTGGTGCCCAGGATCAAATAAAGAACCCTACATCACAGACGAATATCACGGCAGCCCAGGAAGCCGCTAATCAGCAGATTTTGGATAACGGGAAGAATACATTCCGGGAAAATCAGACTGCCAATATTTATAATATGCATAGTTTTTCTGTAGGATTAGTTCCTAACCGGAGCCTCGGAGTCGACGTTTCAAGTTACCAGGGGACGAACATGACACCGTATGCCCAGGTCGGCGCAACGTTCTCAATCGTTAAGGTTTCACAGGGGACGGGGTACGTTAACCCGAATGCCGCTGGTCAAATTAGGTCATCAGAATCAAATGGAATGATGACGCAGGGGTATCACTATGCGACGTTTGGCGGAAATGCTGGTGCTGCTAACGCCGAAGCCGCTCATGCAATTACGGCCGCTCAGCAGGTAGGATTACCAAAGGGGACGTACCTGGCATGTGATTACGAACAGTACGCAAGTGGGGACGTTAATGCCAACACGAACGCCGTTATTGAATTTATGCAGCGGATTAAGGATGCTGGTTACATTCCGCTCCTGTACTCTGGGGCGTACTATATGAAGACCCACCTTAATTTAAGTGCAATTATTAATCGCTTTGGTAATTGTTTGTGGATTGCGTCATATCCGACAATGTCAGCAGTTGATGGCCCTAACTTTAACTATTTTCCAAGTACTGATGGGGTCATTATGTGGCAGTATACGGATAACTGGAAGGGAATGAACGTTGATTCTAGTGTGAATGTATTGCCAATGCAAGTAAATACCAATACGGCAACAACAAATGGGCAAGTTTTCTCTAATGGTCATTGGCATTACTATGAGAATGGGCATTTAATTCGTAACCAGTATATCCATATTAATAATCAAAATAAGACATGTTACTACGATGGGAACGGAAATATGGTATACGGGCAGCAAAATATTAATGGCCACTGGCAATATTTTGATCCAACCACAGGTGCACAGGCAAGGGGTACGTACGTGTACATTAGTAGCCAGGGTAAGACATGTTACTATGATGGGAATGGTAACATGGTATACGGTCAACACTATATTAACGGTCATTGGCAGTATTTTGATACTTATACGGGAGCACAAGCACGGAGCAAATATATTGTATTGGCTAGTTTGAATAAAACCGTTTATTATGATGGGAACGGAAATATGGTATACGGTCAACACTATATTAACGGTCATTGGCAGTATTTTGATACTTATACGGGGGCACAAGCACGTAGTAAATATGTTATATTAAAGGATTTAGACAAGACAGTTTATTATGATGCTGACGGGAATATGGTGTATGGTCAAAAGTACATTGATGGTCATTGGCAATATTTTGATCCAGAAACGGGTGCTCAGGTTAAAAAACAGTACGTTACGATTACAGGTTTAAATAAAACGTGCTACTATGATGTCAATGGGAATATGGTGTATGGTCAAGAGTATATTAATGGTCATTGGCAGTACTTTGATCCAGTAACAGGAGCGCTTGCACGAAATCGGTATGTCACGATTACCGGTTTGAATAAAATATGCTATTACAATTCAAGGGGTAATATGGTATATGGGTGGCAAGAGATTAACGGACGCAGGCAATATTTTGACACCTATACAGGAGCACAGTTGCGGAATTGCACAACGGTGATTGATGGTCAAAGTTATACGTTTAATTCTAATGGTGGCGTTATTAGCTCAAGCGAAGCGCCTGTTAATGATTAATTAAAAATGCCCGTAGCGGTAATTCCTATCCGCTACGGGCATTTACTATTATCATCAGCCATTACTTCCGGCACTCCTTTTCTTTGGCGATCGTTGCTGCCTGGTTAATTGGTTCCTGTGGCAGGGCGCCCGCACACTGAACAAACGTATCCATTATTTCTGTGATTAATGCCATTGGAAACATCTCCTTTCTTGATTTCACCTGCATTCTATCAGGGGAATAACGGGTTTGTCTTGAAAGAGCGGTAATAATCGAGTAAGTTTTTCCTGATCTTTCTAAGAAAAGAATGGGCAAAATTCTTAGAAAGTATGATGATTTTAAGAACCGTTCTTAGGGAAAGCATGGTATGGTGAAGGTGAGTCTGGGTGAACGGAGGAATTGGGATGAAAATGAAGTATCCTGATGAGTTGATTCAACGAGTTAATGCGGAATTAGCGGGTCACCAGCTTGAGGGGTTGGTGACTGGGCGGGGGCCGCGGCGTCCGCAACTAATGGTTGTGGGGGAGGCCCCCGGGAGAACTGAAATTGAAACGCACGTGCCGTTTTGCGGCGCAGCGGGAAAAGAACTTACAAAATCATTGGCAGCGATTGGCCTTAGTCGGGATGACGTGTACATTACGAGTGTGGTGCGGAGTCGGCCGTACGCACTTAAGCACGTTCAGGATAAGCGGAGCGGACAGATTGTTGAAAAACGCCCTAACCGGCCCCCAACTAAGCGAGAAGTCCGGGCATTTGCACCGGTTTTTGACTGGGAAGTGGATCAGGTTGTTCCGCAGCTAATTGTGACGGTCGGAAATACTGCCTTACAGCGATTATTAGGTTCTCAATATACTGTGGGAGCTGTACATGGTCAGCTCTTTATGCAGCCGTTACAGCGGTCCACGAATCAGCTCACTGGGAAGTATGAGCATGCGATACAGCCAACGCCGGTAATCCCCCTGTTTCACCCCGCAGCGGTGTTTTATAACCGCAAGCTTCAGCCCCAGATTGAGGCAGACTGGCAGCGGGTTGCAAGGTACATTACAACCGGCGAATAAATTAATCCCCGCGGACAAAATATCCGCGGGGATTAATCATTTATCATTAGTCTTATTGTCCTGATCAGCTTCTTTTTGTGCTCGCCGCAGCCAGCAAATAACCTGCACGTCCACCGTTACGGTCGTGAAAAAAGCGGTAAGTGCTAAAAAGGTGATAAACATGGCGCTGAGAATCAGCCCCTTTTTGGTGGCCAAAACCGTTACAACAATGGTTGCTATGACGGAAAGAACTGCCAGGATCATGGTGAATCCCGTGATAAGAATCAGGTTACGTTTTAAATGTTTCATGGAAATATTCCCCCGGAAATAATCTAATTTCATTGTACATTAAATTGTAATCGTGGGGAACGGGGAGTGGTTTGGTATAATAGCAAGGAAGGGATTTCCCCTGGCGATAACGAGTACAGAAGAGAATAATACAGTACATCAGGAGGGGTTTACATGAACGCAACGGAACCAACATTAGACTGGTTGACAGATCCAACGGTGTTTGCGGTGAACCGGGTAGCGGCCCACGCAGACTTTGACTTTTATCAGAATCAGGAGGAGGCCGTTCACGATAAATCGAGTTTAAAACAGAGCCTTAACGGTGTATGGCGGGTTTCCCGGGTGAATGGCCCGGCACTCCGGCCAAAGGAATTTTACCAACCGGATTTTGATTGCAGTGGATTCGATACTGTCCGCGTTCCAAGTAACCTTGAAATGGAAGGCTTCGGTAAGCCTCAGTACGTAAATACCCAGTATCCGTGGGACGGGAAGGAAAACCTGCGGCCGCCGTATGTTTCAATGACGGATAACCCGGTTGCAAGCTACGTCAAAACTTTCCGGGTGGCGAACGGCTTAAAGGGGAAGCGGACGTTTATCTCTTTCCAGGGAGTTCAGACGGCCATGTACGTATGGTTAAACGGCCACTTTGTGGGTTACAGTGAAGATTCGTTTACCCCGAGTGAATTCGAAGTGACCCAGTATCTCAAGGAAGGTGACAATAAGCTCGCCGTTGAAGTGTACAAGTATTCCAGTGCCAGCTGGATTGAGGACCAGGATATGTGGCGGTTATCCGGAATTTTCCGGGACGTCTTCCTGTACGCGGTGCCAGATACCCACGTCATGGATCTTTTTGCCAAACCTGACCTCGACGCAACGTACACGAAGGGGCGGCTGAACCTTGATTTGAAACTAGGGGGTGCAACGGATGACGTTACCCTACGCTTTTTACTGGTAAGCGACGACCGGCAGCCGGTTTGGCAGTATGAGTTACCGGCTAAGGAACGGATTCAGATGATGGTCAAACTTAAGCAGGTCAACCTGTGGAGTGCTGAGGATCCCCGGTTATACCGGCTGGTAATTGAGGTTGCCCGTGGAGAGGAACAGCTTGAGGTGGTTACTACCCGCGTTGGTTTCCGGAAGTTTGAAATGAAGAACCACATTATGTGTCTAAACAACAAGCGGATTGTCTTTAAGGGAATCAACCGTCACGAGTTTGACTACCGGCGGGGACACGCCGTTACCAAGGAACAGATGGAAGCCGACGTTAAGTTCATGAAGCGGCATAACATCAATGCGGTCCGGACGTCCCACTACCCGAACAACTCGTACTGGTACCAGCTGTGTGATGAGTACGGGTTATACGTGATTGACGAAACAAACCTAGAAAGTCACGGCTCCTGGCAAAAATTTGGGAAGTGCGACCCGGAGTGGAACGTTCCGGGCGATAGGGAAGAGTGGGCTGAAAACGTAATTGACCGCGCTAATTCGATGATGCAGCGTGATAAGAACCACCCGTCGATTTTAATTTGGTCGTGTGGAAACGAATCATACGCCGGAACGGATATTCTCGGGATGACACAGTACTTCCACCACTACGATGACTCGCGGCTCGTTCACTACGAGGGGGTCTTCTGGAACCGAAAGTACGAGCAGATTTCTGATATGGAAAGCCGGATGTACGCTAAGCCGGCGGAAATCAAGGAATACCTGGAAAGTCACCCGCAAAAGCCCTACATTTCATGTGAGTACATGCACTCGATGGGAAATTCAACCGGGGGAATGAAACTTTATACAGACCTAGAAGACCAGTATGCCCAATATCAGGGGGGCTTCATCTGGGATTTTGTTGACCAGGCAATCCTCCGGCAAAATGATCAGGGCGAGAAGGTTCTTGCGTATGGTGGGGATTTTGACGACCGCCCGACGGATTACGAGTTTTCTGGAGACGGAATTGTGTTTGCTGACCGGACACCGTCACCGAAAGCGGCGGAGGTTAAGCAGCTTTATTCCAACATTAAGTTAACCGTGAACGAGCAAGGTTTCACGGTAACCAATAAGAATCTCTTCAAGGATACGCAGGGGTTGGTATTTGACGTCCGCGTCCTTCATGAAGGTGAAGAAATGTGGGCTAACCAGTACCTTCTCAACGTTCAACCCGGGACAACGGGAGAATGCACCGTTGATTGGCCGGAACTGTATGAAGGCGGGGAGTACGTCTTTGAAGTGTCTGCGCACCTGAACTACTACGCACAGTGGGCAGAAATCGGTCATGAGTTAGCCTTTGCACAGATGACGATTCAAAAGGAGCAACCGGCGAAGGTGATTTTCGGTGACCTTGAAGTGATTAACGGTGACGTAAACGTTGGCGTTCGAGGAGAGAACTTTAGCGTCCTGTTATCAAAGGCGGAAGGCGGAATTAGTTCGTACCGTTACAACGGCCGGGAAATGATTGCGCGCACCCCGCAAACGACGTTCTGGCGGGCAATGACGGATAATGACCGGGGCGTTGGCCAGGGCTTTGAGCGGGGACTATGGCTCCAAGCTGGGAAATTTCAGAAACTGATTGATACCCAAGTTGCCGAGGCAGATCACGCCGTGACCGTAACGTTCACGTTCCAGTTACCACTGGCGGACGAAACTCTCAACACGGTTCAGTACCGGGTAACGGCGGACGGGGCAGTACACGTAACGGCAACGTACCACGGCGCTCCGGGGTTACCAAGTATTCCGGCATATGGAATGGACCTCAAGATGCACGCCCGCTACCATAACTACCGGTTCTATGGCTTAGGGCCGGATGAAAACTACGTTGACCGGGACAACGGGGTTAAACTAGGAATTTACTCCGGAACAGCTCAGCAAAACCTTGCACCATACCTTGTTCCGCAAGAAACCGGGAATCATCGGGGCACCCGGTGGCTAGAGGTAACGGACGATCAGGGACTTGGTCTGCGGATTGAAAACGAGGGCACTGCCCTAGAAAGCGCCGTTCTTCCGTACAGTGAATACGAATTAGAAAACGCTTTTCATCAGGAAGAACTGGGAACCCCGCACTTTACGTGGGTCCGGTTACTTGCAGCACAGATGGGTGTCGGTGGCGATGACTCGTGGGGGGCACCAGTGCACGACGAGTTCTTGTTACCGGCGGATAAGGAGTATGTGGTGAAGTTTAGTTTGAAGGGTGTTAATCATTAGGGGGAATGTGTTTAAATGTTAAAGAAAAGGATTATTAAAATTGTTATAGCGTTTGGGATAGTTGAGACAATACTATCTGGCTGTAGTAAGCAAGAGACACATCATCAGGGTAACGAAACGGGTACCCCTAAAACAGCGACGGTGAAAACCAGTTCTAAACAAGAACATAGTAATTTTCTATGGAATAAAGATAAAGCGGCGGCGCTTGATTCGTTTATGAAATCATGGGGAAATACAATGGGGCAACAATATCAGAGCTATTTCCCAGGAAATAATACTGATTATTATGGTTTGGCATTTCCAAAAGAACTAGGCCAACATAGTATTGCGGTTAACGGTAATACTAATGTTAAGGTGGCATGGTCTAATAATGGTCGTGGGAATGCTGATTATAATGTGGTGGCAATTTATTGTGACAGTGTTACAGCAAAACCAATGGAAGCTCATTTATACTTCTTTACGATTCATCGCGGGAAGCCGGTCGTACTTGTGACAATGACGACAAATGGAAATACGTTATACTTCCACGAAACGAAGAATACGGCGTTACAAAAAGGGTTTGCCAAAATTATGAGCAATAAGAAGGAACATGTCGTGGTGCATCGTACTAACAAGGATACGACTCTCTCTTTGACATCCCAGCAATTAGGAACCCTGGTTGGGTTATATAAGGCTCCTGATTGGTTTAAGGGTGGTCTTAAAGGAGGAGCTATGTGGTATGGTAATTCGCAGAATACTCCTGATATTGGCTCTGCATTCCAAGGGTTTGATTACATTACTGCGAATGGTGATCCAACGAGTTATCTCTACTACAAGCAAGACGGAGGAAACGTTGTGATAAAGTATGTTGATCCGACCAATAGTCAAGGGGTTGCGAATGCGCCTATTCGGACAGAAACAATCCCATTAAAACGACTAATTAACGACTATTACAATACTCCTCAGGAAAAGCAAGAGGTTGATGGCTATGCTAATGAATTAAAACCGGAAGCAGATTTTTTGAGTCAAACGCGGGGCAGTTAAATATAAATAATGATAGCTTGAAGTTGTCAATTCAAGGTATTTTTATTTCATTTACTGTATATGGCGATTAGTGGGTTTAGGAGCCTAGTCACAGGCTTTAATGTGCGATGTATGCTAAGCATTCAGGTATAGAAAAGGTAGATATATTAAAATGTTATACGGTATTTTAACAATTATTTCGCTAGTTATGGTAATTAGCGTTTTACGAATAAATGCGGTTCGTGAACAGTCGGCACGATATAAATTTCTATTATTGGTTGTATTAATAACAGCAATTACTATACGGATAGTTCGGTACGGTTCAATAATGGGGCTAAACGTGGATGAAGCAATGGGAGGAGGGACAGCCTGGTGCTTGCTTCACTATGGAGTGGACTATCATCTTATGAAATGGCCAGTGTATTTAATTGCTTGGGGGTCGGGGATGAATGTTTTGTATCCCCTTGTTAGTATTCCGGTAATTAAATTATTTGGATTGAA
>DWXB01000019.1 GCA_019119415.1 Candidatus Ligilactobacillus avistercoris | reverse complement strand
TTAGAACAATCCCATTTAGGACTTTCCTAATGACGATTATCTCAGGCACCACTCAATACTGAAACAATGAATTTAATTTTAAGAAGTCAATCATCGCAAGATGATTACAAAACATATATTACGAGGAGGTTGAAGCATGTACGATAAGAAGGAACGGCATAAAATGTACAAATCAGGAAAGCATTGGGTTATTGGGACAGTAACGACTGTTTCATGTGTACTAGGCGGTTTAACCGTTGGGACGCACACTGTTCACGCTGATAATGTGGCTCCCAATTCAATTGGTCGGCCAGCCCAATTGTCATCAGGAACGAACCAGGTTGTCACGTTAAGGAAGAACTCTAGTCAGGTACAAAGGCAGATATCTCAAAGGAGTGCAGTAACTACAATGACTGCCCCTGCAACTTCGACTAAGTCGGGTAACGCTAATAGTAGTACTACGGTACATAAAACAGCTACTACGGTAGCGCCATCCACAAAGCAGAGTAGCTCTGTAGTGAAGATTGCTCCGGGAAAGGCAGTACAAGCAAATGAAGATGACCAGGCGGTGCAGATTAATAAGAATGGTCATTGGTACCTTCAAAACCAGGAAGGTAAAAAGTTGACGGGATTCCAGTATATTAAAAGTGATAGTAAGACGGTCTATTATGATCCACAGACGGGGGTAATGGTTTATGGCCAGCAGTGCATTAGCGGCCATTGGTACCTATTTGATAATTATGATGGAGCGCTCCAGTTTGGTTATCAATGGCTTGCGGGTCTAAATAAAGAAGTTTATTACGATCCGCGAACAGGAGCGATGGTGTACGGTCCCCAGGTAATTAATGGGCATCATCAATACTTTAATCCCCAAGATGGAGCACAGCTAAAGAATGGCTACGCAACGTTTAATGGCCAAACTTCATATTACGATGGAAATGGGAATATGGTGTATGGTCAACAATACCTAAATGGTCATTGGCAGTACTTCGATCCGCGGACAGGTGCGCAAGCACGAAATAAATATGTGACGTTGGCTAACTTAGACAAGACGGTATACTACGATGGAAACGGGGACATGGTGTATGGTCAGCAATACCTGAACGGCCATTGGCAGTATTTTGATCCAACAACGGGTGCGCAAGCACGGAATAAGTATGTCTGGTTAGCAGATTTAAATAAGGAAGTCTACTATGATGGAAACGGGGATATGGTGTACGGTTCCCAGGTAATTAATGGGCATCATCAATACTTTAATCCCCAAGATGGAGCACAGCTAAAGAATGGCTACGCAACGTTTAATGGCCAAACTTCATATTACGATGGAAATGGTAATATGGTGTACGGTCAACAATACCTAAATGGTCATTGGCAATACTTCGATCCGCGGACAGGTGCGCAAGCACGGAACAAATATGTAACGTTGTCTAATTTAGACAAGACGGTATATTACGATGGAAACGGGGACATGGTGTATGGTCAGCAATACCTGAACGGTCATTGGCAGTACTTTGATCCGACAACAGGTGCCCAGGCTAAGGGCAAGTTTATTAAGTTAACTGATTTGAATAAGACCGTTTATTATAATGCTGACGGCGATATGGTGTACGGTGCGCAGATGATTAACGGGAAGCGATACTATTTCGATCCTCAAGATGGTGCAATGTGGCAGGATGTGCTCCAAAAACAAGGGAAGCATTTGGTCTACTATGGTGATAATGGGGCTCAGGTTATTAATCAAAAGGCAAAGATTGGAAATACAGAAGAAACCTTTGACGCAAACGGATATATCGAAGGCAGTGGCCAAGTCGGGCTACGGAAACAATGGTATTTGTTGAAAGATGGTATTATTCAGACTGGCTATCAATGGCTCGCTAGATTAAATAAGGAAGTTTATTATGATCCGCAGACGGGTAAAATGGTGTACGGTCAGCAACACCTGAATGGTCATTGGCAATACTTTGATCCAGTAACGGGTGCGCAGGCGCGTAATCAATATGTTAAGATTACAAACCAGAATAATAAGATTGTGTACTACGATGGGAATGGGAATATGGTGTACGGTCAGCAACACCTGAATGGTCATTGGCAATATTTTGATCCTACAACGGGTGCACAAGCAAAGAATCAGTTTATTCGTCTAGAGAATTTGAACAAGACAGTATACTACGACTGTAACGGTAATATGGTCTATGGATGGCAGCAAATTAGTTGGCATATGTATTATTTCAATACATTTGACGGATCAATGTATACCGGAAACCAAAATATTGATGGCCGTTGGTACAGCTTCCAAGGCGATGGCGTTTTGAATTGCTTTACGGAACGGGTTCTGGATTGGTTCTACAACCGAATTGGAAAAGTTACGTACTCAATGGACGGATCGCGGAATGATAGCGACGGGACAGCTGATTGTTCTGGCTCAATGACCCAGGCACTACGCGACGCTGGGGCGAGCCCATATGCATACTTATATAATACGGAAACATTACATGGTTACCTTTTGAATAACGGTTATCATCTTGTAACAGAAAATGGCAGTTTTACGCCGCAATGGGGTGATGTTATTATTTGGGGCCGGCGTGGTGATAGTTCCGGTGCTGGCGGACATACGCTTATTATTTCGCAGAGTGCTCAAGGAAGCACCCCAGCTGAAAGTATTTCAACATCGTATTGGACTGAAGGCCAAGCTGGGACAGCAATTCAGGTCATCCCGTATTGGTACTACTGGAATGCTGATGATAATCCGTACTACTATGTTTACCGGTTAAATGATTCGTTGCGTGGCTAATGAATGTATAATAATTGTCAGTTAGAAGGGATAAGGGACACACTGGTTTCTTATCCTTTTTATGTGGTAATTATTTTTATAGTATCTAAGTTTTATGAAATGTAGTAGCATTCTTAGAGTGAAAGATTATGTAACGAAAATGTAAGAGGAAGTGGTTTGCTTTTATGTGGGAAAAAATTAATACATTTATGCATTCAACAATTTTTAAATTTGCCGTTGTTGGAGTAGTAAATACTATTGTAGGCTTAGTAGCAATGCTAGTAAGTATTGTTGTACTTGAATGGGGAAAGTGGTTCTCTGGGACGGTTAACTATTGGGTTTCTTCGGCGACTAATATTGTCGTTGGGAGCATCGTTAGTTACATTTTGAATAAGCACTTTACGTTTCAAAGTAATACCAAAGCACAGAAGGATGTTTTTCGGTTTGTGGTAAATGCTGTAGTCTGTTATGTTATCGCCTACGGAATTGCTCGGCCGGTTGCCCTTCATTTTGTGGTTGGTGCTGTTCAAATGGTTAAGCAAATAGTTGCCCTTCTTTTCGGGGCAGTATTATTTACTATTTTGAATTATTTTGGCCAACGGTTTTATGTTTTTAAAGAGGATTAAGGATGAATAGTACGCACTTAATTTTTATTTGTCCTCGCTTAAGCGGGACAGGCGGGACGGAAACTGCGCTTGTTAAAGCTGCTAATTGTTTAATTGACGATTATTCGGTAAAAATTATTCTCCCCAATAAGCCGGATAATAATAGTTGGATAGAGAAGTTAAACGATTATGTAGAACTTATTCAAGTGGATCTTAATAACCCGGTAAAAAGAATGTTGTATTTAGTTAATGCTTTTTTACATGCTGATGAGAATGATTGCTTTGTAATTCTCGCTGCTAATGTTATTCGAATTGCAACGTTGGTTAGACGGGTTTTTCGTAAAGAATACAAAGTGGCTTCATGGATTCACTATTCTCTTGATAACCAGCAAATGTTTAATCCACAAAATATACTATCGGCAGATCGTCATTGGGCGATTAGCTCATGCATTTGTAATCAACTGATGGATCGGGGGATTATTAATAATAAAATCGATTTAATTTATAATGCGGTTGATGAGTATCATGGTTCGCTTAATGCACCAGTAATTGGTAGCGGCGTGCGGTTAGTTTTTATTGGTAGAATTGAATTATATGGGCAGAAAAATTTGTTTGAAATGTTAACGGCAATAGCTCAAAGTGATTATCCTGTTTCTCTTGATTTATATGGAACCGTAAAGGATCAACAAGAATGGAATAATGTAGTAAAAAGTCTCAAAATTGAAAATAAAATTCACATGCACGGATGGGTAGTGGATCCGTGGGAGGATGCGTTGATGAATGTTCATCCTACAGCGGTGGTATTGACCTCAAAGTTTGAAGGGCTGCCGATGGCCTTCTTAGAGGGGCTGTGTCGAGGTGTTCCGGCTATTTCGGCCGACTTTGATGGGGTTACAGATATTGTTGAAAATGGTGTAAACGGGTATATTTATCACCGGGGAAATATTGCGGCTTTATGTGAGGCAATTAAAGCGTTAGAAGATACGCATTTTGCCCCTGAAGAAGTAGCTGCGACTGTCGATAAGTTTAGCTTATCTAAATATCAATGTCGTCTCGAAAATGCAGTCAAAAAATTAGAAAATGACGGGTGAAACTATGAACTACGCTAGTGTAATTGTTACCTATAACCGAAAAAAGTACTTGCTAAAAGCGTTAGAAAGCATTTTAAATCAGGAAGAGCCACCAACAAGAGTAATTATTGTTGATAATGCTTCAACTGATGGAACCGATGAGCTGATGAGCTCTAATTATAAAAATAATCCTATTGTTAAGTATCACCGATTAAAAACAAACGGTGGGGGTGCCATGGGTTTTTACCAAGGCTTAAAGCTGGTGGTTAAAGAAGATGTTGATTGGATATCAGTTGCTGATGATGATGCGTTCTATGATCGTTCTTTTTTTAAGGTAATGGACGAAGCAACGGGGAAGCATCCTGAAATTAAGGCATTTACGGGGACGGTATACCACGGGGACAACGAAATCGAGACACTGCATCGGCGGTGGATTACCAACTGGCATTTAATGACTGAAAAGGAAGTTCCTGTTAGTGAATATGATCATAATTATTTATTTGATCAGTTCACTTTTGTTGGCGTTGTTTTGAAAAAAGAATTAGTCCAGCAAATTGGCTTTCCGCGAAAAGAATTCTTTATCTGGTATGACGATTCAGAATATTCTATTCGGGTTAGAAAACAGACTGAAATTATGAACATCATTAATGCCAAGATATATCACCAAAATGTAGTTTCTAATGGAGAATGGCATTGGACACCGACTTGGAAGGAATATTATGGAATCCGTAATCGTATTCAGATTATTAAAAAATACGCTAGTCCTCGGATATTAGGGTATGTTTACTTAGTTTATTTATATGTCCGGAAGATGGTTGCTAATACGGTTAAGGGCGAGCGAAAAGGTTACCGAAAATTTATGTATCAAGTGATTAATGATGGCTTCCATGATGGGCTGCATAACCAACTAGGGAAGAACGACAAGTATTTACCCGGAATGAAAATCAAACGGGATAATGAGGATTAATCAATGGTAATGTACGTAATCACTCATAAAAGGGTTGCGGGGAGTTTTTGGCCGGCAGGTTATCAACGGCTTTTAGTCGGGGCTTCCCAGAATATTACGGCAATCCCGCAAGAAGAACGTAAAAATTATTTGCGGGATGATACGGGTGAAAACATCGCTACCCGGAATGCGCAGTATAGTGAGTTAACGGGCCTTTACTGGTTATGGAAAAACCTTCCGGGGACGGAGAACGTCGGAATTACGCACTATCGCCGCCATTTTACGGTACAACCGGATTCGTTAAAAGGAAAAATCAATGAATATACTGATGGATTAATTCACGGGCCTGTACGGCTGGCTTCCGCGCAGTTTATGGATAACCTATTAGCAGATAGTGATGTAGTTGTGACTAACAATCAGGTAGTGCCCGGTGGGATGACCGTTGCTGAAGAGTACGCCCAGGCACATAACGCACAGGATTTACAGGTTGTTCACGGTATAATTCAAAGGCGATTTCCAGATTACAAAAAAGCTTTCGAATCAGTTATGACCGGAACTCGTTATCATCACTACAATATGTTATATACGCGCCGTTCACTTTTTAATGCGTATTGTGAATGGCTATTTAACATTCTTTTTGAGGCCGAGCGGGATATTGACATTAGTAATTATGATTCGTACCAACAACGCGTTTTCGGCTTTCTTAGTGAGCGGTTGATGGACGTTTGGTTGCGCCATAATCATTTGCGGGTAAAGGAATTGCGTGTGGTAAAAGCGGAGAATGAGGATGATTTGAGTATTCGTAACAGGCTGCACCAACGGTTTATTAAAAAGCAATCCTAATAAAGGGTTGCTTTTTTAATAGGTATTTTGACCGAATTTGCTTGCTTTTTATCGTTTTTGACAGTAATATACTAACTGGAGGTAATGAAAGTGCTTGCAGAAGAACGTCAACAACAGATTCTCGCCCTTTTGCAGACGCAGAACGTCGTTTCGTTGCAGAATATTTGCCAAACAACGAATTGTTCCGAATCGTCAGCACGGCGTGATTTACAGCAACTGGAAGATGCTGGCAAGCTCGTGCGGGTTCATGGCGGGGCTAAACTCAGTCAGGAACTGCAGCGGGAACCGGATATGCCAGGGAAATTACGGTTGAACGGTCCGGCAAAAATGGCAATTGCTAAGGAAGCGGTCAAAAACGTTCACCCAGGGGATACAATCTATTTAGATGCTGGGACCACAACGCTAGCAATGATTGAACTGCTTGATCCGACGGCGAACCTAACCGTGGTGACAAATGGCGTGCTTCACGCCTCGTTTCTTGCCGATCAAGGGATTCGGACGTTGCTCCTCGGTGGGGTGTTACGGAATACGACGAAGGCGATTGTTGGAACAACGGCGGTTCGAGCCCTTAAACAGTACCAGTTCAACCGGGTGTTTCTCGGAACGAACGGGGTTCACCCAACAGCGGGGTTAACCACACCGAGTCCGGAAGAGGCGGTATTAAAACGGGCCGCTGCGGAGCAAGCAGAGCAGGTTTTTGTTTTAGCCGACGCATCAAAGTTTGATCAAACTGCGTTTGTGCGCTTTGGTAACTGTGACTTGGGGACGCTCATTACGAGCACTTTACCACCGGCAATTAGTGACCGTTACCACCAGTTGGCGACGGTGCGGGAGGTTAGAGAATGATATACACAGTAACCGTAAACCCGTCGATTGACTATATTGTGCAGCTGAAGGAATTAACGCTGGGTGAAGTCAACCGGATGGATTACGATAACAAACTCCCCGGAGGAAAGGGAATTAACGTTTCCCGGATTCTGCGGGAGCTGGGCCATGACAGTGTGGCACTCGGCTTTCTTGGTGGAAAGACCGGTGAGATTGTTCGCGAAGCCCTCGAGCACGATGGGTTAAAAACGGACTTTACGCCGATTGCTCAGGATACGCGGATTAACGTCAAGATTCACGCCCAGCAGGAAACTGAAATTAATGGGCGGGGGCCGCAAGTTAGTGATGCTGAGGTTGCTAGCTTTAAGGAACAACTCAGTCACCTTACAGCGGATGACACCGTGATTTTTGCGGGGAGCTTAGCACCCAACCTTGATTCTGGGTTCTACTTTGACCTGATTAAGATGATCCGCCAGCAGGGAGCGCAGTTTGTAATCGATACAACGGGTGAAAGCCTGCTGAAGGCCTTACCAGAGCACCCATTGCTTGTTAAGCCGAATAACCACGAGTTAGCTGACCTGTTCCATACCACCTTCAATGGGTTAGACGATATCGTTGCGGCTGGGCGCAAGCTGTTGACGATGGGCGCCCAACACGTTTTGGTTTCAATGGCTGGCGATGGCGGACTAATGATTACCCCAGATAAGGTCTACCGGAGTTTAGCGCCGAAAGGAACGGTGATTAATTCCGTTGGTGCCGGGGACTCGATGATTGGTGGTTTTGTAGGGACGTTTGCCGCAACGAAAGATCCACTTGAGGCTTTCCGTTATGGTTTGGCCTGTGGTTCAGCGACAGCGTTCTCTGAAGATTTGGCAACCCGTGCGAAGATTGATGAAATCCTCCCACAGATTGAAATTAGTGAGTACAAATAATAGATAGGAAGTGTTGACATGGATATTCGTGAACTCCTGATGAAGGACATCATGATTATGGACCTGAAGGCCACAACTAAGGCCGGGGTCATCGATGAAATGGTGCACCATTACTACGAAAAGGGCATCATTGACGATGAAGAACTGTACAAGCAGGATATTCTTAAGCGCGAAGCTGAGAGTTCCACGGGAATGGGTGACGGAATTGCAATTCCGCACGCCCACGATAAGGCCGTTAAGAAGGCGGCGGTAATGTTTGCGCGGAGTAAGGCAGGCGTTGATTATGATTCAATGGATGGGCAGCCGGCGCATTTGTTCTTCATGATTGCGGCTCCCGAAGGGGCGGACAATACGCATTTGGCTGCGTTAGCGGCGCTGTCCAAGGTACTGATGAACCCGGATGTTGTTACCGCCCTTAAGGAAGCAAACACGCCGGATGATGTTCAGGCAATCTTTGCGAAGGCGGTTGCTGAAAAGCAGGCTGAGGAAGCAAAGAAGGATGCTCAGGCAGCTCCAAGTGGTGACAAGCCGTATATCGTTGCGGTAACCGCATGCCCAAACGGAATTGCACACACCTACATGGCAGAAGAAAACCTCGAGAAGGCGGCTGAAAAGCTGGGTGTTGACATTAAGGTGGAGACAAACGGTTCAGAAGGGGTTAAGCACCTGTTAACTGCCGATGAGATCAGGAAGGCAGCCGGGGTGGTAATTGCTGCTGATAAGAAGGTTAAGATGGCGCGTTTTGACGGTAAACACCTGGTTAACCAGCCAGTTACCGCTGGAATTAAGGAGCCAGAAAAACTGCTCCAGGAAGTCCTTGATGGGAAGGCCCCGGTTTACCATGCTGATGGGGCTGACGAAGGGGAAGAACCGGAAGCAGCTTCAGGTTCCGTTTGGAGCAACATCTACAAGCAGTTGATGAACGGGATTTCCCACATGTTGCCGTTCGTTATTGGCGGTGGGATCTTAATGGCGCTTTCCTTTGTGGTTGAAAACTACTTTGGAGGCCCGCACTCACTGGCATTTATTTTCCTGAATAACGCCGGAAACATGGCCTTCGCATTTATGGTTCCTGTTTTAGCGGCATACATTGCTGAGGCGATTGGGGACCAGCCGGCGTTAATGCCAGGGTTTGTTGGTGGTTTCATGGCGATGGTTTACAAGGGCTCCTTCGGTGGGGCGTACATCGCCAACGTTCAGCACTCTGCTGGTTCAGCTGCAGGATTCCTAGGTGGGATTGCAGCCGGGTTTATTGCCGGATACGTAATGCTGGGGCTGAAGAAGCTCTTCGCTAAGTTACCGCATTCCCTTGACGGGATGAAGCCGATGTTAATCTACCCGATCTTAGGGTTACTGATCATTGCGCTGATTATGTTCTTCATTATCAACCCAATCTTCTCAACGATTAACCTGTACATTACACGGTTCTTAAACCACATGGGGACGGGAAACCTGGTAATTTTGACAGCCATTCTTGCCGGGATGATGTCCATCGATATGGGTGGTCCGTTCAACAAGGCAGCTTACGTCTTTGCTTCAGGGGCCTTTGCTAACAACCCACATTCTGTAACGGCCGCAATCTTAATGGCTGCTGTAATGGTCGGGGGAATGGTTCCACCGTTTGCTACCGCCATTGGAACGGTTCTGTTTAAGCACAAGTTTACGAAGAGTGAGCGGGAAGCCGGGGTAACGAACTGGGTTCTTGGGTTCTCATTCATTACCGAAGGAGCCATTCCGTTTGCAACGGCGGATCCGCTCCGGGTAATCCCGTCATGCATTGTCGGGTCAGCTGTTGGTGGTGCGCTGGTTGGGCTCTTCCACGTTAGCGTGCCAGCGCCACATGGTGGTCTGTGGGTAACGCCACTGGCAACACACTGGCTGATGTACATTGTTGCTACCATCATCGGTTCAATTATTGCCGGGGTAATAATGGGACTGATTAAGAAGACGGTAACGGAAAAATAAGTGTTGTAATCAACGATAAGTAAAGAGGCTGCGACGGTGAGTCGCAGCCTCTTGCTACTTCTACGGTAAAACTGGTATAAAACAAGTGCGCTAAGTGGGAGATAAAGAATCTCCTCCTTAGTGCGCTTATTGTTTTAACGTTTTGTAATTATTTAAGTTGGGATAAAGCTTTCTGAGTGTAGTAACCACTTCGCAGTTGTTCTGCTAACCGTTCTGCATTTTGTTTCATGTGAGTGTATTGCTCTTGTGAGACGTTGGCGAGGATGTCATCGATGTTTTTTAGACTGTCAACAACGATTCCTACGTGGTTCGTTGTAATAAAGTCAGCAATCGCTGCTTTTCGCCACGTAATTACCGGAATTCCGGAGCTAAGGTACAGCGATGTCTTATGCGGGTTATTGTAGCGCATATAATTGCCGTCAATGCCCGAACACTCGTCAAGGGAATCGCCATCCCATACAAGCCCAAAGTTTTCCGTCAAAAAACGGGGAATTTCAGTGGGCGTTTTGCTTCCGCGATAATCGACTGATGAACCGTATTTAAGGGGGTTAATTCCATAAACAACGAATTTTGTTTTGGTAGAAAGCTTTGTTAAAAACACAGGCTTATAAAGGTTTCCCGCGAAGTTGACGTTCTTATCAAAATTAGTCATGCGGTTGGTTGGCTGGGGATTGAGGTAATCAAAAATCCCTAGTGAAATCATCGGAACGGTCACTCCGTGGTCGTGCAGCCATGCTTTCATCTGGTCGTTATGGACAATTAAACCGTCGTAGCGATTGAATAACTTAATTTCATTGCGGTTGAACTTACCGGCGTCTAAGTTATCCGGAGTATTTGTTCGGAGCGTTTTAACGTCGTGAACAAAGAGATAAAACGGAACGTGCTTATTGTATTTTCTGAGTTCATGGAGGGCGATGTAGCTAGTAAACCGGTTATATCCTGAATATTGAAAAACAATTTGATCTGGATGGCGTTGGTAAACGTTTTTTAGCTGCCCCGTGATGGCTTTATAGAGATAATTCAGACGCGCTCGCTTACCCTGAGGATTAGCAATAAGCAGCGATTCGTACCCCATCCTTCGGGCAATCGTAATGATGTCGTCTTTTGCCTTTGGACCGGCGGTGTTCTTTTGGTTGGCCTGTTCTTGGATGGTGACAAGTAATTTCATTTAAGATCATCTTCTTCATTTAAAATATTATTAAGAGCCGATTTAATATAGAATCCTGAGCGAAGTTTCTGGGCAAGTGCGATAGTGTTAGCCTTAATTACGGCGTAGTCTTCGTTTGAAATTCTATCTAAAACATTATCTAAATTTGCGAGGCTGTCTATAGTGATGCCGACGCCTTCTTTTTCGATAAAGTTAGCCATTGCTGCCTTTTCCCAGATAATTACTGGGATTCCTGAACTAAGGTACAGTGATGTTTTGTGTGGGGTATTATATCTCAAATAGTCCCCAAAATTTCCACTGCATGTGTCTAAGGACGGCCCATCCCATACAAGCCCGAAGCTTCCATCAATGTATTTTGGAAGAATATCAGCATTTTTAACACCGTGATAATGAATATTAGCAGGATAGCCCTGTGCGGGATGGGGGCCCCATAACGATATTTGGGTGGAAGACGCTAATTTTTGCAAGAAAGTAGATTTATGAAGACTGCCTGCAAATACAATTGATTTTGTAAAGTGCTTGTTTGTGTTAATGTCTTGCGAATTCAAATAATCAAAAATTCCTAAGGATATAATCTTATTATTGATTCCCATTTGATTTATAAATTTAGTCATTGTTGGATTTTGGGAAATAATCCCGTCTGCCATTTTAAGAAGTTGTAGTTCTTCTTCGCCAGCTGTGGAACTGTTGTTAGTAGCGCGTCTAATTAATTCAAGGTCATGAATAATAATGATAATCTTAGCGTTACTATAATGCTTAATTACGTGAAAGAGTTCTTTCGTTATGAACAAAGAATATAGCGGAAATTGGATAATATATACGTTTGAATTATCCCGTTTAATTAGCTGTGGGAGAACTAGTTTAGCGTATAATAATTTTTTAATTTTATTATCGGTAACAGACACGTTGATGTTAAGTTCATTTATACCCTCTTTTTTAAGGATTGAAAGAATATCATTACGCGCTTTTGATCCACCATTCGCTTCGGCAGGATGTGAAAAGTGGATGATTTTTATGTCCTTACGCATGGATTTAACCCCCAATAAATGAATTGACCGCAATGATTATAGCTGAAATAAAAATCATGTACAACGCTGTGTGGGAAACTAATGCTATTTGACGAATTTATGGTGCTGATTATCAGGTTAGCGGTGTTACATAGTGGTATAGAATGTTGCTAGTACTGCGGTATGTTTGCTAGAATAGAGCGAGATGACTGCCTGTTTTATTATTAACTGACAATGTCTAAGTACAACTAGATTTCATTTTGGAGAGATTCTATTGAAGACGGAGATATATGTGGTAAGCCATAAAAATACACGAATGCCAGAAGGCAAAATGTATGTTCCAGTCCAAGTTGGGACTAGTCCGAATAATTTTGCGGGGTTTGTGCGTGATAATACTGGTGATAACATTGCTGATAAGAACTTCTCATATTGTGAGTTGACGGCACAATACTGGGGGGCAAGAAACCGGCATGCTGATATTAAAGGATTGGTTCATTACCGGCGGTTATTTACAGATGGCGGTTCTGCGTTCTTTAAGAGTGTTAATGCAAAATGGAAGTCTGTGTTGACAGAACCCACAGTAGAGGCGTTACTTGAAAAGTACGATATGATTCTTCCGCGGAAACGAAATTATTATATTGAAACACTGTGGTCACACTATGAACATTCACACCATATTGAAGGATTGGAAGTTACGCGGGAAGTGCTGCAGGAAAAATATCCCGAATACTTGAGGGCTTTTGATGAACATGTGAAAGAGCGTAAGGGTCATATGTTCAATATTATGATTGCGAAGGCGGCAATTTTCGATGAATATACTAATTGGGTAATTGATGTCCTTAGGGAAGTTGAGCAGCGAATTGATATTTCATCATATAGCCAAAGCGAGCAGCGAATTTTTGGTTATATTAGCGAATTGTTAGTTGATGTGTGGGTTACACAGAATAATATACGGTATTGTGAATTACCGGTAATGTTTATGGGTAATCAGCATTGGGTAAAAAAGATATATGCTTTTCTTAAACGTAAAGTATTGGGCAGAAAAGCAGATTAAGGACGTGAGCTGTCTTGGACAAAGATAGAAAGATAAGCCTAGATCGTGATAGGTTGAATCGTCAGTACGGCTATCGGATAACCAAAAGGGTATTTGATGTTATTGCGAGTCTATTGGGGTTAGTAATTCTTAGCCCAGTATTTTTGGTGTTAGCTATTTGTATTAAATTGGATGATGGCGGCCCGGTTTTCTATAGTCAAGAGCGAATCGGGAAAAATGGGAAACCGTTTAAGATGTATAAATTTCGTTCAATGCGTGTTAATGCTGACAAAGAGCTAGAGGAGATTGCCCGTCAGAATGAGGTTGATGGGGCAATGTTTAAGATTAAGAATGACCCGCGCATCACAAGGATTGGGAAGTTTATTCGGAAAACAAGTATTGATGAATTTCCGCAGCTTGTAAATGTTTTATTGGGACAGATGAGTATTGTCGGTCCACGCCCCCCTCTCCCTCGTGAAGTAGTGGAATACACGAATTACGATAAGCAACGATTATATGTTTCTCCGGGATGTACGGGGTTGTGGCAAGTGACCGTTCGGAATAGTGTGGGATTTGATGAAATGGTGAATATTGATCTCCACTATATTCAACGTCGAAGTGTTTTTTTGGACTTAAAGATTATCATTAAGACGATTAAAGTCATTTTTGTCCCTAATGATGCTTATTAGGTGTGAGATTAGGAGGATTATTTGATGACAAAGTCAAAGTATCTAGTTGTTGGCGCCGGTCTCTTTGGCGCAACGTTTGCCCATGAAGCGGCTAAGCGGGGGCATGAGGTCCACGTAATCGAAAAGCGGAATCATATTGCCGGGAACATCTATACAAAGAAGATTGCTGGCATTAACGTTCACCAGTATGGGGCACACATTTTCCATACGTCAAACAAGCGGATTTGGGAGTACGTTAACCAGTTTGCGGAATTTAACCGCTACACCAATGCGCCGATTGCCAATTACAACGGCGAGATTTACAACATGCCGTTCAACATGAACACCTTTAACAAGTTATGGGGAGTTGTAACCCCGAAGGAAGCGCAGGCTAAAATCGAGGAGCAGCGGGCCGTCCTGAAGGGGAAGGCGCCTGAGAACCTCGAGGAACAAGCGATTTCCCTAGTGGGAACTGACATCTACCAGAAGCTGGTAAAGGGTTATACCGAGAAACAGTGGGGACGGAAGGCGACCGAGTTGCCGCCGTTCATCATTAAGCGGCTCCCAGTGCGGTTCACGTACGATAATAATTACTTTAATGATACCTACCAGGGGATTCCGATTGGCGGGTACACCCAGATTGTTGAGAAGATGCTGGCTGATGATAAGATCAGCGTTGAAACGGGCGTTGATTTCTTTGATAAGCGGGATGAGTACCTCCGCGATTATGACCGGATTGTCTTTACCGGGATGATTGACCAGTTCTTTGACTACCGGTTAGGTGAGTTGGAGTACCGGAGTCTCCGGTTTGAAACGGAAGTCCTGGATGAGGATAACCATCAAGGGAATGCGGTGGTTAACTACACGGATGCTGAAACACCGTATACGCGGATTATTGAACATAAGCATTTTGAGTTCGGTGCGGGCGACGAAGGGAAGACCGTGATTACCCGTGAGTACCCGCACGATTGGCAACGGGGGGATGAACCGTACTACCCGGTTAATGATGATAAAAATAACGCATTATACAAGCAATACCAGGAACTAGCGGCTAAGGAAGCCGGTAACGTAATCTTTGGCGGCCGGCTCGGACAGTACCGGTACTACAATATGGATCAAGTCTTGGCAGCGGCATTAGAAACGGTTGCAACGGAGTTTGGTGAATAAGCTGGTTGGCGGTTGTAGGCGGGAGCTTATGGCCGCTTTATATATTAGGAGGAATAAACGGTGATCGCACAGTTATTAACTTACAGAAATCGATTTGCTAAACGTCACTGCCAACTGGGTGAAATGGTGTATCTAGTAATTTTAGGGTTGTTTCTGATAACCCAATTTCTTTCGGGAACGTTATGGTTTGTTCATTTTCACCAGCAGGTAATGTGGGTGGTTTTGTATGATATTGAGAAGTTTTTGATGGTTTGTGCGCTACTGAAGATAGTGTTTTTTGACCGCTTTGATGACTGGAAAGGACCTGCATTATTCATAACAACAGCGCTTATTGTGTGGGTGGGTAGTCGGTTTGCGCGCACCAACACTTTTATTGCGTACTTAATCTTCATTTACGCTGCCCGGAAAATTGATTTTAAGAGAATTGTTCAAGTCTTTTTAGGAACGGTTGGAATTCTGTTAATGGTGTCTGTTGTTGGTGCTATTCTGGGGATTTTTCCTAACGTGACCGTTACCCGGGGATTGGGAACAAATCTCCGGTTTGCAATGGGAATGGTTTACACAACGGATTTTGCTGCGCGGGTTTTCTACTTATGCATGGCCTACGTTGCTTTACGCCGTTTTCAGGTAACCTTGCCCGAAAAGATATCACTGTTTGTGGTTATTTTATGGACGGGAATTGTTACGGGAGCACGACTGGATATTCTGTTGATGTTACTGCTATTAGGGACAGTTGTCTTTTACAAACAGACCGTTCAGTTAATTAACTGGTTAGGAAGCCAGGGACTACTTATAATTCAAGGGCTTGGAATATTGAGTATTTTTCTGATGTCATTAGTGTTTAATCCGAATAATCGGGTATTAGCTGCCGTTAACCATTTATTATCTGGTCGCCTTGTTGAAGGGCACATTGCATTTAAAAATTATTCCGTTAACCTCTTTGGCCAGTATATTGCTGAGCAGGGAAACGGTGGTTTTCATCCTCATATCGTTCATTACTTCTTTATTGATTCGAGTTACTTAATTGCTCTTCTGAAAAACGGGGCAGTAACGTTTATGTTATTACTGATATTAATTGCTTTTGTGACAAAGCGGTTAGTTAAGGCACGTGCCTATCCGTTAGTGATTGTAATGTTCTTAACGGTTATCAGTTCGATTATCGATCAGCACTTACCGGAGTTGTCATTCGATTTTATTTTCTTAGTAACAATGGCAAATATCACATATTTCACGATAAACAAACAGAATTTAGTAACTAATAAAGAATAGGGAATTAATATGAAACATGCTTTTTTAATTACCGCATACCAGCATCATGATCAACTTCGCGTGCTCCTTCAGTTGTTGGATCATCAGGATTGTGATATTTACGTCCACGTTGATAAGGCGGATACCACCTTTGACGAGAGCGCCTTTACTGGGGTGTGTCGTCGGTCACGGGTGACATTTATTCCGCGAATTAGGGTGACGTGGGGCGATTATACCCAGGTTCTGGCTGAGATGAACCTGTTACAGGAAGCGTTACAGCAAGGAGAATATGATTATTTCCACTTGTTATCCGGCCAGGATCTACCGATTAAGTCGATGAGTGAAATCATGGCCTTCTTCGAAAAACATAAGGGCCAAATTTTTGTTGATTGTAACGATGAAAAACATGATGAGAATCCACTACGGTTTAGTTTACGGTATGATGTTTTTCACCCGTTTCAAAAGTATGTGGGGAAAGGTCGATCCTTTATCAAGGGACGTCGCGGGTTAAAATATGTTGATTTTGGGATTGCACTGCTCCAGCACTACCTGGGAGTCTCGCGAACAAGGAAGAGTAACTTAACGATTAAGAGCGGGGCAAACTGGTTCAGTATCCCAGCGGATTTTGCAACGTATTTAAATAATCAACGACAAGCAATTCTTCGTTTTTGCAGGTACGGTTATTGCGTTGACGAAGTGTTCGTTGCTACGTGGCTGTATAATTCGCCGTTTTATAAACGGGTGTACCGGCATAGTAATTACCGTGATTCTATTCTTCGGCGGTACAAGTGGCAAGATCATAATCCGACGTTGGTGACAGCTACGGATTTAAAAGAATACGAACGGCAACCGGATGCGTTGTTTGCACGAAAGTTTGATGTTCGTGTTAATGCGGAACCGGTTCAATATTTACTGTCATTAATAAAGGAGGGCTAATAGTGAACATTGCTGTAATCATTCCGGTGTATAACGCGGCTACGACCATTCAGCGGTGTGTGGATGGAATATTAGCCGAGAAGTGTATGCAACAGGGGGATATTTACCTGGTTGATGATGGCTCAACGGACCAATCAGTTGAGGTAATTAAAAAGCTGTACGGTCAGTCGGGAAATGTTCATCTGTTTCAGCAGGAATCCCAAGGGCAGGCGGCTGCTCGCCAGAAAGGACTTGATGAGGCCATCGGGGATGGAGCGAGTTACGTCATTTTCATTGATAGCGATGATCAAATCGAGCAGGGCATGTTGGATCGGTTGGCCGGGGTAATTGGTGATCAACTGTTAGCTGTTTGTGGGATCAAAAAAATTTTTCCTAACCACGTGGAAATCGAAGCGAGGAGTATGTTACAGCAGGCGGATACTATTAAAAACTTAATTATTCATTTTTTGTGTCAGAATCAAGAGGTGGATATGGGTTTATGGAATAAACTTTTTCGTACGGATGTTATTACGCAAAATGGAATTCATTTCCGGGGAAATAATTTCTACGAAGATTCGTTTTTTGTTCTCCAATACCTAACGCATTGTTCGCCGCAACAGATTAAATGGGTTGAGCAGCCACTGTATGATCTTTATAAGCACGAGGGTTCAACAACGTATACGTATGATAAGCATCTCGGTGAAAAATTTAAGTGGTACGTTACGGCGGTCCAGGAACTAATGAAACAGGTGGGAATAGTTCTCCCTACCGATGTTTGGACTGCGTTTTATTTCCGAACAGCACTTCATTTTATTCATCATCAGTTGAGGTTGGGTGGTCAATGGACGAGCCGTGATACCCGTAAGAAGCTGCGGAAATTATCGTTAAATCCGGGGGTACTTAAACGGTTACCCTGGAAATATGCAGCCTCCTTCATCTTGATTAAAACGTTTCCGGGAGTGTACCATAAGTTATACAGGATGAAACGAAGGAATGATTAAACGGGGTGATTAGATGTTTCCAGAACGATTACGGGCGCTACGGAAGGGACGGGGGTTATCCCTACCAGCGTTAGCAGCACAGTTAAACCGGGAGATCGATGACGGTCATCCCAACACCGGCCCGCAAATCGGAAGCTGGGAACGGGGAACGAACACGCCGTCATACCTTGAAGTACGAAAGTTAGCAACCTTCTTTGGTGTTTCCGTTGATTATTTGAGTGGCTTTCAACCAGCGGCCGTTGAATTAGAGGATTTATTTGCTGGTGAAACCCAGTTACGTTTTAACGGAAAGACGTTAACGGCCAAGGAACGGGCGGAGCTATACGCCCTTATTAAGGGATACCTACACGGTCGGGATGACCGGGATAGGGTGCAATCGCCGGACGAAGTGACGTTACCACTTGAATAGAATCTTACCGGCGCGGGGAGTGTCGGTATTTTTATTATGGGGGATAAAATGAAGCATTGGATGAAAAACGTTTGTTTGATTACGGGCGGGGGAGTTCTGTACGCCGTTGCGATGGATTGCCTGTTACTGGCCAATCATATTGGCGAAGGCGGTGTTTCCGGATTGATGACGTTGGGATATTACTTATTCCACGTTGCTCCTAGCCTAACTAACTTTGTTTTAAACGGCATTCTACTAGTCGTGGGGTGGCGGTACCTCGACCGGCAAACTGTCGGGTGGACGTGTTATGCGATTGCGGTGATGACGGTTGCCTTACGCGTTTTTCACGAAGTTCGGTTACCGCTACATGAATCGCTCGTTGCAGCTTTAATTGGCGGTGTTTTGATGGGAATTGCCATCGGAGTAATTATGCAGGGGGACGGAACAATTGCAGGAAGTACAATCCTAGCACGAATTTGTAACCGGTATTTGGGCGTTGCAACGGGAAATGCGATGCTGTTCTTTGATTTGGCAGTCGCCCTTCCATCGGTAATGGTGATTGGTTGGGAAAACATGCTGCTCACCATCATAGAGCTATATGTTTCGGCGGTTGTCCTTAACAGAGTATTGGCTCGGCTTGTCGAAAAGCGGTGCATCATGATTGTTTCGGACCATGCGGACGAATTGGCGGGAGCATTGAATCAGCTGACCCACCGGGGAGTCACCCTTTTAGATGGTCATGGTTACAAGAGCGGCCAACGCAAGCAGGTGATTTATTGTGTGTGCGAGCGGCAGGATTTAACCCAAATCATGACGTTAATTACCACAATTGATCCACATGCCTTTGTAACCTTACAGGTTGTCCGGAGTACGTTTACCGGCGATGTTCTTCAACTGTTCCGGTGATATGCTAAAATGATAGTAAATTAACGTGAAAGGAAGATGTGATTGTCACTTTTAGAGCACCTTTACGGCCCCTTTTTTGATCTTCATAATTGGGCTACGGTAATTAGTTCAGCGCAAGATTGGTTAACGATTCTATCGCTGGTTGTTATTGAATGCCTCCTATCGGTGGATAACGCCATTGTGTTGGCGGCCCAGACAAGGAAATTACCGACGAAGAAGGAGCAGGAGAAATCCCTGTTTTACGGCTTAGGCGGAGCTTACCTGTTTCGGTTTATTTTGATTGGGGTCGGTGCGTACCTAATTAATTTTTGGGAGATTAAGGTGCTTGGCGCAGGGTATCTCCTTTATCTCGCGGGGAGCCATTTTTACCATATGGTGCGCCCTAGTCATAAAAAAAGAACCCGTCCGCGGCGCCGGATATTACCGCTCTTTTGGTCGGTAATTGTTTCAATTGAATTAATGGACTTGGTATTTTCCGTCGATTCAATCTTAGCGTCACTGGCAATTTCGCCTAACCCCGTAATTGTTTTGATTGGTGGGATGATCGGTATCCTTGCGATGCGGGGGATTGCTGAAGTAATTATGCGGTTAATGGAATTGGTTCCTGAGCTGGAAGTAATGGCGTATGCGCTGATTATCGTTATTGGAATCAAATTGTTTTTAACAATTCCACAGATTGGAATTGAGATCCCGGCACCACTCTTTGGGTGCATCGTTGTGGTGGCAGTTGTGATTACGCTGGTTGTTCACCGAATACGGAGTAGTAAGTAATTTTTAAAGAAGAGGTTATTCTAATGGGTAATGACATATTAACAGTAGTTGTCCCTTGTTATAACGAAGAAGAAGTTTTACCGGAAACAGTCAAAGAACTGGGTGGAATCTTACAGGGACTAGTAGCTGAAAAGAAGGTTGCTGCTAACAGTAAGCTATTATTCGTTGACGATGGAAGTCATGATAAAACGTGGCCCCTTATTCAAAAATATGAACAAGAATTTGGCTATGTTACGGGAATCAAATTTAGCCGTAATTATGGTCATCAAAATGCTCTGGTGGCGGGACTAACGGTAGCCTCTAAACACTCTGATATCATGATCACGATTGACGCTGATTTACAGGATGATGTTAATGCTATTAACGAGATGGTTGATCAGTACCATGCGGGTTACGATGTTGTTTATGGTGTTCGAAATAACCGGGATACGGATAGCGCTTTTAAGCGCCGCACAGCATTGGCTTTCTATAGTTTAATGGGGAAGTTAGGAGTTGAGTTGGTTCCTAATTCGGCTGATTATCGGTTAATGAGTAAACGAGCAGTTGAAGCACTTCTTAAAATGAAAGAACAAAACCTCTTCTTAAGAGGAATGGTCCCATTAGTGGGTTTCCCAACAGCAAAGGTTTATTACGCCCGGAAAGAGAGGTTTGCCGGCGAATCAAAGTACCCGTTAAAGAAGATGATAAAATTTGCTGTTAACGGAATTACGTCGTTTTCAACCGCTCCGATTAAACTGGTGATGGGGTTAGGCTTGTTTATTGTAATGGTGGGAATAATTTTCTTTATTTATTCGTTGATCAGTAAATTGACAGGCCATGTTGTTACGGGATGGACGTCTTTAATTACATCAATCTGGGTTCTCGGCGGTGTCCAGTTGATTTGTTTGAGTGTTATTGGCGAGTATGTTGGGAAGGTCTTTATTGAAGTTAAACATCGCCCGCGATTCATTATTGAGCAGGATGATTTTTCAAAGCTTTTTAATTGAGGAATGGTAGGTTATGGTATCAGAAAAAAGTAGAAATAATAAGAAGAGGCTAGGTTTTATAATTGATTGCAGTGTATTTGTATTATTTGCAATTCTTAGCGTAATTTATATTTTTCCGTTATTTCGGACGGGCCATGTTTATTATGGTGATGATATTCCTTACCACCTTAACCGGATAAATGAGTTGGTGCAAGATATTCACCATGGTAACTGGTATCCTTTTTTCTATAGTTTTAATTTTGACAAGATCAATTTTCCAATGGGGTTATTTTACCCGCAAGTAACGTTAATTCCGTTTGCATTGTTTGTAATTATAACAGGAAGTTATGTTAAGGGAATATATTGTGCGTTGGGGGTTTTGATGTTTGTCGCTCTTGGTTCAAGTTATATTGTTGGGCGAAAATTTTGGCATCAGCGTGTACCAGCATTTTTTGTAGCAATTATTTATAGTTTCGGATTATACTTTTCGATTAATATGATTACGCGGGCTGATTACGGTGAGGCATGTGCAATGGCTTTTCTTCCATTGGCATTATATGGTTTTTATGCCGTTTTACGAGGGAAATGGCAGGATTGGTCATATTTAGGCTTTGGTTTAGCTGCGATAATGTTATCCCATGTACTTAGTACGTATATTATTGTGTTGTTTATGATGGCAGTATTTATTGGGACGATATGGTTTCTTGATAATAAGAAATCACGAATTATTGCTGGGATAAAAGCAGTGCTTGTATTTTGCGCAGCTGCAGCGATTTTTATCGGGCCTTTTTTAATACAGGAGCATTTTCAACGTTTTAATCAGCCTTCGCCCATTCCATTAGAAACCGCACCAACCTTTGATCAAATTTTTACTGCTATGTTACATAATAGTATAGCGCGAGTCGTTGCGGGGAATGTGTATACTGTCGGTTTTGTTGGCCTTGTCATTATTATTTGTGGGTTTATATTTTATCGTCTTTTAAACGAAACAGATCGATTTTGTTTGATTACAGGAACGTTGCTGGTATTATGCACGTCAACAATAATGCCGCTGGAGCTGCTAGATAAAACCTTTGTTGGCGTAATTCAATTTGCGTTTAGGGGACTTGGAGTTGCTTCGTTTTTATTGGCCATTGTTGGCGGGAAGTTGGCTTGGCTGTTTGTTAAACAACATCATGTTCCAAGCGGTCGGCTCTTTCGTCCGTTATTATTATTTATATTATTGCTTGCACCATGGTGGGCAACAATACGTAATTTTCGACAGACTGGTCAGCAAGTTGCAAACAATAACCTTATTCAGCCGCAATGGTACCTAGATCAATATATGCCTGCAAAAAGTATGACGTCATTTAATGATATTCAAAACCATGTTGCAATTATTAATGGTCATAAGAAAGCGTTGGATGTTAACAAAAATATCCATAGTGTTCCGAACGGGTTAATTTATGACGGTTCGGTGTTTACTAATGCTCATACTGTTGATTTGCCTGTCCCTGTGTATCAAAACGAACGTGTGCGGGTTAACGGAAAAGTTACGGCTTATCATGTTAGTCGAAGAAATACTGTCAAGTTAACGGGTATTCAGATGACTGCAAATACAAGAATTAAGGCCTATTACCAGCTAAGCATTTTTGATTATTGTGCAATGATTATTAGCCTTATTACGTGGCTGGGTGGTGCTGGCTTATTAGTGATTAAAAAGATTAGGTGGTATAAAAAGAATAGAATAGTATAGTATAAAAACTACTGAATATTAGGGGGAGTTTTTGTGTACCGGTTAGTTGTATGTGATATGGACGAAACACTGCTTGGAAGTAACGCGCAGATTCCCACGCGGAACGTTGCAGCAATTAAGGATGCGCACGAGCGGGGCGTTAAGTTCGTTCCCAACACGGGGCGGGCGGCGCGTTCGTTAGGTTATGTGCTAGATACCCTGGGATTGGCTGATCAGAAGGATGAGTACGTTATTTCGTATAACGGCGCAGCGGTATTTTCAAATGCCGACCCGTTACACCCTATTATTACGAATGGGTTACCGTACGCAACCGTCGCGCAGCTTTTTGACCTTGCACAGAGCCGCGGATTGGATACCCACGTTTACACTGCGGATCAGTTATACGTGTGGAACATGACGGCGGCTGATCGAGACTACCTTGATTGGCGAAAGGTAATCTATGAAGAGGTTACGGGCGCGTTATCCTTTTTAAAGGCAACCCCCATTATGAAAATTATTTTTTACCTTGCTGATGAACAGGAGCGCCTTGCCTTTCAGAAAGTAATTACCGCAACGGTTCACGAACCACTCAACATCACCTTTTCGTCGGATATGTACGTTGAGGTAAATGCCCCGGAGGCAGACAAGGGGCAGGCGGCCGTTGCTTTGGGGCAGCGTTTAGGAATTAAGCCGGCAGAGATTATTGCTATTGGTGATAATTTAAATGATGTGGCAATGCTTAAGGATGCCGGCCTGGGGGTCTGCGTTGCGAACGGGCGGGAAGACGTTAAGCGGCTTGCCGACTATGTGACTACCGCAGATAACGATGCTGGTGCGGTCGGAGAGGTCATTGAACGGTTCGTTTTGAATGGTGATTACCCTAATTAAGTTATCAAAGAGAGAGGAAGAGTAAGACGTGAACTGGAAAAACTGCTTAGCGGTTGCGGGGGGCGCCTTTCTGGGAGGAGCTGCCCGGTATCTTTGCGGCCTTTTATGGGGACTGTGGGGTGATGTAACGGCGAATTTGGTAGGGTGCTTTGCATTATCATTTTTAACCTATGTTATTTTAACGCGAATCCCACTCCCCGAATGGTTATCGGTGGGACTAGGAACGGGGTTTATCGGGGCCTTTACAACGTTTTCTTCGTACACCATTGATGCGCTTAAATTAGTGGGAACGCATTTAGAAGTAACTGCAGGTATTTATGTTGTGATTAGCCTGCTAGGCGGTTTTTTGTGTGTAACGGCGGGATACCTGCTAGCCCGGGCGCTTGGAGGTGAGCACCGGTGATTATCGTGGTTGGTTTTGGCGCGGCGTTTGGTGCTCTTTTGCGGTTTGCGGTAACAAACTTTTTCCAGCTTCATGGATGGGATCATTTTCCGTGGGCGACCCTGCTATTAAACTTATCAGGAGCGTTTTTATTAGGAATCCTTGTTGGCCGGGGATTGAAGGCGGGCTGGTATGCTTTCCTTGGAACGGGAGTACTGGGAGGATACACCACCTTTTCAACCTTCCAAACGGAACTTTTTGGTTTATTGCATAGTGGCCGCTATGTAGCGGGGGTAGGATACTTCTTAATGAGTGCCTGCGGTTTTATTTGTGGATTGCTTGGAATGATGATTGTTAACGAACAGCTTTAACGAATGGATGGGTGACGAAAAGTGAAATGTGCACTTGTAACTGATAGTGCGGCGGGATTTACGGCTCAGGAAGCAAAACAACTTGGTATAACGGTGCTCCCCCTTCCTTTCCAGGTTGACCAGCAAGTTTGTTGGGAGGGAATCGATCTGGATTACCAGCAGATGATCGCGTCAGTGGATGAAGGAAACGTGCCGACGCCAGCACCGATTCCCCGTGAGCGTCTTGTAGGCGTTTTTCAGGCGCTTCAAAACGAAGGGGTTACTGATGTTCTAGTTATTCACCTTGCTGGGGGAATTAACAGTTTAGGGGCGAATGTTAAGGCGTGCGTTTCCCAGTTACCGGGGTTAACGTTCCATGTTTTTGATACGAATACGGCGGGGCTTCCTGAGCAACAGTATGTCCGGTATGCGTTACGGTTGCTTGAACAGGGGCAACCATTAGCCCAAATAGTGGCGCGGTTGACAACGATGCGTGATCAGAGTCAAACCCTGATGATTGTTGACCGGATGAGTCAGTTAGCTCAGATGGGATACATTTCAAACGGCGCAACGGTGATGGGGAATAAGCTTCGCCGGCTAAAAACGGTTCTGATGTTTAACCAGGCGGGGAAGATTACTGCGGTTGAAACTAAGTCGCGGATTAAGCGGGCTAATCAAGCAGTTTGTGATCGGATAATCCCGTGGTATGACCGGTTTGGTGCGCGGCTGCGGATTACCGTGATGACGTGTGGCGATGAAACGAGCCGCTTTGCCCGGTTAGGATTTTTCAAGGAAGAATTTCCGCTATGCCAGCTGTCCAGTGCGCCGATGGGGCCAGCATTGGCAGTATACCTTGGGACGGATAGTATTGTGGTTGGGTGTGGCCCGGATTATCGTCAAGCATAAATTATCCCCGAGTGGACGGCTGTTCATTCGGGGTGATTAGTTTATTATCGTAACGTTGGGGAGACGGCAGCGAACTCCATCATCGCTTGAAGAGTATCAAGGACTTCGGGGTTTATCCCTTCAAGTGAAAGTTCATCGGTTTGTTTATCATAATTTCCCGGGAAATACTGGGACATTAATAGTGAGAAGTCGTCGTTATTAGTCATAGCTGCCACCTCCATTGGTTCATAATCAACTTTAATTTATCAAAAAAGGAAGGTCTTTGCAACCGATTTCAAATGTGAAAATTGCGGTTTATTATTCGGCGCGTTATACTGGCGACAAGTAATTAATTTGAGCTAAAGGGAGATGAATTGATGTGCGAAACTTAAAGAAGTGGTTACGGTGGGTCCTTGTAGTTGTACTGGTTGTGGTAGGGTTGGCTCTTGTGTTTAACGAGCAGTTGAAGGAGTTAGGGATTGGCATTAT
The DNA here is from genome assembly GCA_019119415.1 of Candidatus Ligilactobacillus avistercoris. Lineage (GTDB taxonomy): Bacteria > Bacillota > Bacilli > Lactobacillales > Lactobacillaceae > Ligilactobacillus > Ligilactobacillus hohenheimensis. The sequence goes on along the minus strand of DWXB01000019.1, from coordinate 78,951 downwards.
GAGTAATCATGCCGCCGATCAAAAAATTGAACGGGTAACGCCGGCGGATAAGAAACACGCAACGTTTAATTATAGCGGGGTTGAGGCGGCAAATATTAGTAATATGCTAAAGGCAATGCGGTCCAATCCAAGCGTGATTGGGAAGATTGCGATTCCGTCGGATGATATTTACCTCCCAATTTATTATGGCGTTTCAAACTATATTTTGCTTAAGGGAGCTGGAACGTTAAGTCCAACACAGAAAATGGGCGAAGGTAATTATGCACTTGCGAGTCACCATATGCCAAATAATAAATTACTGTTTTCTGCATTAGGTAAAACAAAATTAAAAAGCAAGATTTATTTAACTGATGGAAAGCGAGTATATATTTATAAAACGTACTCGAAAAAAATTGTTAATGAAGACAATACTAGTGTTCTAAACGTTATTCCAGGGAAGAAAATATGTACATTAATTACATGTCGTACATGGCACCCAGGGGTTACCCAGCGGATTATTGTTCAAGGAAAGTTGGAGAAAATTAAGAAAGCAAATGATAACTCTTTAGTGGTTTTTGATCATAAATCTAACTTGCCAAAAGTATTTTTAAAAATGCATATGGGATATTAATTACTATAATTGGCTAACATACAGCCTTGAAAAATCCCCCCAAACCAGGTAAAATTAACCAAGCATGAATAGTGTGAGGGGAGGTTAAGCTCATGGCACACAATAATCACATCGGTGCTGCTAACGACCGGCGTCCGGTTAACTCAAAGAACGTTAAGAAGCGGCGGAAGGAGCACCTGGCAGTTTTAGACTTCTTGAAGGAACGCGAAGAGGCGGACAAGGCTGCTAAGTAACAGTTACATTAATGACGTAATTACTAAGGCGGGGTCGTGACGGTGGTCATGGCCCCGATTTAGTTGGGAATTTTAACCTGGACGGTGGAGAAGAGTAATGAAAAAAGAGAGGCACGTGTTAGCGTGGACAATAACCGTAGTTTTGATCCTCATTACAGGAGTTAGTGCCGTGGTGGTTCACCGCGCAAGCCGGGAAAACAACATCCAAATGGCACGTCAGGCGCGGGTCCAGCGACGGATTGACCGCCGGGTTGCCCGTCAGAAACGATTTCAAAAAAGAAAAATGCGCCGGGATATTCAGTGGAATCAACCGTCAATGACAATTCCGTACCCAGATGTTTCCCGGGAGATGACGCGGCAGGCAACGGTATTGGCCCAGGCACAAAAGAAGAAGGGTGCAGCCCGGCAATCCTATTTGAGTAAAAAACTCAACCGGGATAGTCGGCACACTGTTTGGCTGTTAGTATCGACTAAGCGCCAGCGGATTTTTGTAATGCAGGGACCGTACCCCGTATATACAATGTATGCTTCGATTGGGAAAAACTACCACTATGTAGCCAGGATAAACCAGACGCCGGTTGGTTTTGCCCACGTTACCCGAAGTGGCGGTCAGTTCTTTGACCCGCAGTTAAACCAGGGGACCAGCGGGTGGCTCACGTATTCAACGAAACAAAACCGGGGACAAATTAAGTCCGTTCCACTATCACAAAAGGCCCAACCCTTAAAAAAGGGCTTATGGCATTTTGGCTCGACTAAGTTGTCGAAGAAACATAATCACCGGAATAACGGCGCCATTTATGTTTCCGTTCCTGACGCTCAGTGGCTTAGTCAGAACATTAAGCCCGGAACGCAGATCATTGTCACCGGCTACCAGTCTGACAGCATTGCGCAGTACTGGAACCAGTTTTAAAATAAAATAGCCACGCAAAAAGGTTGGGACTTTTACATCCCAACCTTCTTTGCTAATTCTTACTCTTAACGATTATTCATTTGTAATTACGACCTTAGTCCCCGTCGGAACAGCAGTGTGGAACCACTTCGCGTCAGCCACCGATAATCGGATGCAACCGTGTGATCCCGGATGCTTTCCCAGTTTCTTTGCTTCCTTAACGTTGTATTGACCGTTTGCCTTGGTTGGAACGGAGTGGAAGAGGTACACCCCGTTATCCTTCCATGAAACATAGTAATTGGCACCTTCGCCGAGCTTGTTGTTAAAGAAGGAATCGCCGCGGACGTTTTGGATGTGGAACGTGCCGGTTGGGGTGGTGCTAACCATCTTATGGGTTTTCGGGTTACGCTGGTATACCCCACCCGAACAATACATTGTGTAAATCACCTTTTTACCGGACATGATATAAACCCGGCATTTCTTTAATGCAACCTTGATCCAGAGGTTTTTGGTGGTTGCCAGGTTTGGGTATGCAACCGTTTCGGATGATTTGTGCCAGTTGATTGGCGTCCGCATATGGTGGCTAACGGTTGTCGCGTGGACAAGCGGTGTTGTTGGAACAGCGGGTGTGGCAACACTTCCCCCGATGGTTAAACCAATGCAGCCGGCTACGATTAATGGTAAAGTCTTTTTCATTTCTATTCCTCCCCAGTAGAACACATTTTAATTCCTGTTTTTAAACCTATCCCAGGACGATTGTGACCTTGGTATGATCCGGAAGGTTCTGGTACAGCCACTGGGCATCCGCCTTGGTTAACCAGATACTTCCGTCCGTAACGTTCTTTTTCCCGATATTTTTGTTCTTCTTAGTGTTGTAATCTCCATTTAAGTTTGTCGGGCCGGTCCGGAAGTACAGGGTTGTTCCGTTATGGTTAGTAAACGCAATGTTGAAGTGGTAGCCCAACTGGCCGTTAACAAGCGGTTCCTGTTTATCCCCAGTTGTGAAATCACCGGTCGGCGTCTTGCTAGTGGGCTCTTCATTATTGGGGTTGCTGGAGAGTATTCCGGCGGACGCGTACATCGTATAAACCGGGTGATTACCGCTCATCACGTAAACCCGTTTTTTCCTAATATTTACCAGTAATGAAAGGTTCTGAACGTGGTTTAAGTCGGGGTACCCCTTTGTTTCTGAAGATTGTTGCCAGTCGATTGGTTGCCGCATATCCTTAGGCGCAGGGAATGCGACCCGCTGCTTTTTAGTGGATGAAGCTGTCGGCGTGGAGCGGTGGACGGCTTGTTTGGCTGAATGAACAATCACGTGTGGGCGGGATGATTGTGCCGGATGGTGGGTAAAGCCGTAGCCGAGGAGGCCACCGCCCAGAATAATTAACCCCAGTGCTCCGATCAGGAGAAATGGTTTGCGTAAATTGGTTTTCATACTATTAATCTCCGTTCATTTTTACTATAAGTTAGTACTATAGATAAATTAGCCGGAACGACCAGAAAAGTCAATTTTTGCCGGCAACGATTGCATTTCGCTAAATTATCGGGTAGAATACCGCATGATTTAAACTAGCCCGGGAGGATGGAGCATGGAAATTAAGGTGGCAACGTTTATCGATCAGGTAACGGCGGGGATGCCGCAGGAAACGGTGACTGCTAGTGCCAAGGAATATGCACGGTTGGGCAGTGAGAAGGTGGCCGCTGTTCTAGTTGACGGGTTAACCAAGCACGTCGCAAAGGGCGAACTGGTTCAGAGTAGCGTGACCACCCAGTTTGCCGGTGAACAAGTGACGCTGCGGTTGGAAACGGGAATCATCAACTTGCCTGCTGAAAACGTGGCGAAGGTTGCTAATTTTTTCAACGATTCCGATGAAACCGTTCCGGTTAATGCGTACTTAGTCGTTAAATCGCCAGCAATTAACCGTTCGGGGTTACGGATAGATAAGGTTGCTTCCGTTGCGGCAATCCTGAGTGCCCCTGACGACGTGATTGCTAAATTGACTATTATGCTTGCTGAGAAACAAGCGGTGATTGAAAAGAACGCAACGGCTGAAAAGTGATAAAATGGGGCTAGAATAGATTTGCGAGCAAAAGTCCGAATGAAAGAAATGGGGAATGACCTGTGCCAGGTGGTCCGGCGATAATTGACCTAATTACTGTACTTATTGTTTTTTATTTTGCGGCCTTTTTTGTGGCGGCAGAGTTTGCGCTGGTATCAGTGCGGAAAACAGCCCTGGAGAGTCGCCTTGAAAACGGGCAGGGAAGCGCTCGGAAGCTTAAAATGGCCCTCCAGATGGTGTCTAACCTGAACGAGTACCTTTCAACCACACAGGTGGGGGTCTCATTAGCAGGAATCCTTCTAGGGTGGATTGGGGCCGACGGGTTAGCGACGCTTTTCAGTCATCTTTTAGGGTTAACGCACATTAACCACGCGACGGTTGTTGCGGTTAGTTCCGTGCTTGGCGTGCTGTTGCTAACGTATCTCGAAGTGGTGCTGACGGAGATTGTTCCGAAAAATATCAGTATCGACAAGCCGATGAAGATGATGATGTTTGTCGTAACGCCCCTCCACTACTTCCACGTCCTGTTTTACCCGTTTGTATGGTTACTAAACGTTTCGGCATCGGCGATTGTCAAGTGGCTGGGATTGCCGCCAGCGGGAGAAGAGGAGGACGCGTTATCGCAAAACGAAATCCTCAACCTGTCCCGGAACGCTGTTTCAGGGGGGACCCTTGAGAAAAACGACTACGTTTACATGCAGCGGGCGTTTGATTTGAACGATAAGGTTGCCAAGGATGTCATGGTGGACCGGACAAGCCTTGAAGTTGTTGATATTAACAGCACCGTTCAGGAAGTCATTAACCGGTACCTGCAGGACGGTTTCACCCGGTTCCCGGTTGTTGCGCAAAACGATAAGGATAAGATCCTGGGGTACGTCTACATTTACGATATGATCAGGCAGGCGCAGGTCGATGCGCAGCTCCCTGTTAGTCGGCTTTTACGGACGATTATTAGTGTGTCAGAAGTTACGCCGATTCAGGAACTGCTCCAGCAGATGATTAAGCGGCAAACGCCAATTGTTGTTGTTCTGGATGAGTATGGCGGCACCAGCGGAATCGTAACTGATAAGGATATCTACGAGGAACTCTTCGGGACCGTTAAGGATGAAATCGATGATGTTTCTGCCGAAGATATCATAAAAAACGATGACGGAACCTATCGCGTATCCGGGAAAACGACGTTGTATGATTTTGAACGGTTCTTTAAGTTCCGGAGCAAGGATTTCTTGGAATCAGAAAGCGTGACGGTAGCTGGTTACCTCCTTGAGAATTACCAACAGATCAAACAGGGGACGAAGGTCCGGATTGGGCCGTTTGAACTGGAAGTAACGAAGTTTAAGCGGAACTTCATTGAGTGGGTGACCGTGCGCCGTTTGCCAGAAGACGAGGTTCAGGAAGATGACGGGGTTGCATCGGTCCCGCCAACGGATGAATAATGCATAATTAGCGGTTGCAGTGGTGCAGCCGCTTTATTTATCGAAGGTTACAAAAAGGAAGGGTGCGTATATATGGAACGAATCTTACCACTAGAACGGGGGATTAACCTCCGCGAGCTTGGCGGATACGAGACGGAGGATGGGCGGCACGTCCGGTGGCATAAATTAATGCGGAGTGGGCACCTTGGTGAATTAAGCGAAGCGGATGAGGAGACACTCAGGATTGCCGGGCTCCGCCAGGTTGTTGATCTTCGTGAGGAAGCGGAAACCATCGTGGTTCCCGACCGCCCGATGTGCGGGGTGCACGCCCATCATATGTCCGTTTACCCGTTCACTAATCAGCTACCGCAAAACGTTGGCTTTGCGCGGATGGCGCGGTTAAACCGGACAGGGCTGAGTCTTGCCGGCCAAGCCTACGCTCAGATGCTGACGGATCCGCACGCCATCGGTGTTTGGCAGCAACTTTTCGCGGTTCTGTTAAAAAATCGGCGGGCGCACCATGCGGTTTTGTTTCACTGTACGGCCGGAAAGGACCGGACGGGGGTGGCTGCGTTTTTGGTTTTAAATGCGCTGGGCGTGAAGCGGACAGCCGTCTTACAGGATTACATGCTGACAAATTTGACGTTTAGTTCGCTTTCGCCTTCGGAATTAAACGGGTTATTAGTCCCAGGACGGGATGCGGTCCTGGCAAACGAGTTGAATAAGCAGCCGATGGTTAGTGAGCAGGATTTTAAGGTGATGGAGCTAACGGTTCGGTTAATGGCGGGGGACTTTATGACGTACCTTACGAACATTGTGGGCATCACGCCCCGCCAAGTAGAGCGGTTACGCGAATTATACTTAGAGTAACGGGGCTTAATTTGCGAACTATTTTGCGGGTAACGATGACATTTACATTAGAATTACCTTAGTTAGCCAAAAATACTTGCCAAACGTTCATCTTTCTTGTAGATTAGACGTTAAATAATTAATAAAGGAGACAGCGCAATGACAAATTGGGATACCAAGTTTGATAAAAAAGGATTTACTTTTGACGACGTTCTGTTGATTCCAGCGGAGAGCCATGTTTTGCCGAACGAGGTGGACCTGGGCGTCCAGTTGGCTGAAAACATCAAGCTGAATATTCCAATTATTAGTGCTGGGATGGATACCGTTACCGAATCGGCAATGGCCATTGCCATGGCGCGGCAGGGAGGTCTAGGGGTCATTCATAAGAATATGACAATTGACCGTCAGGTTGATGAGGTGCGGAAGGTTAAACGGTCCGAAAACGGCGTTATCATTAACCCGTTCTTCCTGACTCCTGACCGGGCCGTTAGCGAAGCAGAAGCATTGATGAGCAAGTACCATATCAGTGGGGTGCCGGTGGTTAATAACGCAACGGATAAGAAGTTAGTGGGGATTATTACCAACCGGGATATTCGGTTTGTTAGCGACTACTCCGTTGCAATTGAAACGGTGATGAGTCCGGAAGAAGACCTGGTAACGGCGCCGGAAGGAACAACCGTTCAGGAAGCCCAGCAGATTCTTGAAGATAACAAGATTGAAAAGCTGCCAATGGTTGATGACGAGGGCCGGCTGACGGGGTTAATTACCCTTAAGGATATTGAGAAGGTCGTGGAGTTCCCGCACGCGGCTAAGGATAAGTACGGGCGGCTGTTGGTTGCTGCTGCTGTCGGGGTTACGAGCGATACGTTCGAACGGGCCGCAGCCCTCCTTGACGCCGGAGCCGATGCGCTGGTGATTGATACGGCCCACGGTCATTCTGCGGGTGTTTTACGGAAGATTAAGGAAATCCGGGAGCACTTCCCGAATGCAACGCTGATTGCCGGGAACGTTGCTACGGGTGAAGCAACCCGGGCGCTGTTTGAAGCCGGCGTTGACGTGGTTAAGGTTGGGATTGGCCCTGGTTCAATCTGTACAACCCGGATTGTGGCCGGGGTAGGGGTTCCCCAGTTGACGGCGGTTTACGACGCAGCAAGCGTTGCCCGGGAATACGGGAAGCCGATTATTGCCGACGGGGGAATCAAGTACTCTGGTGACATTGTGAAGGCGATTGCGGCCGGCGGGAACGCTGTTATGCTCGGGTCAATGCTGGCCGGGACGGACGAGGCTCCTGGTGAAACGGAAATCTACCAGGGCCGGCGGTTCAAGACTTACCGTGGAATGGGTAGCCTGGGAGCCATGGACTCAACGCATGGCTCTTCGGACCGGTACTTCCAGAGTGGCGTGAACGAAGCCAACAAGCTCGTGCCGGAAGGGATCGAAGGCCGGGTTGCCTACAAGGGGAAGGTGGCCGACATGGTTTACCAGCTGTGTGGTGGTCTCCGCGCCGGAATGGGTTACTGTGGGGCGCCGAACCTTCAAGCCCTCATCGATAATGCCCAGTTTGTTCAAATTACTGGGGCAGGGCTCCGGGAATCACACCCACATGACGTTCAGATTACCAAGGAAGCCCCGAACTACTCCCGGAAGTAATCGGCGAAAAGGTTAAATTAACTTAATTTTAAATAATAGCAAAAACAAACCGGTTGAACGGCAGAACCTGCGACAGAACGGGGGATGACGGGAAGCCGGTTTGTTTATACTGGTTAAGGTTGCCCCGCATCATTTTTCAGGGAGTGGGCGAAGTTTGCTATAATGAAGCTAATCGTCCACGTGATTTGTGGACAGATAAGGAGACGTGACGAATGAAAATTTTAGTTGTTGATGACGATAAGGAAATTGTTGAATTACTCGGCATTTACATCGAAAATGAAGGTTACGAAGTAGAGAAGGCCTACAACGGCCGGGAAGCCCTCACAAAGTTAAACACTAATCCGGATACTGCGCTTATGATTCTTGACGTGATGATGCCAGAAATGGACGGGCTGGCGGTTGTCCGGGAAGTGCGGCGTGATTCGCAGATTCCGATTTTGATGCTTTCCGCTAAGACGGATGATCTGGATAAGATTCAGGGACTTGTTCAGGGGGCCGATGATTACGTAACGAAGCCGTTTAACCCGCTGGAAGTTATGGCCCGGGTAAAGTCGCTTCTTCGGCGGGCGCAGCACGAAGTTAAGAATGACGAGCCGGATAAGATTGAAGTGGGGCCGCTAATTATCAAGAAGGATTCCCACGAAGTTAAGACGGTGAACGGGAATAACATTCAACTGACGGCCCTCGAATTTGGAATCTTATACTTATTAGCAAGTTACCCGAACCGGGTATTTTCCGCGGACGAAATTTTCGAACGGGTTTGGCGTCAGGAATCGGTTGTTTCCGCGAAAACCGTGATGGTCCACGTTAGTCACTTACGGGACAAGATTGAGGAAGCCACCGGTGGTGAAAAGGTAATTCAGACCGTTTGGGGCGTTGGTTACAAGATTGAGGCGTAGTACAAAGAAAAAATGAAGTTAAAGCTAACATCGCGGGAAAAGAGTGAGTTAGTTGGTGAGGGTGTCGTAACGCTAATCTTACTGTTACTGCTCGAAATGTCCGCCTTTGTAATCCTTAATACGGAGATTTCATCTGACCCGCAGCTCCGGTTAGGCCTTTTTGCACTAAAAACATCATTTGTCTTCGGGGCTAACCGGGCAACAATGCTTAGTTGGGGAACCATCTTTGTCTTGGTAATGATGGTGATTGATTTTATCATTGTGCACTGGCGGCTAGTGCGGCGAATGCACCAGATTGAACTCCGGCACATCATCATGGAACTCCATTACATTGGAGCGGGGCACTTTGAACACCGGATTCCGTTTGTTTTGAAGGGACAGATGCAGCGGATTGTTACCAGTATCAATACGTTAGTTGATAGTACGACTAATGCAATGGCGGAGGAGCGGCGGATTGAACGGTCGAAGGATGAACTAATTGTCAATGTTAGTCACGATATCCGGACCCCGTTGACCTCCATCATCGGATACTTGGGGTTAATCGAGGATGGGCAGTATAAGGATGAGGATGATCTCCTGAAGTATACCCATACGGCGTATTTAAAGGCGAAGCAGATGAAATCGCTTGTGGATGACCTCTTTGAGTACACTAAGATTCAGCAGACGGATAATCCGTTGAAATTAACAACGATTAACCTGGGATCCATGCTCGAGCAGTTAACGGCCAGTTTTGAGTTAGAAGCTGAAGAAAAAGGGATGGAGTTAACCTCGAATGTTCCGGATGATCTTCAGGTGGAAGTTGATCCGGAAAAACTTGCCCGGGTTTTTAGTAATCTCATTACAAACGCGATTAAGTACGGGAAGGGCGGCAAGCACATCGTTGTAACGTGCCGCAAGCTCTCTTCTCAGGAAGTAATTGTTACCGTGGCAAATGACGGGGAACCAATTCCGGCTGATGCTCTTCCCAAGCTCTTTGACCGGTTTTACCGGGTGGAAGGTTCCCGCTCCCGGAAGACGGGTGGAACTGGATTGGGGCTGGCAATCACGCAGGGAATTATTACCCGCCACCACGGGTACATTCAGGTAACGTCTGACGATCAGTGGACAAAGTTCAAGGTTCACCTTCCAGTTAACCATGCGGATAAACTGCAGCCGCCACGGAATTAATGTTTAGGGGATTGAAAAGGAATGAAACGTTTTGGGATTATGGTAGTGGAAGTGGTGGTTCTTGCCCTAACCGTAGTGGGGGGCGTCCTTCCAGTTTATGCTGCGCAAACGGGGGTATTGCGCGCGAACCAGGCGAATGTCCGGGCCGAGATGGTTGTTGACAACCAGACCGGTCAGATTCTTGCGGCGAAAAACAGCCGCCAAGCCGTTCCGGTTGCATCGCTAACCAAGCTAGTGACGTTATACATTGTGGTGCAGCAGATTAAGTCAGGAAAGCTGCGGTGGAACCAACGAATTACCGTTTCAAAAGCGGCGGCCGGATTAACTAAGGATAAAACATTGATGAACGTTCCGTTGACTGCCGGAAAGAAGTACCGGGTGCGGGATCTCTTTCAGGCGGCGTTGGTTTGTTCTGCCAATGACGCGGCGCAGGCCCTGGCCGATGCTGTTTCCCATAATCACCCCGCAAAGTTTGCGGCTATGATGCGGACCCAGCTTCAGCGGTGGGGAATTCAGGATGCTAAGATGTACACCGCTAACGGCTTGGATAACGGTGATGATGGGGCCGACCGGGTTGCAGGTGTTTCTAAAACAGCGAAGGACCAGCTATCTGCACGGGACCTCGTGGTTGTAACGCAGCACCTGTTACGGGCGGATCCTGGAATACTAAAGATGAGTCAACAGCGGCAAATTACGTTTGCCGGTCACCAATACCAGGGTTCTGACCAAATGTTGCCGGGTGGAGCGGCAGCTGATCCGGCGTACCACGTTTTAGGACTGAAAACGGGGCTAACAAAGGCAGCAGGCCAGTGCTTCGTGGGCGTTGTTGATGTGCAGGGTCGCCGGTTGATTACGGTTGTCTTAGGGGTACCTAATGACAACCAGAATGCGCGGTTTATGGCAACTAAACAGTTACTGGACCAGGTAACTAATAATTACAACGTACAGCGCATTGCAGCCCATCGGCCGGTTCGGGGAGCACGGATAATTCGTGTAATGAACGGGCATAAACACCGCGTTACGGTTGCTCCCCGAAAGGAAACGGCCGTTTGGGTTCGGAAAGGAGCACAGCTTCAAAAACGGGTGACGGCCCTCCCAAGTCACGCTAAAAATAATCAATTCGTAGCGCCGGTCGCGCGTGATCAGCGGGTGGGGACCCTTAACTTAACGGCCCGGGGGTTGCGATGCATGGATGGAACAACAACGATAAAACTTCCAGTCGAAGCCACGCAGTCGACTGCCCGGCTGAGCTGGTGGGCCCGGTTGATGCGATTAGTATAGGAGGAGAAGGATGCGGGAAAGATTTACCCGGATATTTTATGGGGCAACGGTGCTATTGGTAATTGCCCTGTTTGTGGTAGCGGCCCTTGGCTTTTTTCTTGGACGGGCGACGATGTTACGGTGGCTTTCGCCGCTATGCTGGTTGGCACTCTGTACAACGGGGGCAGCCGGGATTGTTCGGCGGCGGTTAACTGCCCAGGAATGGGGATTAATTGTTGTCCTGGTGCTAATCATAGCGATTAGTTGGTGGTTAGGCTAATTGGAGGTTGACGTGAAGGATAAACGGAAATGGTTAGTTGGTGGCGGCATTGTCCTGATTATCATTTTAGGAATATTGGTTGTTCATCAGTACTATCCTGATTTTCGGTTAGGGTTACCCCTTGGGCGAACGGGTTTACGGCAACTATTACGCCACCACGGTCCGGTAAGTGCGGTGATTTTAATTTTATTAACCGCTGCAATGACGGCGGTTCCTGGTGTATCAAGTTCCATTGTATGCGTTTTTAATGGGGTTGCGTACGGTCCGATTGTGGGATTTTTGATGAACGTCATTGGAATGGCGCTTGGAAATAGCGGTGTGATTATGACCCTCGCTAAGCTTCCAGCCCAGAATAAAAAACATCCCCGAATTAACTTGCGAGCAACGGGCTATCCGGGAATAACCGCAATGTTGGGTTACATGATTCCGGTGATTCCCTCTGCCCTGGTGAGTTACGCGGTAGTTAAAGCGCGGCTTCGGGGCCCGAAGATTACTGCGGCAGTTATTGGCGGCAGTTTGCCGACTGCTTTTTTGTATGCCTTTGGGGGTGACGCCCTCTTACGGGGGAGCTACCGGCGCTTATTAATTGTCGGGGGCGGGCTGCTACTTCTGATTGCAGGAGTGTTACTTTTTCGCCGGCTTCACCACGTTGTGCGGCGGTACCGGCAGGAAGGGTAGCATTTTTGTTATGTTACAGAATGTTACAAAATAACGCTTATGTTACAGAATAACGCCATTTAGTAATTTTGCTGGCAAAAGGCTGTTACATATGTTCCTTATACTTAGAGATAGTTACCCTAGGGGACTAGGGATTGATTAGTTGTAAATAAAAGATTAGTTTACAGGAGTGAGTTTAGTTTATGAAGTTGAACAAGGTTTTAATGTCAGTTGCAACAATGGCGGGGGTCGTAGCTGCAGGATCAGTTGCCGCTAATGCCGATGTTGTTACGGTTCAGCAGGGGGATACGGTTTGGGGCTTTGCTCAGGAGACCAACTCAACGGTTGCCCAGATTGCACAGCAGAATAACCTGCAGAACCCGAACCTGATCTTTGTTGGTCAGCAGCTCCAGATTGGCCAGACGGTTCAGCAGAGCAATGCTCAGGCCCAAGCTGCTGCCGCTCAGGCGCAGGCAAACGCTGAAGCTCAGGCAGCTGCTGCTCAGCAGGCGCAAGATGCCGCTGCCCAGGCTGCTAAGGAACAGCAGCAGGCGCAGGCAAATGCTCAGGCCCAAGCTGCTGCCGCTCAGGCTCAGCAGGAAGCCCAGCAAAAGGCTCAAGAAGAGGCTGCTGCTAAGGCTGCTCAACAGGCGCAGCAGAAGCAAGCTGATGAAAAACAGTACGCTCAACGGCAAAACCAGGTTAACTACAACAACGCTAACCGGACGGTGCAACACGTCGTTCGTTCTACCCAGGCCCCTGTTTCAAACAACACGTCATCAAACAACGGTGGGCTGGATGCTGCTAATGCTGCTGCCCGGGCATGGATTGTTGCCCGCGAGTCAGGCGGGAACTACAACGCCACGAACGGAAACTACTACGGGAAGTACCAGTTATCACGGTCATACTTACACGGTGACTACTCACCAGCTAACCAGGACCGGGTTGCTAACCAGTACGTTTCAAGCCGGTATGGTTCATGGGTTAACGCCGAGAACCACTGGAAGCAGTGTGGTTGGTACTAAAACTAATAAAAAAATAACACTGAAAACGGGAAGGTCGAATGGCCTTCCCGTTTTTGTATGGGCTTGATGATTGCAGCTATGCGCGCTGACGGGGCGTTTGCCGGCTTATAATGAGGACTAAAACGATGAGGATAAGCGTGACGAGGTAGCCGGTCCTAATTCCTGTTAACTTGGAAAATCCAGGAGGAAACCGCACTTTTACAGCAGGGCTTTTCCCACTTGATAACTGCGCTGCAACGGGACCGGATCTTCTGGAATAATAATAAAATCGTAGTTACCAAACCCTTTGATCAGGAGATTGATATTGGTAACTCCGGGGTCCTGCTTTTAATTCCTAGTCTGTTTACGTGGCCGCACCTGTTTGTTTCGCAGAGCCAAAACAACGCCATTATTAATTACGGGTTTGATAAGGTTATTAGTCAAACGGCATTCCCGTCCTTAGAGCGGTTTTTAAAGGCGTTGGGTGATCCGTTGCGGTTACGCATTCTAAGGGTTCTAAATGAGCAACCGCAGACTACCCAAACGCTCGCCAGTTCATTAGGGTGTGTCGAGTCGACCGTTTCCCGCGACCTGCAGCTGTTAAGGGAGAGCGGTGTGGTTGTGCCGCACCGGCAGGGCAAGTTCGTTTTTTATCAGGTAACGGACGAGCTCACAGCGTTGATTCCCCGGTTCTTTGATTACCTGGATGAAAACGATGATTAAGCACAAAAAACAGGCCCCGTTAAGGACCTGTTTTTCAATACCTATTTATTAGCTGATGCTAAATCTTAGTACCAACCGTGTGATTCCCAGAAGCGCTGAGCGTTTACCCAAGAACCGTACCGGCTAGCAACGTACTGGTTAGCAACCGCGTCCTGGTGAGCTGGTGAGTAGTCACCGCCAAGGTAGCTAGCGCTCAGCTGGTACTTACCGATGTACTGGCCGTTCCGTGCGTTGTAGTTGCCACCTGATTCACGAGCAACGATCCATGCCCGTGCGGCTGCTTCAGAACCTGATAACTGCTGGCCGCCGTTGTCACTCTGCGTGGTGGTAGCCTGGTTGTTCTGGTTCTGGACGTTAGCAGCGGCGTTGTTGTTAGCCTGGCCGTTGTTCTGGTTGCTTGACTGAGCCTGGTTGTCGTTCCCAATCTGAAGCTGCTGCCCAACGTAAATCAGGTTAGCGTTTGAGATGTGGTTTTGCTTAACGATTGCGTCAACCGTTGTGTTGTACTTCTGGGCTAATGTTGAAAGCGTGTCACCCGCCTTAACGGTTACAGTGTCAGCCTTAGCAACGGCGCTAACGGCAAAAACTCCACCTAATGCTGCTGCAGATGCAAGTGTCTTCTTTAAATTCATAAAATATCTTCACTCCTGTAATGTATGATACTTGCTATACTTCTTACTCATTCGGGATATCGTTTCCCCGAACCAACGATTCATAGTATACGGGAGGAAGGTGACACCCGTGTAGCAGCTAAATTACGAAATCGGCTGTTCCTGTAATATTCCCCTATATTTGTAATATTTTGTAACGGAAACCGGCTTTGTTAGGATCTATTTAATAAATAGGGGGTTTTGGTGAAGGAGGCGTACGGTATAATAGGAACAAAATGATTGGGGATGGTCTAATTGGCACATATTCTTCTTATGAATGCGGGAAGTTCGTCGGTTAAGTGGAAGTTGTTTCGGATGAGGACGGAGGAGCTTTTGGCTCGGGGAGAAGTGGAACGGATTAACCTCCCCCAGTCAAAATTAACCATTAAGTATGCCGGCAAGCAGGACGAAACGATCGTTGATAATTTAACGTACGCTGCAGCGGCGCAGTTAATTATTGATAAGATTCAGGAATTAGGGATTACGACGCTGGATAAGATTTCGTGTGTGGGCCACCGGGTAGTTGCAGGGGGCCACGAGTTCGAGCATGCAGTGCGGGTGACCCCCGAGCGGTTAGAAAAGATTATTGCAATGAGTGATTACGCGCCGCTTCATAATCCGATGGAGGCCAAGTACATTAAACTTATGCAGCGGGTTTTACCTGACGTTCCCCAGTACGCGGTTTTTGACAGTAAATTCTTCTTGGGGATGCCTGAAATGAACGCGATTTACAGTCTTCCCTATAGATACACCGAAAAATACCACATTCGGCGGTACGGGGAGCACGGGATCAGCCATGAATACCTGATGAACCGGGTAGCGACCCTCCTTGACCGGGATGTTCATGATTTGCGCATCATTACCTTGCATCTGGGTGGCGGGGCGTCAATTACCGCTGATCGTGACGGGCACGCCTTTGACACGTCGATGGGCTTTACGCCCCTTGACGGGATTACGATGGGGACCCGGAGTGGGGACGTGGACCCCGAGATCGTCCCGTTTTTAATGGATAAACTGGGAAAATCCGCCCGAGAAGTCCTTAACCTGCTCAATAAGGAATCGGGAATGTATGGCATCTCCGGGATTTCTTCGGACATGCGGGATATTATGGCGCAGTACGAAACCAACGAGCGGGCAAAGTTAGCCGTGGATGTTTTCATTAACCGGATTGTTAAGTTTGTGGGCAGTTATGCCGTGGAGATGGGTGGTGTGGATGCCATCGCTTTTGCGGGGGGAATCGGTGAAAACGATGCGTATGTTCGCCAGGAAGTGTGCCGCCAACTAGCACTTCTGGGAATTAAGCTCGATGCCACCAAGAACGAGCAACTGAATCACGGGGGCGAAGGATTGATTTCAACGCCGGATTCGGCCGTGCAGGTACTTCTTGTACCAACAAACGAGGAACTGTTCATGGTTCAGCAAATTAAGGCAGAGCAGCAACGCGAACAGGCTGCTAGTCATTAATTGGTAAGATAACGTGTGAAAAACGGATCATCCTTATTTGGACGATCCGTTTTTCTTTAATTTCCAGAATTAGTAACCCCCAGAATATCGTGGGGACTCATGTAGCGGGTCCGCATGATAATTTCGGTAATTTGCTGGGGTGGTTCGGGGTTGTCCTTAGTCAACCACAGCTTAATGATGTCAAGGATTTGGGAAATAATGATTTCATGCGCGTAGTCGTTGGGGAGAGTGGGCGTCATCTGGTGGTTTCCCTTGATGATGTCGAGGTCCTTATCAATGATGTCGATTAGCCAACGCTTAATCTTATCCTCGAAGTGGGGATCCCCGTTCGGACCGAGAAGCGCCTTGGCGAGGTCAAACTCCTCGTAAATGTAATCCACGATTTTACTAACCGTTGCGTACAACTTCATTTGGGATTCAGCGGTGGCCACGCCGTTTTCTGGTAAATGCTTAATGAAACCATCATTTAATGAAGCGGCGATTTCCGTGAGGATGGTTTGCTCGTAGTGGCCAACCAGGGCCGGTTTATCCACAAAATGCTTGTAAAACGTGCTCCGGTTAATGTCCGCCGCTTGCGTAATGTCCTTGACGGTCACGCGACTGAGGCCCTTTTCGTTTACCAGGTAAATAAAGGCGGCCTTAATTTTTCGTTGCGTTGTTGCGACTTTTCCGTGCACTGTCATATGTACTCCCCCTCGCTACGTTTATCCTACCATGTTCTTCTCTTAAAACAACATATTGTTGCTTAAAAAACCAATAATCAATGAAATTAGGGCAACACTTTCGCTGGTTTTGTCCGTTGTCGCGGGGTTATAATCGCGGTATCATGATACGTGAAAAGCAACACTGTGTTTATTTCGCGAGAAACAGTGAAAAGGGAAGAAAGGAGAATATTATGAACGAACAAAACCAACGACATAAACGGCGCTACATTGCTCAGGCGCTGGTTTGGATTGTTCTGCTTCTTGTAGGGCTTTTCATGATGCCAAATGTTAGCGCGTTGGTGCGGGAAAAGGGCCAAATTAAGCTTCCAGCATCAGCGAATAGTCAGGTGGCCCAGGTGATTCAAAATCATTGGGGACATCACATGGACAACACGCGGGAAGTTGTCGTGGTGTTTAATAACGGAAATGATAAGCTGAGTGCCCAGCAGAAACACCGGATTAACACGACGATTTCGTACCTGAAGGCGCATAAGCAGCGGTATCATATTAAGGCGATGACGGCGCCAAATGAAAACAAGTATACGAAAAAGCAGCTGATTTCTAAGGATAAAACAACGGAACTGCTGCAGTTAAACGTTGATAAGAAGGAACCGGTTGCCCAGATGCGCGAAAAGCTCGAACAGGGAGCAAAAACCGCAGGGGTAAAAACCTACGTGACCGGCGCGGATATCCTCCAGGATGACTTTGATGCTGAAACCGAAGAGGGAATCAAGAAGACGGAGTTAATCACCATTATCTTCATCTTCATTGTGCTGGCGTACGTTTTCCGCTCACCGCTTACCCCGATTTTCTCACTCCTTTCAGTGGGAATTTCGTTCCTGATTTCACTGAGCGTTGTAATGAATTTGGCCAAGCACTTTGGGTTCCCACTATCGAACTTTACCCAGGTTTTCATGGTGGTTGTGCTCTTTGGGATTGGGACGGACTACAATATCTTGCTGTTTGATCAGTTTAAGGAGGAGCTCAGTAAGGGACTCGATCGGGTAACGGCGACCCGCAACGCGTTGAAGGTAGCGGGTCATACGATTCTCATGAGTGGTTCCACCGTTCTGATCGGGTTTGCAACGCTTGGATTAGCTAAGTTTAGTATTTATAAGTCAACGCTTGGGGTGGCCGTAGCCGTAGCGGTTCTGCTGCTGGCACTGCTCACACTTAACCCGTTTTTTATGGCGCTGTTAGGGCAGAAGATCTTCTGGCCGACTAAGCAGTTTAACGGATCCAGCAAGAGTAAGTTATGGCACTGGATTTCATCCAATGCGGTGAAAATGCCGCTTCTCGGCCTTGGCGTTGCTGTTTTATGTGCCTTACCGTTCCTCTTGTCCGGAAGCCACCCGCTAAACTACGACACGCTTGTCGAGTTGCGGGATACCCTCCCGGCTAAGGAAGGATTCCGCGTCGTGCAAAAGCACTTCACTCCGGGGACCGCAGAGCCGACCACGTTATACATCCGGACAAACCACCGGCTGGATAACGAAAAGGACCTGCGGGAGATTGATGCGCTTGCTCAGCGCTTACAGCGGGTTCCAGGAGTAAAGACGGTTGCGACGGTGACGGAGCCTGGTGGTGGTCGCATCAAACAGCTGTACGTCAAGGATCAACTGGGAACGATTACGAGCGGAATGAAGGACGCCCGGAAAGGGTTGAACCAAATTAGTAATGGGTTGAACGGTGCGGTTGCCCAAATGCAGGGCGCAAACCTGCAAGGCGGAATTGATGGGGTTAACATGCTGGCTGCCGGCTCTAATCAGCTATTGAGCGGGAGCGAACAGCTTCAGGCTGGCGCTAACACCCTGGCAAACGGTGCGGGAACGCTTGGCAACGGACTTAACCTGTTGAATGCCCAACAAGGCGCGATCCAGAACGGCACGGGTCAGCTGGTTGATAGTATTGGCCAGCTGCAAAACGGGGCTAACCAGGTGGCAAACGGCTTGAGCCAGGTTCAACAGCAGGTTCAATCACAGCTGAACCCGCAACAGTTAAGCCAGTTAAACTCAGCGCTTAACTCGATGAACAGTGCGCTTAATGCGTTGAATAACATGCCTGATATGGGGAAGGTTCAACAAACTGCCCAGTCCCTTGAACAAAATAGTAATAAGGCGAAAAATGATGCGGCTGCCCTGCAACAGGCCCTTGGTAAGATGGGCGGTAACGGGGTTGACACCAACCAGGTCGCCAACCAGGTCGCCAACCAGGTCGCCGGCGCGGTTTCTGGGTTATCCCCGCAACAAAAGCAGCAACTGCAGGGGGCATTGCAGCAGGCCGTTGGTCAGATGCAGCAGCAGAACAGTGGGGCGGTGAACGACGCTAAGTCGGCGGCCCAGAACCTGCAAAACGATATGGGGAACGTTCAGCAGGCCGGGAATCAGCTTTCCAGTCAGTTAAACACCCTGAAGAGTGCGAGCGATCAGCTAAATAACCTGAAACAGCAGGCGAGCGGAATGAACGTCGGCGCAATGCAACAGCAGCTTAACCAGTTGCAGTCCTCAGCCAGCCAACTGTCCAACGTTCTTGGCCAGTTGCAGAACGGTTCGGCTCAGGTGGCAAACGGGCTTAACCAGCTGCAAAACGGGGCGAGCGGAATGCAAAATAGCCTGCAGCAGTACACCAACGGGGTAGCTAGTGCGGCCGCCGGTGCCAACCAACTTGAGAATGGCGCAGCGCTTCTAGCTGCTAAGCAGGGTGAGTTAACGGCCGGGTTATCGACGCTAAATGACGGTATTACCCAGATGGCAACGGAGATGCAGGGGCTTATCGGCCAGATGCAGCAGCTTGAATACGGGTTGCAAACTGCCAGCGCTGGTGCCCAAAAGATTAACGACGGTGTCGGGGCGGCAAATAGCTACCTGACGGGGTTGAAGAATTCTGCCGCGGCAGACACGTACTACGTTCCAAAGAATATTTTAAAGAGTAAGACGTACAAGACGGCGGAAGACAGCTACTTGTC
Source organism: Candidatus Ligilactobacillus avistercoris (assembly GCA_019119415.1). GTDB lineage: Bacteria > Bacillota > Bacilli > Lactobacillales > Lactobacillaceae > Ligilactobacillus > Ligilactobacillus hohenheimensis. The sequence continues at coordinate 59,469 of DWXB01000019.1, read as the reverse complement.
AGCTGATAAAAAGGCCGTTAAGTTCACGATTATTCTGGACATGAACCCAAGTTCATTACGGGCAATGCACAAGGTTGATGAACTCCGGGCAATCGTTAACCAGTCAGTGAAGGGAACGCCGCTTGTTGGGGCAACCGTTGCCTTGGGCGGGCAGTCCGCAAAGACAAACGATACGCATAAGGTGGCCCAAAACGACTTTATGCGGACGGCGGCAATCATGCTGACGGGGATTCTCCTGGCATTGATGGTAATTACCCGCTCGGTTCTCCAACCGTTCTACATTGTCGGAACCCTTCTTCTGGCGTACGTGATGTCGCTGGATATTACGCGGTGGATTAGCACCGTTACGATGGGGCATTCAATGTTGACCTGGAACACACCGTTCTTTGGCTTCGTTGTCCTCATTGCGTTGGGGGTTGACTACAGTATCTTCCTGATGATGCGGTACCGTGAATTTGACATGGGTTCGGCAACGCCGGCTAAACGAATTGTAACGGCGGCTCTCGAAATCGGGGCGGTGGTCATTTCCGCGGCTACTATCCTGAGCGGAACGTTTGCCGCGTTGATTCCGTCAGGTGTGCTGACGTTGATCCAGGTTGCCCTCGTAGTAATTATCGGGTTGATTATTCTGGTCTTTGCCATTCCACTAATCATCCCGAGCCTGTTACGGTTGACATACCCGTTAACGGATCGGATGGAAAAGGAGGCCGAAGTTGTTCGGCGGCGGAAGAAGTAGCTAGCGTGAATTGAAAATATGACATAAGGGGCCAGCTGACAGCTGGCCCCTTTTTTGGTCAGAATTATTTTTGAAGAATTCTAATTTTATGAGCAAAGTACTAGGCACATCGCGTTGTTTTGCTTATAATATATCGGAAGAAACTGAAGAGGATGGGGGATTTAGATGCAAAAAGAACGACTCTCACGACCGTACGTATACTTTTTTGGCTCATTTGGGGGAATTTTATTCGGGTACGACATCGGGGTAATGACCGGTGCCCTCCCATTTCTCCAGCTGGATTGGCACATGCACAACGCGCTAATTATTGGAATGATTACGTCGTCGCTGATGTTCGGGGCAATTTTTGGGGGCCTGTTAGCTGGCCGGTGGGCGGACCGGTATGGCCGTAAAACCATGATTACCGTAGCGGCAACGGTTTTTGCCTGTGGGTCCCTCGTCTCAGCGGTTGTTCCGAATGATGGCGGGTGGTTGTTGATTGCCGTCCGGATTATTCTCGGGTTATCCGTGGGGGCGCTCTCGGCGATTGTTCCGGCGTACATGGCCGAAATGGCGCCTGCGCGGTTGCGGGGTCGGATGACGGGGATTAACTTTACCATGATTGCGGCGGGGACGTTACTGTCGTACGTGGTTGATTACTGCTTGAAGGATTTACCCGCTTCGCTTGCATGGCGAGCCATGCTTGGAATGGCGGCGGTTCCGGCGCTGATTCTTTTAGTTGGGAGTTTGAGACTGCCGGCGACGCCCCGGTTCTTAATGGTTCAGGGAAACCGTGCGGCGGCTGCACAGGTTCTTCGGGTAATGCAGCCCGATGCTGACATTGATGCAGAAATTGCGACGATTCAGCAGGTTAGCGCCCAGGATGCGGCTGAACGGGCCCTGCCGTACGGTCAAATGCTGACGGGAAAGTACCGCGCATTAGTAATTGCCGGTGTCGGCGTTGCGGGGTTACAACAGTTTATTGGAGTCAATGCTATTTTCTACTACATCCCATTAATCGTGGCCCAGGCAACAGGGCACGCGGCAGCTTCCAACTTAATGTGGCCCGTAATTGAGGGGTTGATCCTGTTGGGGGCATCGTTTGTTTTCCTGGCCATTGCAAGTCACTTTAACCGCCGCACTTTGCTGATTTTTGGTGGCACCGGAATGGGGCTAGCATTTGTCCTTCCGGTAGTAATTAACTGGCTGTGGCCGTACGCTAATCCGTTCATCACGCTGGTCCTGCTATGCATTTACGTTGCGTTCTACGGGTTTACGTGGGCGCCCTTGACGTGGGTGCTGGTTGGCGAAATCTTCCCGTTGGCTGTTCGCGGAAAAGCCTCGGGGTTAGCGTCCGCCTTTAACTGGGTAGGAGCGTTTGTTGTTGGCTTGATTTTCCCGGTAATGACGGCAATGATGAGGCAGGCAACCGTTTTTGGAATTTTTGGGTTGGTCTGTTTTGCGGCGGTCCTCTTTGTTTGGCTAGCTGTTCCGGAAACGAAGGGGCACACGCTGGAAGAAATCGAGCAACAGTACACGAAGGGGAACCGGTAAAAGGGATTTTTGAGTAAAGTGAACGAGCGTAACGGAAGCAGAAACCCGAAGCTATCGGTTCGGGGGTTCAAACTTCTGTTACGCTCGTTTTTTAATTAATTATTACTGTTACCACCGACAAACGCGCCGATAATGGTGGTAGTGATGGCGCATTCCGTGAACCCGGTAACGGTCGTAATGCGGTGCATCCGGCGGGGTCGGCACGGTCATTGCCGGATCACTGGTTGACGTCCCGTCCTGATAGTTAAATTGGTATCCGGGCTGGACGTTATACAGGTAAACGTTAAAGTTAAGCCCGTTTGAGCCCACCGCTTGCATCCATACTCCTTTTGCCACTAGGTCGTTTCCTTGGAAAATGGGTTGGACCCGGTAAATGACCCGGGCGCCTTCCCGGAGGGCTCGCCGGACCTTCCCCTCATAAATCGTTTGCAGTTTTTGGTTACAAAAGGCCGTCTGGGTGAAGAGGTTGCGGGGGTTATTCTGGTCGCCTGACTGTTGGGCAGGGTCGTATTGTCCCGTCGTCGCAATTCCCTTGGAGAGCGAGTAGGCAATGATGTGGCCCCGGTTTAGGATTGCCGTATGGTGGCGGTTAAATTTCTGGTGCCAGCCGGTGGGCTTAACCGTTTGCCGTTCCCGCAGCTGATCGCTTGCCACGTTGCGCGGCATTAACATCGCCGTTGCGGGCGCAGTAGTTCTGTTTAGCCGGTCAAGGTGGCTGTATTCAACGTGGTTAGAGTGCCAGTCGCTGAGTGCCAGGGTGGATTTTCCCCCGTTAACCTGAACAATCGGGGAAGTTCCAGGGCGGTAATTGAGGCTTGCGAGGTGCGCCGCCGTTGCATCATCGTTATCAGCGGCAACAGAAGTAATTGTTGGCCGGGAAATGCCCGGAATGGCAGCGGTAATGGTTCCCCCAAGAATTGTTAGGAAGACAAGGGCCGCCGCGGTAATTCGCCCAAACCAGTTATGCTTTTTTCTCATTACGCGTCTCCTTCCTATTTATGCCCATCGCGTGGTTCGCAGATAACCGTCCAAATACTTTGGGGAGCAACGCGAAGTTTATCGGTTGGAAGCATCAGGACAATTAATTCAAGAACGAAGATGACCGCAAAAACAATTCCGGAAAAAAGCCGTACGAGGTACATTGCGCAGAAGAACAGGATAACTGCGTTCAGGCTGAATCCCACGTCCCGGAGTCGGCGGGCAGCTAGTCCAAGGGAAGCCAAGCAATTAGCAGCGAAGAAAACGGTAACGATAAACATTGCAAGGGCGACGAGTAGGCCTGAATGACCCCATGAGAACCACTTGATAAGCGCAAAAATCACGGCGATGGGAAGAAGGATTAGCTGGGCAAGCCAGAATTGTTTCCTACTAGCTGATTTGCGCCAGTTGAAGATGTACCGAAAGGCATCGGTCCACGCGTGAAAAATATTCCGAAACATAACAATTGGACTCCTTTAGCAAATAGTAACTAGCCTCTATTCTACCAGAGATTGCGGTCGCTGGCGTTATTATGTAAAACCACCGGGAAACCCGGTGGTGCGGTTCCACTGTGGAAGTGTAATCACTGGGAAGATGGCTGGCGCAGTTTCGTTTTACACCGGTAAAGGAGACTGTAAACTGATGAACGGGAGCACTGCATTTGCTGTGCAAGGGTTGAGGCAGTACAGCGGGGTTCTGTCAGAAAGCTCCATAGAAGGAACGCCTCCCGGACATTTAGCTGTTCCGCGTAAATCCGGAGCCATTCGCGTAGGATGACGATATCCTCAGCGGATGGTGCGTGTGCGATGGTGTCGCTAGGATGAATCCCCCTGGTATCAACAAAGTGTTCCAGCGATGTTGTTGCAAACGCAACCCCTCTTTTCTGGGTATGGGCCTCACGAATCAATCCAGCAATGCAGTGTGAAAGACAAACCCGGAAATACGCCCCAAACGAGACATCGTTTGTTAATGAAAAGGAAGTCACGGCCCGCCAGCAGACGATGCGGGCCTCTTGTTCAAGGTCGTCCCAGTCATAGCCAGGGATAAAACGGACCCGGCTCAGCATACTGCGGACCAGCGGAGAATACTGGTCAAACAATGCATTGAAATTAGCACTAGTCGGTGATGCATAGTAAGCTCGAAGCTGCGAATCGGCACGAGTGTTTGTCATGAAACACCTCCCGTGGAACCGTGGCTTAAATATAAGGGTTCCGGTGGGGGAGTGGTAGTCAAAAATGAACATAAATTGTGAAATTTTGATGAGAATAATGGTCGAAGGGATGGGAAGGCGTTTAGGTAGCCAGATCTCGTTGGAATTTTTAGTATGCACACAGTTCTTGGCTTTGCCACGGTGTTAATCGCATTTATGCTCTGGTCTAAACCTAACCGGCTCGCTGACCAGTTAGGTTTTTTTATTGCCTGAATTCATAGGAAATACGGTGGTTAACGTTTGGATGATGGCCATTTAGTTATGGTTACGGTCAAAATTGTGGGCGATAGATACGAGATGCTGGTTAGGAATTCAAAAACCGCCTCCTAGACGCCAGTATTGTGACAGTCCAGAAGACGGTTAATGAATCAATTATTAGAGCTACCTATCGGATTTGAACCGACGACCCCCACCTTACCATGGTGATGCTCTACCTACTGAGCTAAGGTAGCATAATCAAGTACCATAAAAGTATATTATATCCGGGGTTCTTTTGCAATAAGGAATTTTAATTCCGCTGAAAGTTCGTTATAATGGGGATAATCCCAATGAAGCGAAAGAAGTAGCGGGCCAGTAACAGAGAGAAACGGGTGCTGAAAAGTTTCATGGCCAAGCGAAGTGGGTTCGTGAGGGTGGAAAATAGATAACGTAAAGAGTGGCGGGAGTTTCCCGCAACGTAGGTGGTACCACGCGGCAGCGTCCTATGATAGGGCGCGGTCGTTTTTTATTTAAGGAGGAGATACGATGGGTGAACAGAAGCAGGTAATTTTAACGGGGGACCGGCCGACCGGGAAGCTCCACATTGGCCATTACATTGGCTCGTTAAAGAAGCGGGTCGAATTACAAAATACGGGAAAGTACGACCCGTTTATTATGATTGCTGACCAGCAGGCCCTCACCGACAATGCCCGTGATCCGGAAAAGATTCGGCGGTCACTGACGGAAGTTGCCCTGGACTATCTGGCCGTGGGCATTGACCCAACGAAGGCCACCATTTTTGTGCAATCGCAGATTCCGGCTTTATCGGAGTTAAATCTGTACTACCTGAACTTGGTGACGGTTTCGCGGTTGGAACGTAACCCAACGGTCAAGGCGGAAATTAAGCAGAAGAACTTTGAACGGTCGATTCCGGCCGGCTTTTTCACTTATCCAGTCAGCCAGGCTGCCGATATTACGGCGTTTAAGGCGAGCTTAGTTCCGGTTGGGGATGACCAGGAGCCGATGCTTGAACAAACACGCGAAATTGTGCGCAGTTTCAATTCAATTTACGGTGATGTGTTGGTTGAACCACAGGGGATTTTCCCGCCAAAGGGTTCGGGGCGGCTCCCAGGGTTAGACGGGAACGCCAAGATGAGTAAGTCGTTGAATAACGCCATTTACCTGGCAGATGACGCTGATACGCTCCGGAAGAAGGTCATGTCAATGTATACTGATCCTACCCACGTTCACGTCGAGGATCCGGGGCACGTTGAGGGGAACATGGTCTTTACTTACCTGGATATTTTTGCTGATGACCAGGAAAAGGTTGCTGAGCTGAAGGCTCAGTACCAGCATGGTGGACTGGGTGACGTGAAGATTAAACGCTACCTGAACGAAGTGCTCGAGGGCGTCTTAGCGCCAATCCGGCAACGGCGGCAGGAGTTTGCGCAGGATATGGGTGCTGTATATGACATTCTGAAGGAAGGAAGCGCCCGGGCAAACGAAGTGGCCAACCAAACACTTGCTGAAGTACGGCGGGCAATTGGGGTTAACTACTTTGATTAACGGGGGCAGCAAATGAAAAACCTTGTAATCTTAGACTTTGGTTCTAATTCAACCCGCCTTGCAGTTTATACCCGGCAACCAACCGGGGACTGGCGGGAAACGCTCCGCAAAAAGCAAATGACCCGGTTAGCAGCGGGAATGGGAACAACCCATCAACTCCAACCAGAGGCAATTGAGCGGGTAATGACGGTGGTGCGCGCATACCAGCAAGAATATACGCAACTTGCCGACTACCGGGTAGTGGCAATTGCAACGGCTGCAGTCCGCAATGCCACTAATTCAGAAGCACTGATAGCGCCCGTTAAGGAACAGACCGGGTGCACCATCCGAGTCCTCAGTGGAGAAGAAGAGGCCCGGTACGATTTTCTCGGAGTAATTAACACGCTCGGGGTCCGCGACTTTGTCATGTGTGATATGGGGGGTGGCAGTTTCGAGTTAGCCGTGGGAGCAAATCGGCAACTCCTAGGATGTGCGAGCGTTCCGTGGGGAGCGGTTAGTCTGAGTGAGCGGTTCGGGTTACGGAACCACGTTGCTGGACAACAGCTTGCCCAGCTCCAGCGCCTGTTAAGTACCCAGTTAAATCAGTTTCGGTGGTTGCAGCAGGGTTTTGGCAAACCGCTGGTCTTAATTGGGGGGACAAACCGGGCCGTCACGCGTTATGAACTGGCTGATATGAGTGCTTCTAACCAGCAGCTTCACGGGGTAACGGTGGCACCGGCAACAGTCCTTAACCTGTATGAACAGTGGCTGGGGGTCGGCATCGACGAACGGCGTCAATTACTGGGAGCTGAAGGCGACCGCGCAGACATTATTTTAGGAGGCCTTACTCCAGTCGTTCAATTAATTGAACAGCTCTGCCCGGCGAAGGTGATCTTCTCAGAAAGCGGTGTTCGTGAAGGGTTACTCGCCGAATTGACCGCTGATGCTGCCAAGAAGGAGAACGGCAAATAAAAGAAATCCCGGAGGAACAATGATTGTTCTTCCGGGATTTCTTTTACTTGTTCAGCTTGGTTTGCTTAAACTCGTTCAGGTTTTGCTGCGTTGGTTTTAAGTTTTGCCACTTCTTGGACAAGAACGCCTTGTTCATGTGATAGTGGGGGGTCGGTTGCTTGTGATTAATAAAGCTGCTGACCTGCTTATCGAACGCAACCCAACCAGCATAACCAATATGGATCGTGTCGTTCATAAAGGCCGGTTTATCTCCATCGTGGGAGAAGTCCACAATGTTGTTGAATCCCTGCTGCTGCAGCTGGAACTTAATCTTGGCCACTGACTGATAGTACATCTTCATCGGTAACCCAGTGTAGGTTTCCCACTTAGTGTTAACCGGTTGAATAACGAAGATAACGTTTGTGTGCGTCTTCTTAAACTGGTGTAGGACCGTTTGGAAGTCGCTAAATTCAACTGATTGCGTGTAGTTAAAGTGCTTTTGCTCACCCTTTAGGCTTGGGAGAACATCCTTAATTTCATTATTGTAAAACTGGTTGTTAATCCCAAACCGGTTGTTTGATGTTTCGGGCTTAGCATCGCGCTGGGCCTGCTTAACCAGGGCATCGTAGTTGTACTTCGATGGAAGCTGGTTAATTTTTGGCTTAATCCGGGCTTCATAGTTATTGTTAAGTGAAATCCCGGAGAACAGCGCATCCTCATGCTTCAAGAAGTTAATCCGGAGACCAATTACTGCCCGGTCTAACCCGGATAATGGTTTGCCGTTTGCAATTCGCTTGCAGTAAACGGCCGTCATGTTATCAGCACCGTTTAACTTGATGATCCGTCTGGCAACGTACCGGTCATACCGAGAATGCGGGTTTGCCTGGCGGAGCCACATCAGGTTTTGCAAAATCCCGTTATACATCTGGAAAGCACCCGGCTTGATTCCGCCCTTAACGAACCACTGGGGGGAGACAACGAAAACGGCCTTCCGTCCCTTCATTTCCTTTGGCATCATTGCCATGTTCATGTATTGCGGGAGGGATTGGGCCCCCTTCTTGCCAAAGAAGAACGGGGTGTAATCGTGGTACCGCGCAGCCATTACGGCCGGATGGTACCGGTCCATCCGGTTAAACTCACTTGACCCGAAGAACGGGACAAAGTGGGCTTTTTTGTCGGAAAGAGCCTCCACTTTAAGCGACTCGTTTTTCATTACCAGCGGACTAAGGGACACCGCCGCCTTCTTTTCGGTTAGCAGGGAATGATGGTTCCCAATGGGAAGGGAAAATAAGCCGACGATTAAGAGAACCGCGATAATAACCGGGCCGAAAATCCGCCACAGTTTACGCTTAGTCATTTTGTAGTTCCTTGACCTTTCCGACAATCTTGTCAATTGTGTTCCATTCGCTCCGGTCAAATTCTGAAACCGGGACGTTGATGTCGTACTTGTCCTGCAGGGCTAACAGGAAACTAACCGTTGCCATTGAATCCATCAGCCCTGATTCAAAGAGATCCTGACTGTTATCAGCAAAGTCCGCAGCGTCCCGTCCAGTTGCGTCAGCAAGAATGTTCTTAATGTCTTCTTCCATGATAAAACCCTCCATTTGTAATTCCGCGTTGATTAATTAGAGTAACCGGGCACCTTTGAACCAAAGGGTGTTAAGGAACCCACTAAACAGTAAGAATGTTAGCATAACGAAGTTAAACGTTACAAAGATTGCAATGGCGTTTGTAATCTTATTATGCGGCATCTTCTTGAGGTGCTTCCGCTTGAACCGACCCCACCAGTCGCAGACGGCCAGGGCGATCCCGTGTAAGAACCCGTATAAGATATAGTACCACGTTACGCCGTGCCAGAACCCCATGATCGTCATGTCCAAGATATAAGCAATTGCGGACAGGACGTTCCGGTTCTTGAACCACTTCTTCTTGGTTGCCATGAAGACGAACCGCATGAAGATGTAATCCCGGAACCAGAAGGATAGTGACATGTGCCACCGGTTCCAGAATTCCTTGATGTTCTTCGACTTAAATGGCTTGTTGAAGTTCATTGGTGCTTCAACCCCCATGAAGTAGCTGAATGCTATGGCAAACAGGGAGTACCCAGCAAAGTTGAAGAACAGGTGCATTCCGTACAGGTACATGACAGCAACAACCCACCATGACATGTGGGGCGCATACTGCATTGCTTGCGCCTCGGCTGCTGGTAGCCAAACCGCCCCAAAGAAGTGGTCGATAATGAAGTTATACAGCAGTCCAAGGAACAGGTATTTAATTCCCTTTTGGACTAAGCCCATGTACTTTTCGCGGTCCGGAACCTTCTTGTAGTCCTTGGCAAACCGCCGGTACCGATCAATTGGCCCGGAGGTGATGGTTGGCATGAACAGCATGAACCGGACGAACGTCCACCACGAGAAGTCCTTTACCATTCCGTCCCGGGTTTCAATGACCGTTCCGGTTGCCCGGAAGGTCATGTAACTGATTCCCATGAACCCTAACAGGGAATCGTGCCCGACCATTGCGGGGGACACCTTCACGATGATTAGGGGAATGAGGGTTAGTAACGTAACGAGGTAGAAAACCCATGACTGGTTGTGCTGTTGCCGGTAATGGTAGTACCACGTCACGATAATCGTTTGGTAAATTACGTAGCCAATCAGGGAAATCATCTGGGGAGCGTTCGCGCCGTCAAACATGACGAACAGGAACAGCGCACTGATGATTACCTCGTACCAATCAAACCGTTTACCGCAGTATAGCCCGATGCCCAACGGGATTAACGCGATCAGCAGAACCAGCAGGTAGCCGGGAGTGCCGTACGCAGAAAAATTCGGTAAACTTGATAACCAATGCATAATTGCCATTATGAGTTAGCCTCTTTGATTAGTGCTTTAACCGCAATCTTACCGTTAGCGGAGAGCGGGAATGAATCACGGTAGATAAACTGAGTGGGCATCATGTAGTCCATGATTATTCCGTTCAAATCAGCACGAATTTGTTTTGTTAATTCCTTTTCGTCGGTCGGCTTTTTCTTCGGGATGACGTAGGCAATCAGGTGACTGACCTGACCATCCTTCGTATACCGTGGAACGGCCACCGCCTGTTTAATCCGCGGACTTTTTTCTAGGCTGGCCCGCACTTCGTCGAGTTCAATCCGGAACCCGTGAAGCTTAATTTGGAAGTCCATCCGTCCCATATGGTGGAGCAGGCCATCCTCATCCAAAATTCCAAGGTCGCCGGTGTGGTATGCTGGCTGACCTTCGTATTTAAAGAACGCCGCCTTCGTCTTTTCAGGGTTGTTCATGTACCCCCGGGCAACACTATCCCCGACGATGATTGATTCACCCTTTTCCCCAGCAGGGAGAACCTGACCGTCCTTCATGACAAGCATCTGAACGCCAGGTTTAGCGTATCCCACCGGCAACCGGTCAAGCCCCTGAATGTTTTCCTTAGTAGGTTCAAAGGCCGTGACCGCAACGGCGGCTTCCGTTGGCCCGTACAGGTCAAAGATGCGGGCGTTCGGGAAGCGTTCAAGAAGAGCCTTCGTTGTTTTAACGGTCAACTCCTCCCCGCACAGCAGGAACGTTTTAATGTCAGGCATCTTTTCTGCGTTAAAGTCCTTGCTCAGAAGAAGCATTTCCGCAAATGACGGGGTCCCCGTAAAGACGTCGAACTTAAGTGTTGGCAGGACGGTAAAGAGCTTAGCAAAGTTGTCAACCGCTGTCTTTGGGAGGGCAACAACCTTTCCGCCCGTCAGCAGAGCTGGTAACCACGACATGTTTGAGATATCAAATGAAAACGGTGGTTGTCCCAGGTAACTGGCGCCTTCCGGGATCCCAAATGAATCACTGAGCTCCCATTCAACGTATGATTTGATGTTGTCGTGCATGACTTCAACACCCTTCGGATTTCCGGTTGTACCGGAAGTAAACAGGATGTAGAAAATGTCCTTACCACTAACGGGGTTAGTCACCGTGAAATCCTGTGGTGTTGCAAGAATCTGCTTGAGGTCCGCGTCTTTAAGGACCTGACCGTTAAAGTTTGCCAGTTCGGCGTGCGGGAACTCGTCAATTGCGATTGCCAACAGGGGGTTGGCTGTTGCGACAATTGAGTCCATCCGCTCTAAGCCCGTTCCCGTTTCAACGGGGATGTACGGGTGGCCGGTCTTAATGGCGGCCGTAAAGGCAACCACCATCTCGAACTGGTGGTCACCGTACACGAGAATGGGGCTCTTTTCCGGAAGCTTCTGGTCAGCAATCCACGCAGCTAGCGTGTTGGACTGCTCATAAAAGTCCTGGTAGGTATGTGTTACCCCAAGTTCGTCATAGGCGATTTTTTGGGGGTTGGCCTGGGCAACCCGGTCAAGTGTGTTAACAATATTTTCCAAGATAATCCTACTTTCCGAAACGGTCGAGCCGCTTCAAATACTTCGTCCACGCGGGGTGAACGGTAATTAACATTGCTTAGAATTCATTATAAAGGAACGTAGCGCGACCAACGCCATAGTAGCCGTAGAGATATGCGAGTGCGAGGAGCACCGCAAAGAAAAAGGCGGTCTTCAAGCAAAACTTCAATACTGGATGGGCATTGAGTGCCTTTAACATATCCACAAACCCTCTTTCTGTAATGGCCTTTCTTAAAATAATAGTCTAACGCGTAGAATTATAACGCAAATGGCGGGGAATTAAAATTCAGATCAGCCCGTCCCTAAGGAATTGTTACCACCAGTTAGTGCTTTGTTAATTAATAATTTACTATCCGGGACTACTGCTTACTCATATCGCGCTGGAAGAACTGCTGCGAAAGTTTTGCAAGCGTACCGTCGTTCCGGAGATCATCGATGGCCTGGTTAACTGTTTTGGTAAGCTGCTTGTGGTGGTACGTAACGGCGACAAGCTGTTGGGCATAGATGCCGTTACCCTTAATTTGCTTAAGGACCCTTCCCCGTTCAGTCGAACTTGCCGGGTTCGCTGGTTGGACTAAGTCGGGATGATCCTTGAGGTAGTTGGTGTACTGAAAATTAGTTACAATCCCTGCCTGAATCTGGCCGTGATTAATCGCTGAAATCAGGGCGTTCATTGATGAGTACTGCTTAGGCCGGAAGACTAACCGCCGCAGCAGGGTGGCCTGGTTTCCGTTTTTAAGCATCCCGACCGTGCATCCCGTCATCCCAGCAACGGTGGAGTGCTTGTTGGCATTAGTAGTAAAGAGCACGTTTGTGGGGTATAAATACGGGGTTGAGGTGCTGTATTTACCGTCCGGCAGGTTGATTAGGTCCGTTGCGCCTAGGGCAACCATAACCTTTCTGTGTCGGAGCCCAGCAAGGAGATCGGCATTGGTCCGGTAGGTAACAAACTTCGGCTTCATTCCCGCCTTTTTAGCAATCGCCGTTCCGAGTTTAATGTCGTACCCGGCAAGCTGTCCGGGTTGACCGGTACAGTACGGTGAATTATCCATGACCGTTCCGATTGTTAGTGTTTTAGGCGCTGCTTGCTGCCGGCCACACGAGCAAAGAATAAAGATGCCGGCGAACGCAGCAATGATTATTAACCATTTTTTTAGATGTTTCACGTTTTTGGCCTCCACCGAGTGATTGATTTATCCATGCTATTATATAATGGAAATAATAGCGGAACTAGAGGGAAGATTAGCGTTTTTGCTAAGGATCCGTTAAGGGGGACTGAAACGTGAAAGTGTTTGATAAGTATTACCAAAAAGAATGGGCGGAGCGCCTGGATATTTTAGCAACGAAAATGTTATCTAAGGACGATGGCGAAACGCTGAAAAAGATGGCCCGCACGCCGGAAATCGGGGACACGATGATTGAAAATTACGTGACCGACTTTACGCTTCCGGAAGGGTTGGCGCTTAACTACGTCGTTAACGAGAAGGAATACGTTATTCCGATGGTCGTTGAGGAGCCGTCCGTAATTGCTGCCAGCTGTAATGCGGCGGGAATCGTAAAGAAGGCGGGCGGCTTTCATGCGGAAGTCACTCGCCGCCAAATGATTGGCCAGGTGATTATGGAAAACGTCCGCGATGTGGTTTCCCTAAGTGGCAGTTTGCAAAGTCACGCGGATCAGCTAGTAAAGGTGGCGAATGCGGCCCACCCGTCACTGCAAAAACGGGGTGGGGGCGCCCGTGATGTCCGTGTTCGGGCACTCGACAATGACCTGGTGTCGTTGGATTTGATTATCGATACCCAGGAAGCCATGGGGGCCAACATGATGAACACCATGCTGGAGGCCGTGGCAACGTACATTCGGCAGCAGTTTGACCAGGACGTCTTGATGAGCATTCTTTCCAACTATGCAACCCAGTGCCTTGTTACGGCAACATGCCGGATTCCCGTTGATTTGCTAACAAAACGGCAGATTAAGGGGGACCAGGCGGCAGCGAAGATTGCGGCGGCCAGCCGGGTAGCACAGTTAGACCCGTACCGGGCGGTCACCCATAACAAGGGAATTATGAACGGGGTGGATGCCGTGGTGATTGCGACCGGCAATGACTGGCGGGCAATCGAAGGTGCCGCCCATGCCTATGCCTCGCGGGACGGACACTACCGTGGTCTTTCTACGTGGGAAGTGGTTGATAACGAGTTGTGTGGGCAGATTACCCTTCCCATGCCTGTTGGGACCGTCGGGGGGTCAATCAAAATCGTGCCCCTGGTAAAGATTAATCATCAACTGTTGCGGGTTGATGATGCCCGTGAGCTAATGACGGTGATTGCCGCGGTCGGATTGGGGCAAAACCTAGCGGCATTATACGCCCTGGTAACGGAGGGGATTCAGCGTGGCCATATGCGGCTCCAGTTAAAGTCCCTTGCCCGCAGTGTGGGAGCGACTGACGCGGAAATTCCGGCAGTGGTTGCCCGGATGACTGCCCAAAACACCCGGGATTCAGCGGGGGCACAAGCGGCCCTTAAATGGGTGCGCACCCACGCATAACTCCGGCTCAAAGCCAGGCGGGGAACATGCTATAATGAAAACTAACTATTAAAACAGTGATTAGCGGAGGAGCAATCAGGATGAGCAAACAACCAACGTTTTACATTACGACGCCGATCTACTACCCATCGGGCCGGTTACACATCGGGAATTCATACACCACCGTGGCGTGTGATATTTTAGCCCGTTATAAGCGACTGCAGGGGTACGACGTTTTCTTCTTGACAGGGACGGACGAACACGGACTGAAAATTGAACAGAAGGCGGCAGCCCAGGGGAAGACGCCGCAAGAATATGTCGACGGGATGGCCGCTGACATCAAGCAGCTGTGGAAGAAGCTCGAAATCACCAACGATAAGTTTATCCGGACGACGGATGACTACCACGAACGGGCCATTCAGAAAATTTTCCAGCGGCTCCTTGATCAGGGGGACATTTATCTGGGTAAGTACCGCGGATGGTATTCAGTTTCTGACGAAGAATACTTCACTGAATCCCAGTTAGCTGAGGTATACCGGGATGATGACGGAAAAATGATTGGCGGGAAGGCCCCGTCTGGGCATGAGGTTAAGCTCGTTGAGGAGGATTGCTACTTCTTTAAGATGAGTAGGTATGCTGACCGCCTCGTTCAGTATTATGACGAACATCCTGAGTTTATCCTGCCGGCATCCCGGAAAAAGGAGATGCTCAACAACTTCATTAAGCCGGGACTTGAAGACTTGGCTATTACCCGGACGTCATTCAACTGGGGGGTAAAGGTTCCGAGTGACCCAAAGCACGTGGTGTACGTGTGGATTGATGCGCTCTGTAATTATATTACGGCCCTGGGTTACATGGGAGAAGATGACACCCTCTTCAAGAAGTTCTGGCCGGCTAACGTTCAGATGGTCGGGAAGGAAATTGTGCGGTTTCATACCATTTACTGGCCAATCATCCTGATGGCACTGGACCTGCCGTTACCAGAACACATTGTAGGGCATGGCTGGCTTTTGATGAAGGATGGCAAGATGTCAAAGTCAAAGGGCAATGTTATTTACCCAGAGTTAATTGTGGACCGTTACGGGTTAGATGCGCTCCGGTACTACCTGGCGCGGGCCTTGCCGTTTGGCAATGACGGGATTTTTACGCCCGAAGACTTTGTTAACCGGGTTAACTTCGACTTAGCAAATGACCTGGGGAACCTGCTGAACCGGACGGTTGCAATGATTAACAAGTACCGTGATGGGATACTGCCAGCCCTGCAACATGGGGTAACGCCGGTTGATGATGACTTAGAGAAGACTGCCGCAGAGTCCTTTACAACGTACCAGCAAGAAATGGACCGGTACCACTTCGCGGATGCTCTCGCCGCAGTCTGGCAGCTAATTAGCCGGACAAACAAGTACATTGACGAGACGGAACCATGGAAGTTGGCCAAGGATGATAATGCCCAGGACCAACTTGATAGCGTTCTGGCACACCTAGCAGCAAGTCTGCGGTTGGCAGCGATTATGCTTCAACCGGTAATGACGCATGCGCCAAAGGAGATTTTCGCGCAGCTTGGCCTTCCAACGGGGCAGGTAATGCTAACGGATGCCAAGTATGATGATTTACCGGCGGGAGGCCACGTTGTTGCTAAGGGAACGCCGCTGTTTCCACGCTTAGACGTTGACGAAGAGGTTGCGTACCTTAAGGGGAAAATGAGCAAGAACGAAAAGGCGAAGGGCCGGAAGAACATGGCCCAAACAAAGCAGGCCGCTTTTGACCCCCAGGAAACGACGCTAAACCTTACGAAGAAGGAAATCCGGTTTGATAAGTTCGAGAAGGTTGAGCTTAAGGTGGTCGCAATTAAGGCGGTTAGCCGGGTTGCTAATGCGGACAAGCTCCTGAAATTCCGCGTTGACGCCGGCGATGATGGTGACCGGCAGATTATCTCTGGAATTGCTGAGTGGTACCCGGAGCCAGAAAAGCTGGTGGGGAAGAAGGTCATTGCCGTCACCAACCTGAAACCGCGGGAAATGCGGGGCGAATTAAGCCAGGGAATGTTATTATCGGCCGAATTTGGCGATCAGGTTCAACTATTAACGGTGCCGGAGAACGTTCCGGCCGGTGCGTTGGTTGGTTAGCATGCAAATTTTTGACTCACATACGCACATTAACGCCGATCAGTTTGTAAATGACCTCCCAGCAGTGGTTGACCGGGCGCGAGCGTTGGGGGTAACCCATATGCTTGTCCTAGGAGATAACAAACGCACCAACGCCCGGCTAATGGCCATGCTTGATCGGTTCCCCCACATCTACGGGGCGGCGGGGTGTCATCCTGAGGATGCCTCGCAGTACGGTAGTAAATGGGAAAATGCGTTATGCAAAATGGCCCGGCACCCGCGCTTTCGGGTCATTGGTGAAATTGGGCTAGACTACCACTGTACCGTTGATCATCAGCTACAGTGGCGGGTGTTTGAAGCCCAGTTGGTACTGGCCGAAGAACTGGGATTACCAGTAAGCATTCATAACCGGGATGCGTTTGCGGACACGTATGCCATTTTACGGGAGCATCAGGCGGCACTCGTTGGCGGGGTAATGCATAGTTTCAACGGTGATGCTCAGTGGGCAGAGAAGTTTTTGGCGTTGGGGTTTTACCTGTCATATAGCGGGGTGGTAACGTTCCACGGTGCGCCGGAAGTGCGGGAAGCAGCGCATGCGACCCCGTTAACGCGGATGTTGGTGGAAACGGACGCGCCGTACTTAACGCCCATGCCGTACCGGGAGCGGATGAACGAGCCGGGGATGACCCGCTATACCGTGGAGTACTTGGCACAGTTACGGGAAATGCCGGCTATGGCGCTTGCTCAGCAGACGTTTAACAATGCAATGAGGATGATTAAGAGTGGGAAGCAGCAAACAAATGAAAATTAAAGAGGTCATCGTGGTTGAAGGAAAGGATGACACCCGGCAGATTCACCGGGCAGTTGAGGCCGATACGTTGGAAACGCGGGGTTCGGCCTTAAGTGAAGAAACCCTTCACCAGATTGAAATGTTAAACGCCCGGCGGGGAGTAATTGTTTTTACCGATCCGGATTACTCCGGCGAAAAGATTAGGAAGACGATTGCCCGCGAGGTTCCGGGTGTCAAACACGCGTTTTTAGAACGACGCGATGCTGTTCCCCATGGCCCAGGAAGCTTAGGGGTGGAGCATGCGACTCCAGCGGCGATTCGGACGGCTTTGCAAAACGTTTACACGGAAGTTCCCGAAGCACCCGCGGTTATTTCCCGGGAAATGTTGCTCGCCGCAGGGTTAATTGCTGGTAAAACCGCCCGGAAACGGCGTGAGCGGCTAGGTGATCTTCTTGGGATTGGGTACGTGAACGGGAAACACCTGTTAGAGCGGTTGCGGCTATTCCGGGTTACCCGGGAAGCCTTTAATCGGGCCGTGCACCAGTTGGACGAGGAGGATCAGTAGGATGGGAAAAGAACAATCGTTGCCAATTGCTGCGCCTACCCGAACCCGGGCAATCATGGCCGCGCACGGACTCACTTTCAAAAAGAGCTTAGGGCAAAACTTTTTAACGGACATTAATGTCTTAACCAAGATTGTTGACGCTGCCGCCGTCTCCGCTGATGATGACGTAATTGAGATTGGCCCGGGAATTGGGGCGCTCACTGAGCAGTTAGCCCAGCGTGCTCATCACGTTGTGGCCGTTGAAATTGATCAACGGTTAATCCCAGTACTTGCTGATACGTTGGCGCCGTATAAGAACGTTACGGTGGTAAACGCAGATATTTTGAAAACGGACGTGGCTGCGCTGGTTACGACGCACTTAGACGGGCACCATCCGGTGAAGGTGGTTGCTAACTTGCCGTATTACATCACGACCCCAATCATTATGCGGTTATTAGCCACTCCGGTTTCGTTTGCGGCAATTACGGTAATGATGCAGCGGGAAGTTGCTGCCCGCCTAGAAGCACAACCAGGGACGAAGGACTATGGTTCGTTGTCAGTGGCAGTGCAGTTTGCAATGCACGCTCACGTTGCGTTTATCGTTCCCCGGACGGTCTTTGTCCCGCAGCCGAACGTAGATTCGGCGATTGTGGTGTTGACCCCGGCAACAGCACCGGCAGTCACCGACCGGCTGGCATTTACCCGGTTGGTGAAGGGAGCCTTCATGCACCGGCGGAAGAGTTTATGGAATAACCTGGTGGCCTTATACGGCAAAAAGAACAAGGAACAACTCCGAAACGCGCTCCAAGAGGCGCAGATTGATGCGGGCGTGCGGGCAGAACAGCTGACCGTTGCGGATTTTGTGCGGTTGAGTAATGCGTTAACCGTGGCCTTGGCGGATTCCTTTTAAAAAAATTAATTTGAAAATTCACTTTAATCGGCATACAATACCTTCATAAGAGGTGAGCATGAATGCCAAAGAACTTAGCCGCCATCAAGAAAGAACTTGATGCCCGCATTGGCAAGCCACTGACCGTTACCTCCCAGATTGGGCGGAAGAAGGTACTGCGTCGGCGAGGAATTTTACGCAAGACGTTTCCGGCTGTTTTCATCGTTGAGTTGGATCAGGATGAGAGTGCCGTTGAGAATGCTTCGTTTAGCTATACGGATGTATTGACGCAGAACATTGAACTGTCGTTTGAGGACGGCCACGACTAGGGAAAGTGAATTGAAAAAGAAGCTGTGACTGATTGGTCACAGCTTCTATTTTTGTCTAAAATGTGTTTTTCCTACAACAGGGCAATTGCAAGGGGTCCCATAATCGTTAACAGGATATTGCCGATTGCGTAGGTTGGCGTGTAGGCAAGAGCAAAGACACTGCTACCTTCTTCTTCGGTAACGGCGTTAAGGGCGGCCGTGATTGTTCCGCTTCCACACAGACTCCCGATGTTGTCAACCGCGTTTAAGTGGAGAACGTACTTGCCAAACAGGAGGGTAATTAGGAACGGGACGATTGAAACGAAGGCGCCAATAATCAGGACACCCCATCCCATCTGCTTGAGGGCTGGGACAAACGCAGCCCCTGCACTTAGACCGACGCAACCGATGAAGAGGTTTAATCCGAGGCTCTTAAGCAGCCACCGAACTGATGCAGGAATGTTTCCGTTCCGCGGGTGTTGGTCCTGCCACCAGCCGAAGAATAATCCGGCAAAGAGGGCCCCACCACCGGCACCGAGGGTCAGCGGGATGGCCTTGATTGTCAGAACGATGGAACCAATCAAAATCCCAACAACAATTCCGATTGACAGGAAACTGACGTCGGTCTGGGTTCCCGTACTACAGTTGTATCCAAGGGACGGAATAAAGTGTTCAATTACCTTGGCGGGGCCGAACAGGGTGATACTGTCGCCAGCGTGGAGCTTGCCAAAGTCGTCGATGGAACTATCGGTTTGGTTCTTAGCGGCGGTGACTACCAGTCCCTTTGCAGCAAGCGCCGGGAGAATGGCCGGACTGTATACCCGTGTCAGCTTGACTGTCCGCTTAACCATCTGAATGTTCCGGAACCGGTCCTCCTCCATTTCCGTCGCCCCCAAATCGGCGGCGCTCATGAAGTCGTCGCTCCGACCAACGACCGTGATCACCGTTGACGGGGTAATCTTTGTTTTGCCAGTGAAGGCCATCGGCGTCGGGGTCGTGGCGTTGACAAACATCCGCTCGACAACAAGCTTATCGTGGAAGTGCCGTTCAAAGTGGCTGATTGACCAGTTAACTACCGGTGAGCCAGCATGAATTTGGTAAGCCCGGACGTCAACCGGGTTTGTTGGGTATGCGTCTTCTGATGCGGTGGCGTGGTAGTGAAGCTGTTCAACCACCTTCTTGGTTTCTTCCTTAAGATCAACGCCTAGGATCTTCGGGGCGATGTTCTTGATGAAGATGACAACACCGACCGTCCCGAAGACGTACGTGATGGCGTAGGCAATGGCCACCTGTGAATTCATTAGGAGTTTGGCCGCATGGGAGATATGCAACGTACTAATGCTGGAGGCAGACGTTCCGATGACCGCTGACTGGGTAAGGGCGCCGGCAAGAATCCCGGCTCCTTCGCCCTGGCCAACGTGGAATACCTTAAAGACAATTAGGGCAAACAGGAACGCTACCACCGCAAAAAAGCACCCGTCAATTACGAGGCGCACCCCGTTTTTCTTAAAGCTCCGGACAAATGCTGGTCCAACTTCGTAGCCGATAGTAAAGATGAAGAGGTCAAAGAAGATGTTCTTCAATACGGCTGGAATGCTGAACTTTGCAATTTGGCCGACCAACAGGCCAATAATCAATACCCCAACGGTTGATCCGACCGCAAACGATTTGTAGTGGACCTTTCCAAGAAGGTAACCCAGCCCTAAGCACAGAAAGATGGCGATTGATGGGTTCACGGTTAAAAAGCGAATAATTGAATGCCACATAACACATCCTCCTTTCTTAATTAGTTTTGGTTGGTTTTAACGAACTGCTCGTGATAATCGGCAAGAAGGTCCCGGACCTGCCGGGCAATCATAGCGTAGTCTTCATCAGGAAGGTTAGCCTGGGAAACCCTCAAAATTCCTGGCTTCGAGCCGAACCCGACTCCATCCATCAAAACAACCCCGTTCTTCTGGGACAACTGGACGAGGAAGTCCACCTGTTCAAAGTTATCCTTGAGCCACTTAGCAAAATCATCGCCGTAGTATTGGGCGGCTAAATCATAGATGTCAATCAGGGAGTAGTACTTGGCGTTTGCAGGATCATCAAACTCTGGCGCATCGAGTCCTTTGTGCAGGGCATCGTACCGGGCACGCACGATCCGCTTAGCTTCCTGAATGTAGTGGTCGTTATCCAAACCGTCAGTCTGTTCGTTTAGCAGGTGCGCCATTGAGAACAGGCATTCCATGATTTGCTGCGGGGTTGATAACCCGGACGTATGGTACAGCCCGACAGACCGGCTGTCAGCAACCATCCGGTCGATAAACTTCATCTCATTCGGGTCAAGGACGACGTGGCGGTACCGGTCGTAAAGTTCCTTCTTGTCATCGTCAGGAAGCTGGTCAATGAGGTCATCAAAGACGTTGTGCTTATGAACGCCGATGACCCCGAGTCGCCAGCCGGTTGCCCCAAAGAGTTTCGAGTATGAGTAAACCAGCAATGTGTTGTACGGCGCAACGGCATAGACGCTTTCGAAGTTAGCCGCAAACGTTCCGTAAACATCGTCGGTGATAATCATTAGGTGCGGGTTTTTCTTGACGGCCCGCTTAATGGCCTGGAGTGTCTGGGGGCTGAGGGCTACTGATCCCGGGTTGGACGGGTTGACGAGGAAGAGGGCCTTAACTTCCGGATCCTCCAGTTGAGCGGCAGCACTCGGTTCAAGTTCCCAGTTGTTTTCTTCCGTTGATTTAAGGTCGATTTCAGTCATCTGATAATCGTTGAGTTCAGGAATTTCAATGTACGGGGTGAAAATCGGCGTGTTGATGATAATTTTGTCACCGGGATGAATCAGCTTATTTTCCTTCAGTGAGTTGAAAATATAAACGATTGCAGCCGTTCCTCCCTCAGTCGGGAACAGTTGGGTATCAGCGGCCAATTCCTTATCAGTAGCGTTGTGATACAGGGTTGAGCTGAGATATTCGTTAATTACCCGTTCGGTATACTTTAATACCCGACTCGGAACCGGATAGTTATTTCCGATTACCCCGTCAGTTAACTCCTTGACGAAGGCATCCTTATCAAAGCCCCACTTCTGGTGAGCGTAGTTTACGGCTTCCAGGATGAGGTGATCAGCGGGGGAGTTATCCGGGTTAAGGAACGTTTCGAGCCGCTCGTGAATCCCAGCGTTTTCGGTGTATCCAGCAAGGTCCGGTTGGTTAATTGTTCGTTGTGACTCCTGTACCCCAAACTGGATTAACCGGGCAAAGGCCTCCCGGCTGATCGTTTGAATCCAGTTAGGATTACCCCGGCCAGCGTTGAGAAAAACGTTTTGCTTATCATTATTTTTAGCTAAGCTCAAAAGTTTGAATGAAATTTCGAATGCGCCAAGTTTCTCTAGTTCACGCTCGTCATGTGGTGTCATTATCATTACCCCCTATAACTTAATGCCGTAATCGATTACATCTTTGTTGTAGGAGCATAGGAAATCTGATGCAAATAGAACGCATTATTTTTTTGACAGTGAGTGGTGGCCGGAGAAAGGAAAAAGAAAAACCCCGCACCAACGTGGTTGGTACGAGGAAAAAGGAATAGGCAACAGCTACTCATGGTAGCTGTCATTTCATCTACTTAATAGGGGGAGTAAATGAAAGAGTTGTTTTATTAGGTTACTCGATGTATTCTAAGCATAATTCTATAAGAAACATTAAAGAAACAATTAAGGACAGCTTAAATATCACAAATTCGCTTGCATAAGAAATCGTTTTCAGCGAGTCGAAGGAAATCTAATCCACTGGGGAAAATTCTCCGGTTTAGTAGTCTTCCGGAAGAGGCTTTTCCGCCAGCGTAATTACGCCGACTGCATTCAAACCGGTATGGGTCATGATAATCGGGCTGGTTAACCGCGCAATGTAACTGGCATTGCTATTTTCTGGAAGAATAATATCCTTAATTCGTTCCAGGAATGCCGGGTCAGTCCCCACGTTTGAAAGGGATAACTGCTGAACCGGGTTATTTTCATGATCCTTGGCAAGCTGTTTACAGTGTTTAATAAACGTCTTCTGGCTCCGTCCCTTCGTCAGTACCTTAATTTCATCATCGTGAACCCGAATGATGACCTTAATGTTGGCAATCTTTGCAAGGGCTCCGGCTAACCTGCTAACCCGGCCTCCCCGGACCAAGCAATCCAGTTGGTCCACGAGGACGTCGGTCGTTGTTCGGCTTTTGATGTCAGCGCAGTGGGCAACGATTTCGTCAACGGATTTACCATCGCGGATATCCTGTGCCGCCGCCAGGACCTGGAACGATTCCGCCCGGTCAGTACTCTTGCTGTTGATGACCGTTACCTTAGTAGCAGTCATCTTGGCGGCTGCTTGCGCGGTCTCAACGGTTCCGCTGAGGACATCTGAAAGGAGAATTGCGATTACTTCGCTGCCATCCTTTCCGAGTTCATCGAACATTTCGACAAACTTTCCCATTGGGGGCTGGCTAGTTTTAGGAAACTTGCCGTCCCGGAGTGCCTGAACGAGTTCTTCCCGGGTAATGTCAACGCCATCAACGTAATTCTTCCCGTCAATTTCAACGGATAACGGAACAATGTGGATGTCGTTTGCGGTAATTTCTTCCGGGGTTAACTGCACCGAGGAGTCGGTAACAAGCTTAATTTGTGCCATAAAAGTCTCTCCTTAACGTCTTCGTGTTAATTGTTCCCATTATACCGTATTTAGTTGGTAAATGGAACTAACGTGACGTTAATTTAACCGGAACCGGTCGTGGAGGTTAAACCTGGAAACTGCCCGCAGAACGATCCACCCAACAATAAAGTTGAGGACGAGGGTGATGATTTCCTTTGGGACCCGGGGAACCAACAGGGCCATAATTGGTGTTTTGTACATTATATGAAGGTTGAGCGTATTGATGATCAGGTTTGAAATAATCACCTGGGTAAGCTCATACAGGAAAACCCGCAGTGCGGTAATCTTCTGCCGGTATAAGAACAGTCCGGCAATTAGCCCGGAAATGCCGGCACCGATGGTAAACCCGACGAAAAAGTTCGCACTGGTGGCGAGAATGGTGTGCCCGATAATGTCACAAATTACCAGTGCAACGGCGCCCCACCACGGACCGAGGTAGTACCCAATCAGGATGGTTCCGATGAACCCGAGCCCAATTTCCATGAGGTTGCTGGGACCAAACGAAATTTTGGCCAGAACCAACTCCAGGGCAATTAACAACGCTGCGAGGGTTAGTACCCGGGTATTAAACCGCGGCCCCCGCCAAGAAAAGTAATGCATGAAAGCCATCTCCTTAATGGTATTAAGGGTTTCATTGCACTATTAAGTAAGAATTGATAGTGAATGCGGCCCAGGAGCGCGACAATTAGTCTTCTGCTGCCGTTCACATTCCGTTCCGGCAACCCTTGACGTTCCAGTGCCTACCCTATGCGAACAATCATACATTACTATCCGCTATAATTCAATAGCATCCGAACTATTAGTTGAAATGGAGGGGGCTATTCCGCAAGAAGCGGAATAAAAAGAAAACCCCAGCGTTTTGCTGAGGAAAAGGGAGTTGTGAAATGAATTTTTAGGGGGAGTTCATTTCACTGTTACTACTTTAAGGAATTATGGGGGCGAGGATGAAGTCCATCCTCGCAGGAAAAGTAGTAATGGTATTTAAACCATGGTTGTAGTGTAAGAAACGGAAATGAAGAAAAACCAGCTATTTTCTTGGGGAAGCATAATATTTGGTTTAAGAAAAGGTTAACGACGGTGGATAAAACGCCGGTAGAAAGCGGGATGGCGGGTTGTTATTTTAAGGGGGTTAGCATACACTATAAGTATGTGTGAAACGCTTAAAACGGCGTTTCACAGTGAAGAATGGAGGGAGGATGGTGCATGGCACCCGCACTTTTTAAGGATCAGCTGATTCAGGTGGGCTTCACCCCAACGGAACAGCAGCTTGCCCAGTTTCACCGGTACTATGGACTGTTGGTTACGGCCAATCAGCACGTTAATCTGACGGCGATTACTGATGAGGATGAAGTGTATGAAAAGCACTTTTTTGATTCGTTGATTCCCGCCCTGGCCGTTCCGCGGCTCCAACAGGCACCGGTAAGCTTGTGTGATGTGGGGGCGGGCGCTGGGTTTCCTTCCCTCCCGTTAAAGATTATGTTCCCCCAGTTACGGATCACGATCGTTGATTCGTTAAATAAGCGGATCCGTTTTCTGGAAGATTTATGCCAGGAGCTGGAACTGACGGACGTAACGCTGGTCCATGCTCGGGCCGAAGAATTCGGGGGCAAGAAGAGTCCCCAGCGGGAAACATTTGACTACGTGACTGCCCGGGCGGTAGCACGCCTAAGCGTTCTAAGCGAACTATGTTTACCCCTTGTGCGGGTTGGTGGCCAGTTAATTGCCCTTAAAGCCCAGAAGGCAGCGGCTGAACTGGAGGCGGCCCAACGAGCAATTTCACTGCTGGGTGGACGGGTGGCTGCGACTAAGCGGTTCGCGCTTCCCCAGTCAGGTGATGAACGGAACGTAATTGTGATTGATAAGGAACATGCGACCCCCCGGCAGTATCCGCGGAAGGCGGGAACCCCGGCGAAGAAGCCGTTGACGAATAAGTAGGAGGATGCAAATGGCATTTTCATTTTTTGGAAAAAAACACGACGAAGAGGATGCAACGGTGCAGGATTTACCCGTTGCGGCAATTACGCCTAACCGATACCAGCCGCGGCACTTATTTGGCGACCGGGACATTTACGAACTGGCGGCCACCATTAAGGAACACGGGTTGCTTCAGCCAATTATTGTGCGGGAAACGGACCCGGAAAAGTACGAAATCATTGCCGGTGAACGGCGCTTCCGGGCGGTTAAGCAGCTTGAATGGGACCATATTTCAGCCATCGTTAAACAAATGAACGATAATGAAGCGGCCTCGATGGCGGTGATTGAAAACCTTCAGCGGGAAGAGTTATCGCCAATTGAAGAAGCCCGGGCCTATCACCGACTCCTGGAGCTGAACAAGTTAACGCAGAGTGACTTGGCAACCGCCCTGGGAAAGAGCCAGTCGTTTATTGCTAATAAACTCCGGCTCCTTCGGCTTTCGCCGCTAGTTCAGCGGGCAGTCATGCAACGGCAACTCACCGAGCGCCACGGTCGGTGTCTGGTGGGCCTCCCCGAAAGGGACCAGGTTAAGCTGATGAACCGGATTATGCACGAGCATCTTTCGGTTGAACAGACGGAGCAGTTGGTTCAGCAAGCGCGGGAGGGACAGCAACCGCTTAAGAACGTGCACCTAAAGAACCCGGCCCACGAGACACCGGAGTATCACTACCAAAAAACCATGAAGGATATCCAGCGGGTTATCCAGCGAGCGGGGAAGGATGGCATGGCAATCCACAGCTGGGAAGAAGATGTGGTGGGATACCACCGGGTCATCATTGACATTCCCGTAGCAGATGACCAGGAAGGAGAAGATTAGGCATGGCCGTAACAATTGCGCTTGCTAACCAGAAGGGCGGCGTGGGGAAGACCACGACGGCCGTAAACCTGGGTGCCTGTTTGAACGAGCTAGGAAAACGGGTGTTAATTGTGGACACTGATGCTCAGGGAAACGCCACGAGTGGCATCGGAATTAGTAAGGGTGACATTCAACACGACATCTACGACGTTCTGGTTAACGGCATGGGCTTGGAAGGGGTAATTATGCCGACTAGTCGGCCTCACCTGGACGTGGTTCCGGCAACCCTTCAGTTGTCCGGCGCAGAGATCGAGTTGGCTTCCCAGATTGGACGGGAACAGCGGCTTGCTGATGCCCTTGAACCAGTGGCTGACCGCTACGATTATGTTCTGGTTGATTGTCCGCCAGCGCTAGGGATTTTAACGATTAACGCGTTTACGGCGTGTGATTCCATCCTGATTCCGGTTCAAAGTGAGTACTATGCGCTGGAAGGGTTGAGTCAATTAATGAAAACAATCCAACTGGTTAAAAAGCATTACAATGCGGACCTGCACGTTGAAGGGGTTCTGTTGACGATGCTTGATGCCCGGACCAACCTCGGAAACGAAGTGGTAACGGAGGTGCAGAAGTTCTTTAAGGATCGCGTGTACACAACGATTATCCCGCGGAACGTGCGCCTCTCCGAAGCCCCAAGTCACGGACAAGCGGTCATTGATTATGACCGCACGTCCCGGGGAGCCGTGGGATACATGGCCCTGGCTAAGGAGGTGCTGGCAGCCCATGAGTAAGGAGAAAAGGGGACTTGGGAAGGGGATTGAGGCTCTTTTCCAGGATTTTGACGAACAGGCCACACCCGAAGAACACGTTGTGGAGTTACGGGTTGCTGATATTCGGCCTAACCCGTACCAACCGCGGGTAACGTTTGACGAGAAACGCCTCCAAGAACTGGCTGATTCCATTGCCAAGCAGGGGGTTTTTCAGCCGATAATTGTGCGGCAATCGCGCGTGAAGGGCTACGAACTAATTGCTGGTGAACGGCGCTTCCGGGCCTCTAAGTTGGCGCATAAGGAGACCATCCCCGCCATTGTCCGGGACTTTGACGAGGAACGGATGATGGAGGTGGCGGTCCTAGAAAACCTGCAACGGGAGGACCTGACGCCACTTGAAGAGGCCCAGGCGTACGCAACACTAATTGATAAGCTGCACTTAACCCAAACGGAAGTATCCGCCCGGCTGGGGAAATCGCGCCCGTACATTGCAAATTATCTCCGGTTACTGGGGCTTCCTGCGGCAGTTAAGGAAATGTTACAAGCCAATCAGTTGTCCATGGGGCAGGCACGGACGTTACTCGGACTAAAGGACGCTGCTCAGCAGGTGCAGGTCGCCAAGCGAACCGTCAAGGAAGGGTTAACCGTCCGGCAATTGGAACACCTGGTTAACCAGATTAACGGTGCGCAGCCCGTTAAAAAGAAAACGCCGGCCCACCAGGACCCGTACCTTCACCAAAGCGCCCAACAGCTGGGTGAGCGGCTCGGAACGAAGGTGGCAATTAAGCAGACCGCTCGGACCGGCAAGGGGAAGATTGAGATTGAGTACCTTTCTCAGGATGACCTGAACAGAATTCTGGCTGTGTTGGCCGTTAACATTGATTGAGGGGGGATATTTGATGTATCAGCTTCATGATATTGTTAAGATGAAAAAGCCGCATCCGTGCGGCACCAATCGCTGGGAAATTATCCGGGTCGGGATGGACATTAAGATCCGGTGCTTGCAATGTAACCGGCTAATCATGCTTCCCCGGCGGGAATTTGAAAAGAAGTTAAAGCAGGTTTTAGAACACGCAAATCAAAATGAAAGTGGGAATGAATAATGGCACTGACAGCAGGAATTGTTGGGCTCCCCAACGTCGGGAAGTCCACGCTCTTTAACGCAATTACGAAGGCGGGCGCCGAGATGGCAAACTACCCGTTCGCAACGATCGACCCGAACGTCGGGATGGTGGAAGTCCCGGACCAGCGGTTAGCCCGGATTGACGAGATTATCCCCGCCAAGAAGATTGTGCATACCACCTTTGAATTTACCGATATTGCTGGAATCGTAAAGGGGGCCAGCAAGGGTGAAGGCTTAGGAAACAAGTTTCTTGAAAATATCCGGCAGTGTGATGCCATTGTTCATGTCGTGCGGGCGTTTGATGATGATAACATCACGCACGTTTCTGGGAAAATTGATCCAATCGATGACATTAACACGATTAACTTGGAGTTAGTCTTAGCTGACCTGGAATCAATTAACAGGCGCTACACCCGGGTTGAAAAGGTTGCACGGACCGGCCGTGATAAGGACGCCAAGGCCGAGTTTGCGGTGTTACAAAAGATTAAGCCGGTACTTGAAGACGGTAAGCCGGTGCGGTCAATCGAATTTAACGATGACGAGAAGAAGATTGTTAAGGGGCTGTTCTTACTAACGTCCAAACCCGTTCTCTACGTTGCCAATATTGCTGAGGATGATATGGCGGACCCGGATAGCAATAAGTACATGTCTGAAATCAAGAAGTTCCTGGCGGAAAACGACCCGGGTTCGGAAGTAATCGGGGTTGCTGCCGCAACGGAGGAAGAAATCGCTGAAATGGATGACGATGAAAAGAAGGAGTTCCTTGAAATGGAAGGGGTCGATGAACCGGGGTTGAACCGGTTGATCCGGGCTTCATACAAGTTACTCGGACTTGAAACCTTCTTTACGGCCGGCGGTAAGGAAACCCGGGCATGGACGTTCCGTCACGGGATGAAGGCGCCCCAGGTTGCCGGGATTATTCACTCCGACTTTGAACGTGGGTTTATTCGGGCGGAGACCGTTTCGTTTACTGACCTGGATAAGTACGGGAGTATGCAGGCCGTCAAGGAAGCCGGCAAGATGCGGCTGGAAGGAAAGGACTACGTGGTTCAAGACGGCGACATTATCGAATTCCGGTTTAATGTTTAAGCCTTAGAAGAGAAGACGGATTAAGTTAAGGAGGATTAAGACGTGGCAGACGAAACGACACGGGAAAAGAATCAAGCAGCAGCAGCCCGCCAAAAGGCCGTTCGGGAAGAGCGGATGCACGAAGAACGTAGCGGGCACTTTGCGGGCCTCACGAAGCGGAACCGGGAGTACCTGTTTAAGATCGAAAAGGAACTAACGGCGCAGGGTTACCCAGCAGAGAAGCGCACGGCGGCCATTAAGCAGATGAAAAACGAACTGCAGCAGCGCCAGCGGGAGGGGATGACCGCCGCTAAGCTGTACGGCCCGGTTAAGCAGCACGCTCAGGAAATTATTGCGGGACCGAAGAAGGAACCCCAGCCCCAGAAGTTCTGGGAAGCAGCGCTGGACAACGGGTTGATTATGTTCATGATGTTCTGCATAATGTATGCGCTGATTGAGGCCTTTGGTGGAAAGAAAGCGGTCGGAACCAACGGTGGAATTCTCACCATCGTGATTATTTCGGTGATTTCCGGTTGTGGCCTAGGGTACTTCTACCAGATGATGACCCCGGTAAACGGGAAGCGCCCGAAGATCAAGTGGGTCCGGACCATCCTGTTACTGGTAGTACTGATGGCTGTATGGATGGTTGCGTACGGCTTTGTTGCCCAGATTGGCGGTCCGCTGAACACAACGATGCCGTGGTTTGTTTACGTAATCCTCGGTGTGCTTGGTTGGGGAGCACGGTACGTCTTGAAAAACTACTTCCACCTCAACTTTGGCCGCGCATTCGGCCGAAATTAAGCACGATTTCCCCGGAAATATCTTAACCAGATAATGACAAGCGAAGAACCTGCGTTCACCATAGAATGAAGTGGGGATCTTCGCTTGTTATCGTCTTATTGGCGAATTGATGGTGAGCCGTTTCCTTGGGAGTGTTTTCCGGGGAGGAAATAACAGTTAACAGAAAAGTGTAATAATGTATAATTATATAGTATAATATCAACAAGAAAGATGAAATATGGAGTTGATATTATGCCCGTATTGAAGCCTAAGGATATGGCCGAAAAGCTTGGTGTAACAGTTAAAACTTTGCAAAAGTGGGACAACCAAGGAATTCTTAAAGCATATCGAACACCAACAAATCGAAGATACTATACTGAAGAACAATATTTACAATATATCGGTAAATCATCAGGGAATGAGCAAACGCGAAAAAATGTCGCTTATGCACGAGTTTCGACTTATGGTCAAAAGGATGATTTGTCTAATCAGATTGCGTTTATTAGACAATTTGCTAATGCAAGAGGAGTTATTATTGATGAAACCATTACTGACATTGGAAGTGGGTTGAACTATAACCGCAAAAAATGGAATCACTTGCTTGATGAAGTGATGCAAAACAAAATCGCAGTTATTTACATCACTTATAAAGATCGCTTCATTCGCTTTGGCTATGAATGGTTTGAACGTTTATGTCAAAAATACGGCACTAAGATTGTAGTGCTCAATAACCCTGATACCAGTCCTGATAAAGAAATGGTAGATGACTTAGTAAGCATTATTCATGTATTTTCCGGTCGTCTATATGGATTGCGAAAATATAAAAAGAAATTGCAACAGGATAGTTCTTTGAAAGGTGGTGAAAAGGATGATACGTACCCAAAAGGTAAGGCTGTATCCCAACCAAACAATGAGAAGGGTTCTGGATAGTCTTTGTGACTACCGACGTTATTGCTGGAATGTAGGATTAGCAATTTGGAATGATATGTATGATGCTTCGTTGATTCTTGACGATCAGAAACAGCAACCAAGTGAGCGCAAAGTCCGAAACGAAATGGTTACTAACAAAGCCGACTGGCAATATCAGTTGTCAGCACGTTGCTTACAATTAGCTGTTTCTGATTTAGGCAAGGCGTGGAAAAACTTCTTGAATAAAGCACAACCCGATTGGGGTAAGCCGAAGTTCAAATCCAAGAAGGCGCCCCGTCAAGGATTTAAGACTGACCGGGCCAAAATTATTGACGGTAAATTAAGATTAGATAAACCTCACGGAATGACTAATTGGAGCGGCATCAAAATCAGTGGTGCCAAATCGTTAGCTGGTAAGTTGAAAGTTATTTCAATTTATCGTGAAAACGGCCAGTATTACGCTGCTTTGCCGTTTGAAGTGACGGTTAAAGTAAAGTGCCATACTAAACGTAAGACCGCCGTTGATGTTAATGTCGGTCACTTTAATTACACCGATGGTGTGATTAATACGTTGCCTAAGAAGTTGCAGTCTCTTTATCAACGAATTGCGTACTACCAGTGTTCTTTAGCCCGCAAACGCCGGGTAAATGGCAAATTAGCTTACTTGTCGCATAATTACGTTCGGACGAGAGCCAAGTTACAACGTGATTATCGTAAAGTAGCTAATCTCCAAAACGATCTGCTGCATAAGTTTACGTCTAAACTAACCGATGATTATGACACCATCGTCATTGAAGACTTGGACGTAAAGGACATGCAGATGACCCACGTCGCTAGTAAAGGATTACAGCGATCATTATTTGGTAAGTTCCGTCAGTACTTGACTTACAAGTGTGACTGGTACGGTAAGCAGCTCATCTTAGCTGATAAGCATTATCCCAGCACACAACGGTGTTCACAGTGTGGCTATATTAAACAAGGTGACGAACGGATTACGCTTCAAGGTAACGCTAAACACCATACTAGGCATAACGAATATGTCTGTTACCATTGCGGCTCAGTAATGAATCGTGATGAGAACGCCGTAAACAATCTTTTGGCTTTAGCATAAAAAATATTACGGGGTGGGCTACACCCTTAAGCTGTAAGAGTTAGTCAATGTCATTACCCGCCTGTTCGGATATGAGAATACTAACATTGACGACAGTAAATAAAATCTAGGAAAGGAAGAACTATATAGATCGTAGACAAAATCGTTAATTGTCTATGTTCTTCTACATTTTATATAGCAGGGAGTATAATCGGAGAAAAAGCGAAGGAGATGAAGCGGATGATAGTTGACCGCCTAGTAACCTGGATTGCGGCGTTTCGGCGGCGTTCCTTTATGCGGGTTATTCAGCAAACCCTTAGTGTGTTGTTCCCGTTTGTTTTATTGGGAAGCCTTGCGCAGGTAATTGCCCAGTCGTGTCTGACGCGGCAGGGATTCTTCAACTACTTGTTGCGGATTGACCGGTGGTTACCGCACTTTCAAGCCGTGTACTACTCGTTTGATAACTTTGCGGGACTCACGGTCGGGATTGTGGCCCTGCTAGCGGCGTACCAGTCTGCGCGGTATACGGCTAAACTTTACCGGCGGGATTCGGCTGCTGCGGGGCTGACCGCACTGATTGCGTTCCTCCTGCTAAGTTCCCGGTACATGAAGGCGGCCGTTGAGGGGCTGGATAGTCGCTTCCTAGGCTTTGGGGGCCTCTTATTAGGACTGATTATAGGTTACGTTGTGGGTCAGATTTTTCGCCTGTGTGGGCGGCCGCTTCAGCGGGAGAGCCGGATTGATTCGGTCACAATCATCAAGCGGACGTTTGACTCGTTTTGGGCTATTCTGGTGGCGCTTGGTGGGGCGTTTTTGTTAAATAAACTGCTGATCCTCATCCTGTTTTATAACTGGTCAACCAGTATTTCATCGGCGGTTGCAGGCAGCGTTAACCGCCACCACGGGTTAGGGATGACCCTGGTGTTCAGCGCGTTTACAGCGCTGTGTGCGTGGTTTGGGGCGAACGGGCCGTACAGTAGTATGGCCCCGAGTAACGGCTATACGGTGAACCTCAACACGGCCCTGATCCACCATTCAAGCTGGAACGTGCCGTATAAGTACTGTGATTATTCGTTGTACCACGCCTTCGCTTCGGTGGGTGGAACGGGCGCCACGCTCGCATTACTGATTGCGATTGCTTTGGTCGCCCGGCAGCGGGCTAATCACCGGGTCGCCCGGTGGACGGTTTTGCCGACCCTGTTAAACAGTAACAGCGCTGTCATGATGGGGATTCCGTTGCTCTTTAACCCGGTCTTCCTTATTCCAATGGTGGGCGTCCCGCTGTTGAACGTCTTACTAGCTGCCGGGGCGGTTTTTGTTCACCTGATTCCGCCAGTGGTTTATCCCGTGCCGACGGGAACGCCGGGGTTATTAGTGGCGTTTATCGGAAGTAATGGCAACTGGATGACGCTCGTGGTAACGGCGATTATTTTGGTGGTTGACGTGGCGTGCTACGTCCCGTTTGTGCGGTTGGCCGAACGGGTGACGGCACGGATGGCGGTTCAGGAACGGAGGCGAGAACACCATGCGGATTAAGGCCAGACAACGGCGGCGGTGGTCCGTCATCAATCTTGTGATATGGCTTGGAGTCGTGTGCGCCCTGATCTTTCCGGCGTACCAGTGGACGAAGAGTAACATTACGGAACTAGCGGAGTGGCGGAATTCGCGGTTGTCACCGGTGATCATGATTCCGGGGAGCTCGGCGACCCCGAACCGGTTTGACACGATGGTCAAGAAGATTAACGCCCATGCGCCCCAAAAACATAGTCTGTTAAAAATTAAGGTGTGGAACAGCGGCAAAATTACCTATTCGGGGAAGATTCGCCCTAAGGACAACGAACCGTTTATCGTTGTGGGTTTTCAAAACAACCACGACGGGTACGGGAACATCAAAAAGCAGGCGGCGATGTTTAACCGGGTATTCGGAATCTTGTGTTCGCGGTACCATTTCAACAACTTCAAGGCGATTGGGCACTCTAACGGTGGATTGATCTACACCCTCTTCTTTGAGAAGTACTTCCATCAGTATTCCGACCGGGAGCACGTTGACCAAATTATGACGATTGGAACGCCGTATAACTTCTCGGAAGACTCCATTACGCACAAGACCCAGATGTTAGCGGACTTTATTAAAAACCGGAAGAATCTGCCCCACGACACGGACATGTACTCGGTTGCGGGAACGGAAAACTACGACAGTGACGGGTTGGTGCCAGACGGAAGCGTTACGGCCGGAAAGTATATTTACCAGGGAGTGGTTCGGCATTACACGGAAATTACCGTTACCGGGAGTGACGCGGAGCACTCCGATCTCCCGCAGAACCCGCAGATTATTAGCCTAATTAAGCGTGATATTCTTGATAATGATAGTAATAATAAGCGGGGTGGCCGGTTGCCAAACCGTCAACTAATGTTCATGGTGGGCAACTAGGAGCGGTTATTTCGTGATACAATGGGAACGAAGTACGAACGAACCGAACCTTCGGAGGAGAACAAATAATGCAAGAGAACGCAACGATGAAGTTGTTTGCCCTGAATTCCAACCAGCCACTTGCCCGTAAAATTGCGGATGAACTGGCCGTTTCACTGTGTGATGCGTCGGTTAAGCACTTTAGTGACGGTGAGATTCAGATTAACATTAACGAGAGTGTGCGGGGGAATGACGTGTTTGTCATCCAGTCCATCGCGGACCCGGTTAATGAAAACTTCATGGAACTCATGATTATGATTGATGCGTTGAAACGGGCGAGCGCGGGAACGATTAACGTGGTTATTCCGTACTACGGTTACGCCCGGGCAGACCGGAAGACCCGCTCGCGGGAGCCAATTACGGCAAAGTTGATTGCCAACTACCTGCAGCTCGCGGGGGCGGACCGGGTGATTACGCTTGATTTGCACGCCGGTCAGATTCAAGGCTTCTTTAGCATTCCGGTGGACCACCTCACGGCCCTGTACGACAAGGTGGCATACTACCAGGACAAGGAAATCGACAAGAACCTGGTAGTGGTTGCTCCTAACCACGATGGAGTCAAGGGCGCCCGGAACCTTGCGGAACTCCTGAAGGCCCCGATTGCGATTGTTGATAAACGGGGGAAGGGCCGGATTGATCCGAAAACGACGGCAATCATTGGTGATGTTGCTGGCCGGACGTGCTTGATTACCGATGACATGATTGACACCGGGGCCAAGATGGTTGATGCGGCCCGGACGTTGAAGGCCCACGGGGCAACGGCAATTTACGGGTGCGCGACCCACGCAGTCCTGTCGGGAAACGCGGTGCAGGAATTAGCGGCTGCCCCGTTTGAAGAGATTTTGGTGACGGATACGATTGCCATTCCGGAAGAAAAACGGTTGGCCAACATGCACATCCTGTCGGTTGCCCCGACGATGGCCAAGGCCCTCCGGCTGATTTACAACAATAAGTCGGTGGATTCATTGTTTAACAAGTAAGTATTAAATAATGTACGAAACAGCACTGGTGAATTTCACCGGTGCCGTTTTCTATCTGGGTTCGTTTTAATGTGATTGGCGGGAATCCCCCACAATGGGAGTGATATTAAGAAGCAGTGATGAACCAACCACCGTGACGGAGGAGAGGGCCATCGCTAATCCCGCAATTGCTGGGCTCAGCTGCAGCCCAATGCCACTGAAAATCCCGGCGGCAACCGGAATACCGATGACGTTATAGACTAACGACCCGGTTAGGTTCAGTTTAATCCGCCGGTAGGTCTTGGTGGCAATATCAAGGGCCCGGACGACGCTGGTGAGGTCATTGTGAACGAGAACGATGTCGCCGGATTCGAGGGCGACGTCTGTGCCGGAGCCCATCGCAATTCCAACGGTTGCCGTTGCCAGGGCCGGCGCGTCGTTGACCCCGTCACCGACAAACGCAACGGGACCGTGTTGCTCAAGGGCCTGAACGTGCATGGCCTTGTCAGCGGGAAGGACTCCGGCGATGACCTGATCGATTCCGACCTGGTGCGCAATGGCTTGGGCTACCTGCGTGTTGTCTCCGGTTAACATTACCGGTGTGATTCCCTGCCGCTTAAGGGCGGCAATTGCCGCAGCGGCGTCGGGTTTCGGGGTGTCCTGAATGGCAATTAGCCCGCATGGTTTTCCGTCTTCGCTCACAACGACGACGGTTTTGGCCGCCTGACGGAGCGTCCGTTGTTGGGCGGTAAGGGTGGGGGAAAGTTGCTGGTTAGCAAGGCTTTCCTGTCCTACCGCGACAGAGTGTCCGTTAACCGTTCCTGTCACCCCCTGCCCCGCATAGTTTTTGAAGTGACTGCTTGCGGGAACGGGGACCTTCGCCTTGGTGGCGGCCGTCACAATGGCGGCGGCAAGGGGGTGTTCGGACGATTGTTCGAGGGCAGCGGCAAGGGCTAAAACGTGGTCGTGGTCCCCGATAACATCGGTAACGACGGGTTTCCCCGTGGTAATTGTGCCCGTTTTATCAAATACAACGGTTTTAATTCCAGCAGCTGCCTGCAATGCTTCCCCGTTTTTAATCAGGACGCCTAGTTTAGCTGCGCGGGTTGTTCCGACCATCAACGCCGTGGGGGTAGCCAACCCCAGGGCACACGGGCAGGCAATTACGATGACGGCCACCGCAAAGAGCATGGCGCGGACTGCGCTAACGTTGCCCAGTACAAACCAAGCCGTAAAGGTGACGATAGCGGCGATAAGGACGGCAGGGACGAAGATTCCCGCGACCCGGTCGGTCAGCTTCTGGATGGGTGCGTGGCTGGTTTGGGCGCGCTTCACCATGGTAACAATCTGGGCTAGCATGGTTTGATCGCCGACCTTAGTGGCCCTAATGGTAATAACGCTGTCGGTGTTAATGGTGCTCCCCACAACGGCGTCGCCCGGGTGCTTAGTGACGGGTATGCTTTCCCCGGTAATGGTTGCCTCGTTGATGCTTGCGGTTCCTGTCAAAATGACCCCGTCGACGGGGATTTTTTCGCCTGGTTCCACCCGTAATTGGTCGCCCACCTTAACCTGGTTGAGCGGGACAGTGACAAACTTCCCCTGGCGGAGAACCGTGGCGTCCTTGGCCTGGAGAGCGAATAACTTTTCGAGGGCGCCGGAAGCGTTATTGTGCATGCGCTCCTCCATTGCGTCCCCTAAAAGGACGAAGACCGTGACGAATGCCGCACTTTCAAAGTACACGGCCCGCCCAGTCATGAGTGCGAAGACCGAATAAAAGTACGCAACGGCCGTTCCTACGGCAACCAGCGTGTTCATGTTTGCCTCGTGGTGCCAGAACGCCGCCCACGCACTCTTCCAGTACGGGAGCGCGGCCACTGCCATGATGACCGTTGTTGTTAAAAAGGCGATTATCCGGTATCCCGGCATGGCCCAGTGCCACGGCATGGCGAGCATTTGGACCAGCATGGGGATTGCGAGGACAAAGGCAATCCAAAATCGGGTGAGGTTTGAGAGTTTCATCGGGATCACTTCCTTAATCGCAGGATTACTTAACGACTAACTGACCGTGGAACATGTTCATTCCGCAGTGGTACTGGTAGGTCCCGGGAGTGAGTCCATCAAGTGTGACCACCACGTCCTGGTTGAGGGGCAGCTCAACGTCAAAGGCAGGGTGTTCTCCCTGAACGCGGGCCAGGCACATCGAATCGTTTGTCCGGTTAAAGACCAGCTTGATCGGGGTGTTCGCCGTTAGTTCAATTGTTGCGGGTTCGTATCCCTTCTCACCAACCGTGATGTGGGCAGTCTGCTGACCGTCTTTGATGGTTGCTTTGGGTGTTTTGTGAAATAGGGCTGATAACTTCATTGAAATAACCTCCTTTAAACTACTTAACGATAATCTTGCCGTGAAACATGTTCATTCCGCAGGCATAGTTGAATTCCTTGGCCTGGTCCGTGGGAACGGTAATGGTTGTTACGGGTTGCTTGGTCAGGTCCTTATCGATGCCTAGTTGTTCAACCACCACGTGGGAGAGACATGCCGTGGAGTCGTGCATCTCAAAGTTAACCTTTGCGGGGATGCCCTTTTTGAGCACGATGGTTGCGGGCGAATAACCGCCGTTTACAACCACGGTAGCTTCCTGGCCGGTTTTAGTCCGGGTTGCCCGTCCCGTTTGTTGGACGTGGTGACCGAAGAACCACCAACAAATGAGTCCGATTAGGATGAGGGCGCCACCAAGGACGATCAGTTTTGCCATGCAAATCACCTTCGCTTACTTTATTCCACCTGTATTTTACGGCTTTTGTTTACAAATGTAAACGAAAGTGCTGGTTGACTTTTACCGGACTTCACGGTGTAATGGTAATAGCAACTAAACGGGTACACAGTAGCGGGAGCGAATCTCCGTCACAGAGAGCCGGGAGTGCTGGAAACCGGTCGGAACGGTGCCGTGAATTACATGCCCTGATATTTTTAGGAATATTAGAATGAGGCCCGGTAACGGGTGAAGATGGGTGGTACCACGGTTTAATCGTCCCTGACGCAGCGATGCGGGAGGGACTTTTTTATGGAATGAAAGGAGCAGTATGATGGACATTATTGAAGAACTCGAATGGCGGGGGGCCATTAACCAGCAAACCGATGCGGCGGGGCTAAAGAAGCTCCTGAAGGAAAAGAAGATTGGGGTATACTGCGGGACGGATCCGACCGGAGATAGCCTCCACGTCGGGCACCTGATTCCGTTTATCGTTCTGAAACGGTTTGAACTGGCCGGCTACCACCCGTACATTTTAATTGGTGGGGGAACCGGAGCGATTGGTGATCCTAGCGGGAAAAATGCCGAACGGAAATTACAAACCCCGGAGCAGGTCAAGCATAACGTTGATGCGCTCACGGCGCAAACGACCAAGCTCTTTGGCGGTGACGGCCACATCACGTTTGTTAATAACTACGACTGGCTATCCCAGATGGACCTGTTGGGCTTTTTGCGCGACTATGGCAAGCAGTTCAGCGTGAACACGATGATCCATAAGGAAGTCGTTGCCAATCGGCTGGAAGTGGGGATTTCGTTTACTGAGTTTACCTACCAGATTCTTCAGGCCGTGGACTTTTTGACGTTGTACCGGGAACACGGCGTTCAACTGCAGGTCGGTGGGGCGGACCAGTGGGGCAACATTACCGCTGGGATTGACCTGATTCACCGGGAAGAGGGGCAGGATGCCGAGGCATACGGGCTGACAATTCCACTGATGGTTAAGGCTGACGGAACGAAGTTTGGTAAGACGGCTGGCGGGGCGGTTTGGTTAGACCCAGAAAAGACGTCCCCGTACGAGTTCTACCAGTTCTGGTTAAACCAGGACGACCGCGACGTGGTGAAGTACCTG
This sequence comes from Candidatus Ligilactobacillus avistercoris, assembly GCA_019119415.1. Taxonomy (GTDB): domain Bacteria; phylum Bacillota; class Bacilli; order Lactobacillales; family Lactobacillaceae; genus Ligilactobacillus; species Ligilactobacillus hohenheimensis. Next base: position 20,268 of record DWXB01000019.1, on the reverse strand, counting down.
AAGTACTTTACCTTCCTGAGCAAGGAAGAAATCGATGAACTGGCTAAGCAGGTAGAGGAAGAACCGTGGAAGCGGGCAGCCCAGAAAGCCTTAGCGGCGGCAGTCACCACGTTTGTCCACGGGGAGGAAGCAACCAAGGAAGCCCAGAAGATTTCCCAAATTCTCTTCAGCGGGAACGTTCAGGAACTGACGACGGCCCAGGTTGAACAGGCCTTCGGGAAAATGCCGTCGGTTGCCGTTACGGCTGAACCGATGAACATCGTTGACTGGCTGGTCGAGTATGGGATTGAACAGTCTAAGCGGCGGGCCCGCGAGGACGTTACCAACGGGGCAATTACCGTAAACGGTGAACGAATCCGGGACGTCGAGTACGTGCTTGACCCGAAGAGTGCGTTTGACGGGAAGTACGTTGTTCTGCGGAAGGGAAAGCGGAAGTACACGTTGGCGAAGGTGAAGTAGATGAGATCAAGGAGGTTGGAATATTCCAGCCTCCTTTCTTTTTCTATTTTCCACTAAAATAATTGCGTTAAACATGGTAAAATGGAGTAAATTGTTAACTAATGAACAATCGAAGGATAGGTGATCTGCATGGGGGAAAAGAAGCACCTCCTTGCCGTTGTTGGCAATAATTCATCAAAATCGTATAACCGCAAACTGCTATATGCAATGAAGGAACTTTTCGGCAATGACGTCGACTTTGTGATTCAGGAGATTAAGGGCTTACCTCTTTTTAGTGAGGATTTGCTGGATGACGTTCCGGCGGATGTTGCCACCATCGCGCAGCGCATTGAACAGGCTGACGGGGTGGTGCTGGCAACGTGTGAGTACGACCACGCGGTGCCGGCAGCGCTCAAGAGCTTTATTGAGTGGATGTCGAGTGCGTACCACCCGTTTACCGACAAGCCGGTAATGATTGTCGGGGCTTCCCTGGGGATTCAGGGAACGGTGCGGGCCCAGATGAACCTGCGGCAAATTCTCGATAGTCCGGGCGTCAACGCCATTGTTGTTCCCGGAAACGAGTTCATGCTTCCGCGGGCAGCGGCGGCCTTTACGGAGGACGGTCAGCTGAAGGATGAGCACAACGTGGCCTTTTTGAAACAGTGTTTCAATAATTTCATGGCGTACATTGATATTAATAATTCTTCCCGGTTAGCGCAGGGTTAAATTCTAACAAGGCAATCTGGAAGGGACGGTGAAGCGATTTCACCGTCCCTTTTTGTGTGGTATGATGAACGGGACTCATAAAAAAGGATTGGGGGGAGAACATGGTAATTTTTACGGAAAGACAACAGCGGGAGCTCCGTGCGCTGTTAGGCAACCGTTCGGGGTTATCGCTTGATGACTTGGCTTCTAAGGTGGGAATTAGTCGGCGCACGCTTTACCGGGACATTGCCGCGATGCGCCTGGCGCTTGAGGAACAGGGAATTGCCATTGCGCGGGATCAAAAGCGGTGCCGGATTGAGGGCGACGATGAGGCAAAGGCCGCCCTACAGGCCCAACTGACTGACCAGCACCACGGTCCCAACGATGATAAGTTGACGCCAGCAGTTCGGCGAAATTTGCTCGCCTTTCGGTTGCTGTTAGCGACTGATGTGCAAAAAATTATGGCCCTTGCACTCGACTTCGACGTTAGCGTGGGGACGGTTACGGCTGACCTAGCGGTGCTGGATCAAACGTTTGCCCCGTATGCGATTATGATTAACCGGATTAAATCGGTGGGGGTCGTCGTTGAGGGGGATGAACAACGGCGCCGGGAGTTAGCGACCGGCGTGCTTGTGTCCACCCTCAATGAAGTAAATTTCATTACCGATGATCCAACTGCGCCCCGCACACCGGTGGGGCAGGTGTTTGCCCGCCTTTACGAATTGGAACGGTTTCAGCGGTGCTACCAGGTGGTTCGGGAAGTGGTCCAGCACGCCCTCCCGGAAATTACGGACATTCAGTTAATCCAAACCGTCGGGGCGCTCTTTGTCACCTGGCAACGGGTGGTGGCGAATGCCCTGCTCAAGGACGTTCCCGCGCCCAAAATTTCACTCAAGGCGCGGGGGCTAACCTACCAGGTGCTTGCAGAGTTAAGGGTTGAGCTTCCTGCCAACGAAGTGCTTTTTTTGAGCCGGTACTTTGAGCTGGAACGGCCTGCGTGGAACGTTTACGTCCCAACGACCGCCCAGGAGGTGAACTTATCCCGGGCAATTATGGACTTTATTACTGCGGTGGGGCGGGACTATGAGTTTGACTTTCACCGTGATTCGGAATTTGTTAACCGCATTAGTCACCACATCATGGGGCTGATGAGCCGGCAGGTGCAACTTCCCGAAGTGCACATCGCAACCCTTGATAAGGTCGCAGCCCGGTTCCCTCAGCTGCGGGATAGTATCGTTCGCCGGTGGCATGAGGCCTTTCCCCATTTTAAACTGGGAAACTATGAGTGTAACCTTGTGCTGCTCCATTTTGCAAGCGCATACCTTGATGGGAACAAGGAGTTGCCGCTGAACGTATTGATTATCTGCGAAAACGGTCTGGGGACGTCCCAGATTTTAGCCCAGCGGCTCCGGGTGGCAGTGCCTCAGGTGCAGGAAATCACGGCCGTGGGCGTTGCGAGGGTCGACACGGCGGCACTGGATGACTACGCGGTAATTCTTTCGACGGTCCGGCTGCCGTCCTTCCCGCGGGACTACATGGTAGTCAACCCGCTCCTCTTTGATGATGAGGTGGCCCGGATTCAGCACCGGTTGCGGGACTACGCTGCGCGTTACCGGGGGCGGAATGATTCCCGCCGGCAAATAAAAAACGCCCGCCCGCTGCAGCAAGAACCCCTTGCTCCCCGGGAAGCCCTGAAGCGGATGGTCGCCATCGCCAACTTTACGGATAACATGTTTGACCACTTTGAACTGGTTAAACTCTCCCAATCGACGGAGACGCTCACGACGCTGGTCAACCGCGTGGTGGCCTGCACGCCGGATTCCGCGGTAACGGACCGCGCCCAACTCGAAGAAGCGCTGGTGCGGCGGACTAAGATCGCGCCAATCGGGATTCCGGGAAGTTCGTTAGCCCTGCTGCACGCTGCTAGTCCGGCGGTTGCGCGGCCCCTTTTTCGGGTGATTGAACTAGCAACGCCGCTTGAAATGCCGGCAATGGACGGGGAGCCAATTGACGTTACCCGGCTGATGTACATGATTGCGCCCGCCAAGGTAAGTGGCTGGCAGGGGCACATTTTAGGAAGTATTAGCAGCTTAGTGGTGGTCGATCAGGAATACTTACGGTGTTTTATGACGGGAACGGCAACCGAAATTAAGGAATTGCTTGCACGGCGGTTGTTGACGGAATGTATTCGGTTGTTTGAACCAACAAAACTATAAAAAAGTGGCTAACCGAAAGCAGCGGGTGGGGAAAACACCCCGTCACACGAACAGATAGCGCCTGGTTGGCACTGGATTATTTGAAAAGCAAGGAGAGGATAGTTTCCATCCTTGCTTTTTTGTCATTAAAACGACGTATCTTTTTCACAATTTATGGTAGCGATTTCATAAAAACGGCGGTTTCTTACGAAGAAGCCGTCTTTTTATTACGTGAAATTTATCACTGGCACGAAAAGTGTGTCACGGGTAGGACTACCAACTATTGATAGCGTTTTCATCGCCCCGTAAGATCGAAAGTGAAGAGGGGGTAAACGATATGAACACAGAGACACCAAAACAATCTGTTTCGCTTAAGGCGCGGGTTCAAAAACTAGGGACCGCCCTGAGCGGAATGATCATGCCTAATATCGGGGCAATTATCGCATGGGGGCTTATCACGGCTATTTTCATGGCCCAGGGATGGTTCCCGGTTAAACACATCGCGATTTTAATTCAACCAATGTTGCACTACCTGTTACCACTCCTGATTGCCTACGTCGGTGGGCGGATGGTTTACGAGGAACGGGGCGCCGTCGTCGGGGCGATTGCCGTTATGGGGGTCATCGTCGGCGCGAAGATTCCAATGTTCTTGGGCGCCATGATTATGGGACCCCTGGGCGGCTGGTGCATGAAGAAGTTTGATGCCCTGTTCCAGGACCACATTAAGTCCGGCTTCGAAATGATTTACAACAACTTTTCAAGCGGGATTATCGGAATGCTGCTGGCTATCTTTGGCGTGTACGTTATCAACCCACTGGTAGTGGCCGGAAGCAACTTCATGAGTATGGGTGTGACCTGGATCATGCACATCCACATGCTGCCGCTGGCCAACCTGTTTATTGAACCAGCGAAGGTGCTGTTCTTAAACAACGCGGTTGGGAACGGGATTCTGGTTCCGTTGGGAATTCAGCAGGCCGCTTCACTCGGGAAGTCCGTACTGTTCCTGATGGAATCCAACCCGGGTCCAGGATTAGGAATCCTGTTAGCCATCATGCTTTTCGGGAAGGGCAACGCAAAGAGCTCTGCACCGGGAGCAGCCATCATCGAATTCTTCGGTGGGATTCATGAAATCTATTTCCCGTACATCTTAATGCAGCCGGTATTAATTCTTGCTGCCATGGCCGGTGGGGTAACCGGAACGTTCCTCTTCCAGGTTCTTGGTGGGGGATTAAAGGCCGCCGCATCACCGGGATCAATTATTTCGATCCTGTTAATGACGCCCCGGGGAGGCTACATTGCCAACCTGCTCGGGGTTGGGGGCGCATGCCTGGTTTCCTTCCTGGTTGCAACGCTCCTATTGAAGACAACGAAGGCGAAGGATGACGACCTTGAAGCTAAGCAAAAGCAGATGGAAGCCATGAAGGCCGAATCAAAGGGGCAGTCGATGGTTTCAAAGGAAGAAGCCCAGCAGGCCGTTGAAAGTTACAAGGACGTTCGGCGGATTATCTTTGCTTGTGATGCCGGAATGGGATCCTCCGCAATGGGTGCATCCCTTCTCCGGGATAAGGCCAAGAAAGCTGGCATTAATGACGTGCCGGTAACAAACACGGCGGTTAGCCGGCTAAAGGACGAACCAGGATTACTTGTTATTACGCAAAATGAACTTGCAGAACGGGCCCGGGAACGGACGCCGCAGGCAATGCACGTTGCCGTTGATAACTTTTTAAGTTCACCGAAGTATGACGAAGTGGTAACTAACTTGAAGGCGGCCCGGCAGGTCGAACCAGCGCCAGCAACTTCATCCCAGCCAAGTGCGACCCCGCAGCAGCAGAAAACCGCTGACTGGCAGGACGTTGATTTTGCACGGGTGAAGGAAGTGGACTTTATCCATACCGATCAGCACCGGGGGACGGCCACGATGGCAACGCAACTGTTTAAGGAAGAGTTGCAGCAGGCCGGCAAGGACGTTGCGGTTAAGCGGCTCGTCCTCGCGGACCTACCGGACGATGACCACCACCTGGTAATCGTTACACCGGCTGCTCAGCGGACGTTGAAGTTGCGGGCAACGCACGTTCAGGTCATTGTACTGCCAAACCTGCTTGACCAGGAACAGTTGGCAGCAATTAGTCAGCAGTTTTAGGGGGAATGAAAGATGAAATTAACACCGGAAATGATTGCGTTAAATCAGGATATCGCTACCCGGGAAGCGGCGATCCGGAAGGCCGGTCAACTGCTGGTTGATGCGGGGTGCGTTGATCCTGAGTACGTGGACGCCATGATTGAGCGGGATAACGACGTGTCGACGTACATGGGCAACTTTATTGCGATTCCGCACGGGACCGACGAGGCCAAACGCTATATCAAAAAGACGGGAATTTCCGTAGTTCAGGTGCCGATGGGCGTGAACTTCAGTTCCAATGATCAAGAGGACAACCTTGTAACCGTTGTTTTCGGAATTGCGGGAAAGAACGATGAGCATTTACAGTTACTGTCACAAATCGCACTGTTTTGTAGTGATGTCACAAACGTTGCCCGGTTAGCGGACGCAACGAAGGCGGATGACATTATTGCACTGTTAAAGGAGGTCGGCAAATAATGAAGGACGTTCATTTTGGAGCAGGTAATATTGGTCGGGGATTCATCGGCGCAACGTTAGCCGATAACGGGTTTGAGCTTGAGTTTGTTGACGTTAACGCCACGGTGATTGATGCGTTAAACGAACGACATGAGTATCCAGTTGAGTACGCTGCTCCGGGAAAGAAGCGGATTACCGTCCGGAATGTTTCGGGGATTAATAACGCCAAGGAACCAGAAAAGGCGGTTCAGGCGATTGCCCAAGCCGACCTGGTAACAACGGCAATTGGGCCGAAGGTGTTACCACTGATTGCGCCGTTAATTGCGCGGGGCTTGAAGGCCCGGCAGGATGCGGGTAACCAGCAGCCGCTAGACGTTGCGGCCTGTGAAAACATGATCGGGGCTGGGGATACTTTAAAGAAGGAGGTTTACTCTCACCTTGACGGGGACACCGGAGCGTTTGTTGACCAGTACGTAGGGTTCCCTAATGCGGCGGTGGACCGGATTGTTCCGGAACAGCACCATGATGACCCGTTGCTGGTGGCGGTTGAGCCGTTTAAGGAATGGGTCATCGATAAGAGCATGCTGAAGAACCCAGCCATTCACCTGACTGGGGTGGAGTACGCTGATGACTTGGAACCATACATTGAGCGGAAGTTGTTCTCGGTGAATACCGGTCACGCCACGGTTGCGTACAACGGAAAGTTTATGGGCTACACCACCATCGGCGAGGCGGTGAAGGATCCCCAGATTCTGACACTACTGCGGAGTGCGTTAGGGGAAACGCGGGCGCTGTTAGCTGACAAGTGGCCAAACTTTACCATGGCTGACCTGGAAGCATACCACGAGAAGATTGTTTCCCGGTTTGAGAACCCGTACATTTCTGACGCAATTGCCCGGGTAGGGCGGACGCCGATCCGGAAGCTGGGATACAACGAACGGTTTATCCGGCCAATTCGGGAGTGCCGGGAGCGGGGGTTGGCTTATGATACCCTGCTTAAGACGGCGGGCCGGATCTTCACGTTTGACGAACCTAACGATCAGGAAAGCGTACGGCTGATGAAGATGGTTGCTGACCAGCCACTGGATAAGGTCGTTGCTGAGGTGACGGGGATTAAGGACCGGTCGTTACTGGATGAAGTGGTTGCATCCGCCCGGGAAGCAATTACGACCCATTCTAAGAATTAGGGGAACTTTGAGATTAGGTTACACGGGATAGCAGTAAAAAAGTTGGGACAGCACGAAGTCCCAGCTTTTTTTGCGCTAAATAGCAAAAAAACACAATTTTCGTTCATTTTGACCTGCTTTTTGAAATGCAGGCGTGGCATAATAAGACCACACGTGAAGGGAGTGATTGAAATGATGGTATCAACATTGATGCAGGTCGGTGATATGGGGGTTCTGACCGTTCCGGATGAGCTTCTCGAGCAGGGAAAGGTAGAACCGTACTATTGTGTTCGGTATGAAGAAGACGGGACGCTTGTCTTTTATCCGTTGGGGCCGTTTTTAAGGGAACAACAGTCGGCTTTGTAAACCGGAAAAGATTCAGGAAGAGTAGATTAGAGTAAAACGAGCGTGGTGGAAGAATAGGCCGGGTTAAAATTGATTTCCGGCAGGCATTCTTCCGCCACGCTTATTTGCTATGGGATCATCGGAATTACTGGAGGGGCCGGACAACGTGGACGTCATGGCAAAAGCCCTTTAGCGCGTTATATACGTGCTGGGCGCGGGAATACTTAGTACAGATTCCCAGCACGGTCGGACCGGTCCCCGTCATGGTAGCGGCATCCGCGCCGAATTGGAGCATTTTGGTTTTAATCCGGGTAATGGCCGGACAAACCTGAGCGGTAATCGGCTCTAACACGTTTCCGGTTAACTCAAACAGGCGGGCATGGTTTCCGGCCTGAATGGCTTCAACGGCCTCGGTGACCGCAACGTGTTCTAGGGTTTCGTAGTTAATTTGACGCAGGATTGTGGGGGTGGAGACGTTGTCGTGCGGCTTAGCGATTACGAACCACATTGGCGGAAGCGCCTTAAGCGGTGTGATTTGCTCACCCCGTCCGGTTACGTGGGCGGGCGTCCCGTAAACGCAAAACGGAACGTCCGCATCAATTGTAAGACCGATTTGGGCTAATTCGCGGGTGGTTAATCCCAAGCGCCACAGGGAATTAAGTCCGCGTAAAACGGCCGCGGCGTCACTTGAGCCACCCCCCATTCCGGCAGCCACGGGGATGTGCTTATCAATCGTAATGGTAACCCCTTCGTGAATGTTAAACCGGGTTTGGAGGGTCTTGGCCGCCTGGTACGCGAGGTTATGGTAATCCCGCGGCAGGTAGCTTGTATCTGTTTGGACAGTAATTTTCATCGTGTCCGGGATGGTTTCAAGGTGGATGTAATCGGCCAGGTCGATGGCGGTCATAACCATGTCCCATTCGGGGGCACCGTCCTGGTGGCGAAACGGGGTGTCAAGGATTAGGTTTACCTTGGCGGGGGCTTTCGCGGTTAGTTCCATCTTGTCACCATCTTTCCGTTCATTTTTCTCTCATCATTATACTGGTTATCAAAATATGAAACAAGCAACCGTGAAACGGAAGAAAAAAGTTGTTGACGCACGGAAGGGGCGATGATAATCTAAGCATTGTTCTAAATAGTATTTATTACTATTTACATTACTATTAACAGGAGGACAGTGAATGATGAAATGGCATCACTGGTGGGCTACCCTGGTGACACTCCTTGCATTAGGGGTTACCTGGGGCGGCTCCCCACAGCGAGCAGTTGCGGCGTCAACGCACCGCCTTCAGGTTGTGACAACCTTTTATCCGGTTTACGACTTTACAAAGGCGGTCGTGGGAAACCGGGCGGATGTGTCCGTCTTAATTCCTGCGGGGACGGAGCCCCACGACTTTGAACCAACTGCCCGGGAGGTTGCCCGGATGTCGCGGGCGGACATGGTGATTTATACGACCAAGTACATGGCAACGTGGATGGACGCTCTCAAACCAAGCTTGCAGGATGATCATACGACGCTGGTTGCGGCCGGAAAGGGAATTCCACTAATTAGTACGCGGGATGAGATGAACGCCCAGGACGCCTTACTGGTACAGGAACACCGGCAGGAAGCGGGCTACTTTGGCGGCGGCGGAGCGAAGGATCCCCATGTTTGGCTTGATCCCGTTAATGCAGTTACGATGGTCCGAAACATTGAGCGGGCGGTGTGCCGGAAGGATCCCCGCAACGCTGCTTATTACCGGCAAAACGCCCGGCGATATATCGGGCAACTGCAGGAGCTTAACCGGGAATACCAGCGGGCGTTTGCGGGCTGCCATTCGCGGACGTTTATTACCCAGCACGCGGCGTTTGGGTACCTCGCGCGGCGGTATGGGTTACACCAGATTACCATTGCAGGAATTTCTGATAACGAGGAACCCAGTCCGCAACGGTTGGCACTTTTGCACCAGTACATTCGGCGGACACACACGCCGGTTCTTTTTGCTGAGGCGGATGCGTCCCAGCAAATTGCGCGGACGTTGGCCCATGATACGCAGGTGCGGGTGCGCCCGCTCAATCCGCTCGAAAGCTTAACAACAACGGAGATGCGGCACGGTGCGAACTACTTAACGGTCATGAGAGCCAACCTGCAGGAACTGAAGCACGCAATTCACTAGGAGGAAAGAATGAATTACATTGAAGTGCACGATTTATCCTTTGTTTACGAAGAACATCCCGTCCTGCAACACGTTAGTATGGCGGTTCAGGACGGCGAGTTTGTTGTTTTGGCCGGAGAAAACGGGGCGGCTAAGTCGACGTTACTGCGGACTATTCTGGGGGAAGCTAAGCCGGCGCACGGAACAGCCCGAATGGCCGTACGTAATTGCCACGGTCATCCTTTGAAAGTGGGGTATCTTCCCCAGCAGATTGCGGCGTTTAACGCTGGTTTTCCGTCCACCGTTTACGAACTGGTCGCTTCCGGGCGCTTTCAGCGGGGGCGGTGGTTCCGCCCGCTCCGGGAGCACGACCGGCAGCATATCCAAAAGGCGCTGACCGCCGTTGGAATGTGGGAGTGGCGCAAACACCGGATTGGGGAGCTATCCGGGGGGCAAAAGCAACGGGTGTGTTTGGCCCGCATTTTTGCGGCGGATCCGGATTTGTTTATTTTGGATGAACCCACAACGGGGATGGACATTGAAACCCGGGCGCAGTTCTATCAGCTATTGCGGCATGAGGTCCACGCGCACGGGAAGAGTATTTTAATGGTGTCACATGACAACGATAACGTAATGGACTTTGCTGACCGGCAGGTCCGGTTAGTAAGAATGGAGGGAACCCAATGGCGATGTTTTTCTATGGCTTCATGCAACGCGCACTAATTACCGCGGTTTTAATGGCGGTGTTGGCACCGTTACTCGGATTATTTTTGATTTTACGCCGGCAGTCCCTGATGGCCGATACCCTCTCCCACGTTTCGTTGGCGGGGGTGGCGCTTGGGTTGTTCGTTAACCTAAACCCCACGGTAACGACGTTGGTGGTGGTGATTCTGGCCACCATCCTAATCGAGTACATTACCCGGGCATACCAAACGTACGCTGAAGTGGCGATTGCAATCATTATGGCGGCGGGGTTAGCGGTTGCGTTAACCCTAATGAGCCTGGATCGGGGAACGTCCGCAATGAGCGTTGACCAGTACTTATTCGGGTCGATTGTTGCGATTAGTAACCAGCAGGTCCTTTTATTGGTGATACTGACGGTAATTGTGGTCGGTGCGTACGTTCTTTTCCACCGGCCAATGTACGTGCTGACGTTTAGCCCGGCAACGGCCCGGGCGGAGGGGTTACCCGTCCAGTTCATGTCGCTGGTTTTCAACGCGTTAACGGGGGTGACGATTGCGGTCATCATGCCGATCGCGGGGGCGTTATTGGTCTCAGCGGTGATGATTCTGCCAGCGGCGATTGCGATGCGCGTTGCCCGGCGGTTTAACACCGTGGTTCTTGCCGGGATTGGCATTGGAATGGTTGGAACGGTTGGCGGACTGGTATGTTCGTACGATTTTAATACGCCACCGGGGGCGGCCATTACCCTGCTGTTAGTGGCTATCTTTCTGCTCTGTCTTGGAGGCCGGGGAATATGGCGGCGGCTTCGTGGTCGGCGGCTAATGTTTCCGGATAAAAATTGTGATTCTTAATCCCTTTTGGCGATAAAGACGAACTTTTTTATAAAAAACAGGGGTAAAGGGTTGTAAATTCGCCGGGGTTCCATATAATTTAGTTATGCAAATCACGGACTTCATTCATTATTTTTTATTAGAAACGGAGGAATTGTGGTGAAGGTACGGCGCAGTGAGCGGCTGATTGACATGACTAATTACCTGTTATCCCGGCCGCATAAGCTTATTTCATTAACGTTCTTTGCTGACCGGTACGAGTCGGCGAAGTCATCAATTAGTGAGGATTTGACCATTGTAAAGCGAACGTTCGCTCAGTGGGGCATTGGGGTAATTGAAACGATCCCCGGTGCTGCTGGTGGGGTGATTTTTACCCCGTCCATTAGTGAGCAGGAGGCCCGAACGTTCATCGCTGAGATGACGGACCGGCTTTCAGAGGAAAGTCGCCTGCTTCCAGGAGGATACGTTTACCTGTCTGACTTATTAGGGCAACCCGAAGTCCTGCAGCGGGTTGGGCGGTTGATTGCCCGGCAGTACATTGACAAGAAGGTCGATGCGGTGATGACCGTTGCAACCAAGGGGGTGCCGATTGCGCAGAGTGCGTCCCGGTACCTGGACGTTCCGTTTGTAATTGTGCGGCGGGACTCCAAGATTACTGAGGGGGCAACAGTCTCGGTCAACTACGTTTCGGGTTCAAGCAAACGGGTTGAAAAGATGGAGCTGTCCAAGCGGAGCCTGCAGGAGGGCGCCCACGTTCTGGTGGTTGATGACTTCATGAAGGGTGGCGGCACCGTCAACGGAATGAAGAGCATGATCGAGGAATTTAACGCCAGCCTTGTTGGGATTACGGTCTTCGCGGAAGCCGCCTTTGATGGGCAGCGGATGGTTGACGATTACACCTCGTTGTTGAAGGTTGATAAGGTGAACACGCTGGATAAGAAGATCCACGTTAGCGCGGGAAACTACCTCGAACAGGTTTTTGGTTAGAACAAGAACAATAAAATAGTAAACCGGGAACGCGATGTCAAATCACGTCCCCGGTTTTGTATTATGTTGCGTTAACTACTGGGCGCCATAGACGGCCGGGGCGGCATGCCCCGTTCCGAGCCCCTGATCAGCCGCCTGGGAGTCGTAGGTGTTTGTTTCGGTGGAGCCACCGTACGGGGTTCCCGAATCCTTGATTTCCCGCTCGTACCCCTCTTCGGTAGAAGTTCCGGCAAGGGTCGTTCCGGTCTTTGCGTGCTTTAAGCCCAGTGCGGATCGGATGATGTTGGTAATCCGCTGCTTTTCGGAGTGGTCCGGCACCTCGTAATCCTCGCCGCCAATTACCTCGGTGTGGCCCTGAAGGTGGGTGGACTTCATGTGGTGGGTCGCTACCCGGTACTTCGAGCCAAGAATCAGCAGGTCGTCGAAGGTGAGGTCGGTTCGCATTTGCTTGGAGACCGTCTTCATGAAGTTCTGGTTAATCAGGCTGGTAAGGTCCGATCCCTTAAAGGCAAGCTTCATCAGGACTTGCCGTTGTCGGTCCTGGCGGCCGTAATCACCAAGCGGATCCTGGTGCCGCATCCGGACGTAGGCCAGGGTCTTCTTCGCGTTCATGTGGGTCTTTTTGCCCTTGGTGAAGTGGTACCCGCCGTAGCTAAAGGTCAACGTTGGCTTGACCGTTACCCCCCCAACGGCTTTAATTAGGCTTTCCAGCCCGCCCATGTTGATGGTGGCGTAGAAGTCAATCGGGATGTTGAGGTAACGTTGGACGGTTTTAACCGCCGTGTACGAACTCCCGTACTGGTAGGCGGCGTTAATCTTGCTTGGGTAGTCGTCCTCGTGCTTGTAGATGGCCACCAGTGTATCCCGGGGGATGCTGACCAGCGTCATCGTTTTTTTCTTGGGGTTCATTACGCACACAATCATCGTGTCGGTTCGGCCCTTAAAGTCCCGGCCGAGCGCCCCGGTATCCGTTCCCATCAGCAGGACGGAGACGGGCTTTCCCTCCTTCAGCATCTTAGAAACGTTGCGCTCCTTTTGCATGCCCGTTGCCTGAAACATCAGGTTGGATTCCTGATGGGCGTATTCAAACCGGCTGTAAAAGAAGAAGCACCCGTAAGCAAGGGCAATTACCGCTGCAAGTAGTGCCCAGAAAAACCGCCGGCGCCGCTTCTCCTGCCGGTCGCTGGTTGCGCCGGTTGCTGTTCGCCGACTCCGCCGGTGTTGGGATGGAAGGGCGTCGCCGACGTACCCCTTTTCCTCTTCTTCGGGGGTCAGGGGGTACGGGTCCCTGGATTCGTCTGCATCGTAGTAACCGTGCTGCCCGTCGTCCTCAAACGGGTAGCCAATCCGCCGGCGCCGTTGCTGGTAGGGGTTAAATTCAGAATCATTATGTTGTGTTCGCCGTGAGGCCATTAAAACTTCCTCCAATTCGTCGGGAGTTGATAGCGCCAGTGGCTATCAGACATCATGATAAACAAAGCGGAGGCTGTGCGTAGCGCAATCTCCGCTTTGTTGTGGGGACCCAACCGGCCCCTTAATTACAAAGTTATGGGTAGACATTACCTATTATGTCCCATAATAAAACTGAAAATGAGGATAAGCAATACAATCGTTGTTAAGACAACGTAAAGCATATCCTTTTCCTTAATAAAGGAATAGATAGAAACGATCACCCGCAAAACCGGCGTTAGCAGGAGGAGAAACAACCCGCCCATCATGATGGCAGCCGGCTTCAAAGCGCAGATTCCGGTCACAATTCCCGTGAGGGTTGTGGGGAAGAAATCCTTTGTTGCGTACCCGCCACCGTGGCGGATGAACAGGAGCAGCAGTCCGATTAGCATGACAATCGCCGCAAAGATTACCCCAATCCGCATGATGTGTCCGATTAACAGGGCCACGTCCTGTTCCTTGTCAACACCTTTTTGACCGTGTTTAAGTTCAACTTGTTGTTTTTTCTCGTTCATTTCAATCACCCAATGTTAATTCCAAATGCTTTCAGGGCCATTTGTAATCCGAGGTACAGGAAGACCGGAACGAAAATCATCCGCAGCACCCGTGTCGGCAGCTTCTGCATGATCCGGCTTCCAAGCAAGGAACCCACGAGGATTCCCAGTGCCAGGGGAACAGCAATTTCCGGCCGGATAGCCCCGCTAAAGAAGTAGACCGTTGCCGAAGCGGCAGCCGTCACCCCCATCATCAGGTTACTGGTTGCACTGGACGGTTTCAGGGGCATCTTCATGGCGTTATCAAGGGCCATGACCTTAAAGGCCCCTGAACCAATTCCCAGCATCCCGGAAGCAAGGCCAGCGCCAAACATAATGGCTAACCCGCCGGGAATGTTTTGGACGTCGTAGTTCACTTCCTCGTGCGTGCTCTTATCGTAGTACGAACTGTTGAGCCTGAACCGCACGGCCCATTTGTCCGGTTTTGCCCGGTGAAGAACTTCTTCGCCAGCCATTAGCTTTCGCACCATGTTAAATGATGCGAAGAGCAGAAGGCACCCGAACAGGAAGTATAGGATCTTTCCGTTCATTGACCCGGTTAAGAGGGCCCCGATGACAGCTCCACTGGCCGTGGCCACTTCCAAAAACATGGCAACCCGAAGATTAATAAGGTCGTCCTTGAGGAAGGCGATGGTCGAACCAGAGCTGGTGGCAATCACCGCAATGATACTTGCTCCGATGGCGTATTTAATGTTGAGACCGAATAGGAGGGTGACGATTGGGGTAACAATCATCCCGCCCCCAATTCCAAGAATTGCGCCGAGTGTTCCGGCAAGAAACCCGACAAAGAGCATGATCGCTGCTGTTGTAATCATACGTAACGCTCCTTTTTTCAAAATCACCCCCATTATACTCTTTTCATAGGTGGCGGTAGGTTAAGTTTTGGTTCTGTTGCGGGCTGGTGCGGGAAATATGGTATATTGAAAGCAAACTGAAATATGATTTAGAACGGGTGAGGAGTTAATGTATACGTGTGAACGCTGCGGCCACCAGCTTGAGGGGAACCAGGAGCGGTGTGCCTTTTGCGGTGCCCGCCAGCAGCGGGATAATGCTGCGGGCGAAAAGAAAAAGTGTAAGAAATGTCACCGTGATATTCCGGTGAACGCCAACTTTTGTCCGTACTGTGGGGCGGACCAGGCGTACCTTGATCCCAACGAGCTCCACCAGGAAGAAGCACCGGGTTCCCAGGGAAAACCGCAGGGTGACCGGCCAGTACGGGTAACAACAATTGATAATGAAGAGGACCTGCAGCGGTTCTTGATGGCAATGCAACAGCAGATGCAACAGCAACAGCAGCGGGTGCCGCACCTGCCAGCGAATGAATCCCCCGAACCGGGAATTATTCCTTCAACTAAACTAATGATCCGGGACACGTTTGTTTTAGGAAAACGGATGGGCCGGGCCGACTTCTGGTGGGGGACCCTGGGGTTGGTTCTTTTGTTGACCTGCTACACGCTAGTCATCGGGCTCGGAGTTCAACTATTTGTCGGCCTGGGGATTAGTAAAAACCTTGCGATTCAGGTGGGCCTTTCCGTTGCAATGGTCGGGGCAACGGCGGCCGTAATTTGTAACTTGACGGCGCAGGTCCGGCGGTTCCATGACGCTGAATTACCCGCATTCCTCTTCCTTTTTATTATTCTCTTGGGGGACATTCCGCTGCTCCTTCTGTGTATGAAGGGACAGGCGATTACCAGTGACCGGTACACCTTCCAGGCTCCCCGGGAACGGATGATGGCGTTCGAGCAGCATTTCCAGCAGCACCAGCAGGAAGCCAAGCGAGAAGAGGAACGGGATGAAGCGGAAAACCGGGCTCGGAATGCGGGTAAACAGCACGACGAACATCATGATGATCAGGATGATTAAGTTAAGGATTGTATTTGCGCGTTAAGTTTGGTATCGTAACACTATCGAACAGAGGTTGCGGTAATCAAGAGTAACTTTGCTGAGACGGAGAAACGTCAGTGAAGCGAAGCGAAAGGGTGCACCGCCGAAGCGTCACCTGGTTTCTCCTGGGTGGGGCTGGGCGTCCGGTTAAGAGCCGGACGACTGTCGCGGGTGACCGCGGAGCGCTATCGATATCCATGAATCAGAGATAACTGTGAAATGAATGGGGCGTGGTTCGAGACCGCGCCCCTTTTGGTGTTGATTAGTGTTTGCCTCAATATATTGCTGAGGAGGACGAACCCATGAAAAAGGATTCGCATGAGTATTCACTAAAACGGGACTTAAAGACCCGACACCTTTCGATGATTGCCCTCGGTGGCAGTATCGGGACCGGGTTGTTTGTTGCGTCAGGTTCCGCAATTTCTACGGCCGGCCCTGGCGGTGGGCTGATTGCCTACATTGCCATTGGGGTGATGGTGTACTTCCTAATGACGTCGTTAGGGGAAATGGCGACGTACATGCCGGTTTCAGGATCGTTTGCCACGTATACCAAGCGGTTTGTTGATCCGGCGCTTGGGTTTGCGATGGGGTGGAACTACTGGTTTAACTGGGCGATTACCATTGCGGTGGACGTTTCTACGGCGGCGTTGGTGCTGCAGTTCTGGTTCCCGCACGTTCCTAACTGGATTTTTAGCCTGGTAGCGCTGAGCCTCGTTTTTCTAATTAACTTTTTATCGGTGAAGTCCTATGGTGAAACCGAGTACTGGCTGTCCCTGGTAAAAATCGTCACCGTCGTTATTTTCCTGGTGGTGGGGTTCCTGACCATTCTTGGAATTATGGGCGGGGGCCACGTAATTGGTTTGCGCAACTTTACCTATAAACAGGCCCCGTTTGTTGGGGGGATTCCGGCAATCCTGAACGTCTTCATGGTGGCCGGCTTCTCCTTCCAGGGAACGGAATTGGTTGGGGTCACGGCCGGTGAGTCGGCTACCCCGGAAAAGAGCGTGCCGGCGGCCATCAAGCAGGTTTTCTGGCGGATTCTGTTGTTCTACATCCTGTCGATCTTCGTGATTGCCTGCATTATTCCGTACACTAGTCCGGATTTACTGGGTTCATCGGCTAAGGATATTGCCATCAGTCCGTTCACGCTGGTCTTTAAGCGGGTCGGCTTGGCTTCGGCGGCTTCCGTGATGAACGCGGTTATTCTTACGGCGGTTCTGTCGTCGGCTAATTCGGGGATGTACGCATCAACCCGGATGTTAATGTCGATGGGGCAGGACGGCGACGCCCCGCGGATTTTTGGGAAAGTCAATCAGCGCGGGATTCCGCTGCCGGCCTTGTTAGTAACGACCCTGGTTGGGTTGGCAACGTTCCTGACAAGTATCTTTGGACAGCGCGTTTACATCTTCCTGGTTGCCGCGAGTGGGTTAACCGGATTCATTGCGTGGGTCGGAATCGCGATTTCACACTACCGGTTCCGGCGGGCATACGTTGCCCAGGGGAAGGACCTCAATGCCCTGAAGTACAAGGCTAAGTGGTTCCCGTTTGGACCAATCATGGCATTTGTAATGTGTATCCTGGTAATCGTCGGGCAAAACGTTAAGGCGTTTACCCACCTTGATTGGTACCAGATTCTGATTACGTACATGTCAGTCCCATTATTCTTTGGGCTGTTCTTCTACTACAAGTTTAAGCACCACACGAAGTTAATTCCGCTTAAGGAAGTGGACCTAACAACGACCCGGGCAACGGGGAAGGAACGGGTTGACAAGTAGTTGGAGCGGATTATACTAAAATCAAAGATAAAGCGTTAAACATCATGATTCGCCATAAGTAGGCTTTCAGAGACGGGGAGATGGTGGGAACCCCGAGCCGAAACTCCAGCGGATCGAGTATGGGCGGGTAATGCCGCACGGGAGACCGTTACCTCAATTGAGTGCGCAGAGAATGCGAACTTGGGTGGTACCGCGAAACGGAGTCCGTTCGTCCCATGGGATGACGGGCTCCGTTTATTTTTTTCAAGGAGGAAGACCATGTTAGACGTTAAGGATATTCGGAAGAACCCGGATGAATACAAGCAGCGGCTGGCTGCCCGGGGAGTGACGGCAGAACAGATTGACCAGTTAATTGCGGCGGATGCTAAGCGCCGGGAGCTTTTGCAGCAGAGTGAGGAGCTTAAGAAGGAGCGAAATGATGTTTCGGCAGCGATTGCTCAAGCTAAGCGGAATAAGGAAGATGCCACGGACGCAATCACCCGGATGCGGGCCGTTGGGCAGCAGATTAAGCAGCTGGATGAGGAACTGGTGACGGTTCAGGAGCAGGTTAAGGACATGGCTTCGCGACTGCCAAACCTGCCGAACCCAACCATTCCAATGAGCATGAATGAGGAAGACGCCGTTGAAATCAAAAAGGTGGGGACCCCGCGGGAGTTTGCTTTTGAACCTAAGGCCCACTGGGACATCGGCGAAGGCCTCGACATTCTTGACTTTGAGCGGGGTGCCAAGGTTGCGGGTGCCCGGTTTGTATACTACAAGGGCTTAGGTGCGAAGTTAGAGCGGGCCGTGTACAACTTCATGCTGGATGAGCATGAAAAGGAAGGCTACACGGAAATGATTCCGCCGTACATCGTGAATGCCGCTTCAATGTACGGGACCAGTCAGTTCCCGAAGTTCAAGGAGGACGTTTACCAGGTAAACGGTGAGGACATGACGCTGATTCCAACGGCCGAGGTGCCGCTTACCAACTACTACCGCGATGAAGTCATTCCGCGCGAGCAGTTACCGGTTTACGAAACGGCGCTGACACCGTGTTTCCGGTCAGAAGCCGGGAGTGCTGGCCGGGATACCCGGGGATTAATTCGGATGCACCAGTTCAATAAGGTGGAAATGGTGAAGTTCTGTACCCCGGAAACGTCGTACGATGAATTAGAAAAGATGACGAAGAACGCCGGGAATATTCTGGACAAGCTGGGGTTGCCGTACCACATTATTACGCTGGCTTCCGGTGACATGAGCTTTAGTGCGGCCATGACCCACGACCTTGAAGTATGGATGCCGGCACAGAATAAGTACCGGGAAATTTCGAGTTGCTCAAACTGCGAGGACTTCCAGGCACGGCGGGCACACATTCAGTACCGGGATGAAAACGGCAAGCTTCACTTTGTTCACACGCTGAACGGTTCCGGGCTGGCGGTTGGCCGGACGGTGGCGGCCATCCTTGAAAATTACCAGAACGAAGACGGAACGGTTACCATTCCGGAAGTTCTGCGGCCGTACATGCACGGCGTTGACAAGATTACGAAGTAGTGGGGAATTTGAACCACAGGGTTAGGTGAAGCACGAAAGCCTTAAATTTATGGTTTGTACTTCGTTCACTTTCCTGTTTCTACTACACTTATTTTTGACATTTTATCATCTGGTTGTTAGGCCGCGGGGAATTGTTCCCCGGGGCCTTTTATGGTATCTTGGCGGTAAAAAAGAGGGGTAAAGATGACAAAGTTTTATTTTCTCCGTCACGGGCGCACGGTGTATAACGAAGAGCTGCGGATTCAGGGTGCGCGGGCTGATTCACCGTTGTTAGAGCAGAGCGTCCGGGATGCCCGGCTGGCAGGAAAGTATCTCCAGGACGTTCCGTTTGAGGCGGTCTATGCCAGTCCCCTTGAGCGCACTCAGCGGACTGCCCGGCTGGCATGTGCGGCAGCGGGAATTACGCTCCAGCCGCAGTTAGTTGACGATTGGCGGGAGTTTGATTTTGGGAAATGGGATGGCGTTTTGGAAGATGAGGTCGCAGACCGACCGGAGTTTGATGCGCTGGTTAACCATCCCAGTCGGTTTGATGGGACGGCGCTAGGGGCGGAGTCGTACGCGCAGTTTATTGAGCGAATTAAGCGCCCGTTACGGCCGGTTTACCAGCAACACCCTAGTGGCAACGTGCTGGTGGTGGCCCATGCGATGGTAATTTCGTACTTATTACAGACAATTCGGGGATTAAGCGTGGATGAAGTTCGCCCGGCGGGACTGGTGGCGAATACGAGTATCTCGGTTCTTGAAACGCAGGACGGGCGATTGTATACCGTTCCGGTGTGGAACAATACTGAGTTCCTAAAATAGGAGTTGACGCTGTTTGGTTGAACTGGTATATTAATAACCGTTGCCGGTGAGCAACCGTTATTGAGAATTAGGGCTTGACGCACAGGCTCTTTTCTCGCTATAATAGGTTAGTCGCGTGGGCGATGGTAGATCTTTGAAAACTGAACACAGTATCGACGAATTAAATGTGTAGGGCTCTTTTGAGCAACATAATTTAACGAAGTCAAACTTCG
>DWXB01000018.1 GCA_019119415.1 Candidatus Ligilactobacillus avistercoris | reverse complement strand
AATTAGAACAATCCCATTTAGGACTTTCCTAATGACGATTATCTCAGGCACCACTCAATACTGAAACAATGAATTTAATTTTAAGAAGTCAATCATCGCAAGATGATTACAAAACATATATTACGAGGGGGGAACACCATGCCAAAAAAACTTCGCTGGCTTATTCGGGGCGTCGCGCTGCTGTATCTTGGGTACGTCTACCTGAAGACGGGGATTCACTCTTCAGCGCTGTCCTTCCTAACACTAAACAGTTTTCTGGCATACATTCCCATTGAATGCGCGTTTCACGTACACCCCACTCACCAGCGGGCGTGGCAGTTTTACCCGTTAGCGTTTTTATGGCTGGTTTTTTATCCCAACACGCCGTATTTGCTAACCGACCTGTTTCACCTCGCAAAGTTTGATCCGTATAACAGCGTTACCATGCTGATGCGGTTTGACCTTCACCTATGGCTCGCGTTTTTCACCCTCGTTTCTGGGGTAATTGGGTTTGCCATCATCGGAACGTGGAGCCTTGAGTTTATGGCCACTGCTCTTCAACGACGATGGCGCTGGGAAGGATTCGTTGCCCATGGCAGTCTAGTTGTTGGGCTAACCCTCCTTACTTCAATCGGCGTGTTTGTGGGCCGCTTCATCCGGCTTCACACCGCCTACCTGTTCGTGAGTCCCGGGTGGGTTGTAAGCGAACTGGTGACAATGTGGAACCTTCGTATGGTTACGTTTGTTCTCCTAATGACCATCCTTCAACTGGTTATCTGGAGCGCAATTATGATTACTAAAATGGCTTTAGAGTCGACCACTTCAGACTAAGCCATATTAAATAAGCAGGTCACCGATAAGTGATCTGCTTATTTTGTGGAGTAAATTCGTCCTTCGTCTGATTACCGTTATGGGCGAGGCTCTGCGGCGCCGCACTTTTTCTAATCCGGCTCCGCTCGAACCACCTTCACGCAAATAATAAGTCCCTCCTTGACCGGCTCCGCCGCTCAGCGTCGCGCCTTAATTTATTTGCATGGTGGTTCGGCTCCACACCATACCTTAATCCCCAATAATTCTAACTTCCGTCTCAAGTTCCACGTCAAACTTTTCCTTGACCACCTGCTGAACATGGCGGATTACCGCCACGTAATCAGCGGCCGTCGCATTACCGACGTTCACGATGAACCCCGCATGTTTGGTTGAGACCTCAGCGCCCCCAACACGGTAGCCCTGCAATCCGGCATCGTGAACCAGTTTCCCGGTATAATGCCCTTCTGGCCGCTTAAAGACACTTCCGCATGACGGGTACTCCAGGGGCTGTTTGGCCGCCCGCAAAAAGTTAAGGTGGTCCCGCTTAGCCCGGATTTCCTCTGGATCGCCGGGCGTCAACGCAAAGGTGGCGTCAAGGACAATCTCATCCGCGTCCTGAACCCGACTGTGCCGGTACCCGAAGTCCATCCGCCGGTTTGAGTACACCCGCAGCGCACCGTTCCGCGTAATGGCCGTCACCTGTTCCACAACCATCTTCATCTCGCCACCGTACGCACCGGCGTTCATGAAGACGGCCCCGCCAACACTTCCTGGAATTCCCGAGGCAAACTCTAACCCCGTCAGCCCGGCATGGTAGGCCGCTTCCGTTGTCGCAATCATGGTCGTCCCGGCCTGCGCAATCACCCGGTTGCCCCGGACAACCACCTCATTCATCTTCGTCAGGATTAAGACAATTCCCCGAATCCCGTTGTCACTTACAATGAGGTTACTGGCATTTCCCAGAACCGTGAGCGGAATGTCGTTTTCATGGGCAATCGTCACTACCTTACGGGCTTCCGACGGTGACTTCGGAAAAAGCACCCAGTCGGCTGGCCCCCCAGTCCGGGTATTAGTAAAGTGGGCAAGGGGCTCGTTTAGGTGAGCCTCAATCCCCTGTAACTGGTTGTTCACAATGGCCGTTACCGCTGCTTGATCAAGCATCGTTATCCCGCCTCCTCTGGCAAAATTCATGTCTCCATTCTACCATTTTTCACCGAAAACGCGCACTTGAAGTTTAATTGGGGTAAAATAAAAAACAGCTTAAAGGAGGGATATTTCATGGACTTTACCGCCATCGACTTTGAAACGGCCAACGCCAAGCGGGCCAGCGCATGTTCACTGGCCCTGACAGTCGTTAGGAATAACGTCATCACTGACCGGTTTTATTCATTAATTAACCCCCAGATGCCGTTTGCTGCGCGGAATACCCAAATTCACGGACTCACGGCTGCAGACGTTGCCGATGCCCCCACCTTTGCCGAACTCTGGCCCCACATCGCCGCTTTGTTTGGCCCCGAACAAATCATTGTTGCCCATAACGCCCCGTTTGACTGCAGCGTTCTGCAACACACCCTCACGCACTACGGGATTACACCACCGCATTTTCTCGTCATTGATACGGTTAAAACGAGCCGCCAGTTAATGCCGAACCTTGCCAACCATAAACTCAACACGGTGAGTGCGGCCCTCCACGTTGCGTTGGAGCACCACCACAACGCCCTGGACGACTGCGTGGCGTGCGCCCAAATTTTGCTGGCACAAGTTAACCAGTACGGGACCCAGCGAATCGTTCCGTTTATCACCGAAAAATAGCGTAACCATAAAACCCTCCGAATCACGGAATCATGATTCGAAGGGTTTCTTCTTTTCAGGACCTTTTTTAACTACTTATCCGCCGGCCGTTCACTTCATTTTCAGTAACTGCCGCATATCCTCCGGAAGCGGGGCCGTAACGGTCACCCACCGCTGTGTCCGCACCTGCCAGAAACGCAGTTGCCGGCAATGGAGGGCCTGCCGTTCCATTCCGTTAAGCATTTTCCCGCCGTACATATCATCGCCGATTAACGGATGGCCCAGCGCAGCGCAGTGCACCCTGATTTGGTGTGTTCGTCCCGTCCATAACCGCACCCGCAGTTGGGTTACCCCAGCAAGCCGGTGCTCCACCCACGCCTCAGTTACCGCCCGTTTCCCGTCGCTTCGTACCATCCGTTTCATCGTACTCCCGGGTTGGCGACCAATTGGCGCGGTAATCATCCGGTGGTGCCACCAAATTGGGCCTTCGACACCCGCACAGTATTCCTTATGAATCCGCCCCGCCTGCAATTCCTGATCAATCAACGCGTGGGCGTAGCGGTGCTTCGCAAACAACACCGCCCCAGACGTATCACGATCTAAGCGGGTGACGAGGTGCGGAATAATATCATTATAATGCCGAATCCGGTAGTACCCCGTCACCCGGCTAACCAGGGAATCATCCCGATGCAGCGGTGAAGGAATCGCCGCCACAAACGGGGGTTTGTTTACCACCAGAAAATCATCATCTTCGTAAAGAACGTCTACCGGTACGTACGACGGAATCACCGGCGTCTTTCGGTTTTCTTCTGGCGGTAACACCAGCGTAACCTGATCACCAGGTATCACGCGGTCAATCATCCGCCCGTTATCCCCGTTTACCAACAAAGCGCCGCCCGCATTGCGCACGTGGGCAAGCAACCGCCGGGAAACTCCCTGCTGGCGTAAAAACGTCCGTAACTTCCGCGCCGGCGCATCAACCTGCCACTTAATCTTCATAGTCTGGTCCAATAAATGAATCCTGAACCCGCTGCCAGAAGCGCGTATGCCGGGACTTCGCAAAGTAAATCCGCTGCTTAGCAATCCGGAAGCGCATCCGTTCAATCTGCTGGTCATGGTAGTAGTCCGAATCAACGGTCATGATGACCGCTCCTTCCTTGGAAGGAATCAGCGTAATCCAGTCGTTCGGCGCAATAATCATTGGTGCACTCAGCGTCCGGAAAACGCGGTTGTTAATCGAACTAATTTCGGACATCTGTAAAACGTCCAGGTTAGGATGGACGATGGCCCCGCCCAAAGATTTGTTGTACCCCGTAGAACCAGTTGGGGTTGAGACGCACAACCCATCACCCCGGAAGCGTTCGAAAAACTCGCCCCCGACGTACACGTCCGTCATCATCGTAGCGGTCAGGCGGCGAATCGTTGCTTCGTTTAGCGCCAGGTAGTCGTGCGGGTGCGGGTCACCGGCAAACTTCACCCGCACATCCAGTAACGGGTAACTCACCGCCTGCTGGTTTTCGTTTTGCAGGCTAATTACCAGGTCGTCAAGTTCGTCACTCCGCCAGTCGGTATAAAATCCCAGGTGGCCGGTGTGCACCCCGATAAACCGGACGGTCGCCAGCTGGTCTTCATAGTGGTGGAACGCGGACAGCAACGTCCCGTCACCCCCAATACTAATCACAACGTCGGGATGATCGTCGTCCAGCTCAAAGCGCCGCTCAGTAAACTTTTGCCGGAGCTCCGCCGCAACTGTGCGGGATGCCCGCCCCGAATTTGCATAAATTCCAATCTTCACGGCTTACCTCCTGTCTTGCCGGTGCTCAAACGCATGCTGGGCTTCCTGGATGTCCTCCCGGATACTCGACATCTCATTATCAAGTAAAAACGCCGCCTCGGCCGCCCGCTGGAGCCGCTGCTTAGTTTCAGCCGGAAGGTTCCCCTGGTACTTGTACTTTAACGAGTGTTCGATGGTCGCCCAGAAGTTCATCGCTAACGTCCGCACCTGGATCTCGACCTGCACGCTTTTCTCCCCGTCATAACACTGTAACGGGTACGTGCAGACGACATGGTACGACCGGTACCCGCTTGCCTTAGCGTTTTGGATATAATCCCGCTCCTGAACCACCGTCAGGTCATGGCGCTGCTTAATCAGGGCAACCACCTGATAAATATCTTCAACAAACTGGCACATGATCCGCAACCCAGCAATGTCTTCCATGTCCTCTGCGAGCCGGTCCACCGTCACGTGGCGGCGCACCATCTTTTCCTTGATACTTTCGATTGGTTTCACCCGGCCGGTGACGAACTCAATTGGCACGTGCTTGGTCGTCGCCAGCATCTGATTCCGTAGTTCCCGGAACTTAAGCTTTAACTCCCCCACTGCCTGGTGATACGGCGTTAAAAACGATTCCCATTCATCCGGATCCAATCCGTCCGCCCCTTTTCGCACTAAAATCCACTTCAAGTTTACCATACCCACCCTAAAATTACAGGAACCACTAAAAGCAGATTCATTGAATTCCCCCCCATTTTTTGTAGAATAAAA
This sequence comes from Candidatus Ligilactobacillus avistercoris, assembly GCA_019119415.1. Classification (GTDB taxonomy): domain Bacteria; phylum Bacillota; class Bacilli; order Lactobacillales; family Lactobacillaceae; genus Ligilactobacillus; species Ligilactobacillus hohenheimensis. The sequence goes on along the minus strand of DWXB01000018.1, from coordinate 14,500 downwards.
CTAGCAACTAACTAACGATGGAGGTGCGCACGGTGCTTGACGTTTACTTGTTTATCAATCCGCTCGGAAACCGGTGCTTTGATGCTGAGCAAAACATTCTCTCCGTGATTCATCAAACCACCGAAAAGGTCAATTTCCAAATTAACCCGCTCGTAACGCTGGATACCGTGTCGGGGATCATCAACCGGCGGCACCTTCAAGAGGACAATATGCAGGTGCGGCATGCGGTGACCGACGAGGTTTACCAGGTTTCGCTTGATTACGAAGCGGCTCGTTTCCAGGGAAAGCGCCGGGGACGCAAATTCCTCTTTGCGCTTCAACAGCTTCTCTTAATCGACCACCAACCGTATTCGTTGGCCGTGGTTCACCAGGCAGCTGAGCAAGCGGGGCTTGACTGGGAGTTCTTCAAGGATGACCGTAATTCTAAGCTGGCCCACAAATCGTTTCAGCGGGACCAACAGCTGGCGATCAACATGAACGCCCAGCGGCATCCCACCGTTGTCCTGGAAAACGTGACGGGGTTTGACTACGGCATCGCCCTGAATGCCTGCGAATCGTACACGATTATCCTTGACATCATTAGCGGTCACATTCCGGTGGACGCAATTATGGCGACCCACGAACGCTACGAGCAGCAGTTCGTAACAACGTCGGCGCACCATCATCACTACGCCATTTGGCCGTTGTTTCCCCAAGACGCCCACCGGCCGGCCAAATAAACACGACAGATAACTAAAAGAGCGGTTGTGCATTAGGTACAACCACTCTTTGTTTGCCTTATTATTTTACCCGTGAAGCCAGCTGATCCACAAGTTCCTTCGTCCGTTCACCATGGGGTTCAAACCGCAGGGTGCGGCGACTGTCGTCGTTCTCGTCCTTGATAAAACGAACAAGCAGGTACGTGGGTGGAAGTTCATCCTTAATAAACTGGGACCACTCCACCACACTGACCCCGTCACCATCAAAGTACTCTGCAATCCCTAAATCACCCGGATCAGCATCCTCCAACCGGTATACGTCCATGTGGTATAACGGTAACCGTCCGTCGTGATACTCGTGCACGAGCGTAAACGTCGGGCTCTTCACCCGCCGGTGGATTCCCAGGCCCTGAGCCACTCCCTTAGTAAAGGTGGTCTTCCCCGCACCAAGGTCCCCGTCAAGCAACAAAACATCCTGGGGCTTAAGGAGCGGCGCTAACTGCTCCCCCACCCGAATTGTCTGCTGTGCGTCCGTTACCGTTATCTCCATTCTTCTCGTTTCCTCCTAATCCGTTGCAACGGCCTGTGCGGCGGTGATAATTGCAACCTTGTAGACGTCCTCAGCGTTGCACCCCCGGGACAGGTCAGAAACCGGCTTGTTCAGACCCTGCAAAACCGGTCCAATCGCTTCAAAGCCCCCAAACCGTTGGGCAATCTTGTAACCAATGTTTCCCGCCTCTAGTTCCGGGAAAACAAAGACCGTCGCGTGGCCCGCAACCGCTGAGTCTGGCGCCTTCTGGGCGGCGACTGTTGAGACAAACGCCGCGTCAAACTGCAGTTCCCCGTCAATCTGTTCGTCAGGCGCCTGCTCCTGCGCCATTCGGGTTGCCTCCGTCACCTTAGTCACCTCGTCTGACTTCGCCGAACCCTTGGTTGAAAAACTCAGCATTGCCACCCGGGGGTCAATGTCAAACAACCGCGCCGTCTTGATACTCTCCCGGGCAATTTCAGCCAGTGTCGGCGCATCCGGATTGATGTTAATCGCACAGTCGGCAAAGACGTAACGCTCATCGCCACCATTCCGGGTCATGATAAACGCGCCACTTGTCCGGTGGACGCCCGGCTTCGTCTTAATAATCTGGAGGGCCGGCCGCACCGTATCCCCGGTGGGATGAACCGCGCCAGAAACCAGACCGTCAGCCAGTCCCATGTACACCAGCATCGCCCCGAAATAATTTTCATCCCGCAGCATCTTCTCGGCCTCTTCCGCCGTGTTCTTTCCCTTGCGGCGATCAACGAAGGCCTCCACCATGGTGGCATACTTCTCGGCCGGATACGTCTGCGGGTTAATCACCATTACCGCATCGTTCCACTTCAGGCCGGCCGTCGCAGCGGCGGCCTTCACCGCCTGCTCGTCTCCCAGCAAAAGTGGCCGCACGAGCTGTTCATCCGCCAACCGCAGGGCTGCTGTTAAAATCCGGGGTTCGGTGCCCTCCGGAAACACAATCGTTGGTTCTTTTCCCTTAATCTTCGCGGTTAAACTTGCAAAAATGTCCATTTACATTTCCCCCTATTATTATTCTGCAGTCGGATTGGCTGGTAGCTGCCAGTCGATCGGCTCCTCACCCATTGCGGTCAGTGCAGCGTTAGTCTTTGAAAACGGCCGCGAACCGAAGAACCCCCGACTGGCCGACAATGGACTGGGATGGGCTGACTTAATCACAATGTTTCTGGTCTGATCAATTAGCGTCATTTTATTCTGGGCAGCGCGTCCCCACAGGATAAAGACCACCGGTTTCGGCCGTTCAGAAAGCTGGTGAATGGCAACGTCCGTTAGTTGTTCCCAGCCGTGGCCCTGGTGGGAGAAGGCTTGCCCGTCACGCACAGTGAGGACCGAGTTGAGCAACAGTACCCCCTGGTCCGCCCACTTCTTCAGGTAGCCGTGGTTCACCGGCGCAATCCCCAGGTCGTCCTGCAGTTCCTTGTAGATATTCTGCAGGGATGGCGGCACCGGGACCCCGGGTTGCACCGAAAAACTTAACCCGTGGGCCTGGTGCGGGCCGTGGTACGGGTCCTGCCCCAGGATAACCACCTTCACCTGAGAAAACGGGGTCCACTCAAAGGCCTGAAAAATATGGTACATATCCGGATAAACCCGGTGATGCTGGTATTCATCCTTCAAAAACGCATGAAGCTGCTGGTAGTATTCCTTTTCAAACTCAGGCGCCAATACGTCCTGCCAATCATTGTGAATTAACGTCTTCATTCCGTCCACCTCACTCCCAGTTTATCATAGTTTTCGCCGAACCTCGCCCAAATTCATGCTAAAATGTAAGCGGAATCTATCATACGAGTGAGGTTTTTTACAATGGTGCAACTGATTGCTTCAGACATGGACGGAACGCTGCTGGATAACAACATGGTGATTTCACCGCGCAACGCCGCCGCGATTAAGCAGGCGCAACGGGAAGGCGTGCCCTTCGTTGTTTCATCGGGGCGGGCGTATTCCGAGATCAAGCCCCTGCTTGAGGCCGCCCAGATTAACTGCCCGATGATCACAATGAACGGCGGGCGGATGTTTGACGAAGAGGGCCGGGAAATCTTTGCCGCCCCCCTCCCGCGGATGCTGGCCGACCAACTCATCACGCGGTTTCACCAGGCGGGGCTGTACATCGAGGTCATTACCGAAAAGGGCGTTTTTTCGGACGACAAAACCCAACGCATCCAAAACTTCGCTGAGCTCCTGACCAGAATTCACCCGGGGTTACCGTTTAAGGAGGCGGTCATCCGCTCCTCCGCCCGCCTTGAGCTGTTAAACATCAATTACATTGACGACTATCAGGAGCTGCTGGATAACCCGCACACCACGTTCTTCAAGGTTGTGGCGTTTTCCTCGGCGGGGCCGACCGTCCTCGCGCCCCTCAAGCAGGAACTACTGGCAGCCCACGATAACATCGCCATCACATCGTCGGCCGCCTCTAACATCGAAGTAAACCACATTAACGCCCAGAAGGGAATCGCCGTCAGCAAGTACGCTGACATGCTCAACATTCCGCTGGATAACGTCATGGCAATCGGTGACAATAACAACGACGTTTCCATGTTGAAGGTGGCAGGGATTAGCTACGCCATGCAAAACGGCTCCGCGGAGGTTAAGCACCTCGCGCGGTACATCGCCGCCCCCAACGACCAGGACGGGGTGGGCAAAGCCATCGAAGCTGAGTTAGCCAAAAACAATAATTAATCGCACAAAGGGGGTGGGACCTAGATCCCACCCCCTTTTGCTCTGCGTTTATTTAGTTACGGTCGCTTGAACCAAAGATCTCCAGCAATTCCAAGAACAGGTTAATGAAGTCCAGGTACAGCTGTAAGGCCGCACTCACAACGATTGGGGTGGTATTGGCCGCTTCCCCCATTTGCAGGTAAATCTGTTTAATCCGGTGAGCGTCCCACATTGAAAGCACGCTAAAGATTAAAACCCCGGCAATTGAAATCACGAATTCAACCAGCGAACTTTGCAGGAAGATGTTTACCACGGAGACAATCAAAATCGCAATCAACGCTGCAAGGGCCTGCCGTCCCCAGCTACTGAGGTCCTTCTTGGTCCGGGTCCCGTACAGGGCCAGCACCGCAAAGTCAACCGCGGCGGCTACAAAGGCCAGCGTAATGTCTGCCGTCGTAAATTCAAGGAGAATCGAGCTAAAAATGATTCCCTCTAACGCCGCAAAGCCGAACAGCATAGCGTTACTCATTGCCGCCGACCTTGACTTACTAAACGACATCTTGGCCACCATCACCAGCTGAACTGCCAGTAAAATAAAGTACACCACCGGGTGCTGGCCAAGTAACTCGTCGACCATGTTACCAAACAGGACCACCGTCCCGAGGGCCGTGATGGCTGAAACCAAAACCGCCCCCGCCATGTACCAGTAGACCTTGGACAGGAACTTGTTTAGGCCCTGTTGCTGGTTCTCAACTGAGTATCCGTTCATCAATAATTCCTCCCCTATTGTGACTATTCTGTTCTCCCCTACTATACCCTATTTAGTATCGATTTCAAACTCATAATGACATTTAATAAAAACGGGCAGCTCCCTTTCAGGCGCTGCCCGTAACTTACATATTACTTCCTATCCCTTCAAAAAATCTGGATCCTCAAATGCCGGGTGCGGGTACGTGTAGAAGCCCTGTCCGGCCTCGATGCCATAGTGTCCCTGATCAATCATTTCCTTAATTTTTGCGGCAATCGCTTGGGAAGCCGGGTCATCCGCATGTGCATTGTAAATCGCCCAAACCGTCCGGAGGCCAATCATGTCCATTGACATGAACGGCCCCATCGGCGATCCCGTTGAATTCATCCAGTCCTTATCGATCGTCACTGGGTCCGCAACCCCCTTCACCCACAGCCCAAGCGCTGCGTTTAAGAACGGAACCGACAAGGAATTCATGATGTACCCCGGCTGCTCCTTCTTCAGAACAATCGGAAGCATCTTAATGCTTTTAGCAAATGCCACCACCGCATCAATTACTTCCGGCTTTGTCTGCTCATTGCCAACAATTTCAGCGGTATTAAACTGCCAGATATGGTTGGCAAAGTGCAGGTGCAAAAACTTCTCCGGCCGGTCAACAAATTTAACCAGCTGGCTTGGGACAAACGTTGACGAATTGCTGGCAATTAGCGCTGCTGGCGGAAGTACCTCTGCCAGGTGGTGATAGAACTCCTCCTTTACCTCCAAGCTTTCCGGTACGGCCTCAATTACCAGGTCAGCATCCTGGAATGATTGCTCCCAGTCGTTCGTGATGGAAATAATCCGGGCTAACGCCTCATCAAACTGTTCATCCGTGAGGTGAACGTCCCGCTTGTAAAACGGGCGCAAGGCTTCCAGCCGCCGTTCTGCCCGCTCCGGGTGCGGGTTCCAAATGCGCACCTGGTGACCACAAAGAGCGGATTGAAAAGCAATCTGGCTCCCTAAGGTTCCCGCCCCAGCAATCGTTACGTTTTCAATGGTCATGACTTAATTCCCCCTAATTATCACTTAAAATACTTTGGTCATAGCGTCCGGTGATTAAGTACGGCGCTACCTTTGCGGCGTCCAACTGCGTCAACACCGTTGTTTGATGCATCTTAGCGGAAGCCATTGTGTACGTCCCCCCGCCAATTAAGTGCTGCACCGCTAGCTCGCCAACCGGATCATCCGCGCTCGACGTCAGCGTTAGCGCGAGTTTGCCCGGAGTGAAGGCGGTCGTGATGTTTGTCGTCTGGGTCGCCAGTAACCGGGTATTCGTAAACCGGTTCGTCCCGTCCTCCTGCTGCGCCAGCTGGTAGTCCACAAAGAAGTTAACAGTCTCAACCGGGTGGTTTAACCGCAACTGCGGGCCAAACAACTGCTGGGCCTGCTCAGGATCATTCGGCATTCCCGACGTTACGTGGACGTCCATTAACGTGGTGCCGTGCCGGATGACCTGCGCTTGTACTCCCGTATCGTCGTGCTTAATCTGAATCTGATCAGCGAGCTTCTTAGGAATGCTTGCCCCCTCCCGGCCAGCAACCAACGCCATTTCTGCGCCCGGGCCGGCTAAGAATAATCCAAACGGGTACGCCCCAACCATTTTGTCCTGGTACGCCACCATCGTGTACAGCACCGCCTCATCATACGGGCGCGCAAACGACGGATTCCCCATATGTGTCACGTAGCCGGCAACGACCGGCGCTGCCACCTGTAGCGGTGATGGGACCAATCGTTGTAACGTCGCCGCATCCGCCGCGTAGGCAAACATCACGCCTTCCTGCTCCCGCATGTCCGGGTTGTCTAGAAATCCCCGCACTGCATTTTGACTAGCTAAGTAACTCGTCAATTTCATCATCCCCCATTAGTAGATTGCCGTCTCCCTAATACCACCCTTATTATACTTAGTTTGAGCAGAAAACAAAAGGGAACAAAAATATTTTCCGGTTAAGCCGTTGCAAGAATGTTATAATGTTAACGAAAGCGGTTACTTATTGGTTAACGTTTAAGGAGGTTATCCCATGCAATTTACTAACAATGATTTTCAGGACATTATGCTCCACCGGCACTCTGTTCGCCACTTTGATTCATCAGTGAAGATTCCCCGGGACGAACTTCAGCAAATGGTACAGGAGGCGATTACCGCGCCATCATCCTGCAACCTGCAGGCCTGGCACTTTGTCGTTGTCGATACTCCCGAAGGAAAGGACAAACTGCGTTCCTTCTTCATGAAGTTCAACCTTCCTCAGCTAGACTCCTGTTCCGCAATGATTATGGTCTTTGGCGACACCGATGCGTTTAAGAAATACCGCGCCCTGTGGCAAAAAATGTACACCGAACACCAAATCACGAAGGAACGGCTGGACGAAATTCTCCAAACGTTCCTCCCGCTGTACGAACACGCGGACAAACAGTTCCTCACTGCCGATGCCCTGATTGACAGTAGCCTTGCCGCCATGCAACTCCTGTTGACCATCCGGGCACACGGATATGAAGCTAATCCCCTTGGCGGTTACGATGCCAAAAAAGCGGCCGCCGCGCTCGGCCTTGACCCCACCCGGTACGTTCCAGCGCTGGGGATTGCGGTTGGAAAACCTGACCCGAATGCCCATGAAATTACGTCGGAACGGTACGCCGTTCAGGATGTTCTGGAATTTCAATAATTCACTTTCAATTTATTTAGCACCAAGGAAAAAATGGGCGTGATGGAAGCAGTAAGCCATCGAATCATCGATTCACCGACTAACAAGCTTCCACCACGCCGTTTATTTTGACACTACCAATTCACCACAATTAAAAAAGGTTAGCCGCGTTCATTAACGCCTTCCTTTAAAATAAAGTGGTTAAAAAACAGGTATGCTAGTTTGCATAATAAGAAACGTGCATCTACCAATAAATAACCTTGTGGAACGACTCCCCCATTTCACAGTACCCAAAACACAGATTAAAGCTCATTAAATCCGGATGCTCAATGCTGTGATGTATTCATATAGTTGCTTCTTTTTTCAATTCATTCGTAGTGAGACATCCCTAAGCAATCCCTAACAACCACCTAAAAATTTGCTCATAATCAGCATTTTTCTCCGACAGCATGTTACTTTAAAGCTAATCAATTAACTTAAAGGAGGAACCTATTATGACACTCCATCGTTTTGACGAAGCACACACATCCTTAGAAGAAATCAAGGCCCTTTTGAATGTTTGGCTTAAGGCTTAATGGCTGGTCCCGCGGTTGTGGGGCTTTTTTAAACTTCCATGGTATTTTTGTTAACAAATTATTTAATCAGTCACAATAGTCTTCAATTTCGATATACTGATAATAACAATTAATACGACGGAAGGAATGACATTAATGCTTTTTATTAACAGTGCTATTAATCAGCAACCACCTCACAGAATTGAAGCTCCAATGCCAGATAACCACGTATTAACCGAAAAAGAACATCCTGATCACCCAGCACATGTGGACTACCATCACTACCACAAAGATTTTGATCGCCCACCAGTACGGTGTTATTTATGCCGGCGGATAGTTTCTCATCCTCGCAGTTGGTTCTTAGTGACGCCAACCAACGTGTTGCACGTAATTTGTTCACAGTGTGAGACTAATCTGGTCAATATCAAACACCTTGACCGGCATCAACCAGAAGTACTTGGCTTCCCGGCTGACCGCCATCCGGACCACGACTACTTTATTGACCTGTATGATTTAGAGCAAATCAGCTAACAGTAATTTAACTACCTGATTATGTCAGGTAGTTTTTTTAATTCGGCGGGCATTCCCGCACTGTTGACATTAAATATCGATAGTTTTGCAATCATTAATGTAATTACAAATTAAGGATGAAGTTTATGGTACCAAAATTAAAAGCCTTGGGGGATGAGTCACGTTTAGCCATTCTTAAGTTTTTAGCTACTAAAGGTGAATTGTGCGGCTGTGAAATTGAAAAGCAATTTGCAATTTCACAATCGACCGTATCACATCATATGAAAATCTTAGTCACCGCCCATTTAGTTATTGAGAGAAAAGTTAGCCGGTCTCATTACTACACAATCAACCGGAACGAAATTAACAATTTAATCAGCAACTTACAAAAAATCTTATTGAATCATTCGGAGGATTAACACTATGAAACCAACAGAAGATGTTGTCGTTTTAGGCCCAGGATGCGCAAGGTGTAAAGCACTAGACGCAAGGTGTAAAGCACTAGATCAGAACACCCGAGAAGCCATGACCAATTTACACTGCACTGCCAGTTATAATTACATTACGGATGTTACTACTATGGCTAGCCTTGGAATTATGACTGCCCCAGCCTTAATGCTAAAAGGCAAAGTTGCTTCAACAGGAAAGGTATTAACGGTCGCAGAAATCACCGCTTTATTGAAAAAGAACAATCTTGTCTAGGAATAAATGGTCAAATGACCATTTATTTTTAGCACAACACTTCCATGTATGTAAATGTATTGATTTTTGGATGAAAGGAACTGACCCTTTTTGGCTTGGATAACAAACAATCTTTTTAAAATGATCTGGTTAAGTCGCTTTTATAATTGGCTCATTTTTAGCATTTTTCATGTGCCCAATAATCGCATCGCCCGTTCACTGCACTTTTTTCTATTTGATACAACCAAAATCTTTATTTTAATGTCTGTTCTAATATTTTTAGTTGGAATTTTACAATCATTTTTCCCGCCAGAAAAAACTAAAAAGGTTTTGGGAAAAGTCAATGGGCTTGCCGGAAACATTTTAAGTGCTTGCCTTGGAGGAATAACTCCCTTTTGTAGCTGTTCAAGTATCCCACTATTCATTGGTTTTACGTCAAGCGGCTTACCACTAGGAGTAACATTTTCATTTTTATTTGCTTCGCCAATGATTGACATCGCCTCCCTCGCCTTACTTGCCTCTTTTATGGGAATGAACGTTGCAGTAAGTTACATTATCGTTGGGTTAACGATGGCTGTAATTGGGGGATTAATTATTAAACACCTCCATATGGAAGACCAAATTGCCGATTATATTCGTAACATTCAACAAGTTGAGGTTGAAAAAACAACTCCGACTTTCGCCGATCGTATTAAAGATGGAATTGACGAAGTTCGTGAAATTGTGGGAAGGGTTTGGAAGTATGTCCTAATTGGGGTAGCCATCGGAGCAATTATCCACGATTGGATCCCTACGAGTTTTATTCAACTTGTTCTTGGCAACCACAACCCATTTTCAGTAATTTTAGCAGTTATAATTGGTGCTCCGATGTATGCTGACGTTTTTGGAGTAATCCCCATTGCGACGGCCTTATTTGCCAAGGGGGTTCCCATTGGAACGTTGATTGCCTTCATGATGTCAGTGACCATGTTATCCTTACCCGAACTAATAATGCTTAAAAAAGTTCTCAAAAATAAGTTATTAATGACTTTTATTGTAATTGGGATAGTCGGAATTATGATTGTGGGATTCGGTTTTAATTTTGTATTAAGTTAAAATTCACCAATAAACATGGACAATGTGCCCTTATTTATATTCAAAATTCTTAGCGTAGCCAAAACACCCTCCAAAAGCACTAACTTTTGGGGGGATTGTATGTTATACAATATCTTCTTTTAATAAGAAGCATTGCTAAAAAGTTATTATATTAATAACCTACGCTCGTCTTGCTTTACGCTCACCTTAACCATAAGCATTGCTTTGCTTGGATAAAAAGTGGTTGTTTTTTAAATCACGATTGATATACTTAACACTTTTAATTGTCACTTCGAATATCCTGATAATTATCTAAAACATTAGCATACCGTGCTAATACAAATAAATAATCTGAGAGGCGGTTAAGATATCGTTGTCCATTCGGTAAAGATAGTCCTGTTAACCGAATTAATGTCACCAGCCGGCGTTCTGCTCGCCGAGCTAGTGTTCGGGCATACTGAAGGCTTGCTCCTGTTTGGTCACCTCCAGGCAAGATAAACGCCTTAATTGGTGGGATTAACGTTTGTAACTGATCGATTCGCCCATCTTCGTTACCGTCATCCCCGTAACCTCATGGTGGCGTTTAACCGTTATATCAGCTTGTAGTTGGTATAACTGTTTTTGAATTTGAAGAATTTCAGTTCGAATTTTTGTACAAGCTGGTGAACAAACTGCACAACACATTCCCAACCATGACTCCAATTCATCTAATGCTCCAAGAAGCTCAATTTGCGGTGCATCCTTTGCTATCATTTGCCCTGTAACTTGCTTAGTCTTCCCAGCATCTCCGACACGTGTATAAATTTTAATTATTGTCCCTCCCCTTTACCAATAAAGCGATACCTTCTTAAAACGTTCACTACGGGCCGGTATAGTAACGGATAAAGAATAAGATTCCCTCCTGCATGATAACAATCAAATATCAAACCATTTAGATAGTACGCCCAAAAGGCTGTTATCCCAAACCCGCCAACTAACATCATTCCTAAACTTACGAAAAAACCATATATAAACCCTAAAGATGCCGCCAAAATTATTTGCCAACCGATATGCCGCCGCAACGGTATTATCTGAGCAATCCCGCTAACCAGTAATATACAGATAATATACGCGCCAATTTGAGGTAGTGTCCAAATACCAAATCCTAAAATAATGTTAGAAAGCACCATTGTAGTAGCAGCAACACAGATTCCCGTTGTATTTCCTAATATTAACGTAATCATCATAATTAAATCTGTGTCAGGCTGAACATTAGGAATTGGGAGATGAATAATTCGAAAAACAACACACAATGCACTTAGCAATCCAATTAAAGCTATCCGCAAAACCTTTTCATGTGTGCTAGGATGGCTCATTATTCATTGACCCGTTTAAGATTAAAGGTCACCGTATCGTGATTCCGAACCTTTTCTTGGGTTACTCCCTTAGTTGCTTCTTTACCATCAACCTTATACATCCAATATGTCTTTTTAGCAGTATTCTGACTTCGGCCATCAATTGCCGTTACCATTCCCTTTTTCATTCGAACGTGCCAAGCGTGTTTTAACCCCGTAAGAACAACTGCTCCCTGTTTAACATGAACTTTTTTCCGTGCAAATTGTTTACTATTCCGTTGCAAAACATATGTCACTGTAACTGTTCTTTCCGTTGCCTTTTGCGCGGTTACCACTGTCGAACCAACAACTGGTAATTCCAACATCAATATTGCTAAAACCGATACTACCCATTTTTTAAATTGATTCATAAGTTATTCCCCCTTACATAATTAAATTATTTAATCGGACATGCGCCACTTTCACAGTCACTTTGCCCAACAATTTCTAAATCCCTAATATCTTGTTTATTTTGCTTTTGGAAAACCTCTTGGACATTGCCATGAAGCATTGCTCTTCGTTGTTCAAAGACTTCTTTAGTAATTGGTTGTTTGGGAGCCTGCTTAAGTTCACCACCAAGGTACGGTAACAATGACGTTGACTTAATCGTGTTACGGTATTGCATCAGAAGTCCCGCTAACTGGTCAGCTTCATTTGGCTGAAACGTAATTGTACAACTGACCGCATTATCTGACCAATAGGTTTGGAGAAATGCCTGCGTTGCAAATTGTTCGGCTGCCGTCACATTACCCGAAGATACAAACTCAGGGTCATCCGCATGAGCAGCACGTACTGGAAACTCAACACAGATCGTATGATCCGTGTAAACATCTGGTTCCATCCGGTAACCACACGCCCGAAATGCCGGCAAAAGCGGATCAGAATCTTGAAACCGAATTCGCTGTATTAAATATCCAGCATAATGGAAATGCATTCCTTCAGAGGCTCCCGCCAGCTTAGCTACTGTTCCAGAAGGCTTGACCGTTGTGTGTTTAACCGATTCTTGACAGCCCAGTTCTGCTGAATATTCTTGATCCGCTGAGACAACTGCTTGATAAAGCTGGTTAAAGGTTGCACAAATTTCTGGATCATAAATCGGCTTTTGAATTTTCACACTGGTTTGAGGATCAATCGTCTCTTCGAATCCCGTAACAATCCGGTGCCCAAAGCGTTTTAAAATCCAATCTTGAATTCCGGACATCGATACTCCCACACGCCGGTTTTGAGAAATAACTTTCCGGGAAACTTCCCAATCATAATTACTGAACGTGATTCGCTTTGTATACCGCATCGCAAGACGAAAAACATCATTAAGCTTCCATCCTTGTTCTTCAGCAATCGCTGGAAAAACCTCAAATAAATTGCATGGTTCGCCGTTTGCCAACGATACTTCACCGCAAGGATTGGTTCCCTCAACATTCCCATCAATGCCCGGCTGATTACCATCCACAATTCGCCCATAATTTTGTGATAATTCTAGATTAACAACTCCCGGTTCACCGTTATGTAGAATTGAATCAGCAATCGGCTGGTATTGCATAAAATGTGAATCCACCGCCACACTATTATTGGAAGCCCACCGATGATGATTGAGCTTTTCAGCATCTTGTTTCATGGTAATAAAATCATTGTCATCATTTGAGCCCAATGCTAGTTCGGCAGAACGACGCACATTACCAGCAACAACCGCTTTCCCAATCAGATTACCAATATCCGTACAGTCAACGGCCGTTAAGTGATGCCCAACACGTTGATTAATTAACTCATTAATATCGTGAATCATTGTAATTAACGGCATCGGCCCCGCAGCTGTTCCTCCGAAGCCATGAATTCGTGTCCCTTTAGCCCGAATATCAGTTACATCTAAAATCAACCGCTGCTGCTTTGTTGGATTGGTACCAGCAAAATGCAAATCAATCATCTGCGCATTTGCCAAAACCCAACCTTCACGGGTGTCAGGAACTCTATAAATCAACGCATCATTGTCATGATTATGTTGTTCCCATTCACTTCGATCCAATGCACCACAAGCAAGCGCATCATCATGCGAACGACTTGTTTTATCAATAACAAATTCCACTTGAACGGGATAATCAACAACCGGAATTTGCTTAACATTTTCGTGAGTTACAGAAAAACCAACTCCCCCACCTTTCATTAGTTGATCGAACATAAACGAATACGGCATCGACACTGCATTTTGATCCTTCCGCAAATATGCCGGTACAATATGACTATCACCATACTTTTGTGGACGAATAGCAATAAACCAACAATTGTTTAATGAATCCGCTGTTCGTTGCTGATAATCCGTTCCTGAAATCCACAAATTACGTCCCGATGGTGTAGCAGACAGTCCATAAATGAGTCGAAAAAGCTGCTTAGCTTCCTCGGTCAACTCACTAATCAACTGTTCACTTGGATGATTAGTAAGACGCGGATCTAGATTAATATTCCCCTCTACTACCCGTTGAACCGTTTCAATCCATTCTTCAGTTCGGTGCTTTTGCGGCAACCAACGAGCATAAGTTCGCTTATAAGTTACCCAACCTAATTCACCCCAATGAGGGTGAACCTCTTCTTTAACTTTCATAATAAAATCTTGCGACAATTCTATCGTACGCTTCATTCTCACCATCTCCTACACAACATATAGCATTATCCATCTATAAGATATACAATATGTAGGAAGATATTTTTGAAATCCCCTTCTTGCTTTTAAAATTTATACGTAATAATAATGCTCCTCATCTTCCAAACTTGTCGCTTTTTGTGTTCTAAATATTCCAAAGTAATGATATTAAAACAAATAAAAACACCCCATTACTTCTTGAAGTGCAAGACAAAAGTTAGACAAGATTAAATTATCAAGCTACTAAGGCGTGATTTCGGTATTCAACCGGAGTCATGCCGTTTGTTTTTAAAGTCGTTCTAACATTATTAAAATACTGAACGTAATTT
>DWXB01000017.1 GCA_019119415.1 Candidatus Ligilactobacillus avistercoris | reverse complement strand
CCCCGCATTTTTTGTCAACTAAATATTTAATGCTATTTCATCTGGCATAACTCACTCCCCTGCCGGCACAAAACACCCCTTCCACTAAGGCTCTGCTGTGAGACCTAAAAGAACACAAAAAGGGGCCTGATCACGGATCAGACCCCTTTCATTACTAATTTTTCTTGATGTTTAACCGGTTGATTGCCCGCCGGAGAGAAACCTCCGCCCGCCGCATTGCCGCATCATCGTGCTTCTGCTTGGCGGCAGCGATTGCCTCTTCGGCACGCTTCTTGGCTTGTTCAGCCCGCGAAACGTCAATATCCTCTTTCCGTTCCGCAGCTGACGCCAGGACGGTTAGGGTGTTGTCAGAAAATTCACAGAAACCACCACTTACGGCAATTTCGTCGAACTGATCCTCCCCCTTCTTCACCCGAATTTCGTCAATTGCGAGCGAAGCAAGGAGCGGAATGTGGTTCGGCATGATTCCGACTTCACCACCAGTTGTTTTGCAAATCACCAGTGCAGACTGGTCGTTGTAGACCGTTCCGTCCGGTGTTACGACGTTAACAGTTAAAACAGGTTCAGCCATTAGACGTTCCCTCCTTAATTGTTAGTCATCTTTTTTGCTTTTTCAACAACTTCCTCAATCCGACCAACTGATAAGAACGCATCTTCCGGAAGGTCATCGTACTTCCCCTTCAGGATTTCATCAAAGCCCTTAACGGTTTCTTCAACCGGAACGTAGGACCCCGGAACCCCCGTAAACTGTTCAGCCACGTGGAAGTTCTGTGATAGGAAGAACTGAATCCGCCGGGCCCGGTTAACAATAACCTTTTCTTCATCGGATAATTCATCCATCCCAAGGATTGAGATGATATCCTGCAGCTCACGGTACCGCTGAAGAATGTGCTGAACTTCCGTAGCAACCCGGTAGTGTTCCTCACCAACAATTTCAGGTGCAAGGGCACTTGAAGTTGAAGCTAACGGGTCCACGGCCGGGTAAATCCCGATCTGCGTTAACGACCGCTCCAGGTTCGTCGTTGCGTCCAGGTGGGCGAACGTCGTGGCTGGGGCCGGGTCGGTATAGTCATCGGCAGGCACATAAACGGCCTGGATTGACGTAACTGACCCCTTCTTCGTAGAAGTAATCCGTTCCTGCAGCTGTCCCATTTCAGTTGCCAGCGTCGGCTGGTACCCAACGGCTGATGGGATCCGGCCAAGCAGGGCTGATACCTCTGACCCGGCCTGCGTGAACCGGAAAATGTTATCGATGAACAGCAGCACATCCTGACCTTCAACGTCCCGGAAGTACTCAGCGATCGTTAATCCGGTCAAGGCAACCCGCATCCGGGCTCCAGGTGGTTCGTTCATCTGTCCGAAGACCATGGCCGTCTTCTCAAGAACACCAGATTCCTTCATTTCGTAGTACAGGTCGTTCCCTTCACGGGTCCGTTCACCAACACCAGTAAATACGGAAATCCCATCGTGTTCCTGGGCAATGTTGTGGATTAATTCCTGAATCAGCACGGTTTTACCAACACCGGCACCACCGAACAGACCAATCTTGCCCCCCTTAACGTATGGTGCTAAGAGGTCAATCACCTTAATCCCCGTTTCAAGAATTTCGGTTCCCGTACTTAATTGATCATAATCAGGTGCATTCCGGTGGATTGGGTTCCGCTGTGCATCTTCACCAAACTCTGGACCGTTATCAATGGTTTCCCCAAGGACGTTAAACACCCGTCCAAGCGTTTCCTTTCCGACAGGAACGCTAATTGAAGCTCCCGTATCAACAACCTGCGCGCCACGCTTCAAACCGTCCGTTCCATCCATGGCGATTGTCCGCATGATTCCGTCACCCAACTCAAGGGCAACTTCGATAACTAATTCGCTACCGTCTTCACGCTTAACCTTTAAGGCGTTGTCAATTTCCGGTAATGCTTCGTTTAATGGAAACTGAACATCAACAACAGGACCGATAACCTGAACGACTGTTCCAGTACTCATTCGTTATTCCTCCTGTTTTCTTATTCTAAGGCAGCTTGTGCACCCGTAATTTCCGTGATTTCCGTCGTGATGGCACTTTGCCGGGCCCGGTTGTACTGTAATTCCAGGTTAGCAATAATGTCATTCGCGTTATCCGAAGCCGACCGCATTGCGGTTGAACTTGAGGCGTGCTCGGAAGTCTTCGCATCAAGAATCGAACCGTAAACCAGGCTTTCCGCATACTGCGGAAGAACGGCCTCGAGGATTGCCTCCTCCGACGGTTCGGTTTCGTACAGACTACTAATCGTATCCTCGTCCGTTGTTTCCTTATCCGTGAGATCATCGTGTCCCAGGTTTTCTGCTGAAATCGGGAGCATCTTTTCTGCCCGGAAAACGGACGTCAACGTGTTGACAAAGTGACTGTAGCAAACGTACAGTTCGTCGTACTCAGCCTCGTCATACCGCTGAATAATTTCCCGCACGATTGGCCGCACTTCCCGGAACGTCGGCACATCGCTAACACCCCGGTACTCGTATCCAATGGTGAACCCGCGCTTCTTAAAGAAGTCCGCCCCGGTGCCACCAATTGCAAGAATCACAACATCATCCTTAGTGTGATTCCCCTTCTGGATAATTTCCATCGTCTGCTTAATGATATTACTGTTATAACTTCCAACCAGTCCCCGGTCCGAGGTGATTACCATAATCCCCGTCTTGTGGACCGGCCGCTGCGTTAACATTCCGAGACCGCCCTTCTTTTCAGCCGGGGCATCCTCAGAACCAGCCGCAGCAGCATCAAGTAAGTGGGACTTGGCAAGGTGCGTAATTACGCTCCGCACCTTATCGGCATATTCACGGTAACTCGTTGTGTGGTGTTGAATCTGGTTCAACTTGGACGTTGAAACCATCTGCATTGCACTGGTAATCTGCTTCGTCTTTTTGGTTGAAGCAATCTTGCGCTTAACTGCTTGCAGTGAACCAGCCATTTATGTCACCACCCCTTCTTATTTGCTGCTCTTGTCACTTGGCTGAAATGTTTCCGCAAATTCCTTGATTGCAGCGTCAAGCTTATCAATATCTGGCAGGTCACCCGTCTTAGCGATGACGTCCAACAGATCCTTGTGGTTGCTGTCAAAGAAGGCAAACATTTCATCCTGGTACCGTAAAATATCGGCAACCGCAATGCTGTCTAAGAACCCATGTGTCAGGGCGTACAGAATCAGCACCTGCTTCTCAACAGGAAGCGGCTTGTGGAGCGGCTGCTTCAGGACTTCAACCGTCCGCTGCCCACGGTTCAACTTAGCCTGCGTTGCGGCATCCAAGTCTGAACCGAACTGAGCGAATGACTCCAGTTCATGGAATGAAGCAAGGTCCAGCCGAAGCGTTCCGGCAACCTTCTTCATGGCCTTGATCTGGGCAGCTCCCCCAACACGGGAAACGGACGTTCCGGCATCAATCGCTGGCCGAATTCCTGAATAGAAGTTATCACTGTCAAGGAAGATCTGTCCGTCAGTGATTGAGATCACGTTCGTTGGGATGTAGGCGGAAACGTCCCCGGCCTTCGTTTCAATGAATGGGAGGGCCGTCATTGAACCACCGCCAAGATCATCGCTTAACTTAGCTGCCCGTTCAAGCAACCGGGAGTGCAGGTAGAAAACATCCCCTGGGTATGCTTCACGACCAGGTGGCCGCCGCAAAATAAGTGACAGTTCACGGTAAGCATCGGCCTGCTTTGAAAGGTCATCGTACACGATCAAAACATGCTTGCCGTTAAACATGAACTCTTCACCCATTGCCGCCCCGGCATACGGGGCTAACCACAGCATCGGCGCCGGTGATGACGGTCCGGCAGTAACGACGATGGTGTAATCCATTGCGCCAAACTTCCGCAGCGTCTCAACCTGGGCCCGGACCGTTGAGTCCTTCTGCCCGATGGCAACGTAGATACAAATCATATCCTGGCCCTTCTGATTGATGATTGTATCAATGGCAACGGACGTCTTCCCGGTCTTCCGGTCACCAATGACTAATTCACGCTGACCCCGACCAATCGGAACCAGGGAGTCAATGGCCTTTAACCCGGTTTGCAGGGGTTCAAAAACAGACTGCCGCTCCATAACACCAGGAGCCTTGTGCTCAACTGGGCGTGTCTTAGTCGTCTTGATTTCCCCTAAACCATCAACCGGCTGCCCAAGGGGGTTAACAACCCGGCCGATTAATTCTTCACCAACTGGCACTTCCATAATCCGGCCAGTCCGCTTAACGGTATCGCCTTCCCGGATTCCCTTGTAGTCTCCCAGGATAACAATCCCGACATCGGACTGTTCCAGGTTCTGTGCCATTCCGTAGGTACCGTCCGCAAACTCTAACAGTTCACCTGATAAGGCGTTATCTAACCCGTTTGCCCGGGCAATTCCGTCCCCAACGTACGTTACGGTACCGACTTCTTCAACAGTAAGCTCATCTTGGTAATTTGCTAATTGCTGTTTGATCAGAGCACTGATTTCCTCAGCTTTAATGCTCATAAAAGTCTCACCTCTTTAAATCATTTTAATAACAGACGCTTGATGTGCTCAATCTTGGACTTGATTGAACCGTCATAGATGTAGCTATTTGAATGGAGGATTACCCCACCAATGATTGATTCGTCGACAAACGTGTCGACCACAACCTTATTTGCACCCACAACATTAGCAAATGAAGAGGCAAGCTTGTCCTTCTGCTCATCATCCAATTCAATGGCGGTCGTTACGGTTGCCCGGACCGTCTTGTGGTACTCATCATTTAATCTGTTAAATTCACTGACAATCCCGTCAAAGTTGACCAAGCGCCGGTAATCATACAGCATGGTTACCAGGTTCTTCGTTACCGGTGACAGGTTGGCAGTTATCGTTGTTAACATGGCCTGCTTAGCATCTTCAGTAATCTGCGGACTGGTCATGAACAACATAAATTGTGATTCTTCGTTAAACGCCTGGTTAAGCGCCGTTAATTCGGCCTGCACGTCTTCAAGCACCTGCTTTTCCTGTGCTAGTTCAAACAGCGCCTTCCCATAGCGCCGGGCGATCGTTGCGTTACTTTGTGACATTTTGCTTCCCCAACCCTTCGATGTACGAGTCAACTAAGGCCTTCTGGTCATCAGCAGAAAGTTCCTTCTTGATAACCTTTGAAGCAATTTCAATGGACAGTTCAGCAACGTCGTTCCGCACACCATCGATGGCTTCCTGCCGTTCCTGCTCAATGTCCTTCTTTGCGTTTGCCTTCAGCGTTGCGACTTCTTTGTGGGCGGCATCAACGATGTCAGCCTTCTGTTGCTTACCGTTCTTCTTCGCCCGGTCAACAATCTGGGCAGCCTCAACGTGTGAATTCTTCAGCGCCTCTTCACGCTGGGCAGCAAGCTTTTCAGCTTCCTGCCGGGACTTTTCCGCAGAGTCAATGTCATTGGCAATCTTCTCGGCCCGCTTGTCCATCATCTTGGTTACCGGTCCCCAAGCAAAGTGCTTAACGACCAGCGCCATAATGATGAAGAGAATCAGGTAGTAAAGGAAATCGCCCCACTGAACACCAGACGTTGCGCTTAAAAGCATCGAATTCATCGCTTAGCACCTCCTTATTACTATATTTACGCAGTTGATATAAGGAACTACTTAGCGAGTAACATGAAGGCAATAACGATTGAGATAATCGGCACAGCTTCGATCAGCCCAACACCAATGAACATGTTTGTCCGTAACTGACCAGTTAATTCTGGCTGCCGTGACATTCCTTCGAGCATCTTTGAAATAACGAGCCCGTTACCAACACCGGTACCAACAGAAGCCAGCCCTGCGGCGAGCCCTGCACCAAGTAAAGCTAAACCTGTAATAATACTAGAAGCCATAATAAAAATTCCTCCTTAATGTAACTATCATGAAGTTGCTTCTCAACCTCACTATTCCTCTTCGACCTTTTGCGAAATATATACCATTGTCAATGTGACAAAGACATATGCCTGGATCGCTCCAATAAAGACCGAGAATGCTTGCCAAATCATTTCAAGTGGAATCGATGAAACAAAACCAACCGGTCCCGCCTTAACCAGACCACCAATAACTTCCAACAGCACTTCACCGGCGTAAATATTACCGAACAGACGAAGCGCTAACGTCATGAAATTGGTAAACTGTTCCAGCAGGTTAATCGGGAATAGGAAAAAGAACGGCTTTAAGTACGTATTCTTAACGTAACCCTTAAAGCCAAATTTCTGTACCCCTGCAGCATGGGACAGAACCAACACCATCAGCGCTAACGTTAGCGTCGTTGTTGCTGATGCCGTTGGACTCCGGAAGAAGTTGAAGTCCTGTCCGTGCTTTGCAATATCAAATTGGAAAATCAACCCTGCCTGGTTAGCAATGAAGATAAATGCGAAAAGTACAAAGGCGAATAGCCGGTACTTTTTACCTTCCTCATCGGGAAGAACTCCCTTGATGATTCCGTTCGTGAAATCAATCAGCCATTCCAGCATGTTTTGCCGGCCCGTTGGCTTGAGCTTCAAGTCACGGGAGAACCAGAAAACAAGGGCAAGGAAAACAAGCGCCACCAGGGTCCCAGAGATGATGTTACTTACGTTGAAGGGAATCCCAAAAAGTTTCACAATTTGAAACGATTCATCCACAAGTCTCACCTCTTTTCAAATAAGATCATACGGTTAAACAATAAGGTCGAACCATAAGAGAATTCAGGGGCAAAAAGCCCGTGAATACATGTAAAATCATACCACTTACCCCCCAACTTCACAAAGTTAATTTGTAAATTTCTTAGGCCACTACCGAACGATTCTCCCCCGTTACTCTCCTGATGAGGCGACGTTATTCCCAGAACCGCGAACAATGAACCGCATATTAAAAATTCCGGACTTAGCCGGTTCCCCGTCCAAATCCGGAAATTATTACTTTAGTTCACATCAACCGTTCCGTACAACCGGTCGCCCGCATCGCCCAGCCCCGGGACAATGTACCCAATTTCGTTAAGGTGGTCGTCAAGCGCCGCCGCGTACAATTCAATGTCAGGATGGGCAGCCATCAGCTTATTAACCCCTTCAGGCGCCGCCACGAGGCTTAAGAACTTGATCCGCTTAGCGCCCCGTTTCTTGAGTGCTTCAACCGCCATCATTGCGGAGCCTCCCGTAGCCAGCATTGGATCAATAATGATTACCTGCCGGTCACCAAGCTTTTGGGGAAACTTAGCATAGTACTCTTCAGGAATCAGGGTTTCCTCATCCCGCTGCATTCCGATAAATCCGACCCGGGCAGACGGAAGCATGTCTAACACGCCATCCAGCATTCCCATTCCAGCCCGTAAAATCGGAACCACAACCGGTTTCTTGCCACCAAGCTTCTTTTCCGTTGCCGTTCCCATTGGCGTTGTTACCGAAACGTCCTCCAACGGAAAGTCCCGGGTCGCTTCGTACGTCATCAACCGGGCTATTTCGGTCACGCACTGCCGAAACTGGTTAGTGCTGCAATCCTTATCCCGGATAATCGTCAGTTTGTGCTGAATCAACGGGTGGTCAACCACCGTAAAGTTTTTCATGCTGTCACGCTCCTATCCCGGCATCACGGTACCGGTTTAATCACCATAATCATACCATACTAGGCATTAAAAAATTGGTTCCCCGCTGCTTTTCGTAACCGGTTCATGTACGCCATCCCTAACCCCTCTTCCGGATATGCTGGGGCGAGGATGTAATCAACCGGTTCGTCACTATCAAAATACCGGAGTCCCGCAAAAAGGCGGTGGCTGGCCGTCGTCACGTCCGCTCCTAAGTCAAAGAACGGGTGGGTTGTTTGTTTCCCAATCGAAGCTGAGGCCATTATACCAACCGTTTTCTCCTGCTGGTCGGCCCACCGCAATGCTTCCGGCCACTGATCAGCAGCAACAATCAGCACCTGGGCAGCCGGAGCGTAATGCTTATACTTCATCCCCGGGGCCTTAGGAATTTCAGTCTTACCAACATGGTGGTTATCAGCTAAGACCGGACCACCAAGGATACTTTCAATTTCCTCCGGGGTAACCGCGCCGGGCCGAAGCACCGTTGGCTGGTCCTTGCTTAAGTCAAGGATGGTTGATTCCACCCCCACCTTTGTCGGGCCGTCATCAATAATTCCCGCAATCCGGCCGTTCATGTCGTGGTAAACATGTTGGGCCGTAGTCGGGCTTGGTTTTCCCGAAGTATTGGCAGACGGGCCAACAATTGGCGTGTCTGCTGCCGCAATCATTTTGCGGGTTGTTTCGTTTGCAGGACACCGGAACGCCGCCGTGGTAAGTCCTCCCGTTACCGTCTTTGATAGCTTCCCCGGAGCGACGTTAAAAATCAGTGTCAAAGAACCCGGCCAGAAATGATCAATCAAGCGCTGTGCCCGCGCATCCACCGGACCGGTAAAGCGTTCCATCATCGCCTGCGAACTCACCGTCACGATTAACGGGTTGTCAGATGGCCGCCCCTTTGCCAGGTACACCCGTTTAGCCGCCTGTTCATTGGTGGCGTCCGCGCCAAGACCGTAGACCGTTTCCGTTGGGAAGGCGATCAGCTCGCCGAGTTGAATCTCCTTGGCCGCCGCTTCGTATTCATCTGGTTGATAAATCCGCGTAATCATCATTAGTACTGCTTCCTTTCACCATATTCATTTCTACTATAAACACACCCGCACCATGCGGTCATGCCCCGCCTCATCCTGACGCACCGTTACCTGTGCGGCCGACAGCTGGGTTTCAAAAAGTTGCCGGACTGCTTCTCCCTGATGCCAACCAATTTCAAGGTAAATCCGCCCGTGGGGGAGTAAAACCCGCGGCGCTTCTACTGCTAACCGCCGGTACACAGCCAACCCGTTTCCCGGAGCAAAGAGGGCCTGGGCAGGTTCGTGTTCCAGCACACTTGCGTCCATCTGCGCTTGCTCGCTCGGTGCAATGTACGGCGGGTTCATCACCAGCACGTCGAACTGCCCGGTTAACGGGGCGATCAAGTCGCCGACCACCACGTTAACGGCTGCGCCTAACCGGTGGGCATTGGTCTCTGCCACCCGCGCAGCCTGCGGTGAAATATCCGTTAACGTTACCTGCCATTTGGGGTGGGCTAACTTCAACGTAATTCCGATGTTGCCACTCCCCGTTCCAAGGTCAACAACCCGCTTTTCTTCGTTTTCCGGGTAATCCGCAAGAAGCCATTCAACCAGGTCGCCAGTCTCCACCCGGGGAATCAGCGTATCTTCCGTAACGGCAAACCACCGCCCAAAAAACGGCGCCTTTCCGACAAGTTGCTGGGGCGGCCACCCCGCACACACCCGCTGGACGTTGATTTGGTACTGCTGCCACTCAGCAAGGGGTATAGAATCCCGCAGGTGTACGAGTAATGTAGTTTCATCCCACTCATGGGGAGCGCGTAACAGCCACGTTGCATCTTCCCGGTAACCGTTATGGGCTTTAACATAAGAAAAAGCCCACTGCTGGGCTTCAAAATACGTCGGCTGGCTAATCATTTTGGAGCTCTTCCAGCGCCTTGGTTTGGTCGTAAAGAACGAGGGCATCGATGATTTCCTCAAGCTCGCCGTTCATAATCCGGTCTAATTTGTTTAGGGACAACCCAATCCGGTGATCCGTCACCCGGTTTTGGGGATAATTATAAGTCCGAATCCGCTCTGAGCGGTCCCCCGTTCCCACGGCGGACTTCCGGTTTTCGTCGTACTCGTTTTGTTCCTTCGTTGCGTAGTAGTCGTACACCCGCGCTTTTAGGATCTGCATGGCCTTCGCCCGGTTTTGCTGCTGGGAACGCTCATCCTGCATCGCAACAACAATTCCCGTCGGTAAGTGGGTCATCCGGACGGCAGACGACGTCTTGTTAATGTGCTGTCCACCAGCCCCGGAGGATCGGTATACGTCAACCCGGATGTCCTTCGGGTCAATTTCAATCTCTACGTCCTCTTCTTCCGGCATAACGACCACCGTTGCCGTCGAGGTGTGCACCCGCCCAGCTGATTCGGTGACCGGCACCCGCTGAACCCGGTGGGCCCCACTTTCATACTTTAACTTCGAGTAGACCTGGTTACCACTAATCAAAATTGCGACTTCCTTGAAGCCCCCCACTTCGGTCTGGTTCTTATCAATCACCTGGAACTTCCAGCCCTGTCGCTCAGCGTATTTGCTGTACATCGAGAAGAGATCGGCGGCAAAGAGGCTCGCTTCATCCCCACCAGCAGCTCCCCGGATTTCCATGATAATGTTTTTATCATCGTTCGGGTCCTTCGGGATCAGCAGAATCTTAATTTCATCTTCAAGCCGCTCCTTTTCTTCCTTAGAGGCTGCCAGCTCTTCCTTAACCATGGCCGTCATTTCATCGTCATCCATGCCCGCGTCAAGCATTTCCTCGTCGTCCTTAATCTGCTGAACAACCTTCTTGTACCGGTCATACTTTTCAACGGTCTCCTTCAGGTCGGCCATTTCCTTGGACAGCTTTGTAAACCGCTTGGTGTCGGCAATGACGTCTGGGTCTGACAACAACCCGCCCAATTCTTCATACCGGTCCGCTAACATTTGTAACCGGTCAAACAACTTATCCATGTTACTCGTGGTCCTCCTTTGCGTTCTGGTGGATTAATTCCTTATCAGGGTGGAAGTAGTGTTCACGACAGACGGGATAGTACGCTTCATTACCCCCAATTTGAATTTGTTCACCGGCGTAAACGGGGTGGCCCTCATTGACCCGAAGATTCATCGTTGCCTTCCGTTCGCAAAACCAGCAAATCGTCTTCATTTCCTCAATCTTGTCGGCATACAAAAGGAGATACTTGGTTCCCTCAAAGAGCTCGTTGCGGAAGTCGTTTTTTAACCCAAACGTCATGACCGGAATTCCCAGTTCGTCAACGATTTTCGTCAGTTCCATGATGTGGTGCCGCTGAAGAAACTCAGCTTCATCAATCAACACGCACGAAATTTTTCCGGGAGCCGCCTTCACGTATTCGAAGACGTTCGTTTCCGGGTAAATAATCTCCGCCTTCCGCTTTAATCCAATCCGGCTCGCAATTACGCCCTGGCCCGCACGGTCATCAACACTACTCGTCATGATGATGACCTGCTTACCTTCTTCTTCGTAGTTATGGGCCACCTTTAGAATCTCAATGGTTTTCCCACTATTCATCGCACCGTACCGGAAAAAAAGCTGTGCCACCCTACTTCACATCCTCTATCAGTCTTTCCGTCTAAGTATAGCTGATTTTACGCTAAAATGCACCAGCTGGTGGTCTGATCCCGCCGGCGCATTCGTTTTATGATAAAATTCAGGGGAAGCTTTTTGATACGAAAGGAACAGAGGCATGACACTTAGAAGTTCACTTGCAGCCTTTGCCGGAAAATCGTCATACCGTTTCCTCCACGATGTTCTTCATCGCGGCGGAACCTCGTTTCCCGGCGGGTTGGCGCTTAAGATTGATCCGGCCGTACTAACAACACTGGCTAAAAACTACGAGGTCATCATTATCACGGGAACAAACGGCAAAACCCTCACCACTAACTTAACGGTGAAGGCGCTCCGCCCGGCCTTCCCGCACATCCTAACAAACCCCAGCGGGTCAAACATGATGCAGGGAATTGTTACGGCGTTTTTGACCAACCGCAAAACCAAGAACGGCAAACAACTCGCGGTCATCGAAACCGACGAGGCGAACGTCCCGTTAATTTCGCAGTACGTTAGCCCTAAGGCATACGTCTTCACGAACCTTTTCCGTGACCAGTTAGACCGCTACGGTGAAATTTACACCACGTACAACAAGATTCTTAAGGGCGTTCGCATGCACCCCGATGCGCTCATCATCGCTAACGGGGATGCCCCCATCTTCAATAGCGTTGATTTACCAAATAAAATCGTGTACTACGGGTTTGCGGATCAACCTGACGAAATTCAGGACGCCCCCGCGAACACGGACGGACTACTGTGTCCCCAATGCCACCATATTCTGCGGTACAAGGAGCTGGTTTACGGCAATCTTGGGAAGTACTTCTGTCCCCACTGCGATTTTCACCGCCCGGTCCTCACCTACCAAGTAACGGCGATTACTAACCAAACACCGCAGTCGTCAACGTTTATGATTAACGATCATGAAATCAACCTTCACATTGGCGGTACGTACAACATCTACAACGCCCTGGCCGCGTACGCCGTTGCCCGGGAGATGGGCGTTTCACCGGAAGAAATCATTCATCAACTCAGTGCTGACGACAAGAAGGTCTTTGGCCGCCAGGAAGTCATCCATCTTGATGACAAGGACGTTACGCTTATCCTCGTTAAAAACCCGGTGGGATTGGACCAGGTGCTCCAAATGATTAAAACCGATAACGAGCCGTTCTCACTGGCAGTATTATTGAACGCAAACTACGCCGACGGAATTGATACCAGTTGGATTTGGGACGGCCGGTTTGAAGACTTGCCGTTTGAGCGAATCCCATCAGTTCTCACCGGCGGCGAACGGTACCGGGATATTACTTTCCGCCTGCGGGTAGCTGGCGTCCCGGAAGAACACTTCGCCCATAAGGAGAACCTCAAGGACGTGGTTGCGGCAATCAAGCAGATGCCGACCAAGCACGTGTACGTCCTCGCAACGTACACTGCGGTGTTACAGCTCCGCGCCCTGCTTGCTAGTGAAGGATACATTAACGGGGAGATGAAGTAATGAAATACGAGTTACACCTAACCCACCTATACGGGAACCTGCTTAATACGTACAGCGATATTGGCAACATCCTGACGCTTCAATACTACGCTAAGCAAATGGACACCCACATTACGCCCGAAGTTGTTTCCCTCGACCAGCAGTTTGATCCGAACAGCACCGATCTAGTACTTTTCGGTGGTGGTCAGGACCTGGAACAAAAGGTTGTTTCTGATGACATTCAGGCCAAGAAGGATGCCATTATTCGGTACATTGAAGCCGATGGCCCGATGCTCGCCGTTTGTGGCGGTTATCAGCTTCTCGGCGAATACTACGTCGGGGCGGACGGCACCAAAATCAAGGGCATTCACGCCCTCGATCACCGGACTGAAACCCAGGAAAATAACCGCTTTATCGGCGACATTAAGATTAAAAACGCCGAAACCGGACAAATCTACCACGGGTTTGAGAACCATAACGGAATGACCTTCCTCGGAAAAGGTGAACGACCCCTGGGCCAGGTCATTGAAGGCCATGGCAATAACGGGCAGGACGGTACGGAGGGGGCCATTCACAAGAACACCTTCTGTACGTACTTCCACGGTCCGGTGCTTGCCAGGAACGGCGAACTCGCCAAACGCCTGCTCATCACTGCCCTGAAACGGAAGTACCCTGATGCGGATCTGAGTGCGGCGGAAGCATTAGAGATTAAACCAACGTACTAATCATTTTCGTCTACACCATTCACGTAAATTTTCACCGTGAATGGTTATTCTTTACATAATTTAGTGATTTTTATCACTTATTCTGTATTCAAAATAATAAACAAAAATATACAATTATCCTTTCATTTTAGAGGTTATTGTTGTGCAGATGAACATTGAATTCACGATCATTCTTTTTTAGACTGTAAATATAGTGTAATTAATCACAAATAAAGGGAGTGGAATTCTATGATTACATGGTGGGGAGCATTATTTGGACTAGCTCTTGCAATCATCTTGATTTTAAAGAAGCTTAATCCTGTTTATTCATTAATGATTGGCGCCTTAATCGGTGCAATTCTTGGTGGAGCCAGCTTAACACAAGCTATTAACGTTATCGTTCACGGCGCCGCCAATGTAATGGGAACAGTTATGCGCGTTCTTGCTGCAGGGATGCTAGCAGGTGTAATGATGGAATCAGGCGCTGCCGATACCCTCGCACGAACAATTGTAAATAAATTAGGTGACCGATTTGCTATTTTAGCGTTAGCTTTGGCCTCAATGATTATTACTGCAGTAGGTGTATTTATTCCCGTAACGGTTATAATTATGGCCCCTATTGCTTTAGAAGTCGGTAAAAAGCTAAACATCTCTAAACTTGCACTGTTAATTGCCTTATCAGGTGGCGGCAAAGCAGGGAATATCATTTCGCCAAACGCCAATACAATTGCTGCTGCTCACGGTTTCGGACTACAACTGAGTCAAGTAATGATTGCGGATTTTATCCCTGCATTGGCAACATTAGCAACAACGGTCATTGTTGTAATATGTATTCAACACCTTGGAAGTCAAGTTACCTCTGCGGACATCAAAGATACAGAAAACGACAATAGACAGCTGCCTTCATTAGGTAGCGCACTAGTCGCACCAACCGTTGCAATTATTCTCCTACTTTTAACTCCTATTGGAGCAATTTTTCATCTGGCATGGCTAGAAAAATGTAATTTAGACGCAATGTATGTTTTACCAGTTGCAGCCATAATCGGCGCGCTTGCAATGCACAAAGGAAAACATCTCCGTTCCTTTGCAGCAACTGGAATTAGTAAAATGACTGATGTCGTCCTCATTTTAATCGGAGCAGGTGCAATTGGAGCAACAATAACCCAATCAACGTTCCCACAATTATTAATCACCGGAATTAAAACAATGCACATTCCTGGCGTTCTACTTGCCCCATTATCAGGATTATTAATGTCTGGCGCTGCCGCCTCAACTTCTACTGGCGTTATTCTAGCCACAAAAGCTTTCTCAAAAGCAATTCTAGATTTTGGCGTAGCCCCATTAGCTGCAGCGGCAATGGTTCACTGCAGTGCAATCGTAATTGATTCGCTCCCCCAGGGAAATTACTTCCACGTTACGCAAAATGCTATGCACATGAACATCAAGGAACGGTCGAAGGCTATCATTTTTGAAGCAATTTGCGGAGCAGCCTCCATGGTTACTGCTACCGTAATGTATGGATTATTACA
Organism: Candidatus Ligilactobacillus avistercoris; assembly: GCA_019119415.1. GTDB lineage: Bacteria > Bacillota > Bacilli > Lactobacillales > Lactobacillaceae > Ligilactobacillus > Ligilactobacillus hohenheimensis. The sequence goes on along the minus strand of DWXB01000017.1, from coordinate 125,137 downwards.
TTTATAAGATAAAATTGGAGGATGACTATAATGAAAATTGTTATTGCCCCAGATTCATTTAAGGGATCAGTTACTGCTAAAGAAGCGGCACAATTAATGACGATTGGTATGAAGCGTGTCTTTCCAGAAGCAAATTATGAACTTGTTCCAATGGCAGACGGCGGTGAAGGAACGGTCCAATCCTTAGTCGACGCTACCCATGGTCGTTTTATCACAACAACAGTCCATGATCCCTTGGGACGCAAAATTGCCGCTAAATACGGCCTACTAGGTGACCATAAAACAGCAGTCATTGAAATGGCAGCAGCCAGTGGAATGGAATTAATGCAGCAAGAAGAACTAAATCCGCTAGTAACAACTACTTACGGCACTGGTGAGTTAATTAAGAGTGCCCTTAATCATAACGTTGAAAAAATTTTAATCGGTATTGGTGGAAGTGCGACGGTCGACGGCGGAGCTGGAATGGCACAAGCATTGGGAGCGCACCTACTTGATAAGAAAGGGAAAGAATTAGCCTGGGGAGGCGGCGCACTGGATAAACTAGAACAAATTGACATTACAGAAATTGATCCGCGAATTAATCACACTCAAATACAAATTGCTTCTGACGTTACAAACCCGCTTACTGGTAAGAATGGTGCCGCAACAGTTTTCGGCCCTCAAAAAGGAGCAACGCCAACAATGGTTAATTCCTTGGATAAAAATCTCCATCATTATGCCCGCCTCATTACCCGTGATTTAGGAATAGACGTTGAATTATCGTCCGGAGCCGGTGCCGCTGGAGGATTGGGAGCAGGATTATTAGCCTTCTGTCACGCACAATTAAAAGCAGGGGTTAACCTAGTAATTAACACGGTTAAACTAAAACAACGAGCTCAGGATGCTGATATCGTACTTACGGGCGAGGGAAAAATTGACTTTCAAACACAGTATGGGAAAACCCCTTTTGGAGTTGCACATGCGACCAAATCAGTTGCGCCGCACGCACCAGTCATTGTACTAGCCGGTAATATTGGCAAAGGGGTCGATGCCCTATACAGCACTGATGGAATTGACGCTATCTTTTCAACCCCCACCGGAGCCAAACCGTTAAAACAGGCTTTGACTGACACAGAGCATGATATATCACAAACGGCCGAAGAAGTAGGACGGTTAATCAAGGCTTTCATGCACCCTTAATAAACTAATACGGGACGGGGATTCATCAAATCTCGTCCTGTTTCATTTACTAAAGTAAAAATGGAGGAATCCAAATGAAACTAACAGCTAATCTAGCCCAGGCAATCGTCAATGCCGCAATGGAGCGGATTCCATATAATGTCAATATTATGAACGAACACGGATACATTATTGCTAGTGGTAACCATGATAGAATTAATACACTTCATGTTGGTGCGTTACAAGCGATTGAAGAGCGTAAAATTTTACCCATGGATGCATCATTTGGCCCACACGGACAACCAGGAGTTAACATGCCGTTATTCTATGGCGGAAAAGTTATTGGTGTGATTGGAATTACTGGTAATCCTCAAACTGTCACCCCACTGGCTTCCCTACTACAAGCTACCGCTGAGCTATTACTTCGCCAATCTGAAATCAATCGCCAGCAAAATTCCCATCACGACCAACTTAACCGCTTTTTAAATCAATGGATTAAAATAAAAGCGGATATTATGCAACGAACAACTTTCGTCCTAGAGGCGCAACAACTTAAAATCAACCTGAATCACCAGTGGTGCGTTCTTGCAATTCACTGTCCACCACAGTTTATTCGTTCAATCCGCATTAACCCAAAGGACTTCACACTATCTCCGACTATATCAACCTCAATCGTAATCACCTACCAATCGTCAACAATTAACCATCTAATCAAAATTTGTCGTACTAAACAGGTGCCTTTAGGAATTGGGGAACCAAATATAAATCTTGGCAATTCTGCTGATCAAGCCTATCAAGCACTTGAAATTCAGCAAATTCTCCATAATCCAAAGTTAATCTATTACAAAGATATCGCCCTAATTAGCGATTTAATGAAACAAAATTTCCACTTGAAACCGCTGGTGGATAAATTTAACCAGTTGTCACAAACCACTTTCGGTAAGGAATTAATTACCACAATTGGTGAATACATTCGCTACAATCAAAGTATTAAAATTACTGCTGATAACATGCATATTCATCGTAATACGTTAAATCATCGACTATTGAGCATTAAAAAAGTATTCAAACTTGACCCGCATAATACCCTCCAACTAATCGCACTATATATTGCCTACCTACAATTCATGTGGCGCCACGAACACAGCTTAAAATAATATTCATTATAAAAATCCTATTACCGCTTTAAATGATGGTAATAGGATTTTTATCCCACATTATTTAAAAATTGTACTTTACGCCCGCTCTCCCGGCTCCGACGCAATTGCCATCAGGTTTCCTGCCAGCGTCCAGCGCTTCACGTCATTAGGGAGAATAAAGTGCTGCCCCTTTTGCAGGGAATAGGCAGTTCCATCAACCGTGATGCTCCCGGCTCCATCCAGCACCGAAACCAACGTGTACGGAGCCTCTCCCCGTGCAAAGGTGCCAGCGCCATCGTTAACCTGCCAGCGGTAAACCGCAAAGAATGGCGTCTTAACAAATTGCGTGACCGCAACGTCCCCAACGGTGGTTTCTTCCCGGTTTAACTGCGGGTCACTGTGCGGCACGTTCGCCACCGCAATGGACTGTTCAATATGCAGTGGTCGTTTTTTACCCGTTGTCGGGTCAACGCGGTCAAAGTCGTAAAAACGATACGTCGTGTCACTACTCTGCTGCGTTTCAAGGACCATAATCCCCTTTCCGATGGCGTGGACAGTCCCGCTCGGAACGTACAGAAAATCGCCCGCCTTGACGGGAACCCGTCGGAGGAGCTGGTCCCACTGCCCCGCTTCAACCATTTCCCGTAATTCCGCGCGGCTCTTAGCATGATGACCGTAAATCATCGTTGCACCCGGATCGGCCTTAATCACGTACCAGCATTCCGTTTTCCCTAGTTCGTGCTCGTGTTCCTCAGCATACGCATCATCCGGGTGGACCTGAACGGAAAGGTCCATTTTCGCATCCAGAATCTTAGTGAGTAACGGAAACACGTCTCCTTGGGCATTTCCAAACACGTCCCGGTGCTTCGCCCATACCTGATCAAGTGTCATTCCCCGGTACGGTCCGTTGGCCACCGTCGCCGGACCATGAGGATGGGCGGAAATAGCCCAGCATTCCCCCGTATGATCACTAGGAAGATCATACCCGAACTCATCACGGAGCCGGGTGCCACCCCACATTTTCTCCTGAAAAGCCGGCGTTAAAAAATATGGTTCACTCATCGTTCATTCCTCCTGCAATTGTCCTTCCCCATTATATCAGATTTATGAAACCGTTTCCTTTTCGGCGAGGTAAACCTGGACCACCTCCGCACGGCGGTCAATAAACGCGTGGTTATCCTGCCGCGGATGCACCCGGTTAGTTAGAAGAATCAGTGCGTCGTGGGCCTGCTTATCAATTAACAACATTGGTCCAGTGTACCCCGTATGGTGAAGGCACCTGCGTCCAGTTGGCGTATACCGCAGGTCCCACCCGAAGGACCGCCCCAGCATTCCGTTCGGCGTCCAATCAGCAAAAAGACGGTCAATAAGCATACTGCTAACAACCGGATGCTGCGGGTCATCCGCCATCAGCCACTGACAAAAAGTGACCAAATCATCCAGCGTTGTAAATAAACCCGCCGAGCCACACCTTCGCTGTAATTGCCGGGCCTTCGGATCGTGAACAACGCCGCGTAAAACGGTTCCGTCAGGCATTACCGCGGTTGGAACGCATTCAACGGGGTTCTTTGGAGTGAACGTACTGTGGTGCATTCCTAACGGCCGAAGAACAAGACGCGTAATTGCCTCCTGAACGGGCATTCCCGTCACGGCCTCGACCACCAAACCAGCAAAGATTAAGCCTAAATCCGTATAGCGCACCTGCTGGCCAAACCGCGCCCCAACGTGCAGGCCCATCAACGCGGTAATTAACTGGGGACCCGTCAACTGATCCCGGTGGGGAATATAGCCACTAATTGCCGCAGTGTGGGTTAAAAGGTGCCGTACCGTAACCCGGGAGTCAAAGAATTCCGGAAGATACGTCACTACTGGCTGGTCCACATCTAGCTGGCCAACTTCCATTAAGTGTAACAGGACCGTAGTCGTTCCCACTACCTTTGTGAGGGAGGCGACGTCGTATAACATTCCCGGGCGAAGCGGTTCATCCTGGGGAACCACGGCCGCCTTTCCTTCAACATGCTTAATTACCGTATCCCCGTGAATTAGCGCCCATTCCATTCCTGGAACCACGCCAGTCGTAACCATTTGACTTAACAGCGTTGTTATTTGGGTAAACATCACTTTTCCCCCTTTTACATATAAAAAAAGAGCTCACCCGCGTGAACTCTTAACGATTGGGCATACTGGATTCGAACCAGTACATTACGGATTCAGAGTCCGCTGCCTTACCAGTTTGGCTAATGCCCAATAACTATCAACCGACCTTTATAGTATATTGATTTATTCCCCTATTGTCAACAATATTTCCTCTTTTTTCTTCAAAAAAATGGCGCCCCATTCGGAACGCCATTTAGGTCACTTATTTTTCTACTCAAACATTTTCTTGGTTGCTCGCAACAACGTCTTCGGGTCCTTATCGTACCGCGGCGTCTTAACCAACCGCTTCATCGGCACCCCTGCAAAATGGAACGCTGCAATTTCCCCGGAACGAACAGCACTCTGCTCAGTGAAAATCATCTGGTACGGCTGTTCAACAAACTCACCCGTAAACGCCAGGTTCGTGGAGTTTGCCGGGATTACCTCCGGCCGGTCACTCTTAGCCCGGTTGTTAAATAACGCAGACGCATACGGCATGTAAACCGGAATGCAGTTAACCACGCTATCCATAATTTCCTTTTCCTTGGACTTGATGTTGACCGGGCCCGGATCAACCTTGGACAACTGCCCGATTAATTCCTCAAGCATTTCCTTCCCGGTCATCTTAATGTACTGCTTGTCCACAAACTCACCGTGCCGCCGCGGGTACAGGAAGTAGCCCCACAAAACGGTTTCGTTTGGCTTCTGGGTCGTAAAGTGTGGCTGGTGGTGCACCACAATCGACATGTTGACGTCTTCCTGACCAAGCGGCGTAATCGGCTCCGTTGAAATAAAGGAGTTCAACGCATTCCCTGGTTCCTGGGTGGTAATCCGTGTGATTTCGTTTAGCAAGAGGTGGTTATTCGTCGTTAACGTGAAGCTCACCCATTCGCTCGCGTCACGGTCCGCAAAGAACTTATCCGGGTTCCCGAGGTTATAGAAGTGCTCGGTGGCCTTCTTCCACAGACTAGAGGCCGCACCGTAGTCCATGTTTTCCGGCGCAGGCGTGTTGAAGTCCCCGATCGTCGCGGAGTCGGTAATTGACCCGTTGGTAAAGATTACCGCCGTGTCGTCGTCAACATCAACGCGCTCCTCTTCTCCCGTTTCCGTGTTTTCCATTACCAATCCCGTGACGGTAATCTCATCTTGCATGGAAGTTTCCTTGAAATCCCAGTCCGTAACACGCCGGTTAAGAACAATGTGGCACCCCTGTTCCTGCAAGTATTTAATCAGCGGGAGCATGATGCTTTCGTACTGGTTATACCGCGTCCGGTTAACCCCCACAAGGTGTTCAATTTGGGTAAACTCGTAGATCATCTGGTGCATGTAGCGCCGTAACTCTTGTGCAGAACTTCGCGTCCGGAAAGCAAAGGTCGTTTCCCACATGTACCAGAAGTTTGTTTGGAAAATGTGCGGGTCGTCCTTAAAGTACTCGGCAATCGTTACGTTATCGAGCCGCTCTTCCTGGCTGTCCGGCATCATCACGAGCTTCGTTAGCAACAGCCGGTCCTTATTATTTAAACCGAGCTTTCCACCATCGACAATGCCAACGCCGCCCTTCAGCAACCGGGCCTTATCGTACGTCCGGTGGTGGGCGTCAAAATCACGCGTATCTTCAGCAGCTGTCATTCCCGGTTCCGTTACTGACGGAATCCGCGCTAACAGGTCCATTAAGTCCACGTATGTCCGGTAGTTCAACATCCGGCCACCCCGAGCAATAAAGCCCTTGGTATTGTTCATCGGGTAGTCCTTGTTCCAGTACTCACCAGCCTGCGCCTTATCGGTCGACCCGTCGTTGGAGCCGTGGTCGTCAAGACTGTAAAACGTAATGTTTTCGCCAGCCCACTTTCCTTCCTGAATCAGGTACACGGCCGCCGCCATGTTCGCTAACCCCGCACCGATCATGATTGCCTTATGCTTAACCATTCTTCTCACCCTTTCAACTAAATTCATCAACATCTACCCTTAGTATAGTGAAAACGAATTCGTAAGTCTAGCTAACCGTTGCGATAAATAATATTATTTTAAATTATGGTCATCCTTAACGGAAACACAAAAAACGGTGCTAGGAATCATCCTAGCACCGCTTTTATCCACTCGTGTTATTTACTTTTAGCTGTGCGCATCTCACTCTGCTTTTTTCCGGTATAGCGGTAAGCCTTCCGCTTCAGGTAGCTTAACAGTTGCGCTTCGTTGGCGAACTCCCGCGGGTGCACCTGTTTGTGTAGCCGCAACGAAATCTTATTAATCTTAATCCGCCCAGTAATCGTGTAGTTATAATCAACGATAAACCGGTTATTCAGGTTATCCGGGTCCTTGCCGAACCGGAGGACGTACACCCGCTCAGGTACCATCATTGGATTAACGTGCTCTTTATCATAAGAAACACCGTACGCACGTAAAAGGTTCTTAGTTCTTCTTAGCATGTTGATCTCCTTTCTGATAGTTCCATCCCTATCCCTATTATATCAATCTTATGCTGTAACTAATACTACAAAGAATGGACTGTGACTAACCACAGTCCATCGCACGCGTTCTGCTTATCACCCGTACGGGGATCGAACCCGTAACTCCGCCTTGAGAGGGCGACGTCTTAACCAATTTGACCAACGGGCAATACCAAAAGTACTCTTACTATTATACAGAGCCGGCCACCATTGTCAACTCTTAACTACCATTTTTTTACCAGGGTGAAGAACCATAAAGCCAATAACACCGCGCACCAACCGACGGCCATCAAAACCACCCATGCCAATAACTGGCTTTGAAGCAAAAGATTGGCAGCGAATAAAATCATTGTGGCGAGGCACCAAAAGATTAACCGCCCCCGGATATGCCGTGCTTCTTTCCTCATGGTCGCCGCTCCCGTTAATTCCACCACTCGTCAAACTGCGTCATCAAGTGGCGCATTGCCCGGCCCCGGTGACTGACCTTGTTTTTTTCGGCCACCGTTGTCTCCGCAAACGTTGCGTGCACCTCCGGACAGTAAAAAAGCGAATCATACCCGAAACCGGCAACCCCTTGTTCCTGCAACGTAATGCGCCCGTCGCACCGTCCAGTAGCAATTAACGGTGCACTTTCATCAGGCTTAACCCCCACAATAACCGTTTCAAAGTGGGCTGTCCGCTTTTCTTCCGGCACACCCGCAAGGTTTGCCAGCAACTTTGCCCGGTTGGCCGTATCATCGTGGTCACCAGCATACCGAGCCGTGTACACCCCGGGTTCACCGTTTAACGCATCGACAAACAGCCCCGTGTCATCCGCCAAAACAGGAATCTGAAACGCCCGCGCAATTGTTTGTGCCTTAATCATGGCGTTTTCTTTAAGGGTTGTACCCGTTTCATGAATCACCGGAACGTCATCAAAATCCGCTAACGTCTTAACGGTCAACCCCTTCCCAGCAAAAAGCGCGGCGTATTCCCGGGCCTTACCGGCATTCCCCGTTGCAACAACAACTGTCTGGTTCACGTAATCACCCTCCAACTAATCTGACTCCATTATGCCAAACAACCCGCACCGTGACAATCACCGCATGGGCCGACACGTGCATTCATACAATAAGCAGGTCAGCGTTTCTCAACACTGACCTGCCATCATTCGGATTTAATCCAAGTACTGTTCAATTTCCTTCTTCAGGGCTTCCTTTGGGTGGTAACCCACGATCGTATCGACGACCTTCCCGTCCTTCTTAATTAACATGGTCGGAATACTCATGATCCCAAACTGCTGGGCTAACTCCTGATTTTCGTCCACGTCGACCTTACTAAACTGCACGCGGTCACCCATCTCGTCGTCAAGCTCCTCGACAACCGGTCCCTGCATCCGGCACGGACCACACCACGTTGCCCAGAAGTCGGTAAACGTTACACCATGCGCGGTTTTTTCTTCAAAATTCTTCGTCGTTAACTCTTCCATGTTAACCCCTTCTTTCTTACTTTTCGTAAGTAATTATACCACAGTTCCCGTTTTCCGGCGCATCAGATGCTTCCGGTGAAACTACTTAAAGTGTACCACCGTTGCACCGTTTCCGCCCGCATTCGGGGCTGCAAAGTTAAAGCTCTTCACCGCCGCATTGTTCTTCAGGTAATTCGTAATTCCCGTCCGCAATGCACCGGTCCCCTTTCCGTGCACAATCGTGACCGACTGGTACCCGGCCAAAAGGGCCGCATCCAGGTAGCGATCAACCTTTGTCATCGCAGCATCGTACCGTTCCCCCCGTAAGTCCAGCGTCGGTGAGACGTGGCTTGCATGGGCCGTCTTGACGGTCGTGTGGGCCCGTTTCCCGGCTGCCTCCTTGCGCGGTGCACTCACCTTTTCCAAGTCCGCTTCGTCAATCTTCATCTTCAGGATTCCCAGCTGGACTTCCCACTGGTGACTCCCCGCTTTCCGAAGAAGGACGCCCCGCTGGCCGTACGACTTAACAAGAACATCGTCGTTGGCATGAAAGGCGTGCTGTTGTTTAGCCCGACGCAGTACCCGGTTCTTTCTTAACGTCGGGTTCTGCTCCAAGGCGTTCAGCTTCCCCTGGGCCGCAATTAACTTGTCTTCCTTAACGGTAGCGTGGTGTTCGTTCCGCATCCGCCGTAAGTCACTAATAACGGCGTTGGCCTTCTTCTTCGCGTCGGCAACCAGTTCGTTAGCGGACCGTTTGGCCTGGTTCATCAGCTGCTCGCGTTCGTTGGTAAACTGGGTAAACCGCTTGCTTAAGTCAGCGTGCAGCTCCTCAGCTGCCTTGAGGTTTTTACTGAGTGCCACCTGGTCATTTTCAAGCCGCCGCCGTTTGGCTACCAAATCAGCAATCATATCATTAAGATCCTGGTTATCGTCAGCGGTTAAATTCCGGGCCGCCGCAACCACTGTCGGATCCATTCCAAGTCGTTGAACAATATCAAACGCGTTACTCCGCCCGGGAATTCCAACTAGCAAGTGGTACGTCGGCTGAAGCGTTTCACTATCGAATTCCATCGAAGCGTTAATCGTCCCCGGTCGTTCGTACCCGTAGGCCTTTAACTCCGGGTAGTGCGTCGTTGCTACTACAAAACTCCCCCGGGCGCCAATCGCATCCAGGATGGCAATCGCTAACGCCGCCCCTTCCTGGGGATCCGTTCCGGCCCCAAGTTCATCAAACAGTACCAGGGCACGGTCATCGGCCTGCTGCATAATCGCCACGATGTTTGTCATGTGCGCGGAAAACGTACTAAGGCTTTGCTCGATGGACTGTTCATCCCCAATATCAGCGAAAATATCGCTAAAGACGCCAATTCGACTGCCTTCAGCTGCTGGAATAAACAAACCAGATTGTCCCATCAGCTGGATTAACCCAAACGTCTTCAGCGTAATCGTCTTTCCCCCGGTGTTGGGACCGGTAATTACCATTGCTTGGTAATCCGCCCCGATCGCGAGGTCGTTTTTCACCGCCCGCTTAGCATCCAGTAACGGGTGCCAGGCCTGCCGGAGATACACGTTATTTTCGGGAGAAATGGCTGGTTGGGTTGCCCGAAGTTGTTTAGCATACCGGGCCTTGGCGTTAATGAAATCAAGCTTTCCTAAAACCGTTGCGTTGGCCGCCAGTTCGTCCGTATACGGCGCAAGGAGCGCTGACAATTCCGCCAGAATCCGCCGCACTTCCTCAGCAGCTGCTAACTGCTGCTGCCGGAGCCGGTTGTTCAGGGCGACAATCCGTTCTGGTTCCACGAAGAGCGTTTGCCCCGATGCACTCTGATCGTGGACAACGCCACCAAACCGACCACGGTTTTCTGCCCGCACCGGAATAACGTACCGGTCGTCCCGCAACGTAATAACCGCATCGCTGAGGTACTTGGCGTTTGCTCCGTGCGTGTAACTGTTTAGTTCCGTCCTGATATTAGCTTCCGTGCTGGTAATCTGGTGCCGTAGCCGCTTCAATTCTGGGGAAGCATCGTCGGTGACGTGCCCGTCAAATTCAACGGAGCGGATCAACCGCTTCCCAATTTGGGGAAGGGTGACCAACTGTTCGAGAAGCTGCGAAATAACCGGCAGCTGCGCATCCTGTTCTGCAGTCAACTGCTTAAAAAACACCCGTACTTCGTTTGCCGCACGGAGCACCCGGGCAATTGAGGCCAGTTCCTTCCCGTTAAGGGTAGCGCCCACCTTGAGCCGTTTTAAAGCGGGAGTAATCGTGACTAGCTGGGGAAGGGGAATCCCGCCCTTCAAGCGAAGGACGTCCATTCCGTCCTGAGTCCCAGCCAGTTGCTCCTTCACCCACGCTAAGTCCGCGTGGGGGGTTAACTGGTCGACGAGCTGTGCACCCATTGCCGTGGTCGTCTCTTCCCGAACGGCCTGTTTAATTTTTGCATACTCTAAGGTAACTAGGGTTTTCTTATTCATCAATCTGTCCCCCTACGGCTGTTGTTCGTTGATAACGGGTTGCTGACCAGAATTTCCCTGTTCTGCGGGAGTAACGCTGTTCGCTGTCATGGCCGACAACCCCGGGGTCTTCGTCAACATGACGTTTGCAACCGTTGATGCATTCACCGCCTGCCGGACGGATGCCGCCGGCCACACGCTTAACAACAGCAGACCGCCAAAAATAACCACGTAGGCCGTCAAAAATGACAGCACCGCTCCCGCTAACCGGTTAAGTGTTGCGAGAATCGGCAGGTTTGCAATCCGGTTGAGCGCCCGGATGACAAACCGCGCAATAATCCCGCAAATAATCGCTACCACCCAGAACGCAACGAACTTATAAAACATCAAGTTTAAGTTAACATGCCAAAAGAGCCAGTTCCCGGTATTTGCAACCGCGGGAAAAATTCCCGCCAGAAAATGACCAACCGTCCCGGATAACCGGATACTGATAATGAACGTAACGATTACACTAATAAAATTCAGGATTCCCCGAATCAATCCCCGGCGATAACCATGCCGCAATGCTAATAATAGTAACAGAACAATAATTACGGAAACCATCCCGTCAACCTCCTAACGGCATTTACTCCTTCTCTTTTTGTTGGAGCGCAAGCTGGTCGGCAACCGCATTCACAGCCGTCAAAATCGCCGCCCGCTCATCCGAAATTCCGGGCATCTGCTCTTTAATCGCTGCCAATTGCTGGTTTACTACCCCCACCACGGCATTCATCCGGGCCGTGCTGGCCTCCCCGATAATGATGTATTCCTTGCCGCCAATCTCCACTTTAAACCGGCGCTTATTTTCCGTCATTTAATTCGCCTCACTAATCCGCAAAATAGTTTGTAATTACCACGTTAACTGCACTAATAATTAACGCCACTACGAGCGCCCACCCAAAGTTGGCAAAGGCAAACGCCCCGCCGACTACCAGGGCGGTTAACTCCAGCATCGCCGCGTTAATCACCCACGAAAAAAGGCCCAGCGTTAGGACAGTGATTGGTAATGAGATGACCGTCAACAACGGCTTAACCACCATGTTAAGGACACTCAAAACAACGGCCGCAACCAGGGCAACCCAAATGTTGGCCACGTGAAAACCTGCCGGGAAAAAGCCCGCGGCCGCCAAGAAAATAATGGCGTTAATAATAATTCGTTTCCAAAAACCCACGTTAATCGTCCTCCCGGTGTTCATGAACATCCCGTTCGTGAACATCAGTAATAATCTTTCTTCCTGATTGACGCTTCTGCCGTGCAGAAGTGGTCGTCCGGTTAGCAAACATATCGGTCCACGTTGACTGCGAATGGGACCGCTCCTCGTCTTCCGGCGCCCCCATTAGCAGGTAACATACCAGGTATAGCCCCACCGGTAAAACAACCATCCGGGGGAATAACATGCAGATTACGGTCACCCCGACCCATGCTGCACGCAGGTAGTTTGTCCTAATTCCCCAGTGGGCCGCTAATCCACCACAAACGCCTAATAAAAATTTATCTTGTGCTGACCGGTGAATCCGGGATTCCTTCATTTTAGCTCACCTACCCGTGAATAAACCGCTGCGGGAAACGTTACAATCCCCACTTCATGAGGAACGCCCGCATATAAACTACTCTCAACTAACTTCATGTCCCCCGTCATTGTCCGGACGCGCAACCGACAGTACGCCGCGCTCCGTTGCAGGGACGCGTACAGCTCCCGGTGATTGTGAACCGGCACATCGTTGCACGTTACCACAATATCACCCGGCCGGAGTCCCATCCGCGCTGCTGGGGTTGCCGGATGAACGGCAACCACCCGGATTCCATCCGTTGCGGCCGTCACCACCGGGGAATGATGGTGGATTCGCCACCATTGATTGCCAATATCGTAACAGCTCACCACTACCAACGCAATACTTAGCCCCCACTGAAGCCCCCCGCTTCCGGTAAGACTTCCTCCAAGAGCTAATCCGCACTGAACAGCGGTCACCGCTTGAAGGTGGCGTACCACCGGCGTTGGCGTCTCTTCCTGAATCACCCGGTGAATTCCGACCGGCAAAAACAGGATAACGGGAAATGTCCCATGCCGGGTTCCCATCATCACTATCACCGGTAAGACGGCTGTCTCCCGCCACTCGTACCGGGCAAAAAAGTGGTGCCGCCGGTTTCTCACTATCCGGGGGCTCACTTTCCGGCCACCAAATAAGCTCAGGATAAACTGAGTGAGATAAATAAACACCGCAAACACTAAAACCACATGCAGTGCGCCCACGTTCCTAGTAAGGAGTGCTAACCCGACCGGAGCGCAGATTAATAGCGGTGTTAAGTTTCGCCACCAGTTAGTGAGGGCCACGCCTCCCGCAAGCAGGCTAAAGAAAAGCACCCACTTCCAGTTTACGGTCACCCGCACCAGAAGCGTCCCGCCAATTCCGAGGAGGAGCGTCCCACAAAGGGCCACGATAAAGTGTCGCCCCTCAAACCAGTCCCGGTCAACGGCTTGACGCCATTGACGCCGTTCCTGGTGAATTCGTACCACGTAATTAATTCCGGGCATCAATCCGCCCAACCATAATAATGGATTAAACACGATTGCTCCGAAGAGCCACCCAATCACTTTCATTACTAACTCCTACTGGGGATTTTGCTGCTGCAGTTTCCACTGAAGGTATGCGTTAATAAACGGATCCAAATCACCGTCCATGACCGCCTGACCATTCCCCGTTTCATAGTTGGTCCGGTGGTCCTTAACCATTGTGTACGGGTGGAAGACATACGACCGAATCTGGGAACCCCACCCAATTTCGAGCTGTTCCCCCTGGATGGCGGCCTTTTTCTTGGCCTGTTCTTCCAACTTCATCTGGTAAAGCTTTGCCCGCATCATTTTTTCTGCGGTTGCCCGGTTTTGGAACTGGGACCGTTCCGCCTGACTAGAAGTGACAATTCCAGTTGGAATGTGGATTAACCGCACGGCGGAGGACGTCTTATTGATGTGCTGGCCCCCCGCACCACTCGAGCGGAAAACCTCCATCTTGATGTCTTCTGGCCGGAGTTCGACCTCAACGGAATCATCAAGTTCGGGCATCACGTTCACCGATGCAAACGAGGTATGCCGGCGGCCCGCCGCATCAAACGGCGAAATCCGCACCAGCCGGTGAACCCCCTTTTCACCCCGCAGGTAACCATACGCGTTATCGCCCTTAATCAGGAGGGTCACGCTCTTAATACCGGCTTCATCTCCCACCTGGTAATCCGCCGTTTCAACGGTCAACCCGTGCTGGTCGGCCCACCGCTGGTACATCCGAAGGAGCATGCTTCCCCAGTCCTGGGACTCGGTCCCCCCAGCCCCCGGATGGATTTCCAAAATAGCATTGTTCTGATCATACGGTTCGTTTAACAGCATCCGCAACTGATAGTCTGCGAGCTGCTTTTTGGCCGCCGTAAAATTTGTGTCCAACTCCGCTTGCACATCCGGATCAGTTGGATCCTCCGCCAACAGCTCACACAAGACGATCAAATCCTCCAGCGCTGCACTAAGCTGATTGTAATTATCATACTTCGCCTTCAACTGATTGTTGGCGGCAATCACTTTTTGGGCGGCCTGCTGGTCATCCCAGAAACCTGGTGCGGCCATCTGATGTTCGTTATCGGCAATTTCCTCCGCTAACCGGTCTAAGTCAAAGAGACCTCCCAAAGTCTGCGACTTTTTCGTTCATTGCCTTGATTTCACGCCGGTAATCACTTAATTCCATTCACAATCTCCTCCGTCTAAAAAGGAGGCTGGGATTCTCATCCGCGCCTCCCCGTTATGTCTCGTTTCCTTCGACTACCGCTTAACGTTTTGCCGGATTTCCGCCTTCAGGAACAACCGTGTAACGTCCGCTTCGATGTCAGCAACCATTTGTTCAAACATCGTAAACCCGTCAGACTGGTATTCAACCAGCGGATTTAACTGTCCGTAACCCCGCAGTCCGATTGACTGCCGGAGCTGGTCCATCTCATCGATGTGGTCAGTCCACTGTGTATCAACCACCCGCAGAATGCAGACCTTTTCAAACTCAAGCATCTGCTCCGGATCAGGTAACTGGTGCTGTTTCTCGGCATAAACTTCCTCGGCCCGTTCATCCAGGTAGTCCATGATTTCCTGCGGATCCTTGCCTTCAAGATCATCAAGGGCAATCGTATCTTCCTTCACCATGCTTGACTGGGCAAAGTCGAGGATGGCCTCTAAGTCCCACTCATCCTTATTTCCCTGGGTGTGCACCTCAACAACGTGCTTTACAGTCCGTTTAATCATCGGCATAATTACCGGTTTTAAGCTTTCCTCTTCCATGATGACCTGCTGGCGCTGGGCGTAAATTACTTCCCGCTGAGCCCGCATAACGTCATCGTACTGCAGAACCTGTTTCCGCGTGTCGTAGTTGTTCCCTTCAACCCGTTTCTGGGCGGACTCAACCTGCTTGGTAATCATCCGGGACTGGATAACCGCATCGTCGTCAGCCACCTTCATCTTCTCTAACACGGCCTTGATCTTTTCGGAACCAAAACGCAGCATTAAATCATCCTCAAGTGAAAGGTAGAACTGACTCAATCCTGGGTCCCCCTGCCGGCCGGACCGTCCACGGAGCTGGTTATCAATCCGCCGGGATTCGTGCCGCTCCGTTCCGATCACCGCCAGGCCCCCGACTTCCCGGACCCCTGGCCCGAGTTTAATATCGGTTCCCCGGCCGGCCATGTTCGTCGCGATGGTGACAGCGCCTTTTTGCCCCGCATTAGCGACGATTTCAGCTTCCTTAGCGTTGTTCTTCGCGTTTAAAACGGCGTGCGGAATGCCTTCCTGATCAAGTAACCCTGATAGGTATTCGGACGTCTCAACGGCAACGGTTCCGACCAGAATCGGCTGACCCTTGGCGTGCCGTTTCTTAATATCCTCAACCACCGCCGCAAACTTGCTCTTCAACGTTGGGTACAGGAGGTCCGCCTTGTCCTTCCGGATAACCGGTTTGTTAGTCGGAATTGCGATAACTTCCATGTTGTAGATTTCACGGAATTCTTCCTGTTCCGTCTTAGCCGTCCCCGTCATCCCGGAGAGCTTCTTGTACATCCGGAAGAAGTTCTGGTACGTGATGTTGGCCATCGTCTTGGTTTCGTCTTCAATGTTGACGCCTTCCTTGGCTTCAATTGCCTGGTGGAGCCCATCGGAGTACCGCCGACCATCCATAATCCGCCCGGTAAACTGGTCAACAATCAGCACTTCACCGTCGCGGACAACATAATCCTTATCCCGCAACATAATGTAGTTGGCCCGCAGTGCGTTATCCAGGTGGTGCGTTAACGCCGTATTATCCGGATCAAACAAATTCCGGAGGGCAAAGTACTTCTCCGCCTTCTGAATTCCCTGCTCTGTCAGGGAGACGGTCTTTGACTCCAAATCAATCTTAAAGTCGTCTTCCTTGGTTAAGGTCTTCGCAAACCGGTCCGTCCGCTTGTAAAGGGCGGTCTTTCCGGTTGATTGCCCCGAAATAATCAGTGGTGTCCGGGCCTCATCGATCAGGATTGAATCCACCTCATCGACAATCACAAAGTTTAACGGTCGCTGAACCATGTCTTCCTTGTAGACCACCATGTTATCCCGCAGGTAGTCAAACCCAAGTTCACTGTTCGTCGAGTACGTAATGTCACAGTTGTACGCCTGCCGTTTTTCTTCAGGAGACTTGTTGGTAGCGTTCAACCCAACGGTTAATCCTAACCACTCGTACAGCTCACCCATTTCCGAGGCATCCCGGCCAGCCAGGTATTCGTTAACCGTCACCACGTGGACTCCCTTGCCAGCAAGGGCGTTTAAGTAAACCGGCATCGTGGCCGTCAGGGTTTTCCCTTCCCCGGTCTTCATTTCGGCAATGTTTCCTTCATGGAGGACAATCCCCCCGATAATCTGCACCCGGTACGGGTATAACCCAAGAACCCGTTTTGCCCCTTCCCGGCAAACCGCAAAGGCTTCCGGCAACAGTTCATCAAGGGTTGCCCCCTTTGCATACCGTTCCTTTAATGCAGGCGTCTGTGCTTTCAATTCTTCATCGGATAAAGCCGCCATCTTATCGGCAAGTGCCTCAACCTTATCGGCAATTTTTCCGAGGCGCCGCAGTTCACGTTTATCACTTTCGACCCATTTTTTCAGGATATTTGCCATTGATTTAATCCCTTCTCAGTCGTGTATTTTCTCGTCCCGGCACATGGCCGTAATTCAACAGAATATCAATCCTCATTCTAGCATTATTTCCGGATTAGAAGCAAGAAGCGGAAAGGACAACAAGGAGGATGAACTAACGTCCCCCTCCCTGACAATAATGCTTTTTTGTTACATTTCGTCTGGTGCTTGAACACCCAAGAGCCGCAGCGCTTCCTTGAGAACCAGGGCAACACATTTAACAAGTGCTAACCGTGCGTCCCGGCCGGCATCCTCCGTCAAAATCCGGGAGTGTGCGTAGTACTTGTTAAACGCCTTCGCCAGGTGGAGGGCGTACTTCGCAACCACGGATGGTTCATATTCCTCCATTGCCCGCGCGATCACTGTTGGGAAGTCACCTAACAGCCGCAGGGTTTCCCAGGCCTGCGGATCATCAACGGCCAACGCCTGATCAGCAGATAACACAGGGTTCCCTGCCTTACGGAGGATGCTCATCGCCCGGGCGTGGGAGTACTGAACGTACGGCCCGGTTTCCCCTTCAAAACGCACAACTTCATCCAGGTTAAAGTCAAAGTTGTTCAGCCGCTCGTTCTTCAGATCGTGGAAGACCACCGCACCAATTCCGACAGCATTCGCAACCGCATCCTTATTCGCCAGCGTCGGGTTCTTGGCAGCAATCTGTTCCTTGGCCAATCCAATTGCATCGTTCAGCACCTGATCAAGGAGCACAACATGCCCCTTTCTGGTTGACATCTTCTTGCCATCCTTGGTGATAAGACCAAACCCGATGTGGTGAATTTCATCCGCCCAGTCGTACCCCATCTCCGCTAAGACGGCTTTTAATTGATCAAAGTGGTTAGTTTGTTCGTTCCCAGCCACGTACAGGGACTGAACAAAGTTGTACGTCCGCTTCCGGTATAGGGCCGCCGCCAAATCCCTAGTAATGTAAAGGGTGGCGCCATCTGACCGCATAATCAGTGCCGGGTTAAGGTTGTACTTCTCCAGGTCAACAATCTGGGCGCCCTGGCTTTCGTGTAACAGCCCCTTTTGCTTCAGCAGGTCAACAACCTCATCCATCTTGTCGTTGTAGAAGGCTTCCCCGTTGTACGAATCAAAGTCAATTCCTAACTTTTTGTAAATCCGCATGAACGACTTCAATGACTCTGAGCGGAACCACTTCCACAACCGGGTTGCTTCCTCATCGCCGTCTTCAAGGCGCTTAAACCAGTTCCGCCCCAGGTCATCAAGTGCCGGATCCTTTTCAGCTTCTTCATGGAACTTTACGTAGTACCGTAACAGGGTGTTAATCGGGTCTTGCTTAACCTCTTCTTCACTCCCCCACAGCGTGTATGCCGCCATGAGCTTTCCAAACTGGGTTCCCCAATCCCCCAGGTGGTTAATCTTAATGGGATTGTAGTTCGTCTTCGCAAGCAACAGTGCAATTGCGTTCCCGATTACGGTTGACCGGAGGTGGCCCATCGAAAACGGCTTGGCAATGTTTGGTGAAGACATATCAACCGTTACGTTCCCGCCATGGCCAAGGTCCTGGTCACCGTAGTGGTCCCGTTCCTTGAGGATCGTTGCTAAAATTTCCCGGCTGTACGCTGCCTTATCCAGGAAAAAGTTAACGTACGGTCCCGCAGCTTCGATCTTCTCAAACCCCGTTTGGTCAAGCTTGGCGACTAAGTCAGCCGCAATCTGCTGCGGAGCTTTGTGGAGGGTTTTGGCTAAAATAAATGCCGGGAAAGCGTAGTCGCCCCGCGCGATTTCCTTAGGAACCTCAATCTTATCCATAATTTCTGCTTCAGCAGGGGCCTCCGCACCAAGCGCAGCGGAAATCCGGGCCGCAATTTGTTGCTTGTAATCTACCATTTTTACTCCTTTCAGCAGAAAACCCCGTCCCTTTTATA
This sequence comes from Candidatus Ligilactobacillus avistercoris, assembly GCA_019119415.1. Taxonomy (GTDB): domain Bacteria; phylum Bacillota; class Bacilli; order Lactobacillales; family Lactobacillaceae; genus Ligilactobacillus; species Ligilactobacillus hohenheimensis. The sequence goes on along the minus strand of DWXB01000017.1, from coordinate 106,246 downwards.
AAGAGACGAGGCTTCCCGCGGTACCACTCTAATTGATTTTCAATCCACTTTGATATTTAACTGCACCCTCAAAAGCCCGTTTCCTGCAGGCCGAACACCCGGCTTCCACCATCCCGGACTCGCTTTAGCCCTCTTCTGCAGTACTCTTCTTTCTCACTGGGTATAAAAAAGGCATCCCACAAGCAATGAGATGTCACCTAAGCGGATGACGAGAATCGAACTCGCGATGCCAGCTTGGGAAGCTGGAGTTTTACCACTAAACTACACCCGCATCGAACGAAAACCAGTATACCATACTCATTTTCGCTTGTCATGTGAATTACGAAATTTTTTTCATGTTCTTCTGGGCAATGATTACCCGCTCATGGTAATCGCTAACGGCAATCCGGTCCTCATCATTGTACTTAGTAATGGAGACCAATCCTGAATTATCGTATAGCTTCTCCAGGGTACCCTCAAAGTCGTGCTTCAAAGACCCCATCTTCTTGCAGGCGACCTTATCACCAACCGCTAACTTTGCTTTTGCCATTACATATCACCCCTCGTAGTACGTCTGATACTATCAAATTTATTGCCACCGTGCAACTTTTTGAAACGCTAAAAGCGGCGCTCCCCAAGAGCCCCGCTTTTTCATGTTACCAAAGTTAATGTTAATCAGCAGCTTCAATCATGCCGTACCGCCCATCACGCCGCTTGTAGACAATGTTAACGTCCGACGTTTCGGCATCGCGGTAGATAAAGAAGTTATGCCCTAACATGTTCATCTGCAGGATTGCTTCTTCAGCATCCATCGGCTTTAGGGCAATGTTCTTGTTCCGAACAATCTCAAACTGCTGGTCTGATTGTTCCTCATCCGTTGCAGGCGCCACAAAGGCCATGTCCTTAACGCCCTTTTCCCGTGACTTCCGGTTAACCTTTGTCTTGTACTTCTTAATCTGCCGAACAAGTTTATCAGTAACTAAGTCAATACTTGCGTACATGTCAGAAGAAGTTTCCTCAGCCCGCAGAACCAGGTACGGTAACGGGATTGTCACTTCAACCTTTGCAGTCTTATCAGGATAAACCTTTAAGTTGACGTGGGCAGTTGGCATCGTCGCATCAGCGAAGTACTTTTCCAACTTAGCTAACCGCTTCTCCACGTATTCCCGAATTGCTGCCGTAACCTCGATATTCTCACCACGAACGTTGTACTTTAACATAGTACCCTCTCCTTTCGCACGTAAACGCATTCGAATGAACACGCTTACTAACGCGGTGCAAGTGCATCTCGTTTACATCTATATTATATGATAAAGCGCTACCGGAAACAATTATCGTCATCAATAATTATTCATTTTCTTACCGGGCAAGGGTAACCGACCGAATATGCTGGACCCCCACAGTAGCCAGTGCTTCCCGCGCGTGGTATAACGTCCGCCCCGTAGTATAAACGTCATCGACTAGCACAACCCGGGAAAACCGCGCCGCCGTTGGCTTGGCCTGAAATGGTTGGGGTGTTTGCAACCGTGCACCGCGGGTCTTAGTGCTTTGCTTTTGGTGGTGTGAATGAATCGTCATCAGGACTTCCTTAACGGAAAGTCCGGTAAGAAACCCGGCCACCTGGTTAAACCCGCGCGTTTGCCACGTCACTTCATCAACTGGCAACGGAACGTATACCCATCCCTGCCAGCGGGGATACCATTTTGCCAGTGCAGCCTGAAGCTCATCACTAAATATCCGGCGGAGCCGATAATCCCCCTGAAACTTATACCGCTGCATGTAAGTCCGCATTGCATTGTTATACACGTACAGTGCCCGGTTACACAGTAAAGCCGCCTGCTTAGCCTGCCATTGGCGACAGTCCGGACACATTCCAGGCCACCTGCGCCCACAACCCGAACACGTTGCCCCGGCAATCCGCACAAACTCCCTGCGGCAGGAAGAACACAGGTAGTTATCCTGGACCCGTTGCCACGATAAAACCCAGCTGAAAGAAAGCGTGGCCTTTAAGGAACCGCCACATAATAAACAGTTCACCGGGCCATCCTCCGCGCAGTCCGGTTAAGGGTACAAATTTGCCGGCGGGCAGCGCGCACCACTGGCGTTATTCGGGCACAGCCAAATAAAACTGTTCCCGTTGGTGCAGTGGGCGAACGTCCCACCCGGCCAGCAATTTGAACAAGGGCTGCAACGGTAAACACCGGATCATCCGCTCCCAAAATAACGACCTGGACTCCCGGAAAAGTTACTCCCCGTTCAAGAATCGTTGTCGTCACTAGATACTGCACCTGCCGCTTCCGCACCGCTGTCACCTTTTCCTGGCGGCGGGGGTCGGCCGCGTAAACACTCGTTCCGCGCCAGGTTGGAAATTGGCGCTGGATTGCCCGTAGAACCAGTTTTAGCCACCGAATCCGGGGAACAAAAATTAATACTGGAAAATGGCCGCGCCACTCCGCTAACGTCGCCTGGATTTTTGTGGGCAACATCCGCCGGTAAATTAGCCGTTCCCATCGTCCCAAACGAACGAGGTGGGGTTCCGGAAGGGGGTGACCGTGGTAGCGGGCAGGAAGGACCCCAACTTGGAAGTGATGCCGCCGGACAATTCTCAGTAACCGGGCTGACGGGGTTGCGGTAAGGAGCAGGATTGCCGCGTTCTTCTTAATGGCCCGGGCAGCTGCGTGGTGTAACCCCTTATCCGTGATAAACGGAAAAGCATCCACCTCATCAATCACTAAAAGGTCAAATGCCCGGTAAAACCGCAAGAGTTGGTGGGTAGTTGCGACCACTAGTTGCGTATATCGGTACGGACCAGGTTCATCCCCAGTAAGGAGAATAGCAGTCACCGCCGGAAACGCTGCCCGTAACCGGGGGAAAAGTTCCCGACAAACGTCAATTCTGGGCGTAACTATTCCAACCCGCCAGCCAGCAGTGAGGCCTGCTGCCAGACCAGGAAAAAGCATTTCTGTTTTCCCAGCACCCGTTACCGCCCAGACCAAAACGCGTTGGCGGCGTTCAACGGCCTGCTTAATCTTCGCTGCTAAGCTGGCCTGCGCGGGTGACAACCGCCCCCGCCACGTGCACTGACCGCCCCCGGGACGAAATTTATTGGGCTCAGGAATAGTGTATAATGGGGCCAGCGTACTGACCCGCCCAAGTTGTATACATTGGGGACAGTAGGCGTGGTGGCGGGGGAGCTGCCCCCGCCACCACGTTACTTGGCCGCACCGCAGGCACCACACTAGTGGCCCCCACCGCCGAATTATCGGAAGCTGCTGAACGTGCGGGTCACCACTTAACCCAGCGGGTAGCGGGCCCGGAACCAGCCGCCCGAATAGTTCGCTTTTTTCCATCCCAATTCCCCCTTCACCTTATAACTACGCTAAAAGGGGGATAATCAATCGGAGGAATTTACTTTGACAACGTATTACACGATTACAACTCCCGGCAAAGCCACCCTCACAATCAAAAAATCAACATTTATTTGTCGGATTACCCGGACCACTTCCCAGGAAGAAGCTGCCGCCTTTATTGAAAAGGTTAGTGCGACTGAACACAAGGCCCGCCATAACTGCTTTGCCACCGTCATCGGTGACAACGATCAGTTTCAACGAATGAATGATAACGGTGAACCTTCCGGAACGGCCGGCGCTCCTATTTTAAGTACCCTCCAGCAGCACCATCTCCATGACATTACGGCGGTCGTAACCCGCTATTTTGGGGGAATTAAGCTCGGAACCGGAGGCCTAATCCGGGCTTACCGGGGAGCCACGAGTGCCGCAATCGACGCAACGACCATCATGACCCGCCGCTCCCAACAAACCGTCACCATTACGACTGACTATGCGCGGTTCCAGGTTCTCCAAAATTACCTGCAAGCGCACCACATTCAACTGTTAAAGAACGACTACACGACGACCGTCACCACAACAGTGGCCCTCCCGGCGGACCAGGTTTCAGCCTTCAGTCAAACAATTACGAACCTTCTTTCCGGTCAGGGAACGCTTCAAGCTGGCGAGATCCGTCCGACGTATGTTCCAGCAAATCTTACCCATTAAAAATGAGGTTAGAACCCTGGTAAGTTCTAACCTCATTTTTCATCATGCTTTTAGTGCTTCTAGGCAATTCCAAGCACTACTGCATGTTTTCATCGTTCAGGAACGTGTCAAGTACGCCTTCAACCATGTCCCATTCATCATCGTCATCAATTTCAAACAGGTCTGCGTCCTTTGCTTCCCCGTTTTCATCCGGCTTGAACGAAAAGGCCAACACGTCCACCTGCTCGTCTGGTGCGGCATCGGCCGGAACCAGCAGGATGTACGACTTCCCGTAGTCCTCCGAATCAAACGTAAACAGAATCCGGTAAAGGCTCTCGTTGCCCTGATCATCAACCAACGTAATTAAGTCGTCCTGTTCCTGTGCCATTTAATCTCCTCATTTCTAACTTAGTTTCGCCGTCAACGGCCCCTTCCGGTCAAGGTATCCTTGTAAAATCAAGCTCGCCGCCAACTTATCAATGACCTTCTTGCGCTTTGCCCGGGAGGTATCCGCCTGCTCAACCAGCATCCGTTCAGCCGCAACGGTCGTTAGGCGTTCATCCTGGTAATCAACCGGCAGGCCAAACCGTTCCTTGAGTAGCTCACCGTAATGCCGGGCCGCTTCTACCCGGGGACCCTCCGTATTATTCATGTTTTTGGGTAACCCCACGACAAAAGCACTCACATCATGGTCGGTAACAAGGGTGGCAATTCGATCAAGGCCGAACTGCTCCTTTTCTTCATTGATAGAAACAATTTCAACCCCCTGAGCAGTCCAGCCCAGAAGATCACTCACTGCTACGCCAACGGTCCGTGAACCGACATCCAATCCCATCAACCGCCCCACGGACTATCCCTCCTTGTTCAGGTATGACCGCACAAGCTCCTCAATGATTTCATCGCGTTCGTGCTTCCGGATCAGGTTACGGGCATTGTTTAGCCGCGGAATGTACGCTGGGTCACCCGACAAAAGGTAACCAACAATCTGGTTAATCGGGTTGTACCCCTTCTCCTCCAGCGCACGGTAAACGGTCACGAGCGTATCATGAACGCTTTGCGGGTTATCAGCATCAATGTTAAAGAATACCGTTTTATCAGTTGGTTTCATCATGCCACCTCCGAATCCGATTTCCAATGATTAGCCTTAGTATACCATATTCGCCCAAGCCGTTTGGCCCGCTACTGAACTACGCATAAAAATAACAAGGAGGCGTGACAAATATCACAACCTCCTCACTATTCTTTACCTTACTGCTGTGCAACCCATTCAGCTGCCTGCTTGAGGGCATCCTGAATACCAGCCGGCTTCTTTCCCCCAGCCTGAGCGAGGTTCGGCCGGCCACCGCCACCGCCGCCAACGAGCGGGGCAATCACCTTAATCAGGTCACCGGCCTTCAAGCCAGCCTTAATCTGAGCGTCACTCATCGCGGTGATGAGATTCACCTTCCCGTCTTCCGTAGCCGTTGCCAGTACCAAAATATCTGAGTAGCCGTTGGCCTTCCACTGGTCAGCAAGCTGCCGGAGCTGGCCCATCCCAGAAACATTTACCTGGGCGGCAATCAACGTCTTCCCGTTGATTTCTTGAACATCCTTAAAGATGTCCCCCGCCTGCTGGGAAGCAAACTTGTCTTCTAGGGCCTGCTTCTCCCGCTCAAGTTGCTTGATGGTTCCTTGTAACTGATCAACGCGTTCCGGTAAGTCCTTGACCTGAACGACCTTTGCCTTTGCGGCAGTCGTCGTCAGCAGTTCATCGTGCTGTTTCAGGTACTCGTACGCTTCCTTGGACGTCACCGCCTCAATCCGGCGGGTCCCGGCCCCTACCCCGGATTCAGAAACAATCTTGAAGAGTCCCAGTTCACTCGTGTTATCAACGTGGTTTCCCCCACAGAATTCCATCGAGTAATCGCCGGCTTTTACCACCCGCACGGTGTCGCCGTATTTCTCCGAGAAGAGGGCGATGGCACCCATTTTCTTAGCGGATTCAATGTCCGTCACGACCGTTTCAACTGGGAGGGCAGCCCAAATCTTTTCGTTGACAATCTGTTCAACCCGTTCAAGGTCCTCCGGCGTAACGGCTCCCAGGTTAGTGAAGTCAAACCGCAGGTATGTTGGTTCAACCAGTGAACCCGCCTGGTGCGTGTGGGCACCTAAAACGTCCCGGAGTGCCTGATCCAGCAGGTGCGTTGCGGTATGGTTCTTCTTCACCTTGTTATGGAACTCCCGGTCGACTTCAAGGCTGTAGGTATGCTCCCTTACCAGTGGGCCAAGCACCTTCACCGTATGCATGTTTTGCCCGTTTGGTGCATGTTGTACGTCCGTAACGCGGGCAACAACCTCACCGTCTTCGTCCTTAATTACCCCCTGGTCAGCGACCTGGCCACCCATCTCGGCGTAGAACGGGGTCTTGTCAAAGATTAACTGGGCCTCGCCCCGGGTAGTTTGGTCAACCAGTTCGTTGTTAACGATGATGTCCTTTAACGTCCCGTCAATGCTTAACTGGTGGTAGCCTACGTATTCACTCAGCGTCTTAATGTCGGTCAGCAAGCCGTTCTGCACGCCCATTGACTTGGCGTCACTCCGGGCAGCCCGAGCCCGATCTTTTTGCTCCTTCATGGCAGCGTCAAACCCAGCCTGGTCAACCGCCATCCCCGCATCCTGCGCGTACTCCTGGGTTAACTCAAACGGGAAGCCGTACGTGTCATACATCTTGAACGCCCCATCGCCCGGGATTTCCGTCTTTCCGGCCTGTTTGGTTTCTGCAATCAGATCATCCAGCAGCTGCATTCCCGCCGTCAGGGTTTCGTTAAAGCGTTCTTCTTCCATCCGGATAACCTTCTGGATGTAATCTGCCTGTTCAAGCACTTCTGGGTATGCGGACTTCATAATTTCCCCAACAACCGGAACCAGTTTGTAAAGGAATGCACCCTTGATTCCAAGCTTTTGTCCGTGCATGACCGCCCGCCGGATTAACCGCCGAATAACGTAGCCCCGCCCTTCATTGGAAGGTAAGGCGCCGTCACCAATCGCAAAGGTTACCGCCCGAATATGGTCAGCAATGACCTTAAACGAAACGTCGGTCTCCGGGGCATCCCCGTACTTTACGCCGGTACCCATTGCTGCCGTGGCGTCCATGATTGGTAAGAACAGGTCCGTTTCAAAGTTGGTCGGAGCGTTTTGGAAAATGGAAACAATCCGTTCCAACCCCATCCCGGTATCAATGTTCTTATGCGGAAGCGGCTCGTAGCTGTCATCCGGTTTGTGGTTAAATTCGGAGAACACGATGTTCCAAATTTCCAGGTACCGTTCGTTTTCGCCGCCCGGGTAATTTTCCGGATCATCCTCAGCAACGTTGTTCATTTCCTGGCCACGATCATAAAAAATCTCGGAGTCCGGGCCACTTGGCCCCTGGCCAATGTCCCAGAAATTGTCCTCAGCTTCGTAGATATGGCCCGGAAGGACCCCGACTTCCTGCCAGTACCGCTTAGCATCCGTATCCTTCGGGTAAACCGTCACGTACAGTTTTTCCGGGGCGAACGCAAACCAGTCAGGACTAGTAAGTAATTCCCACGCCCACGTGATGGCTTCCTCCTTGAAGTAGTCCCCCACGGAGAAGTTCCCCAGCATTTCAAATAACGTGTGGTGCCGGGCAGTGTGACCCACGTTTTCGATATCATTTGTCCGGATTGACTTCTGAGAACTGGTAATTCGATGATTCTTCGGCACAACCGTCCCGTCAAAGTACTTCTTCATCGTCGCCACCCCAGAGTTAATCCACAAAAGGGTTGGGTCATCGTGCGGAATTAACGGCGCACTCTTCTTAACATCGTGTCCCTTACTCTTAAAGAAGTCCAGGTACATCTGGCGGACCTGCGCACTTGTCAACTTTTTCATGGTAACAATTCCTTTCTAACGATAAAAAGCACCGTTACAACGTAAGGACGCCTTTGCGCGGTACCACCTTACTTGCAACGATGCTAATCGTCTACCTCTTAATGGTTAATTCATTCAGTTTTAAGCCAGGGAGCACAGCCTGCCTAATTCTAGATTCGTCGCACCACCAGAATCCTCGCTGCAGAACGCCGGCAGACCGCATATCCTGTCGCGTTTAAGAATAGCAAACGGCCCCTCGGTTGTCAATTACCAGTTATCCCTGCGCTGTTTACGCTGGACCCGCATCTTCTGGCGCCGTTCAATCCGCCGTTTTTGCTGGGCGTCCTTGGCAATTGCCCACTTAATCTTCTTCTTATAGCCCGGCTTATGCTTTTTCTTGGCCTTCTTAACCATTCCTCGTAGTTGCGGATCCATGTGATCCTGCCGTTTTCCCCGCTGCTGGCGCCGGCGCCGATCGTACGTATCCACTAACCGGTCGTTCTTTAATTCCTTCGGTTTGAAATGGATTCCCATTCCTTCAAGTTCCTGGATTTTACTGTCATCACCCGGCCCATACAGGGTAATTGCCGTCCCGGAAAGTCCGTTCCGGCCAGTCCGCCCAACCCGGTGAACGAAGAATTCCAGGTCCTGGGGTAAGTCGTCGTTGATTACCAGGGAGACCCCTTCAATATCAATTCCGCGGGCTGCAAGGTCCGTCGCCACCACGTACTGGTATTCCATGTTGTGGATTGCCCGCATCACCCGCTTACGTTCGCGGGGCTGAATCCCCCCGTGAACGGTGGCAATACGCAATCCCTGGTGCCGCAGGTAGGTGCTGAGTTCATCAGCCCGTTCCTTGGTATTAGTAAATACCAACGCCAGGTACGGTTCACCCATGGTAAGCAACTTCAAGATCAGCTGGTTCCGGTCCCGGCCCTTCGTTGACAACAAGAAATTATCAATCGTTGGGCTAATGACTTGCTGGTTTTCCACAACTTCGACGACCGGGTTTTCCATGTATTTCCGTAAAAACGGGCGGAGTTTTTCAGGAATCGTGGCAGAGAAGACCATCATTTGCAGGTCACGCGGCATTGCACCGGCAATGGCATCTGTTTCTGCCAAAAAGCCCAGGTCAAGGGTCATGTCCGCCTCATCAACCACCAGCATTTGCGCCCGGTGAACGTCAAGCGCCCCGCGGCGAATCAGGTCGTTAATCCGACCAGGAGTTCCGATCACAATGTGGGGCTGCGTCCGCTGGAGTTTACTGATTTGCCGTTGCTTATCGGTCCCCCCGACGTAGTTTTGCACCACGATTGCCGGATTAAACCGCACAATCTGCTTAGCAGCATCATAAATCTGGTAGGCAAGCTCCCGGCTAGGCGTCGTAATCACAGCCCGAACCACCTGGGTATGGGGGTCAACCGCATTAAAAATCGGAAGAAGAAACGTGTGCGTCTTCCCGCTCCCGGTCTGGGATTGACCCACCACGCTCTTCCCCGCCATAATCGTTGGGATTAGGCGTTGCTGCACCTCCGTTGGGTGGGTGAAGTTAATCGCCGCTAACGCCTTGTTGATAAACGGCTGGAAATTAAAATCTGCAAAGGTCGCCATTACTGGTGTTCCTCCTCGTACTTTGCTGCTAAGGCATCTAACTCAGCGACGTAGTCCGGAATTTGCTCCTCATCGTGCAAAACGGCCCCACTTGCCAGGGGATGCCCCCCACCATCGTGCTTCTTTGCCAGTTCGTTGATCACTGGGGCCTTCGACCGAATCCGGAGCCGGTACGTCCCGTCCCGCTGTTCAACAATCACGGTCCAGCATAATACATCCGCAATCATCCCTGGCAGGGAAACGGCGCTTGACGTGCCAGTATCCTTGATTCCTAACCGTTCAATATCCTCCAGCTTAATTACAACAAAGGCGGCATGGTGCTCCGTAATCTCCATGTTCTGGTATACAAACGCAGCTAAGCGCGCCTCAGGCAGGGAAATATCGCTTAACTTCCGGTTAACCGCCGGCGCGTCAATCCCCTGCCGGAAAAGTTCAGCAACAACCTCCAGCGTGTGCGGGGTCGTGTTATCGTACATAAACCGGCCAGTGTCCCCCACAATCCCGGCGTACAGCATCCGGGCTGCTTCGGGCGTCAGGTGCAGTTTCCCGTGGCTTGCAGTCACGAGATCCACCACCAGTTCGGACGTACTTGATGCTTCCGGAACCACCCAGTTTAACGGCGCGTACTGGTCCTCTGCCGGGTGGTGGTCAATTTTAATGAGATCAGCTCCCGTAGTATACCGGACATCATCAACCCGCGGGGCGTTTGCCGTATCCAGAACAATCACCAACGCATGCTGGTAAACTGCATCGTCAACCGTTTGTTCCTTCGCAATCCAATCTAGGCTGTGGACGTCCTGGCCAACCTGATAGACCTGTTTGTCCGGAAAACTTGCCCGCAAAATGGTCGCTAACCCTGCCTGGGAGCCGACCGCATCCGGATCCGGCCGCTGGTGGCGGTGAATAATAATCGTTGGTGCCGCTTCAATCTTGCTAATAATTTCGTCCTGTACTGTCATCCTTATCGGTCCCTTCTTCAAAACCTTCCTGCTATCCAGTATAGCAAATTCCCCACCTAAAGCGGGAGACGGATGTTTTCAAAGGCAACGTCATCCAGGTTAGTCATTGTTAGCCCTAACAAGCGCACGTTAATGGCATCCGGTTGAACCATATCAAAGAGCTGCTGCCCGTACCGCTGAATTTCCTGAACATCGTTTTCAAAGTAGTCATCCAGGGTAATCCGCCGCGTAACCGTTTCGAACGCCGCGTTGCGCACCTTGATAACAAGCGTCTTCCCGTGTTTTTGTTTCCGGTGAAGTTCACCAACAAGCCGTTCCGCCGTCGCGTGCATCACCCGCTCAACCTCAACGCTACTCATCAGCGGCTGATCGAACGTCCGCTCGCTCCCAATCGACTTCCGTTCCCGTTGCCATTCCACCGGGCGGGGATCAATTCCGCGAATCCGTTCGTAGAACAGGTGCCCAGCTTTGCCAAAGTGGCGGATTAATTCGGCATCACTGGTTGCATACAGGTCTGCGCCCGTCTCAATTCCCATGGCGTGCATTTTAACAACGGTCTTCTTGCCCACGCCCCGGATGGTTTCGATGGGCAGGGGATCCAGGAAGGCCCGCACGTCCTCCTGGCGCACGACCGCCACGCCGACCGGTTTGCGGTACTCCGACCCCAGTTTTGCCAAAAACTTATTCGGTGCCACCCCCACCGAACAAGTCAGGTGGGTTTGCTCAAAGATGGCGCGCTGGATTTGGCGGGCAACGACGATTGCTGAGCGGATTCCCTTTTTGTTGTGCGTCACGTCCAGGTACGCTTCGTCCAAAGCAACCGGCTCAATCATGTCGGTATACTCGTGAAAAAGCGCGTGAATTTGATCAGAAACCCGGTGATACTTGGGGAAGTCCGGCCGCTTAAAATGGGCTTGCGGGCACCGCCGGAGAGCCTCCTGCGCACTCATGGCTGAATGAATCCCGTACTGGCGCGCAATGTAGTTAGCGGTTGCGACTACGCCGTGACCACCGGAATGCCGGGGATTCCGGCTGACCACCAGGGGAACATTTTGCAGTTCAGGGTGGTCCCGCATCTCGATTGATGCGTAAAAGGCATCCATATCGACGTGAATAATTTTTCGTTGGTCAGCCACAAAACCACCCCCACAATCGTTCTTCTCTTTATTAAAACGCCGCACACGTGTTCGTGCAACCCACCGGTCATTTTATCCGCAAAAAGGGGTCAGAGCATCTGCCCCAACCCCTCGTATTTTCAAGTTCTTCCCGGTGAAGGACTTGTTTTAATTTAACACCTATGCCTGCTGCCCATGCCTAACCACGAGAAACACAATGGTGGTAATCAGTGCGGTAATGATAAAGGTATTAGCCGTCGCAAGGTCACACAGAAGACTAATTACGAAGAATATCTTATCCGAACCCTGGAGTATCGCCGCAGTCATCCACTGAGTTAATGCATTAATGGCTACATATTGCGTAATCCACCCTAAGATAACAGTTACCGCCATGACTCCCAGGGAGGTAAAGCCGCTCCGACGAAACGGCAAAACATCGCGGAGCGTCCACCACGCTACTAGCCACGCAATTAACACGTAAACACACCACGTAATGCGCGAAATAGCCACCTGTTCGTGAAGTAAGGCGCGCCCCAGGAGTGCTCCCTCGGTGCAATCGACCACCACCGCAATAACGGTCAGTGCGACAGCAACCATCCATAGGCGGGCAAGCACCCGCTTAGAAGGACGGTGCTTGCCTGATTGCTTAGGAGTCTTTTGGACACCATAACTAAACTGTTCTTGCCCCATTAAGTATCCTCTCTACGTTAGTTCCGCTCGTTAGGTGCATCCTGCTTTTTAGCGGCGTCATCCGTAACGCTGGCCTTAAAGACGGATCCAAGACTAGCAATGTTTTGTAGCTCACTCGGAATGACCAGTTTCGTGGCCTGCCCGTCAGCCAACTGCTTAACGGCCTCTAAGCCCTTCACGGTCAACGTCTGGTCCGTGACGTCTGCCTGACTGATTGCGCTTAACCCGTCAGCTGTCGCCTGTTGAACCTGCCGAATTGCTTCGGCCTGACCCTCAGCTTCCAGAATCCGGGACTGCTTTTGCCCCTCAGCAACCTGGATTGCTGATTCCTTGTCGGCCTGGGCCTGCAGAATCTGGGATTCCTTTTGTCCTTCCGCCTGCAGAATTGCGGCCTTCTTGTTTCCTTCGGCAGCCAACACCTGGGCCCGCCGTTCCCGTTCAGCCTTCATCTGCTTTTCCATGGCATTTTGAATTTCAGCCGGCGGCGTAATGTCCTTTACTTCCACCCGGTTAACCTTAATTCCCCACTTATCGGTGGCGCCATCCAGAATGGTCCGCATCTTGGTGTTAATAATGTCCCGGCTCGTTAACGTCTCGTCAAGGTCCAAATCACCAATGATGTTCCGGAGGGTCGTTGCCGTTAAGTTTTCAAGGGCAGCAACCGGATTTTCAATCCCGTAGGTCGTCAACTTAGAATCCGTTACCTGGGAATAAACCACGGTATTAATCTTAATCGTAACGTTATCCTTCGTAATTACCGGCTGAGGCGGAAAATCCATTACCTGTTCCTTAAGGGAATTCTTCGCCACCACGTTATCAACAAACGGAACCAGGAAGTGCACCCCGTTAGTCCAAGTAGCGTAGTAACTTCCTAACCGCTCAACAACCCAGCTTTGGCTCTGGCTAACAACCCGAATGTGGCCGAGTACGTATACGACCACCGCAACTAAAATCAGTAATAAGATTAAAAAGATCATTTGTCATCCTCCTGCTTAAATTTTTTCACCGTCACCGTCACACCGTTTAGCGCGGTGACCGTTACCTGACAACCAACGGGTAAATCCTGGTCAGCCGTGGCCTTCCAGTCATCCCCCGCAACCATTACCCGGCCAGCACCATCCTTAATCGCGGTCGTTACCCGACCGTGCTTTCCAATCACGGTTTCCGCGGTATTGAGCGGTTGATAACCACGCCGTTGCAGTAAGTGCTTCGCAAGCGGGTGAAAGATTATTCCCAGAATAATCCCGGTTACTAAAAACTGAATTAACTGAACCGTGAGGCTAACGTGGCACACCTGTAAGCCCAAACTTACAACCGAACTAACAGCAAACCAGATTGCCACTAACTGGGTCGTAAACAACTCGATAACCAGGAAAAGCGCTGCTAACCCGGCCCAGATCCAAAGCAACATCGTTGGGGTTAATCCCAATCCATTCATTTCCCTCACCCCCTAGCTTCCAACGTAGGTCAGCGAAACAACGTTGGGGTTAATCTCAATTCTAGTTCCCTTCTTCAGGGTGACCGTGGTCGTTCCGTGCTTTTTGAGGTGGGCAAGCGTTGCAAGGCTATCCGCCTTTCCAATGTCACCCGAACCACTCAAGACCCGGACCTTGTACCGGCCAGCGGGCAGATCCTGTCCCACCGTGTACACGGCCGAACCAAGAATGAGGTTCTGCGGTTTTGGGGGAATTTGAACCCGCTGAAGGTGAACCGCGCCACTATCCACTTCAATCTTCTGGTCCTTTTGGATGGCCACCACGACACTCGTGTAGTGGTGCTTCTTCATGTTCGGACGATCATACAACGTGAAGTAGTCATAGCAATCGTTGCCGTCAAGTGATACGCCGGACTGATCGTCATCCCCAGTTGTGTCACAGTACGTCAGTTGGTAAACCCCCGGTTGAACATCATCGGTTGACCGCACAGAACTCCCGTTGTAAATAAACTGGTCGGCTCGCTGCTGGTTCTTAAGCGGAATCAAGGTAACAGTGTCACCCTTACTTCCCTTCAGCTTCACTTCGCGCCCGGCAGGCAAGTTAGCTGTCCCTTGAACAATGTCGTCCGTCTTGGCATCATCCACCGAGTAGACGTTATAGTGCGCCTCGAACGATAATTCATGAAAATCATCATCAAAATTCTTATTCGCCCGCGTCAACTTAACGGCGTACCGCCCGGGTTTAATCTGCCCGTTGTTATCAACCGTCGTCTTGATGGTTTGGTCGTCCCGGTCAAAGTGGATTACCTGGGGCTGCCCCGCCGTAACCGCCTGAAGGTCTGCGCCGCTCTTGGCCTGACTAACAAGCTGATCCCGCTGCTGCTTGTTAGGTGTGGCAATCGCGCGGGGCGCTTTTTCTTGGGTTTGCTCAGCCTTTTTATCCGTTTGGACTGCTTGATGGTGTTTCTTAGCCGTGCGCCGTTCGGTTCGAGCTGCCTGGTGCACGTAATGCACCGCTGTTCCGGTCAGCCCAGCGCCCACAAGTATCACCACAAGTATCAGCCAGAACCACCACCGGCGATACAGTGGCTTTTTGTCATCCTTAATGGTAAACATTGGTGAAACTACTCCTTATCAAATTTTTAATAAACAAACTTCTCACAATATACCGTATTTTGAATAAAAAGTAAATAATTAACCCCGAATCTCCCCGTCACTTTCTCACTGGAATTAACTGGAAAACATAACGCTCATCACTCACCTTTGACCGAATAAATTCACTTTCTCCTTTACAAATAGGACCGTGACAACCGCCACGGTCCTACATTTCACTTTCCTATTCTGGATCATATACCCAGAACTTTCCGTCCCGGGCCAATAATTCCATCGCACTCCGGGGCCCCATCGTTCCACAATCATAGTTTGGGAAATCAGCCGGCGTTCCTTCGTCATCCCAAACCCGCTCAATGGCATCCACGAACTGCCACGAATAGAGCAGTTCTTCCAGATGGGTAAAGTTCATTGCGTTCCCGTAGAGGACATCCAAAAGGAGTTTTTCATACGCGCCAGGAATCTCGTTTTCGTTGGCCTTAAACTCAAGGTTAATTGGCCGGATCGCAAATCCCTGCCCCTCCTTCTTGGTATTGAGTTGCAGTGACATCCGGGAATGCGGGTCCGCCTCAATCGATAACACGTTTTGGCGAATTTCACCGTACTTAAAAATCCGGGCTGGCAAGTTCTTAAACACAACGTCCACCCGGGACTGCTTGCACCGCATCCGCTTCCCTGTCCGGAAGTAAATTGGCACCCCGGCAAAGCTCATGTTGTCAACAATCAGCTTGCCCGCCACAAACGTTTCGGTCCCGGAATACTCGTCTACCCCGTTTTCTTCACGGTACCCCTTCATTCCGTTGGCCGCATCGTATTGCCCGCGGACAATGTTTTGCTTAATCTCATCAGCGCTGTAGAATTTGAGCGCTTTGAGGGCACTCATCTTTTCCCGCCGGATATCCTCGTCGGTAAACGATGCCGGGGAATTCATCGTTAGTAGGGAAACGATTTGTAAGACGTGGTTCTGGAACATGTCCCGCAAGGCCCCGGCTCCTTCATAGTAACCGGCCCGGGTTCCCACCCCCAGCGGTTCACAGAGGGTAACCTGGATATTATCAATGTAGCGGTTATTCCACAAAGCGTTAAACAGGTTGTTCCCAAAACGCAAGGCAGAAATATTCTGAATCATTTCCTTTCCCAGATAGTGGTCAATCCGGAAAATGGATTCCTCCGGGAAGTACTTCCGCAGGTCATCATTGAGTTTCCGGGCACTTTCCAGGTCGTTCCCGAACGGCTTTTCAATTACTAACCGGTTGTATCCTTCCGGCGTCACCAATCCCTGGGTCTTGAGGTGCTTAGCAATCACGCTGAAAAATTTCGGTGACATTGCCATGTAAAAAATCCGGTTGCCGCCGAGCTGGTACTGCTCGTCAAGACGCTCAGCCAACTGCCGGAGGGTTACGTAGTGCTGCGTATCGTTCACGTTATGGGCCTGGTAGTAAAAGTGGCTCGTAAACTCATCCGGGTCAATCGTTGCTGGAACCAGCTTCCGAATTGAGTCCAAAACAACCTCACGGTAATGGTCATCAGTCCATTCCCGCCGGGCCGTTCCAATCACTGCAAAGTCATCATCAAGAAATCCCTTCCGGTATAACTTAAAAAGGGACGGATATAATTTCCGCCGTGCAAGGTCACCAGTTCCGCCGAAGATTACGAACAACGCCTTCTGCTTTTTTGTCATTATTATTCTCGCACCACTTTCCAGAGTATTCACCACCATTTTAGCGGGAAACCCGTTAATTAACAACAGGGCGACCTGAATTCCCATAATTTTTACCATAAAAGAAGGTTGCGGCGTCTACCGCAACCTTCACGAAAAATATAATAATACAATTATTGCTTTGTTCGGGTTTCAAACACCTGAAACTTAAATCAGGTGAACCCCCTTATCAGCGTAGATCACGTCCCCGACAACGCCGGTTGATAGGTCACTCATCAGGAAGGCACATAATCCCCCGATTTCCTTGGTCGTTACGGACTGGCCATCAACCGTCCGTTCCTCAGAAATCTTCAGCAGGTCTGAATGACCGTGAATTCCCGTAACGGCTAACGTCCGAACGGCCCCCGCGGAAATAGCGTTTACCCGTACACCGTACTCACCCATGTCCCGGGCAAGGTAGCGCATGCTTGCTTCCAGCGAAGCCTTGGCAATCCCCATTACGTTGTAGCTTGGGATGGCCCGTTCTGACCCAAAGTAAGTGAGGGTAACGATACTTGCCGGATTATTCAGGATATCCTTTCCGTACTTGGCAACGGCAATCAGGGAGTATGCTGATACGTCATGTGCCAGCGCAAACCCGTCACGGCTCGTATTCAAAATACTTCCCCCGAGCTCTTCCTTCTTAGCAAACGCAATCGCGTGAACGATGCCATCAACTTTGCCAAACCGTTCCTTCACGATTTTAAATGCCTGCTGAATGCTTTCGTCATTAGCGGCATCACATTCTACGAGCCGGTGGTCGTCTTCGACAAGCCGACTCACCCCACGCTTCATCCGTTCATTTTGGTACGTGTAAATAACCTCCGCACCCTGTTCTTCCATTACCTGCGCACATCCCCAGGCAATGGACCGCTTATTGGCAACCCCCATAACGAGGATCTTCTTTCCTGACAATAATCCCACTTTCCATTACTCCTTTACTTAAAACTTCCGGTAGCGCTGCTTCCGCTGCTCAAGCAGTTCAGTTGTTGTCATCCGTTGTAACCGGGGTAACTCGCGTTTAAGGACATCAGCAATATTCCGCACAACCTTCTTGTGCGAACCAGGCTCGGGGATAATCCCCTCAATCACCTGTTGCTTTAATAGCGCCTGGGGAGTTAATTGGAGAAGTTCAGCGGCTTCTGCTGAACGCATACTATCCTTCCACAGGATTGACGCAAACCCTTCTGGTGATAGAACCGAGTACATTGAATTTTCGAGCATCCACACCTCATCACCGCAGGCCAAAGCAAGCGCTCCTCCGCTTCCCCCTTCACCAAAAATAATGGTAATCATGGGAACCGGCACGGTGCTTAACTCAAGTAAATTCCGTGCGATCGCCTCACCCTGACCATTCTCCTCGGCTGCTTGTCCCGGATACGCACCGGACGTATTAACAAACGTAATCACCGGTCGGTGGAACTTGGCCGCCTGCATAATCAACCGCCGGGCTTTCCGGTAACCAGCTGGTAACGGGCTCCCAAAGTTCTTGGCAATCCGTTCCTCAGCGCTCGTTCCCTTATCGGTTGCAATTAGGGTCACCGGCTGTTGGTTGAATATTCCGATTCCCCCAATAACGGCCTGGTCATCGCCATTTCCGCGATCGCCATGAAGTTCCATAAACTCACTGCATAAGCCATGAATCAACTCTGGGGTCGTAATCTTTTTTGGCCCCCGGGCAGCAGCAACAATGGCTGCCGCTGTCCGTTCGTCACCCTTAGCCATTGCTTCTGCCTCCCATCACATTATACTTCAAAAGCCAGGCAACCGCAGAACGCATTTTATCCCGCGGAACAATTGCATCGATAAACCCGTTCTTTAGGACCGTCTCAGCATCCTGCAAATCAGCCGGAACCTTCTGATGCATCGTCTGTTCAATCACGCGTTTCCCAGCAAAGCCCACTAGTGAACGCGGTTCAGCAAGAATGATATCACCCTGCATTGCGTAACTAGCCGTTACCCCCCCGGTCGTTGGGTCACACAGGACCGTCAGGTAAAAGAGCCCCGCATCACTGTGATCCTTTACCGCCCGGGAAACCTTCGCCATCTGCATCAGGGAAACAATTCCCTCCTGCATCCGCGCACCACCAGACGACGTAAATAAAACAACGGGTAGCTGTTCTCGGGTTGCCCGTTCAAAAAGCCGCGTGATCTTTTCGCCGGTGACGCGGCCGAGCGAACCCATGATAAACTGGGGATCCATGATTCCCAGCGCACACCGCTGCTTTTTAATCATTGCTACTCCGGTCAACACCGAATCATTCAAGTTTGTTTTGGCCTGGCAAGCGGCAATTTTATCGCGGTATCCCGGAAAGGATAACGGGTCGTCCGTCTGCAGGTCCGCATCGTATTCAGTAAACTGGTTCTTATCGACCAACCAGCTTAACCGCTCCCGAGCGCCAATCCGGAACCCGTACCCACATTGCGGGCAAACCTTATACTTTCCTAGTTCCTTATGGTAAACCGTCTGATGACACTTCGGACAGGCCTGCCATAATCCCTCCGGCACCTTATCCATGGCCTCCTTGTCAGCCTTAACGTGCCGGCTACGGAGGGTTTTCAAGTCAAACAGTCGCATTATTCCTCACCCATTTTCTCTTTCCAACGCGGCAAAACCTGCGTTTCAACGTAATCCGTCGTAAACGTTCCGGCCCGAAAGACCGGATCTTTTAGTATTTCTAGGTGGAACTGTTGGTTAGTAGTGACCCCTTCAACGCGCATTTCCTTGAGTAACCGGATCATTTTAGCGATTGCTTCGTCCCGGTCATGCCCCCAAGCCACGACCTTCGCAATCATCGCATCATAGTACGGCGAAATGGTTGCTCCCGAATACAACTCGGAATCAATCCGCACACCGAGATTTCCGACTGGCAGGTACAGCTTAGTAACCTTTCCGACAGCCGGCATAAAGTCCCGCTGAGGGTCTTCGGCGTTAATCCGGCACTCAATTGCATGCCCGGAAATCCGCACGTCGTCCTGCGTAAATGGCAGGTCACCGCCGGCAGCGACAATGATTTGCGCTTTCACGAGGTCAATTCCGGTAATCATTTCCGAAATCGTGTGCTCAACCTGAATCCGGGTGTTCATTTCCATGAAGTAGAAGTGGTGCTCCTGGTCCATCAAAAACTCAATCGTTCCGGTATTCAGGTAATCAATTGCTTCGGTCGCACGCAGGGCAATTTCACCGAGGTGCGCCCGCTCAGCTGCCGTTAATTGACTACACGGGCTTTCCTCAATCATTTTTTGCTTATTCCGCTGAACGGAACAGTCCCGTTCCGGGAAGTACGCCATGTGGCCGGCCCGGTCACGGAACACTTGGACCTCAATGTGCTTGACGTTGGTCATGATCTTTTCGAGGTACATCCGCCCGTCGCCAAACGCACTCTGAGCTTCACGCTGCGCATTGTTAAACGCCGCTACTAGGTCCTCTTCGTGGTCAACCCGGCGGATTCCCTTGCCACCACCACCAGCAGCGGCCTTGAGCATTACTGGGTAACCAACCTTGGCTGCGACCTTGAGAGCCTCGTCAGCGTCAGCGATAAAGCCTTCGCTTCCCGGAATTACGGGAACCGCACTCTGCTGCATCCGCACCCGGGCGTTCGCCTTATTCCCCATCAGTTCGATGGTTTCCGAATGCGGCCCAATGAACGTGATTCCACACGCCTCACACATTTCAACAAATTCGCTGTTCTCTGAAAGAAAACCGAACCCCGGGTGAATTGCTTCTGCCCCGGTGCCAACAGCCGCTGCAAGGATGTTTTTCATATTTAAGTATGAATCCTGCGGCCGGTTTCCCCCAACACAGACAGCCTCATCAGCCAGCTGAACGTGCAGGCTATGTTGATCAGCAACCGAGTAAATCGCGACCGTCTTAATTCCCATTTCCTTTAAGGAACGAATAATCCGGACAGCAATCTCACCCCGATTAGCAACCAATACTTTCTTGAACATGCACTTACCGCCCCGTCTCTTCGTCATCACCAATAAAGAACGTCAACGTTGCTGAGCAAGCCTTCTTGCCGTTCACCGTTGCAATTCCCTTTCCAGTGCCAATATTATGCTTTAACTTCTCAAGCGTTACTTCCAACCGTAACTGATCGCCCGGGCGAACAATCCGGCGAAACTTTGCGTTTTTAATGCCACCAAAGAACGCCGTCTTCCCCTTGAATTCGGGCTGTGACAGGAGCGCTACTGCTCCCGTTTGTGCCAGCGACTCAACAATTAGTACCCCCGGAAGAACCGGGTTATCCGGAAAATGGCCGTTAAAAACTTCTTCGTGCGCCGTTACATTCCGGATGGCAACCGCCTTTTCACCAGGCACGATTTCCTCAACCCGATCAATCAGTAGGAACGGGTAACGGTGCGGAATAATTTTCTTGATTTCGTTAATGTCCATTGCCATTGTTATCCCTCCGTTACGCGGAAGAGGGGCTGATCAAACTCAACGAGGTCTTCGTTATCAACAAGAACCTCCGCAATCACCCCGTCAACGTCGCTCTTAATCTCCGTCATCATCTTCATTGCCTCGATGATGCAGACAACGTCTCCCTTATGAACCGGCTGGCCAACCGTTACGTAGGCGGGACTATCCGGCTTAGCTTGTAGGTAAACCGTTCCCACCATTGGCGCCTTAATTACGGGTCCTTCCGGCTTGGCCGACTTAGTCTGGACCGGTTCTTCCTTGGGTTGGGAAGCTTCAACCGGTTGGGCTGGTTGGGCCGGTGCCGGGGTTGGCTGGCTAGCTGAAGGTGCGCTCGGCTGCTGGGCTTCACCCCGTTGCGGTGCATCGTTCTTACTTAGCCGAAGTCGAAACCCGTTTTCCTCAGTAATCTCCAGCTCCCGGGTTGGGGAGGCATTAAATTCCGCCATTAAATCCTTAATTTCGTTAAAGTTCACGCTTAGTCACTCCATTTTTTAAATGCTAGTACCGCATCATGGCCCCCAAAGCCAAGGGAGTCACTCATTGCATACTCTAAATCAGGCGCCTTGGTTCCAGGCTCAGTTACCACGTTAATCTGGCACTCCGGATCCTGCTTGGTTAGCCCCATGTTTGGCGGGAGTTCTCCCCGCTGAAGGGCGGCAACCGTTGCAACGGCCTCGACCGCTCCGGCCGCCCCTAACAGGTGCCCAGTCATTGACTTAGTACTTGAAACCTGCAGGTCACTATCAGTCCCAAAAGCAAGGTTAATTGCTTTTGCTTCCCCAACATCATTGGCGTGCGTGGCCGTTCCGTGCGCGTTCAAGTAGCCGACCTGTTCAGGGGTAATACCTGCTTCGCCCATGGCCTGCTTGAGCGCCCGGGCCGCCCCGTCACCAGTTGGATCCGGCGCAGTAATATGGTAAGCATCACACGTACTCCCATAACCGACCACTTCCGCGAGAATCTTTGCTCCCCGCGCCTTTGCGTGGTCGTAGCTTTCAAGCACAAGGGCAGCCGCCCCTTCACCAAGCACAAACCCACTCCGGTTTTCGTCAAACGGCGTTGACGCCTTCAGCGGATCACTTTCCTTGGAAAGAGCCGTAAGGGAGGCAAAGCCCGCGATCCCGATCGTATCGATTGGTGCTTCGGCGCCACCGGTAATCATGACTTCAGCCCGACCTTCCTTGATTTGCCGGAAAGCCTCACCGATTGAATTCGTTGCCGTCGAGCACGCCGTAACAATTGTCATGCACGTGTTCTTGGCGCCAAGCCGAATCGCGATGTTGCCGGCTCCCATGTTCGGAATAATTTCCGGAACAAAGAGCGGGGAAACCGCCCGCGGACCCCGTTTTCCCATTTTCAGAATCTGCTTCTGAATGGTTGAAAGGCCCCCAATTCCGGTCCCAAAAATCACTCCCATGTCTTCACCGCGGGTGTTTTCAGAGGTAATGCCGGCCTGTTCGACCGCTTCCAGAGCCGTATGAACCGAGTACTGCGCAAAGAGGTCCATCCGCCGCCCTTCCCGGCCAACGCGCTCCTTGTAGTCAAAACCATCGACCTGGCCAGCCACACTAATTCCAGTATCCGTGGCATCAAACTTGGTAATCGGTTTAATCCCAACCTTTCCTGCAAACGTGTTTTCAATAAATTCGTCCCGGGTAATTCCGTTAGGCGCAACAACGCCCATTCCCGTTACAACGACTCTCGCCATGTTATCCCTCCAACTAAATTGTCATCCCGCCGTCCACGGAAATTACCTGACCAGTGACGTAATCACTCTTAGCCAGGAACAGGGCAACGTCCGCCACGTCATCGGGCGTCCCAAACCGTTTCAACGGAATTTGTTCCATAATCTGCTTCTTAACCTTATCGCTTAGGGCATCGGTCATATCAGACTTAATCATTCCTGGCGCAATACAGTTACACCGAATGCCCCGTAAGGCACCTTCACGGGCCGTTGTCTTCATTAAACCAATCACCCCGGCCTTACTTGCGGCGTAACTTGCCTGACCCACATTCCCATGCAAGCCAACAACGCTTGCCATGTTAATAATGCACCCGGACCGTTGCTTGTTCATCCGCTTCATGAACAGTTTAGTCATCAAAAACGTCCCCTTCAGGTTGACGTTAATCACCTGTTCAAAGTCCGCTTCTTTCATCCCCACAAGCAGGGTGTCCTTAGTAATCCCGGCATTATTGACCAGAATATCAATCCGCCCAAACGCATCAAAGGCCTCCTTCGTCATTCGCTTAACGTCTTCCGCCTTTGAAATGTCGCCCAGCACCGTTGCGTACTGTACTCCATATTCGTTGATTTGGTCAATTAATTCGTCTGGAATCCCCTTCCGGCCGTTTAAAATTACCTTACAGCCTTCAGCGGCAAACCGTACGGCCATCCGTGCGCCCAATCCCCGGGACGAGCCCGAGATAAATACAACCTGATCCTTTAATTTCATCATTCTTCCCCCCGTAACGTTGCCAGCAGTTGCTGGTACCCGTCCATACTATCAACGTGGTACCGCACTACCTGCCGGTCAATCTGCTTGGTAAACTTGCTGAGTGTTTGTCCTGGCCCCACCTCGAGAGTGGCTGTCACCTGTTCGGCGTTAATCATATAGCGAACACAATCAGCAAAGTGCGTCGGCGTGCTGACTTGTTTGGTGAGCACGGCCGCAATTTCATCCTTTTCAAATGGTCTTCCCGTGGTGTTGCTAATTACCGGATAATCAGGCTCATGATACGTAAGCTTAGGCAGAGCCGTTGCTAACTGCTGCTGTGTATTCACAAAAAGCGGGGTGTGAAACGCCCCGCTTACCTTTAATGGAACCACGCGCCGCACACCAGCATCCTTTAACTGTTTGCTTGCTGCGGCTACTGCAGCCTGATCACCACCAATAACAACTTGTTTCGGGGAATTATAATTAGCAATCACGACCTGATGATCCTGATCAGAGCACGCCGCGCAGACCTGCTTGACCTGCTCAACGTCAGGATTTAAGACTGCTGCCATTGCTCCTGGCCGGGCATCGGCGTCTGCTTGCATTGCTGCCGCCCGGAGCCGTAAGACGTCCATTCCAGCGTCAAACGGCATCGCACCACTCGCGATTAACGCAGCATACTCACCAAGCGAGAGCCCCACCATGCCTCCAATGGCGAGGGTGGAAACATCGCGTTTAAGCATCGCAACTAACCCGAGTTCGACAGCAACAATGGCTGGTTGAACATACTTCGTTTCGTTTAGCCGGTCCTCATCATTGAGAACTGCAGCAACGTCGTAACCTACATGCGGACTCGCCGCATCAACAACCTTTCGGAATAAGTCATCATTTGCGTATAGATCACAACCCATTCCTGCATACTGGGCCCCCTGACCACTAAATAAAATCCCGAATTTCATGGTGTTCAGTTCCTATCTAAATCAAATTAAATTAGTCCTTAGCGTCAAGTTCCTTCTTAACGTACTTAACAACGTCTTCAACCGTCGTGATGTCCTCGTCGGCCTCCAGTTCAATTTCGAACTCATCTTCAAGTTCGCTCATGATTTCGAAGAGGTCTAAACTATCAGCATCCAGGTCATCCTTGATGTTTGTCGTCAGCGTAATCTTCGCCTTATCAACATCTAATTCTTCGGCTGCAATTTCCTGTACCTTAGCAAAAATTTCTTCTTCAGTCATTGATATAAAACTCCTTTACCATGATTTAGAATCGAATAATTTGTGTTCCCACAGTCAGACCGCCGCCAAAACCACTCAGCGCAACCACTGCTCCACGGTGGAGCGTCCCGTGGGTCACTAGTTCATCCAGTAAAAGCGGAATACTTGCTGCAGATGTGTTTCCATACTTCGCAATGTTCACTGGGAACTTAGCAACCGGCTGACCAATTTTTTTAGCAATCACACCTATGATACGATAATTTGCTTGATGTAGCAAAAAATAGTCAACATTATCAGCGGTCATCCCTGCTGCATCCAACGTTGTTGTCAACGACCGGGCAACTTCGTTTGTGGCAAACCGATAAACGGCATGGCCATCCATCGTAAACGGGACGTATTCCCAGCGTTGGTGCTGCGGCGGAAACGACTGCAAGGGGGCTATCTGCCCTGCTTGTAGTTTATCATATGCCGTTCCATCCGCCCACATCTGACCAGCCAGAAATGCGGCTGCGTCGTCATCAGACTGCTTTTCCAAAAGAACCCCGGCAGCGCCGTCACCAAACAGCACCGCGGTCCGCCGATCCTGCCAGTCGACCAGCTTGGATAATACCTCGCCCCCAATGACGAGGGCCCGGTGCATTCCCGTTGCTAAAAATCGCTGAGCGACCTGGAGACCGTATACAAAGCCAGAACACGCGGCGGAAAGATCAAAGCACGCGGCGTTTACCGCCCCAATCCGTCCCTGAACAATCGCTGCAGTCGCTGGCGTACATGAATCGGGCGACATGGTGCCCACGACGATCAAATCGAGGCTCGCAGGATCCCATCCGCTCCGCGTCAACATCTGCTGGGCTGCCCGGGTACACAAATCGGCGGTATTTTCGCCGGTACTAATATGGCGGGATTCAATTCCCGTCCGGGGGCGAATCCACTCATCTGACGTATCTAAGAACGTACTTAAATCGTCGTTTGTTACGACCCGCTCTGGAACTGCCGCTCCCGTCGCCACAATTTTAATTCCCGTTCTCATTCTCCTACTCCCATTTATAATCACCTACTGCCGCCGTTCTTGGTCATCAACAATGAAAACCAATTCCCCGCTGCAGGCTTTCTTACCATCATCAAGCGTCGCAGTGAAGCGCACAGTCCCCATGTTGCGCCGTTGCTTAATAATTTCAACGGTAAAGTGAAGGATCGCTCCAGGGCGCACCATTTGCCGAAACTTGACCTTATTAGCAGCGCCTAAGTATGCGGTCTTATTCCTAAACGCTGGTGATTTTAAAATCAGAATGGAGGCGACCTGTGCCGCGGTTTCAACGATTAATACTCCAGGCATCACCGGGTTTCCCGGAAAGTGCCCCCGGAAGTAATCTTCATTAATGGTGACGTTCTTCGTTGCCCGAATCATCTTATCAGGAACGATTTCATCAACGTAATCAACGTAGCAAATCGGACTCCGATTAGGAATTAAGTCCATAATCTCCTGCGCGTTCATTACTGGCATCACACGCACCTTCCTTTCGTAGAACCATTATTTAGCTCCACGAAGTACTCTACTCTATTATCGTAAGCGTGTCAAATCATATCATTAAAAATGTTTTTCTATGAGATACCAATAACAAAAGAAACCATCCAGAAAGCATAGTAAAAGCGTCCCTCCATCAAAGGAACGCTTTTATTCCATAATTACTTCGCGTCGTAGGAATTATCCTCCGCAGAATCATCATCTGCATCCTGCTGCTTATCCTTATCCTTTTCAGCAAGCTCTTCGTCAACGGAAATTTCGTCACCCGCCGTTGCCGGAATCACGTTCATTACGGCGTTCACGTCAAAGGTCAGGTAAATCCCGTCACAATCAACGGAAACCGTGCCGTCCGCCTTGTTGATCTTGTCAATCTTTCCGTGTAACCGGCTAATCATAACAACGTGATCCCCAACGTGGAGGCTGTTAATCATTTCCTGGTGCTGCTGTTGCTGCTTCTTTTGTGGCCGAATCATGATGAAGTACATCAAAACAAACAGAACCACAAACATTATGATGGTCGTAACCGAGCCCATTAATAACACTCCTTCGTCATAGTCTAAACATAACCATACCAAAAACAACCGTCCTTGCCAACCGCTCTTAGTTCTGGTTATACGGAATTCCCAAATGTTCGTAGGCCGCCGGCGTCACTACCCGCCCCCGGGCTGTCCGTTTCAAAAAACCAATTTGCATGAGGTACGGTTCAATCATATCCGCGACCGTCTCCGCCTCTTCACCCGTATTGGCTGCAATCGTGGTTAACCCAACGGGACCGCCACCATACAGTTCAATCATCGTGGTCAGCACCCGCCGGTCATTCTCATCCAGTCCCCGCTCATCAATTCGCAGTAGTTGGAGAGCATAATCCACGATTTCCGGATCAACCGTCTCCTTTCCGGCAACTTCCGCAAAGTCCCGCACTCGCTTAAGCAGCCGGTTCGCAATCCGCGGGGTCCCCCGGGAACGCCGCGCAATCGCATGGGCGCCTTCCCGGCTGATAGCCGTGTGTAACACCTGAGCGGAGCGGTGAATAATCGCCACCAGGTCATTCTCGGTGTAATACTGCATGTGGCCGTTTATTCCAAACCGGTCCCGCAACGGTGCCGCTAACATTCCCGCCCGGGTAGTCGCCCCAATGAGGGTAAACGGAGGTAGCGGGAAATGAACGGCGTGAGCGCCGGCATCCTGCCCAACAACGATGTCGATGTAGTAGTCTTCCATCGCTGAATACAAAATTTCTTCGACGTTCTTGGGAAGACGGTGGATTTCATCAATAAATAGCACGTCTCCCGGTGTCAATTCGTTCAAGAGCGCCACCAAGTCACCGGGCCGTTCGATTGCCGGGCCACTCGCCTGCTTAAGGTTCACCCCCAACTCGTTAGCGATAATCACGGCCATCGTGGTTTTCCCTAATCCTGGTGGACCGTACAGTAAAACATGGTCCAACGCTTCTTCCCGGTGTTTAGCAGCCTTGATGTAAACCCCAATTTCTTGTTTGAGCTTTTCCTGCCCAATGTAATCATTCAGCGTCTGGGGGCGTAACGATCCCTCAACCTGTTCTTCGGCCGCATCGTTACTTGCAGCTGAGACGATCCGTTCTTCATCGTCCATTCGACCCCTCCTCTCGCTAATTCATCATCAACCGGAGCGCTTCCCGCAGGTACTCGTCAGTCGACTGCCCCTCAAAGTCACGGAGCTTCTTGGTCACCCGCTTGACCTCCGTCTTAGTGTATCCCAAAGCACTTAAAGCAGCGACCGCCTCTTGCAGGGTTGGATCATCAGTCGGTGGCTGGGCAACTTCCTTGTTCGGGGCTTCAGCAGCAACCGGCGCGAGCTTTCCTTTGAGGTCCAGAATAATCTGCTTAGCAGTCTTCTTCCCAATTCCCGGGTACTTCACCAGGTAGTTCACGTCGTCCGCCTCAACGGCCGCAACAAAGCCGGCATGGTCGTCATTAGCTAAAATTGCCAGCGCACTCTTGGGACCGATTCCCGCTACACTAATCAACCGCAAGAAAAGCTCCTTCTCTTCTAATGAGCTAAAACCGTATAGCGTAACGGCCGTATCCCGAACAGCCTGGTACACGTACACCCGCTGCTTTTCGTTTTCATGGAAACGAAACGGGTTCGCCACCTGGACCTGGTAACCAACCCCTGCCACATCAACAACGATGTAACCGGGCGTCACCGCAGTAACCAACCCCGTTAAATACTCATACATGGTTTTCCTCCTTAATTACTGGTTCCACGACCGCTTACTGTGATGCGGATCCTGAATTCGCTTGAACATCCGCTGTAACTCGTTGGCCGTAAAGTGGATTGTGGTGGGCCGCCCATGGGGGCAATTGTACGGGTTAGTACACTCCGCCAAGTGGTCCAAGAGGGCTTGCCCCTGCGCTAGTTCGAGGTGATGATTAGCCTTAATCGCCTGCTTACAGCTCGCCATCGCTAACGCCGCTTCCCGGAGCCGGGCCGTAGTAATATTGCGATGGGCAATTACGGTATCCACAATCGTCCGGATTTGTTCAGCCACATCGGTTTCCCCCATCCACGCCGGATGCTCCCGCACAATAAACGTGTTCTGCCCGAAATCGGCCAACGTAAGCCCCAGCTGGTTTAAATCATCCATCCGTTCACTCACAATCAACGCGTCACTTGCAGGATAGTTCAAAACGACCGGCACAAGCAGTTCCTGCATTGCAACGTGTTCGTTAGCCGCAGCAGTGGTAATTTTCTCAAACTTCACCCGTTCATGGGCCGCGTGCTGATCAATCAGGTATAACCCATCATCGCCCTCAGCTAATAAATACGTCCCGTGAACCTGGCCTAAGTACCGTAACCGGGGAAAATGCACGCTAGCAGCCTCGTTAGCTCCAGTGACGTTTGTCTGATAGTGCCGGTCCCACGCCTGCATGGCAGGACTGGTAAGATCAGTCCGATGCTTAATGGTAATGACTGCTGGTTGTTCATCCGTGGCTACCGCCTGCTCTTCTTGCGGAGAAGCCGGCACCGGAGAAGAATTCCCCATTACCGCGGCGTGCACCCGGTTACGCACCGCCTGGGCATGAACACTGGCCCGAAAGTCCAGTTGTTCACTGCGCTTTACCCGTGGCGTCTCTTTGGGGGACACGGTAGCGGCAGGAATTAAATCAGCGCCTGCCAGTCCCTGACGAACCGCGGTGGCAATCAGTGCCTCCAGCTGATCCTCCTTGCTTAACCGCACTTCCTGTTTCGTTGGATGAACGTTCACGTCCACCAAAAGCGGGTCAAGCTGAATATTAATTACCGCAATGGGAAACCGCCCCACCATCAACTTCGTTCCGTACCCCTCCTGAATTGCCGCCCGTAATACGGGGTTGACCACCGTCCGGCCGTTAATCAGGGTTGTCATGTACTTCTTAGAAGCACGGGTGGTTGTTGGTTTAGCGACGTATCCCGTAACGTGAAAATCAAGGTCCTGCTGGTCAACAGCCAGCATCTCCCGGGCAACCCGGACGCCGTAGACCGCACTAATAACCTGTTGCATTTTACCATTTCCGGCTGTCTGAAGCAGGGTGCGCCCGTTATTAACTAACCGAAGCGCAATCTCTGGGTGACCCAGTGCTAACCGGCTAAGCAAATCACTGGTATGGGCGAGTTCGGTGGCGGGGGACTTGAGGTACTTTAGCCGGGCAGGAGTGTTATAAAATAGCCCCGCAACGGTTACTACAGTCCCCGGGCGGTGTGCCGTTGGTTCAAGGGTCACCTGCTCCCCACCCTTGATGTGGATCGTGGTTGCCGCCTGCGCGTCCTTAGTTGCCGTCGTGAGCGTTACGTCTGCGACCGAGGCAATAC
This sequence comes from Candidatus Ligilactobacillus avistercoris, assembly GCA_019119415.1. GTDB lineage: Bacteria > Bacillota > Bacilli > Lactobacillales > Lactobacillaceae > Ligilactobacillus > Ligilactobacillus hohenheimensis. Next base: position 76,315 of record DWXB01000017.1, on the reverse strand, counting down.
TTGGCAACGCCTCACCCCGAAACCCGAGGGTGTGCACCCGAAACAGGTCGGTCCGGTCTGTAATTTTACTCGTCGCGTGTCGCCGAAACGCCACCGGAACGTCCTCTTCGGCAATTCCCGCCCCGTTATCGGTCACCGTAATGGTTTTCAATCCGGCATCCGTCAACTCAACCGTGATCCGCTGGGCGTGCGCATCAATTGCGTTTTCAACCAGTTCCTTGACCACCGAGGCCGGCCGTTCAATGACTTCCCCGGCGGCAATTTGGTTTGCCAGGTTTTCTGGAAGCTCATGAATTCTTGTCATCAACGCCACCTCCCTGGAGTTGCTGCTGCCACTTATAAAGAAGGTTCATCGCATCCAGCGGCGTCATCCCCATTAAGTTTAACTGCCGTAACTCATCCACAATCGGCGCGGTTACCGGGTCCTTTTGGGGACGGGGAGCAGGAGGTGTTTCCGGAACGAACAACGAGAGCTGTTCATCCGTTTCCGCTACCGGATCCGCTGGCTTAGAATCAGCCGTGGCCTCCAGTTGCTGTAGAATCACGTTTGCCCGCTTGATCAGGGGTGCCGGCATTCCCGCTAACTTAGCAACGTGGATTCCATAAGACTTATCAGCCGGCCCTGGGGCAACCTTGTGCAGAAAGATTAACTTGCCGTCCCGTTCAACCGCTCCAACATGAACGTTTTTAAGGTGCGGGAGTTGGGCCGTTAGCTGGGTCAGCTCGTGATAATGGGTCGAAAAGAGCGTCTTGGCATGCACGTGCTCATGGACATACTCAATAATTGCCTGGGCAAGCGCCATCCCGTCATACGTCGCCGTTCCCCGCCCGAGTTCATCAAAGAGCAACAAACTGTTAGCAGTAGCGTTACTCAACGCTGCGTTAGCCTCCTGCATTTCAACCATAAACGTCGAATTTCCCGCGATTAAATCATCCGCAGCCCCAATTCGGGTAAAGATCTGGTCAAACAACGGTAACTGTGCCTTTTTAGCCGGAACGTAACACCCCATCTGCGCCATGATTACCGTCAGGGCAACCTGCCGCATGTAGGTACTCTTCCCGGACATGTTCGGCCCGGTAATCAGTAAAATCTGCGCGTCCCGCGTTAACTGCACGTCGTTGGGAACGTACTCCTCCGTTCCGATTACCTTCGCAATCACGGGATGCCAGCCCTGTTCAATCACCATCTCCTGGTGTTGCGTGTCAAACGTCGGCCGGACAAACTGGCCCTCCTCGCTCACCGCCGCAAAGCTTTGGAGGACGTCGAGTTGGGCAACGGCGGCCGCTAACCGCTGCAGGCGCGGAATTGCCCGTTTAATTTGCTCGCGGATTTCCATAAAAAGCTGATGTTCAAGGGCAACGGCGTGGTCCTCCGCCCCGAGGATTAACTGTTCCTTTTCCTTTAATTCCGGGGTGATAAACCGCTCTGCATTCACCAGCGTTTGCTTCCGGTGGTACCGGTCCTGCGGCACCTTATCAAGGTGGGGCCGGGAAACCTCAATGTAGTACCCGAAAACGCGATTAAACCCGATTTTTAACTTATTAATTCCGGTTGCTTCCCGCTCCTGCTGCTCCAGGTCAGCAATCCACTGCTTCCCGTTCGTCATCGCTTCCGTGTATTCATCAAGTTGTTTACTGTATCCCGGACGAATGAGTCCCCCGTCAGTAATGGTTACGGGGGGATCATCAACAATTGCCCGGTGGATCAAGTCCGTAACGTCACTGACCGGATCGAGGTCCTTCAACAGTGTTGTAAACGCCCCGGTATCAAGTTCGGTAACAACGTGGCGGAGTTGCGGAATGTGCTCCAGGGACGTGCGCAGTTGGACCAGGTCCCGGCCGTTTACGTTTCCCAGGGCAACCCGCCCAACAAGGCGTTCGAGGTCGTATACGTGGGTTAATTCTTCCTGGAGGGCCGAACGCTCCATGAAATTTTCCAACAATATGGTGACCCGTTCCTGCCGGTCACGAATTGCCGCAGCATCAAGCAACGGGCGGCGAATCCACTGGTGAAGCATTCGCCCGCCCATGGCCGTTTTAGTCTTATCCAATAACCACAGTAGCGTTCCCGCCTTTTTCCCCGTCCGTGAATTTTTTACCAGGTCAAGGTTCGTAACGGCGGAATGGTCGAGTTTCAAAAACGCCGTTGGGGTGTAGCTTACCGCCCGTTTAAGGTGGGTAAGCGCCCGCTTTTGGGTAACGATGAGGTAGGAAACAAGGTGCTTAACTGCCGCCAACTCATTCGGGTCGGTTAAGCCCTGAATAGCAAAGCCCACCTCAGCATGGTCACTGACCTGCAATTGTGGTGACTGTAGTATATGGAGCTTTTTTAGCTGTTTCTTAGTTGCGGCCGTAACGCTTTCGTCCAGAACAACTTCTTTAGTTTGCAAACTAATTAGTTCGTTAACCACCGCAGGGAGGTCCGACAGGTGGGTCACCTGCAATTCCCCGGTGGAAAGGTCAACGTAGGCCAGCCCAAACGCCTCCTGTGATTCGTGAAGCGCCGTGAGGTAGTTATTATCCTTAGCATTGGTTTCAGTCTGATCAACCAACGTTCCTGGAGTAATAAGCTGAACGACTTCGCGCTTAACCATTCCCTTGGCGAGCTTGGGATCCTCCATCTGCTCACAAATGGCAACCTTGTACCCCTGGTCAACCAAAATGTCGATGTAATTTTGCACCGCGTGGTGGGGCACCCCACACATTGGCACCTTTTCCTTTGACTGCTTATTCCGGGCGGTGAGGGTCAGTTCAAGCAGTTGCGCGCCCTTCACCGCATCGTCATAGAACATCTCGTAAAAATCACCCAGCCGGTAAAACAAAAACGCATCCGGATACTGCTTTTTTATCGCTAGGTACTGCTCCATCATCGGCGTTGTCTTTTTTGCCATTACTTCTCTCACCTCCACACCAAACGAACCTATTCAAAAAAGGGTTGATCCGGACTAATTTGAACCGGAATAATCCGCCGGGCAACAAACGGAGCGGCGTCCTTTGTCTCCACCACGCAGCCACACAGCATTGCGCGGTCTTCTTCGGCGACGGTGAACCGTACGGGCATCTGGGTGAGAAACCGGTCAATTACCGCAGTCCGTTCCATTCCTAGGATACCGTCGTACGGACCGGTCATTCCCGCATCACTCATAAACGCGGTTCCCCGCGGCAATACCCGGGCATCGTTTGTTTGCACGTGCGTGTGCGTTCCGACAACTGCGGTCACCTGGCCGTCAAAGTACCAGGCAAACGCCTCCTTCTCGCTCGTTGTTTCCGCATGAAAATCAACAAAAATTGCATCAACGTGCTCGTGTTTTTTTAGTCGCTCAATAATCCGGTGCGCCGTTGCAAACGGATCATCACACGGATTCATGAACACCCGGCCCTGCAGGTTAATGATGCCAACCTTATGCTGGTTCACCTTAACGGTACAGTACCCCTTCCCCGGAACCGAGGCTGCAAAGTTAGCTGGCCGAATCAGCTTATCTGCGTGGTCGATAAAATCCTGAATTTGCGGATTATCCCACGTATGATTCCCCATCGTGATTACGTCTGCTCCGGCTGCCAAAAGCTTTTTATAAACTTTTTCGTTGATTCCCCGCCCCCGGGTGGCATTTTCCCCGTTAACAATGGTTAGCTGGGGGTGATACTTCTTCTTTAATTTGGGCAAATATTCCGCGACCATGTGTTGGCCCGCCGTGCCCATTACGTCACCGATAAATAAAAACTGCATGGTTCAGGCGTCCTTCTTACTAATTTCGTTATTATTCTATCATAATCATCCTGCCGGAGTTCCTTCACCAGGGAGTTGTAAGACAAACGTGACGGTCATAACCAGTGTTATGACCGTCACGTTTTCCGGGACGCTACTTAGCGTAGTCAATTGCCCGGGTCTCCCGAATTACCGTCACCTTAATCTGGCCCGGATATTCGAGCTCGTCTTCAATTTTTGCCTTAATGTCGTGGGCAAGCGTTGTTGCCTGCAGGTCATTTACCCGCTTTGGTTCAACAATTACCCGCACTTCACGACCAGCTTGGATTGCGTAACTCTTGTGAACGCCCTTAAAGCTCTTAGCAATCCCCTCCAGCTTCTTCAGCCGGTGAAGGTAACTTTCAAGTGATTCGCTCCGAGCTCCTGGCCGGGCAGCAGACATTGCGTCCGCCGCAGCAACCAGTACCGCAATCACTGACTGGGGCTCTACATCACCATGGTGGGAAGCAATTGTGTTAACCACAACCTTACTTTCGTGGTACTTCTTCGCCAGTTCAACCCCAATTTCAACGTGTGAACCATCAACCTCGTAATCAATGGCCTTACCAATATCATGTAACAATCCTGCGCGCTTCGCCATTGTAACATCTTCGCCTAACTCAGCTGCCAGCACTCCTGCTAGCTTTGCAACCTCAATCGAATGGTTGAGGACGTTTTGCCCGTAACTGGTCCGGTAATTCATCCGCCCCACCGTCTTGATTAAATCAGGGTGCATCGAATGTAACCCAAGGTCAAAAATAGCCTGTTCCCCGGTTTCCCGAATCTTGCTATTCATTTCCTTGGTAGCCTTTTCGACCATTTCTTCAATCCGCGCCGGGTGAATTCGCCCGTCCTGGATTAACTTTTCAAGGGCAATTTTAGCAATTTCACGCCGCACAGGATCAAACCCGCTCAGCACAACTGCTTCGGGAGTATCATCGATAATTAAGTCAATTCCCGTTAATGTTTCGAGGGTCCGAATGTTTCGGCCTTCACGCCCAATAATCCGGCCCTTCATATCATCGTTTGGAAGGTTGACTACCGATACCGTCGATTCAGAGACGGTGTCCGCAGCAGATCGTTGAATCGCCTGGGTAATCAGGTTTTTAGCCCGCCGATCAGCTTCAGCCTTTGCCTCTGCTTCGGAATCCTTAATCATGATTGCCCGTTCCCGGCTCAACTTATCCTTCATTTTGGCAAGAATTTGACCCCTTGCCTGATCCTCAGTTAGCGAAGCGATTTCCTCAAGTCGTTCCTGCTGTTGCGCAACGAGTGAGTCAATCTTCTTGTTTTTGTTTTCGAGCGCTTTTCGATCATTAGCCAGCCGATTTTCCTTGTGTTCAAGCGACTGTTCCCGCTTCTCGAGGGACTCATCCTTGTGATCAAGGGTAGCTTCCCGTTGAATTAACCGGTCTTCCTGTCGCTGAACCTCAGCTCGCCGATCCTTTAATTCGCGTTCAACCTCTTTCCGGTAACGGTGACTTTCGTCCTTGGCCTCTAAAAGCGCTTCTTTCTTAGCGGCCTGCGCATCCTTATTGGCCTGCTGAATAATCCCATCAGCAGTCTGCGTAGCCTGATCAAGGTGCGCTTCATAGGTCCGTTTCCGAAAAACCGTTCCCAAAACAAAACCAACTACTAACGTTATAACGGCGACGGCGAGGATAGCAAAAATCATCATAATGCTACACCCCCACATCGTCTAATTAGCAAATCGAGTTTTAGATGTTAATTGATTAATTGCACACAGCATTATTCTAATCGTCCGGCGCGAGCAGTGTCAACACTCAGATAACCAATCGACCAAATTTATCATAAAATAAAATCGTTGGTCAAAACCAACCAACGATCACCAATTCTACTTCTGATCATCTAACGGCAACTCATCAGGATGAGCCTCCTGTTCCTCATCCGGTGAAGCAATCCCGTAAGCAGCCCGCACCTTCGCGGTAACCTCCTTCATCATATCAGGATGTTCTTTCAGGTAAGTCTTCGCGTTTTCACGGCCCTGACCAATCCGGTCATCACCATACGAGAACCACGAGCCGCTCTTCTTAATAATGTCCTTTTCAACGGCCATATCAAGAAGTTCACCGGTCTTGGAAACCCCCTCACCGTACATGATGTCAACCTCGGCAACCTTAAACGGCGGGGCAACCTTATTCTTTACGACCTTGATCTTAACCCGGTTACCGATAATATCGCTTCCGCTCTTAATTTGCTCAGCCCGCCGTACTTCCAGCCGGATTGTTGAGTAAAACTTAAGTGCGCGTCCACCAGGGGTCGTCTCAGGATTTCCAAACATCACGCCGACCTTTTCCCGGATCTGGTTGATAAAGATTGCAATCGTCCGGGTTTTATTAATTGAACCGGAAAGTTTCCGGAGCGCCTGGGACATCAACCGGGCCTGCAGCCCAACGTGAGCGTCCCCCATCTCGCCTTCAATTTCTGCCCGTGGAACTAATGCAGCAACCGAATCAACAACGATAATGTCAATGGCTCCCGATGTAACCAGCATGTCCGCAATTTGAAGCCCTTCTTCCCCAGTGTCAGGTTGGGAAAGGATCAAATCACTCGTGTCAACCCCAAGTGCCTTGGCGTACGAAAGGTCCATCGCGTTTTCAGCATCGATGTAAACAGCCTTCCCGCCCATCTTCTGGACTTCAGCCACAGCATGGAGAGCCACCGTTGTTTTCCCTGAACTTTCAGGACCGTAAATTTCAATAATCCGGCCCCGCGGATACCCACCAACACCAAGCGCCTCGTCAAGGGCAATCGATCCGCTTGAAACGGTTTCGATTTCTGTATTAATCTGTTCGTCCATCTTCATGATGGAGCCCTTTCCGAAGCTTTTTTCAATTTTCTTTAGCGCGTTATCAAGCGCTGTTTGTCGTTCATCTGCCAAGAATCATTCCTACTTTCCGTCCAAGTTTCTCTGCCAAATCCGGCTTACCTTCCTTAGAATACCGAACTCAATCACAAAAATCAAGAAAAATACGAACTAATGTTTGCCCAACTCTGAAGAAACCAACTGGAATGCCGTCAACACACACTGTCGGCGCACGGTGTCGCGGTCGCCATCAAAACGGTACTTCTGAGCGATCGTCCCCTGTTCACTGGCTAACCCAATCCACGCTGTCCCGGCCGGATTCCCTTCCAGCTCAGCCGGGCCAGCTACCCCGGTGAAGGAAAGTGCGATGTCAGTTCGCATAATTTCACGGGCACGGCGAGCCATCCACAGGGCCACTTCTTCGCTAACAACCCCGAACTGGTTAATTACCGGCGCCGGAATCCCCAACAACACGCTTTTCGCTTCGTTTAAGTAGGTTACAAATCCCCCCGGAAAAACAGCAGAAATTCCAGGAACCGTCGTTAACGTGGACTGAAAGAGCCCACCGGTTAAGCTCTCCGCCGCAGTAATTGTTTTATCCTGTTCAATTAAATCCGCCCCAACTTGATGAGCCATCCGTTGCAATTCTTCCATTCCATGAACCCCTCACTTATTAATTACGCTCTTTCCGTATCAATTTTGCACTTGTCTTCCTGTTTTTCACCGGTTTAAAAATGCAGGCCCGGGCAATCACCACCGTGGTGCTTACCAAGCCCGCAATTTCAACTGTTTCCTTACTTCTTCCCGAATGAATCGGCAAACACTGCCCGGCTGTGGTAGAAGTAATCACACCCCGAGTAAACCGTAAAGAACAGGCAAATATACAGCAACACCGTTCCAACCGGGAAGTTAACAGCTGCAAAAAAGACGTTATTTAGCAGGAGAAAAATAATGGCAAACATCTGCGTAAACGTCTTAATCTTCCCTGGCATTGCCGCTGCCATCACTTGCCCGTTATTTTCAACAACGATTAAGCGCAACCCCGTTACTGCCAATTCCCGGCAAACGATAATTGCGGCCACCCACGCCGGAACCTTTCCCATCTGAACAAGGAAAATAAACGCAGTCATCACTAACATCTTATCCGCCAGGGGGTCCGCAAATTTACCAAAATTGGTGATAAGGTGCTGCCGGCGCGCAATTTGCCCGTCAATAAAGTCCGTCACACACGCTCCTGCAAATACAAGTGCCGCAATTAAGTGCGTCCACCCGATCGTTGTTCCGGCAATGGTTACCGTTCCCCAGTGCCAGGGAACCGCCAGCAAAAGCATAAAAACGGGGATTAATATAATCCGGCCGACCGTCAACTTGTTCGGTAAGTTCATTTCTTATAGTTCCTTCCTAAGTACTAATAATCGCGGTTCACCGTTTGCGGCGTTCCGTTCGTTACAGTTCCAGTAGTCTGCGCAGGGACCGTTCCCATATTAATGACGATACTCCGCACGGTTAACTTGTGGTTGGCCTTCAGAAAATTAAATTTCCGGCCATTAATCTTAATCAGTGTTCCCTTGGAGTTCCCTAGGCTAATTTGAACGTTAGTTGCCGCTGCCGGAATCCGAATTTGCCGGCTCATTCCGGCCATTAACGTTCCCTGCCAGAGGGTTTCCCCGTTAACGGCAACGGAACACCATGATTCATCAGCCTTCCCCGTTAACTGAATCACGTTGTTTCCATCGTTATTCTTCATCTTGTAAACAAAGGTCTTCCCGCTCTTCCGGGTTAACTTAAATGATTGTTTCTTATGGTGCTTAGCCTTCGAAGACTGGGCAGATGACGATTGACTCGTCATCGTTGAGCTAGTCGAACTGCTTGCAACCGTTGCACTAGAAATCTTGCTATTGGTAGAACTAGTTACCGCAGACGAATGATGGTGGTGAACGTTATTATTAACCGTCACCTTCCGGCTCGTTTGGGCAATCTGCCGTTCGTGTTGCGTCGCCCGCCGATTCTGAACCGATGCGTACACCACCCCACCAATAATCAAAACGACAACCCCGATAATGGTGATTAACGGCAACTGTTGTTTTAACCGCTCAAGCATTCCCGGCTTTGTTGCTGGTGCAGGACCATTTTGCCGCCGGCGAGAAAGGGACTGCCCGGCCGCACCGTCTGCATTATCAGTAACACTTCCCTCTGTTAGCTGGGCCACAACCGCATCCCCATCAAGACCAACGGTGTTCGCATACTGCCGCACAAAGGCCCGCACGTAAAACTGCCCGGGAAGTGCTTCGAAATTATTTTCTTCGATTGCAATCAGGTACCGTTTTTGAATCTTAGTAATCTGCTGCAAATCATCAAGGGTGTACCCCTTCTTTTCCCGTGCAGCTTTTAATGTTTGTCCAATATTGTCCATTAGGAATCTCTCCAATAAACCATGATTTCCTCTTCGAGTTCTTCACCAGTATAGCACATTCCGCCCTCGTGAAACCGCAGTTTCTATTTAAGCCAGCCCCCGGTGACGTAAAGTGTTTGCCCCGTCATGTACTGGGCCTCTGGTTGAAGCAATCCCGTTATCCAGTAAGCAATTTCCTGGGGCGTTGCAAAGCGGCCAGCAGGAACATCGGCGGCCACCGCCGCACGCGTTTCATCGTCAAACATCGCGTTCATCCGCGTATCCACTGCTCCGGGAGCAACAACGTTGACGGTGATCCCCGTTGCTGCCACTTCCTGACTATAAGCGCGGGCAAATGCGCTTAATGCACCCTTAATGGTACTGTACGTCACTTCCATGGCGCTCCCAGCACCACCATACACCGAACCCACAAATACAATCCGGCCATGTTGACGTTGAGCTAACTTCTCTTCAACCAGTTGCACTAACCGAAGGGGGGTCTGCAACTGAACCCTTAACATGGAAGCAAACCGCCCTGGATCACTGTCATGAAATAACCCGTACTCGGTGGTTCCCTGGGCAAAAATAACGGCATCCAGGCCAAACAATTGATTGGCAATTGTCGCAGCAGCATCTATTTCACTTAGATCAGCCGCAACGGGAAGAAAATCCTGGCGGGAATACTGTTCCTGTAATTCAGTTGTTAACGCCGTAATCCGGTCCTTTCCCGTATGGTAGTGCAAGTATAACGACCAGCCCTGCGCCGCCAACCGCCGGGCAACGGCCGTTCCGATATCACCGGACGCACCGCAAACTAACGCCCACTTCATCACTAATCATCTCCCGGTAAAAGTGTTACTTCGCATGGTTCCTGACTTACCATGCACTTCATGTGTTCACAAACATCCGCCAACGTTAACCGCTGCAGCTCGCCAAGTGCCTCAAATAGCGTCACGTCGCCCGGAAACGTCGCCGCGGAATCAGCCACCGTTTCAAGCGAATTAATTGCCTGGAGATACCGCCCCGTATACTCCCGCTTAGCACGTTCAAACGCCGATTGTGCGGTTGCCAGTAAGTCCGTGGCCTGTGCGAGCTGCTGGCGAACAGCCTGGATTAATTCTTCCGGTCGGGGTGTTTCTCCCGTAATCGTCATAAAGTGGTAGCCCCGTTCATACTCGTAGGTGGCACTAAAGCTATCATCGAGCAATCCCGAATCATAGTGCCGCTGGTAAAACGCCGTATCCTCACCAAAGAGCAGGTACAACCCAATCTGACCAGCAAGGCGTGCGCGCAGTCCCGAAAAGCCAGAAAGCGCCGCCGTCATTCCCCGTAACCCCACCGCAATCCGTGGCCGGTTAACCGCCAAGTGTAGCGTTGTCCTTTTTACCGGAGAAGCCAAAGCAACGGGCTGCCGGACAAACGCTGGTGCGGGCCGGAATGGCAACGGAAGCTGCTGAAGAAACGCGGCAATCCGCTGAGCATCAAACCCACCCGTAACAAACAGTGTCATGTTTGCCGGCTGGTAAAACGTTGCCCAGCACGCGTACAACATCGCCGGGGTAATTGTTGCAATTGATTCCTGGGTGCCCGCAACGTCGGCGGCCAACGCTGTTTTGGGGTACATACTTTGCCCTAACTGCGCTAAGAGCCGCCAATCCGGATCATCCTGGTACATTTGAACCTCCTGCCCGATAATCCCCTGTTCCTTCGCCACTCCTCTGGCCGAAAAATACGGATCAAATACAAAATCAAGTAAAATTTGTAAGCACTCCGTTAAGTGCGTGGTTGTATTGAACAGGTAACTTGTTTGAGTGTAACTCGTAAAGGCGTTGGCATCCGCCCCGTATTTTCCGAAGAGGTCAAACGCATCGTGATCCCGCTTCTCAAACATCTTGTGTTCTAGAAAATGAGCAATCCCCTCGGGGTACGTCACCCGCTTCCCCGAACGATACGTCACGGCAGTATCAATCCCACCGTAGTTGACTGTCAGGAGCGCATAGCTCTTTTGGTAACCGGCACGGGGCATCAGGTTAACCCGTAACCCGTTCGCTAACGTTAGCTGATACCGGGTTTCGTGCAGCTGATTATACTTAATCTGGCGCATTCCCGGTCGCTCCTTTCAATAACATCGTTGCCTGCAACTGACATTTCCGGGCAACGCGCATCACCGCCTGCTTCGTAACGGCTTCCGTCCGCCGCATTGTTTTTGCCATACTAACCGGCTGGCCCGTTAATTGGCGGGTTAACTCCCGACTAAGAGGGGTTCCCTGCGAATCAAGGTTCGCCCGGTAACCGTTAACCAACGTTGCCTTCACCTGGTCCAACCGTGCGGAAGAAAATTCCCCCGTTTGTAGCCGGTGTAACTGGGCAATCACTTTGTCCCGAACCACCGGCGTGTTTTGGGCTTCGATGCCCGTCTCAACGACTACGGTTTGACGGAAAGCATCGTACGTACTGTTGGCATAGTACGCCAGGCTCTCCTGTTCCCGCACAGTCGTAAACAGGTACGATAACGCCGTCCCCCCAAAGAGACCGTTCATTACTACGGCAGCGTAATAGTCAGGCGTTCCATACGTTACTGGCAGTCGAAAAGCAAGGTCAAACTTCGCCTGGTTAACGGGCAATGCTAACACCTGATCGGTAACGGTTGCCCGTTCTGGCTGGTGGTACGTGATTTCACGTTCAAGGGGCTGCCGGGGTGTAAACGGCAACCGGTCTGCGACCGCAGCAATCACGGGTGCTTCATCCACGGCACCCGTAACGCCGATCAAAACCTCGTCTGCCGTGAGCATTTGCTGGTAAGCGACCGCTAACGTCATCGCGTTTTGTGCGCGCACGTCAGCCACCGTTCCCAGGGGACTGACCTGCTGGGCCGGATCATCGAAGTATTCGCCGGCTAGGCGGTGGGCCGCGAGTGTTTGCTTATCATCTGCCATTCCCGTCAGATAGTCAACCAGTATCCGCCGTTGCTGGGCAACCACCTCATCATCAAAGTGCCCCTGGTGCAACAACGGATTAAAAATCATTTCCCGCAAAAAATCAAGGCCAGCGGTCAGCAAAGCCGGCTGGCCCGGGATAAACTGGGGAGCCGGAATGGTTAAAATAAAATTAATCACGTGCCGGGTGCCCTTCCGCACTACGGTCGTCCCAAAATTTGCCCCGTACAAATCCGCCAGCGCCCGGGCAACCGCCCGCTGAGTTGGATACTGGGTGCTACTAACCTCCAGAATATTTGCCAGGAGCGTCCGCTGGGCAAGCTGCTCCGGGCTGATAATCTTCGTCGCAAACGAAACCATCACCCGAATGGTCTTAAACTGACTGGTGGGGAGCACCATCAGGTGGACCCCCGTCGTTAACTTTCGGCGCATACCTGCGCCTCCTTCCGTATTAATTCGCGGGATAATTATACACCGAACACCCCAGAACTAAAACGGGTGCTTCCTTGTTTCCTACTGGTGTACCTCAAGGTACCAGTAAAGGCCGACGACCAACCACTCGTGGATAATCATCATTCCAAGAACCGCCACCACAACAACCGGGAGCGGAACCATAACTGGGTGCGCCGCATTCATTAGGGCAAGGCCAAATACAAAAACGATTGTCAACACAACGACTGTTTGCCCTGCAATATAGCCCGCACTTAAAACCAGGTGCTGTTCCCGTTCATCGCCCGCAGGATACGACGGCCGTGCCCGCAACGCCCATACTCGCGGTTTCATTCCGTTAACTGATTCGCGAACTAACCGTAGTCGGATAATTGCCACCACCGCCATTGCCAGGCAACAAACGCCTGATAATAACCGGCTATCAATAAACATTACTAATCCGCTAAAACAAACCAACATCAGCGTCATCGTTACCGCTCGTACTAATAGCTGTTTTTTAATCCACGTCATCCTAATCACCATCCTCCATCGTAAAGAGTTCATCAACCGTCACGTCCAGTACCCGCGCCAGGGTAAATGCTAATTCCAACGACGGGGAATACTTAGCGTTTTCAATCGCATTAATTGTTTGCCGCGTCACCCCGGTCAAATCAGCCAGCCGTGCCTGGGAATACCCCTGTGCCTTGCGCAACTGTAAAATTCGGTTTTGCACTTCTGCACCCCCTAAATGTAAAATATATTTTACACCTACAGTATACTAATTCGACGGTTAATTGTCAAACATCTTTTACATCAATGCCATCAAAAAAGCTGGGACTAATCATCCCAGCTTGCCGTTAATATCCTATTTTTCAAGCTGACCCAAACCTACCTGGCGCCGCCCCCGCTCAAACCACGGTGACTTCCAAAAGGCAATTAGGTCATTCACAACGTATATACTCGAGTTAACGGCCATTGCCAGCGTTGCGTCCCCCTGACTGAACGTCACGGCCCACAGAACCAACTGGGCAACTCCACTAAACAACCACCAGTAGTACTGGTTATTGTACCGGAGAAAACACATGATCCCCGCAGTAAGACTAACCGCAAAGCTCAGCCCGTCAATCCACGGCCGCGGATCATTCGTATACCGGCCAATAGCCCACGCAGAAACGATCCACACCGCTGCCGTTGCGATCAAAGCGACCATCCACTTGCCGGCAGTAAACTTGCGCAAATGATGAACGGTTTCATCATTCCAGCTCTTCACCGCAAAAATTACCGGGAAATCAAGCGTAAGCATGTACGCAACCTGTTCAAAACATGAAAGATAGTTCTTTGCCTGTAACCCAACATAAATTAAACAAAGTGCGCTGATTACCCCTAAAATTCCGTTGACCGACTTTGCGGCGTTGATCGAAAGGATACACAATACCCCAATCATCGTCCCTGCAAACGTGACCAGGGTAAGCGTTGTAATCTTACCCGTTACTAAAAGCATCAGCTGGCTTCCTAAGGCAAACCACCATAAGTAGTAATTCGCCTGCGGCCATCCGCTGATCTGGTGCAAAAACCACCCTAGGGGATGCCGCCACATGTTTAACTCGTCTTTCATTCCACTCAATCCTTATTTAATAATTTCTGTCATGCACAACACCACCATTAAACAACAACATGTAGTGGTTGTCAAATATATAACTGCTACATGTTGTGAAAGCTATTCGTCTTTTGGTAAGAAGACTTGCCGCGGTTTACTCCCATCCTGGGGGCCGACAATCCCCTTCTCCTCTAACTCATCGACAATCCGCGCCGCCCGGTTATACCCGATCTTAAAGCGGCGCTGCAACATTGATACGCTGCACCGTTGTTCGTGGCGTAAGAGGTCAATCACCTGGTCAAACAGGGCGTCTTCCCCTGATTCGGCCGGCTGGGAGTCCGCAATGTCCTCGTCTGAAATATTTAGCGCCTCGTCATACTCTGCTTCCTGTTGTTGCTTCACAAAGTTAACGACGTTTTCAACGTCCTGGCTCGAGATAAACGCGCCCTGAACCCGCACTGGTTTATTTGCATCAATTGGCTTAAACAGCATGTCACCCCGGCCCAAAAGCTTTTCTGCTCCCGTTACATCCAGAATGGTCCGCGAATCCGTGCCCGATGCAACCGCAAAGGCCATCCGGGACGGGACGTTAGCCTTGATTAACCCGGTAATAACATCAACGGACGGCCGCTGCGTTGCCAAAATCATGTGAATCCCAGCAGCCCGCGCTTTTTGAGCAAGCCGAATAATCGCCCCTTCAACCGCATCCGAAGCGACCATCATCAAATCAGAAAGCTCATCAACGATGACAACAACGTATGGTAAGGTTGGCTCTGCGGTCCCCTGGTCGGCGTTTTGCCGTGTAACCATTGCGTTATAGTCGGCAATGTTGCGCTGGCCAGTGTCCTCAAATAAATCATACCGCCGCTCCATTTCCTCAACCATCTTATTAAGGGCCATTGCCGCCTTTTTCGGGTTAGTGACCACGGGCGTCAGCAGGTGCGGAATCCCGTTGTACACCGCCAGTTCAACCTTTTTGGGGTCAACAAGCATTAACTTGACCTGATCCGGTGGGCACTTCATCAGGAGGCTCGTAATAATGCCGTTAATCGCCACCGATTTCCCACTTCCCGTTGAACCAGAAATTAACAGGTGGGGCATCTTTGCGAGGTCGGCTGTTACCAGGTTTCCCGATACGTCCCGTCCTAGCGGAACCTCCAGGGGTTTCTTCGGATCCTTATGCTGGGCAGAAATAATGTCCTTAAACGCAACGGTTGCGACCTGCTGGTTAGGGACCTCGATTCCAATCAGGGCCTTCCCGGGAATCGGCGCCTCAATCCGAATATCCTTGGCTGCAAGGGCAAGGGCAAGGTCATCCGCCAGATTGACAATCTTACTAACCTTGACCCCAATTGCGGGGTGCAACTCATACTTCGTTACCGCTGGACCCAGAATGGTGTTCTTAATCTCCGCGTCCACCCCAAAGCTTGTGAGGGTCTGCTGGAGGACCTGCTGGTTCTTAGCAATGATCTCCTTATCCTTGCTCTGGTCAGTTGGTGGGACGTCCTGCAACAGACCAACTGGCGGCAGCTGGTAGTTCGGATTTGCCTTAGTTGCCGAAATCTCGACCGGCTGCTCCGCCGGTTTTTCTGGCGCGGGTGACTGGTCACTCCAGTTTGCCACCTGCGTATTAAGGGCGCTTTCCTTAACACTATCCCCCGTCCGGTCGGCCACCGATTGAGGAAGCTGCTCATCATCCTGCTCTTGAGGCGGTTCCGGAGCCGTGCTAGTGGACGGTTGCTTCTCGGCTGTCCGTTGTTTTGGCCGGTGCTCCTGCATCATTGCCATCAACTGGCGGCCCCACGCACCACAATGTTGCAAACTAACTTGCATAACGCGTCCAACAACGTCAATCATTTCCTGAACGGTTACCCCCGCAAGGACGCACAGCCCAACAATCGCTGCAAGCCCCGCTACCAGATAGCTCCCCGGTTTGGCAACCAGGAAAAACGTCATGGTGTATAACACTGCGCCGACTAGTCCGCCACCAACCGAACTGGCGACGCTCCCCCCAACCATATCGTTGACAATCGTATTCCACGTAATTCCAATAAAATGACTGTGAGCACCCAGGGTTCCAATGGTGTGGATGGTTAAAAAGAGCATTACTCCAAGGTAGACAAGCGCACCCCCACCCCCATACCGGGCGGTTATCCGGGGCCACTTGGCAGTAACTAACAAAAATCCTCCCAAGATAATTCCCAGAATAATTCCTATCTGATAGGCATCCCCCCAGAAAATGCGGACAACATTACCAATCATTGCCCCAACAAAGCCGAGTTTAAAGAGGCCAAGGGCGGCGATTAATATCATTAATGCGCCGCTAACCCGTAAGGAACGGGCGCTCACTTGTTGAGAAGCCTTTGTTGTCCGTTTTTTCCGGGAAGTTGTCTTCTTCCGGGAAGTTGCTTGCTTCCGTGCCATGGTGTCCCTCCTATTTTAGTTTATCGTTTTCGTACCGGTGAACCCGCTCAAGTTGCGGGAAGGATTGCTGCCGGAGCGCCTCATAAATAATAATTGCCGCGGTGTTGGACAGGTTTAATGCCCGGATATGCTCATCGTTTTGCGGAATCCGGATACATTCATCGGGATGTTGCCGCATAAACGGTTCCGGCAACCCCGTTGTTTCCTTTCCAAACAGGAAATACTGATCCCGTTCCGGTTGGTTATAATCAACGCTGGCGTAATCACGCAGTGCAAACTTAGAAACGATGTGCAGGTCGTCATTTGCCGTTAACGTTGCCATGAAAGCAGGCAGGTTATCGTGATAAACAATTTTAACCTTATCCCAGTAATCTAGCCCCGCCCGTTTAAGGTGCTTATCGTCCGTTGAAAATCCTAACGGTTTAATGAGGTGCAGCACCGTATTCGTTCCTGCACAGGTCCGGGCAATGTTCCCGGTATTCGCCGGCATCAGTGGTTCAAATAACACAATGTGGTTAGTCATAATCCATTCCTCTTTCGTCCATAAAAAAAGCGTAACCATTCGGTGTGGGCACGGCGAACGGCTACGTTAATAATTAGCAACAACCCAATAAATAATTGCTAAATGTATCTTCAATCTAACACGTTAACTTCTAGAACACAACCCTTATCCGCGAACAACGTGGATATACTGGCCTTCAACCAGGGTGACTAATGCTTCCCGGTTCACCCGAACGGACCGGCCAAGCTTCCCAGCCGATACAGAAATTTCTGAAAATTCCTGAATGCGTTCGTCAAAGTAGATTGGAAACCCCTTGTTCGCATGAATTCCAATTGGTGTATTGGCACCATGAACGTACCCCGTAATGTTAACTAGCCGCTTAGCGTCGGCTAAATGAAGCTGTTTCTTTCCTAATTCCCGGGCAACGGTCTTCAGGTCAATTTCATCCTCGACCGGCAAACAAACAACCAGGTAATCGTGCGGGTCATTATTGGCTTGCAGCACAATTGTTTTTAAAATGCTCTTGGCAGCCACTCCCACGGCAGCTGCATCCTCCAAGGCCGCCTGGCCCCGACCAACCCAGTCGAAGTTCTTTTCGGTGTACGCAACTCCATGCTGGTCTAAATACCGTTCCTCGTTTGTCTTTTTCAATTTCTTCTGCTTAGCCACTGCTAATCCTCCCCGTAAATGATGGTCATTCCCGGTTTAATTTGGGGAACTTGCTTGGGCGTCAGGTAAACCCCGTTATGCCGCGGCTCTGCCGGTACATCATCAAAAACCAGGACGGTATGCCCAATCGTTGCCAGGTTTTCGTTTACCACCGGGCCAACAAAGGTTATCGTGTACTCCTGGTCACCGATTTTAATCTGCTGTCCTGCCTGTAAGGTTACCGGCGTTCGGTCAGTAAACTGCTGCAGAACCGCCACCTGCCGGAGCATGGGCGCCGCATCCTCCTCAAACAAAATTAAAAACGGATCACCCTTCTGGAGAGCAGCAGGGCCAACTTCTTTAATTACAGCTTTCATCATCCGTCACTCCCATTACTATCGTTCCCATTTTACCACACCACGCCTTCGCTTCTCCGGGTGAAATGATATACTAAAATGGAGTAATTATGCGGAGGATAATGGAATGAAAGAGCACTTTTTACTTGGAACATACACTAAAAAAACCAGTCAGGGAATCTACGCCGGTACCCTTGATACTGTTACGGGACAAGTGGACGAACCGCAGTTATACCTCGAAGTTGAAAATCCCACTTACCTACAGCAAACCCCCGATGGGCAGTTAATCAGTATTGCCTCCCAGTGGGGCCAAGGAGGCGTGTTAAGTTACGCAATGAACCGGCACCGGCTGAATAACCGGGTCCTGGATGATGGCCCTAACCCGTGCCACGTGTGTGTTGATAACGAACGACAACTGGTCTTTGCCGCCAACTACCATAAGGGAACAATCACAAGCTACCGGCTCAATCCTGACCACACGCTAAGCCGGGCGGGAACCATCCAACACACGGGAAACGGTCCCCGGCCAGAACAGGAAAGCGCCCACGTTCACATGTGTGGCCTGACTCCGGACAAGCGTCTCTTTGCGGTTGACCTTGGGAACGATACGCTAACAACGTATAACGTTACTGACCAGGGCGGGCTTTTCGCCCAAGCAATTGTGCATTTCCCAGCTGGTTATGGCCCCCGGCACCTTGCATTTGTCCCCCACTCAAACACAGCATACATTGTCGGTGAACTCAGTAGCCAGGTTTCCCGGCTCAAGTACGAACCGCTCACCGGACTGTTCCGGATTGAACAAACCGTTCCCACAATCCCAGCTGACTGGTCCGAATATAACGGATGTGCGGCTGTTCGGGTAAGCGCAGACGGCCGGTTTGTATACGTTTCAAACCGGGGATACAACACCATTGCCGTTTTTGCTACCCAAAACGACACCCTCACCCTCATCCAGCAGATTAGTACAGCGGGCGATTTCCCCCGCGACTTCGCCCTCGATCCGACCGAACACTTTGTTCTTGCGGTTAACCAAAAGAGTGACAGCGGGACCCTCTATGCGCGGGACCAACGGACCGGCAAACTCACCATTATCCAACAGGGAATTGCCACCCCGGAAGCCATTTGCGTTTCCTTTGCGCATCCCGTTAACCATTAACAAACTAGAAACGGAGAGACAACTATGATTATTAAGGAAGCATGTGTTGAAAACTTTACGACCGTTCCGACCGTTATTCAAAACGGTGCACGGCGTATTGAACTCTGCGACAACCTCGCTGTCGGCGGGACCACCCCAAGTAGGGGGGTTATGGCAGAAACCCATAAGTACGCCGCCGAGTTTCATATCCCGGTAACGGCGATGATTCGTCCGCGTGGGGGAAACTTTGTTTATACTGACACCGAAGTCAAAATCATGGAGGCGGATATTTTTGAGGCTCAGGCGCTTGGAATCGATGCCGTTGCGTTTGGCGCCCTCACCCCGGAAAAAACACTCGATATTGAAGTAATGGATCAATTAAGTGCGGCTGCAGGGGGAATGCAGCTGGTCATGCATATGGCCTTCGATGAACTGGACTGGGCACAGCAACAGCAAACAATCGATTACCTGGTCGACCGGGGATTTGAACGGATTTTGACTCACGGTGGTCCCGCATCAAACCCGATTACGGCAAACACCGATCATCTTCGGCAACTAATCGATTACGCCGCCGGGCGAATTGCCATTATGCCTGGCGGGGGCGTTACTCGTGATAACTATGAAGAACTCGCCTCCACCCTCAAAGTAAACCAGGTTCACGGCACAAAAATTGTTTAGTATCGCACAATCAATAAGTGCATAAACAAAAGCTGGGACATAGATACGTCCCAGCTTTTTGCGTTACTTAGTGGCGCCGCCCATCCTGCGGTTCTTCGCGCAAAACAATAATTCGAATTAAATCCAACAATGGCTGGCGGTGACTTCCAACAAGGCCAATTGCCTCAACAAACAGCTCTACCCCCAGTAAGACGGCAACCGTTAGGATTAACGCTCCCCAGAAACTGGACAGCGCATATAACAATGAAATTAACGAGAAGATTAATGCAATCCCGTAAATCACCAGCACGGTTTGCCGGTGGGATAACCCCATTGCCATTAGCCGGTGGTGAAGGTGGTGCTTATCTGCTTGCATAATAGGTCTTTTATTAAGGGCGCGGCGAAGAATTGCCGATACCGTATCAGTAATGGGAACCCCTAAAATAATTACAGGGATAATCACGGAAATAATCGTTGCATTCTTCAACCCATAAAGTGAAAAGACGGCAATCATAAACCCAATAAACAGCGATCCGGTATCCCCCAGATAAATCTTCGCGGGGTGAAAATTATACGGTAAAAAGCCCAGCATTGCCGCAACTAAAACGAGCATCATGATTGACACAAAAATGTTAGCTGTCCCCAGGAAAAAGTACCCGATTAACGCACTTGTCGTCAGCGCAATACAGGCAACCCCGGTAGCTAGGCCATCGAGCCCATCAATCAGGTTAAGGGCGTTGGTGATTGCAATAATCCAAATTAAGGTTGCGGGTAAACTTAACCAGTGCAGGTGGACCTCCCCAACAAACGGCAGGGTCACCATTGCCATTCGAATGCCCGCACAAAACGTTATTCCTGCCGCAACCGTTATTCCAATTAATTTTTGAAACGGGCGAAGCTCAAAAAGGTCATCAAGCATTCCCGTAATAATAATTACGCACTCCGCAACGAATAACCAGATTAGTTGGCGGCCGGGATACTGATCCCGTAATAGGCCAAAATTAGCAACCGTGAATGCAATAAAAATTGCTAACCCGCCCATTGTTGGCATGGGAACCTGGTTAACCCGCCGGGCATTCGGCCGGTCCAACGCACCAATCCGCTGCGCAATTTTTCGAACTATGGGTGTTAAAAGCGCCGCCATTAACGCTGTTATCAAAAGTGTCACAATAATCCTTGGCATATCGTCATTCCTCTTTGCCGTGAGTTTTCTCCGGCGCAGATTAATGGCTAGCTACAAAGCCGAACCATTTTTCTTCAATATCATACCATATCACTGGTTAGTTGCCCGCATTTTTCCGGGTACTACTTTAATTCTTCCAGTTCTTCGTCCACCAGCTCGCGCCGACAACTTCGCCATATCACAGCAATTCCGACCCCAACCAAGCCGGTTACCAGCCCAAAGCTTGCGGCGAAAAACGATTCCGGAAAAAGCTTAATAACGGGAGCCGTTCGCGGGTTAAAAAGCCAATCACTGTTTCGAAAGAGAACCTGGTGAAAGGTAATAAAAAAAGAATTAAAGTCCAGACACATCCACCCGACTACCATAACTAGCCCTAAAGTGGTCCACGCTAACGGGCGTAATAATAACCACCGTTCGTGCCGAACTCCAAGACGATGCCAGCTAAACCAAGCCGCCGGAATTAGCCCGCAGGTAAGACAATTATTAGTAACCATCAAGACCTTCACCTGGTGAAAATGAACCACCGCCTTCGTCGTCATGGGAAGGGTGTGGCTCAGCTGAACTCCCGGAATTTGAAGGTATCCCAGCAATCGCAAATAGTACGCTATTACCTGCTTAGCAGACCACCCAACCTGTGCTCCCAAACGGTGGCTATGGACAAACCATCCATACAGCGGAACACAGTTAATCGTTAAGGTTACTGCGCCACATACCAGTGCAGCAAAAATAACGCTCCACCAGCCCCAACTTGTTAGTCGAATCTTAAGCATGAGAATTAACGGGAACCTCATCAAGTGACTGAACTTCCCACGTTGGTGCGATGGGTTGAGCTGCCACTAAGTCAGGGGTAGAAAGACCAGTATAGACAAGAATTTGATCGACCTGCGCGTTAATTCCCGCCTTAATATCAGTCATGTAATTATCACCAATGATGGCAAGTGATTCCCGTGGACACCCCAGCCGCTTTACTGCTACGTCCATAATTTGCGACTCTGGTTTCCCAATGTACTGGGCCTTTGTCTGCGTCGCGTATTCCATAAAGGTCACCAGGGAACCGGCACTCGGAATCATTCCCCACTCACTCGGTAAATTACTGTCAGCGTTTGTCCCAATTAGTTGGGCTCCCCGCCGGACAGCAAGGGTTGCAACCGCAAATTTATGGTAGGTAACATCCCGGTCCAACCCAACAACAACGTAATCCGGGTGAACTTCATCGTACTTAAACCCCTGCTCAAAAAGGGCCTCCTTTAAGCCCCGTTCACCAATCGGATACACCGTCGGTAGTTCACTGGTCTGCTGGTTAGCTAAATAATCAGCGGTTGCCATCGCAGACGTATATACGTTATCCGTGGTAACGTGGATGCCAAAGTTATGTTCTAAATGGTCGACTACCATCTGCGGGGTACGGGTACTATTATTGGTTAGGAGTAGAAACGGAACATGACTACTCTGGAGACGTTCGATAAATCGTTTCCCTGCAGGGATTGGTTCCGCCCCCCGGTAAATCGTTCCGTCTAAGTCAATTAAAAAACCGCGATACTGTTTCATCCTTAACTCCTAACCTTGCTTATGCTTTTTTTGCTGGATAGTAAAGTGCCGCCGCCCATTTCCCGGACGAGAATTGTTTCGGCGAGATGATGACGTTGCCTTTTCCCTGCGATGAATTGCATAACCCTTTGATGGTTGTTGCTTGTTTGAATGAGGGATTCCCGAACGCCGGGAGGGATTTCCACGCCGGTGACGGTGCCGGGGTGCCCTTGGAACCTGAACATCCAAGTTATGCAAAACAAAGTACGCACACCCGAAATTACAATATTCCGTTAGGTAATCATCCAACAAATCAATGCTCTGCATGGGGGTTCCCCACTTACTCCCGTGGCGGTAAAATCCCCGCAGCCGGAGTTGATCGTATCCCCAATCACCAACAATGTAATCGTACTTTGTTAGAACATGACTAAACCGCTCCTGGAGCTTTTCTGTCTGAAATCCATCCCGGTAATTCTTAACTAACTCATAGGGGCGCCCATCAATCAGCATCCGCGTATCACTCTGCATAATAAGCTCACTGGCCTGTTCCTTAATCCGCTCATTCTTTTTGGCAATCTGAGCAGCCCGCCGTTCCCTTTTTTCAGTGTTTTTCACTTTAAATCTCCTTCTTTAAGTCACTTCGTAAAGGATTTACGCTCCCACTGCGTAATGCTGTCCAAGAATTTATGAAACTCTTCCTTATCCTTAAAGGATGGAAAATCGCCTAAAAGAACCTGTGGTGCCTGCTTGGCATTTTCTCCCCGCTTTTGAACAATCAGAATTGCCTTCCGGGCAGCTTCTGTTCGGAACAAATCAGCGGGTAACCCCAACATGCCTTGAAGATACCCAACCTTCTTGATGTACTTTAAAAGGCGCTGTGAATACTCGTCACTAAACAAATTAGCCGGAACAACAAAAACACCTAATCCACCCGGAACGAGGGTGCGAAACGCCTGCTCAATCATTAGGTAGTGAACATACGAATGCCCCTCAGATTCCTTTGTTTCATACGTGGCCGCCCGTTCATCAACGGGATAATACCCAACCGGAAGATCACCGATTACCAAGTCAGCCTGGGGCACCATCAGCTGACTAATTGCGTCCTGATGAATCAGTTCAACGGATGCCTGTTCCCATTCTGCCATCACATCAGCAAGTGCTAACTGCGTGTCGTCATTATCGACTCCGTACGCGGCAATCTGATGATCACTGCCAGCCTGAAGACGGTTGACGATGGTCATCAACAAGTTCCCCGTTCCAACCGCAATATCAAGAACCCGTAAGTCTTTATGGGGAATAATTTTTTCAATCACGTACTCTACTAAAATTCCAACCGTATCAGGCGTCATCTGATGGTTAGCCTGAACCCGTTCCTCACGGTATGCATTTAAGATTAATAGTTGCAGTAACTGCCGGACCTCATCCCGCGAAAAAAGGTCTAAGTGAATTTCCTGGTACTGCTCAAGTAATTGGTGTTGAATCTTTTCATCCGGCTGGCCATCTTCAACGTGCACCTCACCTGCTGCCAGGTTATCAGCCGTTTCAATTAGGGCGTCAAAGTACGAAACATCCAGCGCATCCTGTAACGTTTTTACTGCCGCAACAATCTTCGCATATTCTTTTTTTACGTCTTCAAGCGCCACTTAATCACAACTCCATTTCAAGTAAGATACCATCGCCTATTCTATCACACCCTTTCCTACCGCTTAAACCGAATTACCGGTCCTTCTCGAAGCCGAACGGTAACACCGTCATCCTGAACCTCAACCGTTCCTTTATTCGTCACTAACTTACCGTTTTCTTTCCGCCGAACAGCAAGCGTTGCTAACGCCCGCGCAGTGTAGTAGTTAGTCTGCTCTTTCATCCCCATAATTATTCCCCGGTCAATTACCGTTAATCCTAGTAAAATTCCCGTCACGGTAATAATCGCGACCATGCTAAAGTAAAACGTAAATCCCCGCATTTCCTACTCCTTCATATACAGTGTTGCTTGATAATGGTGGTGGTCAACCGTTGCGTCCAATTGGATAACTGGCGAACGGGCAACGGCTCTAAACGCCGTAACGTTTCGTAAAATTGGCATATAACCATGCCCGGAGCGGTACATTCGAACTTCATCCCGGTGCCATTCAAAATCATAATGCTGGTGATCCTCTAAACTGATTAAGTGTAGTTCATGAGCCGCAACCCGATCGACCTTAAAACGGAACCGATCATCAGTCAGTAACCGGCAAAAAGAGTGCCACGTAAGGACTGTCGGTTGTAAAAAGCGCTCCTGGGTCCCCAACCATCGAATGGTTGCGCCTGCACTTACCCCGATAATCGCGACAATCAACAAGGTAATCACCGTTTCTACCAGCGTAAATGCCGCACTACCACGTAATTTCATTTTTCCCGCTCCGATCCGTTACCACTACCCGTCGTTCTTGGTGAACATCTACGTGGTGAACCCGCTCATCCATCAATTGGGCGCAATGCAACTCTCCGGATGCTTGCCGGGTTTCGCGCAAAAGGGCGCCCCCAAAGAACGCGGTAATCTCAAGCGTTACCCCCAGCAATACCAGTCCAGTAACGGCCTCAGCTAATAAAAAACCACCACTTCGCCTACCGCCGAATCTCCTCATACTTATACTGTCCCCCATATCCTAATTGAAAAACAAGCACCTTATTACATCCACTCAGTGGGCTTTGATAGCACACCGTTGCTGGCGTTACGCTTCCACTCGGTGCAACCTTCACCACCTGATACCGGAGTAGGTGAAGTGATGCCGGAACGGCAATCACATGGCGTTCACACCGCTCAACAATAAACCGCACTTGTTTTTTCGTAAAAACGATTGTTCTATCGGTCTGCAGTAACCGGGGATTAGTAACGGTTTCAACCCAGGTAGCATTAAACCGTTTAAAAAACCACCGCTCCTGCCAGACAACCTGCCACCGTTTCCCCGGTCCGCCGGCGACCATCCCCGCAAGGATGATGACAATTAAAAGAACGATGGTCGTTTCAATTAACGTAAATCCCGGCTTATTCCGTCGTCCCGTCAATCTTCAACCCCTCCGCGTTAATCTTTTTTACCTGCGCCGCTGATAAATAGTGCTCGTTCTGCAGTTCCTTTAAGTGAACGTTCTTAGGGTTATCAATATTATGGGCCTGCATATAAAGCTGTGCCTGGGTATTGAGCTCCGTTTGAAGGGCATGATTATTTACCTTACTAGCTCCCTTTCGTTGTGCACTTAAATTAGGCAAAACGATTAAAATCAATAGACTAATAATAAAGAGCACAACCGTCATTTCAATCAGCGTAAATGCTGGCATTCGTTTCTTAAACATTAATTTATCCTCCCGATACTTGAATACAGTGGAACTAAAATTGCCACGTAGGTCCCGATAATTAACACCGCAATCACAATAAAGAAGAGCGGCTGAATCCACGTTAATAACCGGTCAAGTGCCCGAATAAACCGCCGATAACTTACATCAGCAAACATCAAAAGTGATTGCCCCGTCGTTTTCGTCGCCTGTCCCCGTTCAAAAAAAGCTGCAACTTCACCCGGAATAAAGGGGATTTGGCCGGTAAAATTTTTAATCGCATTTCCCGTCATCATTGCCCCGGTGAACTTCACCCCAAGTTGGTGAAGAACACTGCCAGAAGGAAACCGTAACAATAACTCGCCGACCTGAGCAAGTTCAAGTCCACTTACCAACAACTGTCCTAAATTAAAACTAATAATATACGCACAGTAGTACCGATAAAAGCGACCGATTACCGGTAACTGGCTATACCAGATGTGCCGGTTTAATGCACGCTGCCGCCACCACCAAACGACCACCCGAGCACAGTAGATTCCCCCACCACACAAAAGAATTCCCGTGATTATTCGAACTACCAGAGTCCAGTTAAGTGCTGTTTCTGGCTGCGGTGGGACAAATTGCCGAATCATTGGCATTAGCCACCAATGCACCGCGCCGATAATCCCTAACAGCATTACTAATAAACCACACGGATACGATAACAAACCGCGAATCCGCCGCCGGTATTCATAGCGCCGGGAAAGCTCCCGCGCAAGAACAGCAACCGTTGCTTTCAAACAGCCATGTTCTTCGGCTAATGCTAAGTGAAGGTACGATGCAACGCTAATTCGCGGGCGAACGGCGGCACTAAAAAAACTTCCGTTATCAAGTTGGCATTCAAAGTTATCAATATCCTGTGTTAACCGGAGGATTACCTGCCGGGTTCCCCTAAGTGCCTGACGCAGGGTAAATCCTTCCTGTAAAAAATCGTTCAGCACCGCGAAAAACTGAACCTGCTGTTTAAGGGGCCACCGTTTACCCGTAGCGGAATTCCGCTGCCACTTCCGGTGAAATCCATTTCTTTGTAACGCAGTGCGCCAGCTCCGCTTGCCACTTCGCCGAAACATTTTCATGGTGTTCTCCTTCCCCTGCTCCATCATAAAAGTCGAAAAGAATCTTTAACTGGTGCGTCGTCGTGGGAATTAACCGCTGATAACACGCCAACCGCAAAGCCAACATAATATCCGCATCCCGTAATCCTAGGTTGCGTAACCGCGCAGGTGTCCCCGCTGCCGAGCGAACGTGCAGCGTACTTAGTACCAGATGACCGCTTAACGCCGCATTAAGTGCCACCCTGGCAGTCTCTTCATCACGAATTTCCCCAATAATGAAAACTTCCGGATGGTGCCGTAAAGCAAGCTTAAGCAGCTGGGCGTACGTCATTCCCGCCGCTTCGTTCACCTGAACCTGAACAAACCGGGGTTCATAAATCTCAACCGGATCTTCGATACAAAAAACCTGGCGGGTCGCAAACTCACGGGCAAAATCATACATTGCGCTCGTTTTCCCCGCCCCCATCGGTCCCGCAAACAACACTAACCCCCGTTGCCGGCAGGCCTGCCGAATCCGGATTAACTGATGCGGCAAAAAATAACGACTTTCAAGTTCACCCCGCAGGCGGGTAATTACCCGGATTACCAGCGTTTCCCGGTCACGGAAATCACCAACCGTTGATAGCCGGCAAAAAACTGGTTCCCCACCGACCCGCAACGTCAACGCACCTAACTGGGGGCGCCGCCGCTCACCCAGGGCCATGTTTGCCCGGTACTTTAACAGGTTAATCAACCGACGCGCATCGGCTAGTCCAACTGACTGTTGCCCTACGATCCGACCGCATACGTTAAACCGCAAGCCGTACTCGTTTCCAACGGGTGTTAGGTAAATATCAGTTGCCTGTTGCTGTAACGCTTCCCGAACAATTTCATCAATATCCATCTTCGTTTTGTTCACCCCCTCACCATATAACTAAGAAAAAAAGTGGGGGTGTTCGCACACTCCCACTTAATTTTCGTGCCTAATTCTTTAATTCTAATTAATTCAAAAAAGGTTGCGCCATAAACAGCGCAACCTTCGTTTCTTAATATCTCAAATTAATCTCCATCCGGGAATTCAGCGGACGTGTATACGTCAGAAACATCGTCCTCATCTTCTAACCGGTCGATTAACCGCTGAACCTGCTCTACCTTTTCGGCCGGAACAGCCACCGTGTTTTGCGGGACCATCGTAATCTCAGCCGTTGCAAGGTCGTACTTCTTCTGCAGTGCATCCCGTACTTCAGGGAACGCCTTAGGGTCAGTGTAAATTTCAAAGACATCGTCAGACGTCTGCAGATCTTCCGCCCCGGCGTCAATCACGTCTTCAAACATGGTGTCTTCGTCAACGTCAAGGTCTTCCCGGGCGACAGCAATGTAACCTTTCCGGTCAAACATGAAGCTTACGGAACCACTCTCACCAAGGTTCCCACCGTTCCGGTTGAAGTCCGCCCGAACAGCTGACGCCGTCCGGTTCCGGTTATCGGTCAATGCGTGCACAAGAATGGCAACCCCTGCCGGACCATACCCTTCGTAGGTAATTTCCTCGTAGTTCTCGCCACCAGCACCCGTTGACTTATCAATTGCCCGCTTAATATTGTCCTTCGGCATGTTAGCTGCCCGGGCCTTATCAATCACCATCCGCAGCTGTGGGTTTGAATCTGGGTCAGGACCACCAGCCTTAGCGGCAACGTAAATTTCACGAGTAATTTTCTGGAAAATCTTTCCACGCTTAGCATCCTGAGCGTTCTTCCGCCCCTGAATGTTATGCCATTTTGAATGTCCTGACATGACTAAAACCTCTTTCCGAATAGTATCATTAGCACGAAGCTAACCCTAATTCTAACAAAAACAGATCAAATCCGCAATATCACCACTACTTCGTCGTATCGCGCTTAACGTAGCCAAACGGAAGGAGAACGGTCTTATCCTCAACTTCCTCGTCGTTCATCATCTTGGTTAATAAGCGCATTGATACGGCACCGATATCATAAAGCGGTTGCGTTAATGATGACATCTTTGGCCGGACAATCTGTGTCAGCTTAGTATCCTGGCCCGTAACCAACTCAAACTCATCAGGAACCCGCACGCCAGCGTCACGGGCACCGTTCAAGACACCCGCTGCCAACTCATCGTCACCAACAATGGCTGCCGTGGCGTGGGCTGCGGCTAAGGCTGGCCACAGCTTCTCCCCTGCTTCGTAACTGTTCGTTGTTTCAAATACCAGTTCCGGGTTAAACTCAATACCGTTTGCTTCAAGGGCCTGCTTGTATCCCGGAAGCCGGTAATCCTTATTAATCGGCTGATCCGCCGCTCCCGTCACCAGAGCAATCCGCTTGTTTCCCCGGCTAATCAGGTTTGTGGTGATTTCTGCAAACGCCGCCTTAAAGTCAACGTGAACACTTTCAATTGCATTATCGGCATCAACCGAACCCGCAATCACAACGGGGGTCTTGCTGCGGTCAAACTGACTCCGCAGTTCCGGGGTAATGTTATTCCCCATGAAGATGATCCCATCCACCTGCTTTGCAAGGAGCGTATTAAATACCTGGATTTCCTTTTCAGCACCCCCGTCAGAGTTCGCTAAAATAATGTTGTACTTGTACATCGTTGCCACGTCGTCGATTCCCCGCGCAAGTGATGCAAAGTAAACATTCGCAACATCCGGAATGATTACCCCCACCGTCGTGGTTCGCTTACTTGCTAACCCCCGGGCGACGGCATTTGGCCGGTAATCAAGCTTATCAATTACGTCTAAAACCCGCTTCCGGGTTGACGGCTTAACGTTGGGGTTCCCGTTAACCACCCGGGAAACCGTTGCCATTGAAACACTTGCTTCACGGGCAACATCGTAAATTGTAACGGTTTGTTTTTCCATAAAAACAAGCTCCCTTCATTATTGAATATTTGGATTCAGTGGCGTCTTTCCGCCAGTTTTCAATTGCTTTCATCCTAACGTCTTCTAATCTAGCAGTTTCATTCGCGAAATGCAAACGTTTTATTTTCATCCTTTTCATTTCACTCCGGTCACCGCCTAACATGCTATACTAAGAACAATCATAGGGAGGAGTGGTTGCATGACACACATTGAAGCAATTCAACAATGGTTAACTAAAAACCAACTAGACGTTGCGTACGTCAGCGCATTTCCAGACATAAAGTACCTTACGGGGTTTGGCAGTGATCCTATCGAACGGGTCCTCGCCCTCTTCATCTTTCCGGAGCACGAACCGTTCATCTTTGCACCGGCACTCGAAGTTGAAGCGGTCAAAGAGACGGGCTGGCGGTTCCCTGTATACGGGTACCTGGATCATGAGGACGCCTTCGCCCTCATCACCGAGCACCTGAATCAGTGCACCACCCATCCAGTTAAGTGGGCCGTTCAAAAGGATAACTTAACGTTAACCCGGTTTGCGACCCTTAAGGAACACTTCCCAACAATGGAAGTGGCAGCCGATTTAACCCCGGTAATTGAGCACGAACGTTTATACAAAACACCAGAGGAAATCGCCAAGCTTGAGGTCGCCGGCAAATGGGCTGATAAGGCGTTTGAAATTGGCTTTGCAGCCTTGGCCAATAACCGAACTGAACAGGACGTTGCGGCTGAGATTGAATACGAACTCAAGAAACAGGGTATCATGCAGATGAGTTTCGATACGATTGTTCAAAGTGGCGCCAACGCCGCTGACCCCCACGGTGCCCCTAAAAAGGAACTTATTCAACCGGATAGTCTGTGCCTCTTTGACCTTGGGGTTGTCAGCGATGGTTACATCTCCGATGCTTCCCGGACCGTTGCGTACGGCCCGGTTAACGACCACCTGAAGGAAATCTACCAGGTATGCCTTGAAGCTCAGCTTACTGCTCAGGATGCCGCTAAACCGGGGATGACGGCCGCCGAATTAGACCACATCGGACGGCAAGTGATTGAAAAAGCCGGTTACGGTGAATACTTTATTCACCGGTTAGGCCACGGGATGGGTCAGAGCGAACACGAATTCCCATCAATCATGGAAGGCAACGATATGATCCTTGAACCAGGGATGTGCTTCTCCATTGAACCGGGAATCTACATTCCGGGCGATGCCGGGGTTCGGATTGAGGACTGCGTGCACATCACGGCTAACGGGTGCGCACCGTTTACCCACACGCCGAAAGAGTTGCAAACCATTCCGCTTCGTTAAAAGACAAACAACACTTCACGCTGTTCCCCTTTTTTGACGGATCAACGTGGGGTAACCACAGCAAAGGAGGTTGGGACATTTCAGTCCCAACCTCCTTTATTACTTGGTACTCCAACTAATCAGCAACCTGACCGTTCGGATAGAATGTTTCCGTTGGTTGCCCGTTCTCAACTGGCATGGTCTTTAAAATAATGTCATCCTGGAGCTGATCGTCACTGTCTGACGGGGTCATCGATTCGGAGAGGTCCTCCCGGGCAATGGCCGGAGTTGTTTCCGGCTTGCTTCCCGTAGCAACCTGTTCCCGAATTGTTTCTGCAGCCGTTCGTGCAGCTTGTTTTACCTGCATGAACCGGGCCTCCCAATCCTGGCGCTGCTGCTGGTACTCAGCCGATGCCAGGTATTCATGCAAATACCGGTCATACTTTAAGGCCGTTTCCTTTACGTTGGTGGCAGCCTGCGCAACCCGGTCCCGCACCATCTTCTTTTCGGCCGGTGTCATGTTCTTGGCCACCACGTACGCTGCCGCTGAAATCATTCCTAAACCAAACGCTAACTTCTTACCCATTCTAAGGACCTCCTATTTCCGCTGTGACTGCTCCTTAGCAGCCTTCTTCTGCCGGTGCCGGTCAACCGCGCTGTAAACGTTATACACCGTCTTACCAAACTTTACCGCTGAATTAAGCTTGCTTCCCTCTTCCCGGGCGCTCGCAACGTGGTGAACCATCTTCCGGCTTGCCGTATTTAAATCGTCAACACTTTTACTTAACGCCACTGCCGTATCAACAAGTGGCTCAAGCTTTTGGGACTTGGCATTAATATCGGCCATCAAATTACCCGTCTTTTTTAAAATGCGGTCAGCATCAGCTGATAATGTCGTTGCCTCGTGTGCAACGTCCGTAAGTGTATCTGATAACTGGTTAATTGTTTTTCCAAGCTTATGTAGTACCAAACACATAAATACTACTAAAACAACAAATGCAAGTGCTGCAATCAAACCAGCTAACTGGCCAAAGGTTAATACCATCGCCTTTTCCTCCATCCTTTTTACTCACCCTTAGGCTATCATTTATTCCCCAAAACTGCAATTCAGCTTAACCGTCGCCCTTCCTAAATAAAACTGGTATGATTACCCGTGAAAGAATTATGAAAGGACTATCCTAATGAAGTGGAATAACCTATTACTGACAACGACCGTCACGAAAACGGTTGACCGGCAAGTTCATCACCAAACCAACATTTTTACTAACTTTATCCAGAGTATTAACTGGAACAAAATCATCGGCCATGCCATCGTTCTGGTCGCTTCGCTTATTTTACTCACCCTCTTCTTCCTAATTGTCAATTCTGTCGGAAAACGGGTAATTAAGCACTCCTTTAGTCGTGCCCGTGCGGCTAAAGAACCGGCTCCTAAGGAAGAGGACCCCGAAGAGGCGGCTGAACGCTTGCGAGCACAGGGGCGGCTAAAAACGATTGAAACGCTCTTACAAAATATCTTTCATTACGTCATCCTGTTCTTCTACGTGTACGCCATTTTGTCCGTGCTGGGAATTCCGGTAGGGACCCTAATTGCTGGGGCAGGAATTGTTAGTGTCGCCCTTGGGCTTGGTGCCAAGGGGTTGGTTTCTGACATTATTACCGGCCTCTTTATTCTGATCGAACAGCAGTATGCGGTCGGCGATACCGTCAAAATCGGTGATATTACTGGAAAGGTAAAGGCGGTCGGCCTGCGAACCACGCAAATCCAGGCAAGCGACGGCACCCTTTCGTTTATTCCTAATCGGAATATTTCGATCGTAAGTAATATGTCACGGAATAACATGCTCGCCTTGATTAACGTGTACATTAACCCGCAACAGGATATCGCCAAGATGGAACGGATTATCTCTGCAATTAACGACGACCTTGATTTAGCCAAATACCCGGACATCATCGTCGGCCAAAAGCCCGTCTTAAATGGAACGGTTGACATGGGGAACGGCGCCATTGCCATCCAGGTTCAAATCAAAACGCGAAATGGTGCCCAGGGAAAAATCCAGCGGCAGTTCCTTGAGAAGTACATCATCGCTCTCCGAAAAGCTGGCTTTGACATTCGAACGGCCCCCGTTTCGTTTTAATTGTGGGGTAATTAGTAAGTAATAACTAAATGAGCGTGGCGGAAGAATGAAACCCTTGAATCACTCGATTCGTTGGTTACTAACTTCC
Source organism: Candidatus Ligilactobacillus avistercoris (assembly GCA_019119415.1). GTDB lineage: Bacteria > Bacillota > Bacilli > Lactobacillales > Lactobacillaceae > Ligilactobacillus > Ligilactobacillus hohenheimensis. The sequence continues at coordinate 43,191 of DWXB01000017.1, read as the reverse complement.
ACCACGCTCATTTTTATTCTAAAAACGGTCCGCTTATTTTTCCTTCGGCGTGAGCGAATACTGCTCCCCTAACGTATGGACCATATAATTAACGCTCTTCATTACCTCACGGCGGGTAACAATTCCCATAAAATGATTTTTCTCGTCAACGACAACTAAGAAATTCCGGTCAATCAATAACCGTAAGACTTCCTCAACGTCATACGGCGCCTTGATTGTCGCAACATCCCGTTCCATCACGTCACGCACGGTCATCGTTCCTAAAACCGAAGTATCAATGCCGTCTAACCCCAGCATTTGATTCGTAATCATCGGTAAGGACAGTAAGCCCTTAAACCGCCCATCACTATCTAACACCGGGATTTTTGCATACCCAATTTTTGTGAGAACCAATAACGCATGTTCAAGATTATTGCTCTCCTGAACGTTAGCAACAACATCAGCTGGAATCATGAATTTATTTTCCCGTGCCGTCAATAAACGGCGAACAGTTGCGGATAACATTCTCTCCACCTCAATTCACCCTCCATTTTAGCGAAAAATCGTCCCTAATTTCAAACTATATTGCTACAAAAAAGGCCGTGACCTCCGTCACAACCTTTCGTTCTGTTTACTTAGCCTTGGTAATTGGGCGCCGCACTTTCTTAATCGGGCTTCGCTCGAACCACCTATGCGCAAATAATAAGCCCCTCCTTGACCGGCTATGCCGCTCGGCGTCGCACCTTAATTTATTTGCACGGTGATTCGGCGCCGCACCTTCCTAATCGGGCTTCGCCTAAAATCCGTCACCTAAGCCTGCTCCCTTGGCCGCGCGTTCCGCGCCCTACGTCTGATTACCGTTATGGGGATAAGGCCGTGGCTTCGCACCTTAGTTTAACCGCTTATCCAGTTCCGCCGTCTTTTCTTCGTAGCCTGGCCGACCCAGCAGTGCAAACATGTTCTGCTTGTATGCTTCAACCCCTGGCTGGTTGAACGGGTTAACCCCGTTTAAGTAACCGGAGATTGCCACGGCAATTTCAAAGAAGTAGATCAGGTAACCCAGCGTGTATTCGCTCTGGTCAGGGATGTTGACGATCATTTCCGGAACGCCCCCGTCAGTGTGAGCCAAAACAACCCCTTGGCAGGCCTTCTTGTTAGCGTGATCCATCGTCTTGCCCTTCAGGTAGTTCAACCCATCAAGGTTCCGGTCGTCCATCGGAACGTCAATGTCGTGGTTCGGGTTCTCAACGTTGATAACCGTCTCCATCAGAGCCCGCCGGCCTTCCTGGATGTACTGGCCAAGAGAGTGCAGGTCCGTGGTGAAGTTGGCTGATGACGGGTAGATTCCCTTGCCATCCTTACCTTCTGATTCACCCATTAACTGCTTCCACCATTCGCCGAAGTAAACCAGTGATGGTTCGTAGTTTTCTAAGAGTTCAATGTTGTAGCCCTTCCGGAAAAGAATGTTCCGCATTGCAGCGTACTGGTATGCTTCATTCTTCTTCAGGTCAGCATCTGCGTATGCTTCGCGGGCATCAGCAGCCCCCTTCATTAACTGGTCAATGTCAACGCCTGAAGCAGCAATCGGTAAGAGACCAACCGCCGTCAGCACTGAGAACCGCCCACCAATGTCATCCGGCACAACAAATTCTTCGTAACCTTCGTCATCGGCTAACGTCTTTAAAGCACCCTTAGCCCGGTCCGTCGTAGCGTAAATCCGCTCACGAGCGCCTTCCTTACCGTACTTTTCTTCCAACTTCTGCTTGAAGATCCGGAAGGCCATTGCTGGCTCCAGCGTCGTTCCGGACTTGGAAATAACGTTCACTGAGAAGTCACGGTCGCCAATGATGTCAAGCAGATCGTGCAGGTATGATGATGACAGTGAATCCCCTGCAAAGAAGATCTGTGGGGCCTTCCGCTGATCAGCACCCAACAGGTTAAAGAAGTTGTGGTTTAAGAATTCAATGGCTGCCCGGGCACCCAGGTATGAACCACCAATCCCGAGAACAACTAATACCTCAGAATCGCTCATAATCTTCTTAGCAGCTGCCTTGATCCGGGCAAACTCATCCTTGTCGTAGTCGACAGGCAGGTTTAACCAGCCCCGGAAGTCGTTTCCGGCTCCGGTCCCATCCCGGAGTTCCTTGTCAGCAGCCGTGACCATCGGCTGCATTTGGTCAAGCTCGTAGTCGTTAACAAACTTGGTCAGGTTGGACATATCAAACTTAATGTGTGCCATGCGCAATCCGCTCCTTTATTACTTTGTTTACGCTTTCCATTATACAACAACCCTGCCAAAAAATAACCCGAAAAACAGATAAATTATGATTATTGCTTATAAACGCTTACTGCACGGACACACCATCATTATTTTTCGGAATAAACCATTATTCTTCGCAAGGCTGCATTATGTTTCCGTAAATTCACCGGCGAAAAATTGCGTTTCCCGACTTGCGGCGTTAAAATCAGAAACTGTAAAATTGAATAATCAAAATGAAGGGACGGTTGCAACCGTGATACTCAAAAAACTACGAAACCTTATCAACACGCGGTGGGGTTTCTTCACCCTGTTAACCGTTCTTTTCTGGCTTAAAACGATTTTTGTTTATCTTGTTGATTTTCGGCTCGGAGCACACGGTGTTTATGAATATGCCGTGATGCTCTTTAACCCGATTGCGACAACGCTTCTCCTACTAGGAATTGCGTTGTACATTAAGCGGCCCCTTCCAGCCTACGGGTTAATGATGATTATCTACATCGCAAACACGGCACTGCTGCTGTTTAACGTGATTTACTACCGGGAATTCACCGACTTTATGACCATTAACGTCATTCTCGGATATTCTTCGGTGTCCGAAGGTTTAAGTACAAGTTCCATTGCGCTTCTCAAGCCCCAGGACATCGTCGTTGTGGCAGACGTTTTAATCCTTCTCCTGCTGTTGATTACCAGGATTATTAAGCTCGACAAGCGGCCGATTCCGCGGCGCCAAGCGTTTGCGTTAACCGCCGCTTCCCTGTTCTTACTCCTCTTCAACATTACCTTAGGAGAGATTAGTCGTCCCCAGCTGCTGACGCGGACGTTTGACCGGGAATACCTTGTTCGTTACCTCGGGCTTGATTCGTTTACCGTATACAATGCCCTAAAAACGGCCAAGAATTCTTCTGTCAGGAAAAGTGCTGATAGCGAAGACCTGAATAAGATCATCAATTACACGCAATCCCACTACGCAAAACCCAACCCGAAAATGTTTGGCGTTGCGAAGGGAAAGAACGTAATTATCATCCACCTGGAGAGTTTCCAGCAGTTTCTTATTAATTACAAGCTTGACGGAAAGGAAGTCACGCCCTTCCTGAACAGCCTGTATAACGAAAAGGATTTTTACAGCTTCGATAACTTCTTTAACCAGGTCGGGCAAGGAAAAACCTCTGATGCCGAAACAATGCTTGAAACGGGAACGTTTGGGTTACCGCAGGGGTCCCTCTTCTCAACACTAGGAACCTCAAATACCTTTGAGGCGGCTCCGGCCATCCTCCAACAGGATGAGGGGTACACTTCAGCGGTCTTCCACGGCAACCACGCATCGTTCTGGAACCGGAATAACACGTACAAGAATTTCGGGTACGACTACTTCTTCTCGGCCCGGTATTACAATACCAGTGCCAATAACCTGACGGAGTACGGGTTAAAGGATAAACTACTGTTCCACGACTCAATTAAGTACCTCGAACGGCTGCAACAGCCGTTTTACGTGAAGTACATTACGGTCTCCAACCACTTCCCGTATAGCTTGGATAAACAGAACCGGTCATTCCCGGCAGCCAATACAGATGACCAATCAATCAACAACTACTTCGTGACGGCCCATTACCTGGATCAGTCCGTCCAGCAGTTCTTCCAGTACCTGCATAAGTCAGGGTTGTATGACAATTCGGTTATTATTCTGTATGGTGATCACTACGGGATTTCAAACACCCGCAATATTAAGCTTGCCCCGCTACTTGGCAAATCGTCGTCAACGTGGAACAACTTTGACAACGCGCAGATGCAACGGGTACCGTTCATGATTCACATTCCGGGCCAAACAAATGGTGGGGTTCAACACCAGTACGGGGGCGAGATTGACGTCTTACCGACGCTCCTTCACCTGTTAGGGATCAACTCCAAGCCATTCTTAATGTTTGGGACTGACCTGTTCTCGCCGCAACACAGTCAGGTAGTGGCTTTCCGGAACGGGAACTTTGTTACCCCGAAGTACACGGTAATTGGAAGTACCGTATACCAGAATAGCAACGGACGGGTTGTCACTCATCCATCCGCAAAGCTTGCCCGGCAACTAAAACGGGATAAACACCGGGTTAACGAAGAATTAACCCTTTCCGATTCGTTGAACAACAAAAACCTCCTGCGGTTCTATGTCCCGCAAGGGTTTACCCCGGTTAACCCCCAGAACTACATTTACAAGGGGGATTTCGCGCAGATCACTAAGATTCAACGTGAACTGGGGAAACGGTCAACAAGTCTGTGGACGAAGAACGGTGATAAAACAACGATTGGTGATTATGACTCCGACGCACCGGAATTAAAGACCACCGATAAGAACAAGAACGCCGTTCGGCACGCCCGCCGGGAAATGCAAAAAGCAAAGCAGAACCCGACCCTCCAAAAGGAGTGGCGCCGTCAAGAACGAAACCTCCGTTCGTTGTTTACGCCAAAAAAGAACGGAATTTTTAATCCATAATTTATCTTACTGGTATTAAGCACCATAAGATAGGAATAGCGTAGCTCGCAATTGAGTTACGCTATTTTTATCACCACAACCACGGTTACCCTGCTAGATTGAAAACGCGTATTTAATGTTAGATAATTGACGAATTTTCTCAAATGCCTGTAACTGCCGCTTACTTAGTTCGATCTGATTCTCACGTAAACAATGCGCAACCTCTAAGTTGAAGGCGTTCAAAATGTACGGCACCGGTCTATTAGGAGACCTAAATTCTAAAATGTACTTTGCAATTAACTCCTTCAGTGGCTTTTCAGGCATCTCATCAGAAAGAGAATCATTAAGCACCACCAAAATTTTAAGCACAGCCTCTTGCCGTTCTTTTCCTCCAGCAAACCATTTCATAGTATTCCCTCTTTTTTACTCATGCCATCCTGCATGACCGCCTGTAAACCAATTTGCTGCCGAATTATTAAAAATATTCGACCAAGCTTTCCCCCAATCAACGTGACAAGTGTGTTTGTTACAATATACACCGTTACCATAATACGTATCAGCATGAACACGTGATAACGATCCATCCAAAAACCACAAAATACCCAATGTAGCAATAATTAAGCCAATCTTTTTAGCAACTATCATAGCAAATACACTTCCTTTCTCAGGCCATCCTTGACCTTGAGCAAAAGGTAGCACATTTTTCTGAGTTATGCAAGCGTTTTCTTTGATTTAATGTAACTCTTTCTTAGCCCTTTAAAATTTTCCCATCAAGAAAAGCGTTCATTCCCCACACCCGTAAAATCATAACAATAAAAAACAGCATCGATGGCTATTCCCATCAATGCTGAATATCATAGAACAAATTATGTAATGTAAGGGAACCGCAGTTCATCTTCTAGTTCCCCTTAACTCAGATAATTCTTTACCGTACCTACCTCTTCAGCGCCCTTCTAATCTCGCGCTCCTGGTCCCGCTTCTTGAGCGTTTGCCGTTTGTCGTACTCGTGCTTTCCTTCAGCCACTCCCAACAAAACCTTCGCAAACCCATGCTTTAAATACATTTTAAGCGGCACAAGCGTGACTCCCTTCCGCTGCGTTTCCCCGGCTAGCCGGGCAATTTCCTTCTTATGCAAGAGGAGCTTACGGTTGCGCAATTCATCGTGGTTAAACCGGTTCCCCTGCGCATATTGGGCGATGTGAACGTTCATTAACCACACCTCACCATTCCGGACCTGGGCAAACCCGTCCTTTAAGGTTACCCGGCTAGCCCGGACCGACTTAATTTCCGTTCCCGTCAGGACAATTCCCGCCTCAATGGTCGAAACAATCCGGTAATCATGCCGGGCCTTCTTGTTCTGTGCGAGTGGTTTTTCATGGTGCTGTGCCTTTGCCATTCAATCGCCTCCCTTTACTTTATTCGCCTTAACTAACGCCGCCGACTATGCTCCCGGCTATTCCGCCGGTGGTAGCCCTGGTTATGACCGTTTTCGCGGTTTCCGTGATAATTATGGTTATTCTGCCGGTTTCCACTACGATGGTTATCCCGGTGGAAGCCATTACCACTTCCCCGTGATTCCCGCGGCCGCCGCGTATCCACAACGTGGTACTTCTCTAATAGATCAGTCTTCGGTGCACCCGGTGCATCAACCAGCGTAAAGTCGACCTCCTGTTGTTCAACGTTAACGTTGATTAACTTAACCCGAACTTCCTGCCCAATCCGGAAGGTCCGTTTCTTGCGCCGTCCAACCAGCGCTAAGGCCTTCTCAACAAATTCATAGTAGTCGTCCTTCAGTTCGCTGATGTGGATTAACCCCTCAACGGTGTTCGGAAGGGCAATGAACATTCCAAACTTGGTTACCGAGCTAACAACGGCATCGAATACTTCACCGACGTGCTCCTTCATGTATTCGGCCTTCTTCAGGGCATCGGAATCCCGTTCGGTATCGACCGCACGCCGTTCTGTTTCTGAACTGTGGGCCGTAATCTCATCAAGCTGGTCGCGGTACTTAGCCTGGGCCTCTTCCCCCGTACCATTTTCCTTGTACCACCGAATTAACCGGTGCACCATCAAATCCGGGTACCGCCGAATCGGTGACGTGAAGTGCGTGTAGTCCTTCGCAGCCAATCCAAAGTGTCCTGCCGGGGACGGTGCGTACTTCGCCTGTTGCATCGCCCGCAACATCATCGTTGAAACGGTCGCCTCTTCCGGATTCCCGGCAACCTGCTTAAGCACGCCCTGGAAGTCCTTCGGTTTGAGGTGCCCGTGCCGTCCCTTCACATGAATGCCAAAGCTTTGAAGAAGTTCGAGGAACGCATCCACCTTTTCCTGATCAGGGTTTTCATGAATCCGGTAAACAAACGGAACGTTCAGGTCGTGGTAGTGCTTGGCCACCGTTTCGTTGGCGGCCAGCATAAACGATTCCACCATCCGTTCACTGGTCCCCCGTTCCCGGAGCTCAATCTTTACCGGATGCCCCTGGTCGTCCAGAATTACCTTGGCTTCGTTATCATCAAATTCGATGGCACCCCGTTTATGCCGCATCCGTAAGAGAATCTTGTGGAGTTCAGCCATATCACGGAACATCGGAACGAGATCGTGGTACCGCTCCTTCATGGCCTCGTCATCGGATTCCAAAATCTTGTTAATTGCCACGTACGTCATTCGTTCCGTTGAGCGAATGACACTCGGGAAGATTTTATGGTTAACCACCTCACCCTGCGGATTAATTTCCATCTCACAGGTCATGGCCAGCCGTTCAACGTGCGGATTTAACGAACAAATCCCGTTTGATAACTCCTTCGGGAGCATCGGAATTACCCGGTCCGTTAAATAAACCGACGTCCCGCGTTTAAAGGCTTCCTTATCCAGGGGCGTTCCCGGCGTCACGTAGTGGGACACATCAGCGATGTGCACCCCGAGGTGGTAGTTCCCGTTATCTAACTTCCAGACATTCACCGCATCATCGAGGTCCTTTGATTCGATACTATCAATCGTAACGAGGGGCTGGTCAGTCAGGTCAACCCGGCCTTCCTTTTCAGCAGCCGTAACGTGGTCCGGAATATGTGAGACCTGTTCCTTCACTTCATTCGGAAATTCATGCGGGATGTCGTGCTCGTACACGATCTGCGTGATGTCCATTCCTGGGTCATTAACGTTCCCTAAGACCTTGGTAACCGCTCCTTCCAGCACACCCGGAATATGCTCATCCGGGTACGCCGAAATTGACGCAATGACCAATTCGTGCGGCTTAGGTTTCAGGCCGGTGTTCATCACCAGAAAACGGTAACTTGCCAGCTTTTTATCCCGTAAATGTAAGGTTCCAATCACGCCATCCGGGTAGTGTTCATCCCCATCAGGTAGTAAAAATTCACCCACGGCCCGGTTCAGCACCCGGGTAACAATCCGGGTCACCTTTCCCTCAGGACGGCGACCACTCGCAGGGTCTCCGGGGTTAATCATTTGCACGGCCACCTCGTCGCCGTTCAGAGCAGACATAGTGTTGGTCGGCCCGATAAAGTAATCATCCTTATCCGGATCAACCGTAACAAACCCAAATCCCCGGTCGTTCGCGTGAAACACCCCAACTTCTTCGGGATGGTTTCCTGCCACTGCAGCCAACTTAAAGTGGTCGTCCTTGAGCGTAATTGTCCCTTCGTGCTCTAAGTCCGTAAGGGCCTGAACGATAAACTTGAACTGGCCACCACCGGCCATATGCAAGGCATTCGCCAACTCCTGCACCGTAAACGCCCGGGTTGGTTCGTCCTTAAACCGCCGCATTAATTTATCTTTTAGTATCTCTTTTTCCATCTGTCTTCCCCGTTTACTTATGGTTTTACATAAAACGGGAGCCAAGACCAGCGTCATGGCTCCCGCGTTACGGATAGTAATGGCTCCACAACCATTTTTCTTCCATCAAATGAATCGTGTCCACCACGTTAATCAGTTACTAGTGTGATGATAGGAACACCAACCCAAGCGCAAGGCCAAAGAAGATAATTCCTAAAACTGCCGTGACCCGCTGCATGAAAGCTTCAAATCCGCGGGGCTTTTGCTTGCTAAACAGATCACCAGCACCCCCACTGAGGGCGGTTGACGCATTATCTTCCTTAGCGGGCTGCATCATCACCGCAATGATAATCAACACTGAAACAACAATCAGCGCTGTGAGTAGTACGTTATACAAGTGCGCTCCTCCTTTATCCTTCTAAATTACACCACGTTTAATTTACCATAAACCCCTAGTCTTTTCCAGCCTGGGAAGTTGACGGCTTGATGGGACCACCCTTATCATTGCGGCCGACCGCATACTGGTGTAGCCTGTTCCGGAGCCATGCTCGGTTTTCGTGTGGCGTAACCACGATCAACGTATCACCGCTCCGAATGACCGTATCACCGTGCGGAATCCGTTCCTTTTCACCCCGCCGAATTGCGGCTAACAGGCAGTCCTTCGGCCACGGAATATCCCGGACCTGCTTGTCCTGCAGGTTTGACCCGGCAAAGACCGGGATTTCCACCTCATCCTCCTGCGTCGTTTCAGAAATTGCATTCTGCGGGAAGTGCCGCAGGTTGGCAAGCATCGCTTCGTAAATCGGTTGTCCCCGAAGAATGTCGACGACAGTGTACGCCGTTAGGGAAACTACCGCAAGCGGCATTAGGTGCCGGAGTGATCCCACCATTTCGGTAATCAGGAGGATGGCAGTAAACGGTGCCTTCCCGATGCAGGCAAAGTATCCGGCCATCGCATAGATCACGCAGTTCGCAACCAAATAAGTTGGCATCAAATGCAGGTGAACTAAAACCTCACCGTAGAGCGCCCCTAAAACAGCTCCCAGTGCAAGAATCGGCAAGAAGATTCCCCCAGGGGTTCCCGAACAGTACGAAATCGTTGAAAACAGCAACCGCATAATAAAAATCGCAAGTAAAATTAACAAGGTTGGGTTGGTCGTTCCCAGGGACTTAATTAACCCGTTTCCCCCACCTAGAAGGTGCGGCCAGAAATAACCAATCGCAATCACCATTAATAATGGGATTAACACGTCATACTTCCGGGGTAAAAACTTCAACTTAGCATAGACTTTCTCCCCATTAAGGGTCATGTACTGGTAAAGGTATCCTAATAAACCAAGAATAACCCCCATCACTACCAGATAAGCGTAATACCGGAGCGGGAACGAATGACCGTAATGAATATCCAAAACCGGCGTTAGCCCGAAGAATTCCATCGAAACAAAGTTTGAGGAAACCGCCGCTGCCAGCGCGGTCGTCCATACCAACGGTGAAAAGTTATGGTACACCTCTTCCAGTACAAACAATGTGGAAGCAATCGGGGCGTTAAAGGCTGCAGATAGCCCGGCAGCCGCGCCACCAGCGATTAACACCCGCCGGCCAGCACCCTTTTTTCTCATGCTATCGGCAATTCCCTGGCCGACGGTTGCTCCTAGCTGAATTGACGGACCTTCCCGACCAAGAAACAGCCCGTACGAAATTCCTAAAATTCCGCCAATCCATTTCCGCCATAAAACAGACCACCAGTTCATTTCAAGGTCACCTGATAACTGCCCTTCAACCTGCGGAATCCCTGAACCCTTAATGTTTGGCTCTGCCGTAATCAGCCGGCCGTTAATCAGGGTAATTACCAGTGCACCCAGGATAACCGGGAGTAGGAGCCATAAATGGTGATGCATCAATCCGTACACCCACGTCATTAGCTGTAATCCCCGCTCACACAGCAGGCGGAAGACACTGACAACCAGGCCAGACAAAAGGCCAACCAGAATACCCCGTAAAATAAACGTAAACCGCGTTGTATCAAAGAAACGGTGTTTCTCCGAACTATCCACCGTTTTCACCCCTCTTACCATAAAATATGTAGACAAAAACAAGGGACCGATTCAATCAATCCCTTGTTTTCATTTTATTGCAAGTAAGTTTTCCTCGTCAATACCGGGAAATTACTTGTTCATAATGTCTTCACGAGCCTGCTCGCTTAAGTTGTAGAATGAGTGGATTCCCTTGTATTCTGCAACGTTGCTTGTGAGCTGGTCTTCGATCCGCATTAACTGGTTGTACTTAGCGATCCGGTCCGTCCGGCTCATTGAACCAGTCTTGATCTGGCCGGCGTTCATAGCAACAACCAGGTCAGCAATCGTCGTGTCCTCGGTTTCACCTGAACGGTGGGAAACAACGGCCGTGTAGCCGGCTTCCTTAGCCATTTCGATGGCTTCTACCGTTTCAGTCAGGGTACCAATCTGGTTAACTTTGATTAAGATTGAGTTTGCGCAACCCATCTTAATCCCCTTCTTCAGATATTCGGTGTTCGTAACGAAGAAGTCGTCACCAACAAGCTGAACCTTCTTACCAAGTTCCTTGGTAATTTCAGCCCAGTCGTCCCAGTTGTTTTCGTCAATCGGGTCTTCAACTGATACGATCGGGTACTTGCTGATTAAGCCCTCAATGTACTTAACGAATTCTGGCGTTGAGAATTCTTCACCCGTTGACCAACGAAGCGTGTACTTCTTCTTGTCGTCGTCCCACAGTTCTGAAGCAGCCACGTCCATGGCAATGGCAACGTCCTTGCCTGGCTTGTAGCCGGCGTCACTGATAGCCCGAACAAGGTACTCTAACGGTTCCTCGTTGTTAGCAAAGTCAGGAGCGAAACCACCTTCGTCACCAACGGCCGTTGACTTGCCGTCAGCCTTCAGGAGAGCCTGCAGGTGATGGAACGTTTCTGAACCCATCCGAACGGCTTCCTTCATTGACTTAGCTCCAACAGGCATAATCATGAATTCCTGGAAGTCGACCTTGTTCGTTGAGTGCGCTCCACCGTTGATAACGTTCATCATTGGTGTTGGCATTACGTGAGCATTGAACCCGCCAAGGTAGTTGTAAAGCGGAATTTCAAGTTCATCTGCAGCAGCCCGGGCACATGCAATTGAAACGGCTAAAATGGCGTTGGCACCAAGCTTACCTTTGTTTGGTGTCCCGTCTAAAGCAATCATTGCCTTGTCAATGGCAACCTGGTCCGTAACTTCGTAACCAACGATTTCCTTAGCGATTACGTTGTTTACGTTGTCAACGGCCTTGGTAACACCCTTGCCCATGTAACGAGACTTGTCGCCGTCCCGCAGTTCAACGGCTTCGTGTTCACCAGTTGAAGCACCTGAAGGAACAATTCCCCGGCCAAAAGCACCTGCTTCGGTGTAAACCTCAGCTTCAACAGTTGGGTTACCCCGTGAGTCTAAGACTTCACGAGCGTAAATTTCTGTAATTGCAGACATAGATATTTCTCTCCTTTGATGTTGTTAACTTGAGAATACTGTCCTCAACGCTATTTTAGTCCGTTCAGAACCGATATTCAACTTGTTATATGAAAACCTTCACGCACTAGCAGACTAGTCGTTGTAGTGAGCTAATGCTAAGAATGAGTCTGGCTTAAGGGCAGCGCCACCGATCAGGCCACCGTCGATATCCTTCTTAGCCATGATTTCCTTAACGTTAGCCGGCTTTACGGAACCACCGTACTGAATCCGAACGTTTTCAGCCGTTGTTTCGTCGTACAGATCAGCAACCGTCTGCCGAATAGCAGCGCACATTTCCTGGGCCTGATCAGCCGTAGCGGTCTTCCCAGTTCCGATTGCCCAGATTGGTTCGTAGGCAATTACCAAGCTAGCAACTTGGTCAGCCGTTAAGTCCTTTAAGGCTGCCTTAATCTGATCTTCAACAAAGCTTTCTGCGTTCCCAGCTTCCCGGGTCTCAAGGCTTTCACCACAGCAGATGATTGGCTTCATGCCGTTCTTAAAGATGGCGTGCGCCTTCTTATTGATATCCTCGTCCGTTTCGTGGAAGTAACCACGCCGCTCGGAATGCCCGATAATAACGTAGTCAACGCCCATTTCGTGCAGAACCTTTGGTGAAGTTTCACCAGTAAAGGCCCCTTCGTCTTCAAAGTAGCAGTTTTCAGCACCAACATGAAGCTGGGAACCCTTAGCGCTGTCAAGCAGTGCTGGCAGGTCAACTGCCGGTGCACAAATTAAGGTTTCAACCTCACTGTTTTGTGGCAACTGGTCCTTAACCGCCTTAACAAATTCAACGGTTTCCGTTGGGTTCATGTGTAACTTCCAGTTACCCGCGATAATTGGTGTCCGCATTAGAATCATCCTTTCATTTTTAGTTGGTTGTGAACAACCATACATCGTTTTTAATTATACCACGAACTGATAAAAACCTCTGGTAAAACCACAATAAAAGGAGGCTGGAACCAATTGTTCCAACCCCCTTAAAGCATGTTATCTAACTATTTGTCAGAAACAGCTGCGATTCCTGGTAAGGTCTTTCCTTCGAGGTATTCAAGGGAAGCACCACCACCAGTTGAAATGTGCGTTAACTTGTCAGCAACGCCGAGTTTCTTAACGGCAGCAGTTGAGTCCCCACCACCAACAATCGTTGTGGCGTCCGTTAACGTCCCAAGGAACTTACCAATTTCAAGCGTTCCCTTGGCGAAGTTCGGCATTTCGAACACACCCATTGGTCCGTTCCAAACAACCGTCTTAGCGTCCTTCAGTACGTTCTTGAAGAGTTCAACTGACTTCGGGCCGATGTCTAATGCCATGTAGCCGTCTTCGATGTCGCCTTCAAAGATCTTGCTTGGTGCATCGTTCTTGAAGTTCGTTGCGCAAACGTTGTCAACTGGCAGAACCAGCTTGTCGCCAGCCTTGTCCATGATTTCCTTAGCCAGGTCAATCTTGTCTTCTTCAACCAGTGACTTACCAATCTTGATTCCCTTAGCAGCGTAGAACGTGTACGTCATTCCACCACCAACGATAATCTTGTCAGCCTTGTCAATCAGGTGGTTGATTACACCGATCTTGTCAGAAACCTTGGCCCCACCAAGGATTGCAACGAACGGGTGCGCCGGGTTATCAACGGCGTTCCCTAAGAACTTGATTTCCTTTTCAAGCAGGTAACCCGCAGCAGCCTTCTTACCAGCAGCCTTCATTGCTTCTGAAATGCCGACGTTTGAAGCGTGCTTCCGGTGAGCCGTCCCAAAGGCGTCGTTAACAAAGACGTCACCAAGTGATGCCCAGTACTTGCCTAATTCAGGATCGTTGCCTGATTCCTTCTTACCGTCAAGGTCTTCAAACCGCGTGTTTTCAACCAGCAGAACGTCACCATCGTTCATGTTGTTGATGGCGTCTTCAAGTTGAGCACCCCGGGTTGCAGGAACGAACGTTACCGGCTTGTTTAATAATTCAGCTAAGTGTTCAGCAACAGGCCGTAATGTGAGCTCCTTCTTGTCTTCTTCGGTCTTTACCCGGCCAAGGTGTGAGAAGAGAATTGCCTTCCCACCCTGTTCAATGATGTGCTTAATTGTTGGTAAGGCGGCAACCATCCGGTTATCGTCACCAATCACACCGTTCTTAATCGGGACATTGAAGTCGACCCGTACAAGAACCTTTTTAGACTTCAGGTCTAAGTCGTCAATCGTTAATTTAGCCATTTTATTCCCTCCAGAAAAATGTATTAAAAAAGCGGGAGGAGTTTTGCCTCCCCCCGCCATCATCTGCCAAGCAGAAAATATTAGCGTTCAGCTAAATATTAAAGCATGCTTGCAAACTTCTCTAAGGTCCGAATCATCTGAGCCGTGAAACCAGATTCGTTGTCGTACCATGAAACGGTCTTAACAACCTGTCCTTCATCGCCGCCAACAACCTGTGTCTGTGTTGGGTCAAATACTGAACCGAATGACGTACCGATAACGTCTGATGAAACGATTTCGTCTTCGTTGCAGCCGAATGAAGCGTTACCTTCCGTAACCTTCTTAACAGCGGCGTTAACTTCGTCAGCCGTAACCTTCTTGTCAAGAACAGAAACTAATTCTGTAACTGAACCCGTGATTGTTGGAACACGGAGTGCATGGCCATCAAGCTTGCCGCCCAGTTCAGGAACAACCTTCCCAAGAGCCTTAGCAGCACCAGTTGAGTGAGGGATGATGTTCTGAGCAGCAGCACGGCCGTTCCGGAAGTTAGCCTTGCGGTCCGGACCATCCTGAAGCTTCTGTGAAGCCGTGTAGGCGTGAACCGTCGTCATCGTACCAGCCTTGATGCCGAATGCATCGTTAACAGCCTTAGCCATCGGTGCAAGACAGTTGGTCGTGCATGATGCAGCTGAGATGATGTCGTCATCTGGTGTGATGATGTCATCGTTAACACCGTAAACAACCGTCTTCATGTCACCAGCAGGAGCTGAAACAAGAACCTTCTTGGCACCAGCCTTCAGGTGTGAAGAAGCCTTTTCTGGTGATGTGTAGAAACCAGTTGATTCAAGAACAAGTTCAACACCGTCGTTCTTTACCCAAGGAATGTTTGTCGCATCTGCTTCGGCGTAAACAGGAATTTCCTTTCCGTTTACAATGATTGCATTGTCCGTAGCTGAGATTTCAGCGTCAAACTTACCATGAGCCGTGTCGTACTTAAGAAGACGAGCAAGCATTGATGGTGAAGTTAAGTCGTTGATAGCAACAACTTCAAGGTCATCTGAAACAGCAGCGATCCGACGGAATGCTAACCGACCGATCCGGCCAAACCCATTAATACCAACTTTAGTAGTCATACTAAAATTTCCTCCTTGTGGAAATAAAATTTATTTTAAAAAGCAGCACAGAAGCACCACCATTTTAAAAACACTTTCAGTCCCGCGTACAAAAATGTTTCCATTCTCGCCGGGCGACCCATCACTTGATAGCTCTCACTATCCCGATCCAAACCGCAGGAAACCCGATTTCAATTACAATGATATTGTAGCAATTCTCCCCCCCGCTTGCAAGCAACTTCACTTATTCACCCTTATCAGGATTCACCCCTTTCACTGCACTCCCGTTTCTTTCTTACAATACCAGGCATTTAACGGGTTTTTAACGGCCAATTCCCAAGGATATGGGCGGACATATCTCCGTCTCCCAAAAACTCGAAAAAAAGACTTGCAATTTAATTCCAATCACGATACTATAATAAGCGTGCTGCGCCGCTAGTGTAATGGATCGCACGCAAGATTCCGGTTCTTGTAATCGGGGTTCGACTCCCCGGTGGCGCATTCAAGATTGAAACGAAGGTTGGGACGGTTGGTCTCAGCCTCTTTTTGTATTCCACATTTATCCAAGACATGATTTGACCATTTTTGACCTTTGTATTAAAATTAAAGCAACGCACGGTGAAGACTGCGCAAGTTACATTATAAGTAGGAGGCGGTTCATATGAACTTAGTACCAACAGTGATTGAGCAATCATCTCGCGGTGAACGCGCGTACGATATTTACTCCCGGTTGCTCAAGGACCGGATTATTATGCTTTCAGGCGAGATCAATGACGACATGGCAAACGCAATTATTGCCCAACTGCTCTTCCTGGATGCTCAGGATTCTAATAAGGATATTTACCTGTACATTAACTCACCAGGTGGCAGCGTTTCAGCCGGATTAGCCATTTACGATACGATGAACTTCGTTAACGCCGACGTTCAGACGATTGTGATGGGAATGGCAGCATCAATGGCATCTGTGCTGGCAACCGCCGGCACTAAGGGAAAGCGGTTTGCCCTTCCCCACTCTGAGATTATGATCCACCAGCCACTTGGTGGGGCACAGGGGCAATCCACTGAAATTCAAATTGCTGCTGAGCACATTTTAAAGACCCGGGAATTAATTAACAAAATCCTTGCTGACGGTTCTGGCCAAACAATCAAGAAGATTAATCAGGATACTGACCGGGACAACTTCATGACTGCCCAGGAGGCCGTTGACTACGGGCTGATTGACGGCATCATGGAAAACAAAAAGGCAATGAAATAACAACTAATCAGGTGATTTTATAATGGAAAAAGATGCTTCACTATGCACAACGGGAATGACCTGTACGAAGGGATGCCCGTGTGCCGGCCCTGATGGAATTTGCCACTGCCCCATGAAGACTGACAAGGTCTGCATGTGCAACGGCAAGTGTCAGGTTTAAAATAAAACTCCTTCCCGGAATGAGCACGGGAAGGAGTTTTATTTTATGGGTACGACGGGATTACCGCCTAGCCTATCTCATGATTCTCTACTAGATTCCATTAATATGATTAAACGTTACGTTTGAGAAAATAGCACAAAAGCACCCCAGACCACGGTTAACTTAACCACGATTTGGGGTGCTTATTACTCTTTTCTAATTACTGTTGGCCAGAATTACATCATTCCGCCCATTCCACCGGCAGCCGGGTTAGCGGCACCAGCAGCGGCGTTGTCTTCCTTTTCAGGCTTGTCAGCAACAACTGCTTCCGTTGTGAGCAGCAGGGCTGAAACGCTGGCAGCGTTCTGCAGTGCTGAACGGGTAACCTTTGTCGGGTCAACAACCCCGGCGTCAACCATGTCGACCCATTCACCGGTTGCAGCGTTGAACCCAACGCCTGGCTTCTGTTCCTTCAGCTTCTCAACGATAACGGAACCTTCTAAGCCGGCGTTTTCAGCGATCTGCCGGACTGGTTCTTCGAGGGCGCGCTTAACGATGTTAACCCCCGTCTGAACGTCGCCGCTTTCCTTGATGGCAGCAACCTTGTCAATGACGTTAACAAGTGCCGTACCACCACCAGGAACGAAGCCTTCTTCAACGGCAGCCCGCGTAGCGTTGAGGGCGTCTTCA
Source organism: Candidatus Ligilactobacillus avistercoris (assembly GCA_019119415.1). Lineage (GTDB taxonomy): Bacteria > Bacillota > Bacilli > Lactobacillales > Lactobacillaceae > Ligilactobacillus > Ligilactobacillus hohenheimensis. The sequence goes on along the minus strand of DWXB01000017.1, from coordinate 25,820 downwards.
ATCCGGTACTTCCGTTCCTTCAGTTCGGTTTCGGTTGCGGCCCCAACCTTGATTACGGCAACCCCACCGGCTAACTTAGCCAGCCGTTCCTGGAGCTTCTCCTTGTCAAAGTCAGACGTTGCTTCCGCAATCTGCTTCCGGATCTGGTCAACCCGCTCATCGATGGCATCCTTAGCGCCGGCACCCTCAACGATCGTCGTGTTTTCCTTCGTAACGGTTACCTTCCCAGCTGAACCTAACTGGTCAAGCGTAACGTCCTTCAGCTGCAGACCAAGGTCATCCGTGATAACCGTAGCACCCGTCAAAATGGCGATGTCTTCAAGCATTGCCTTCCGCCGGTCACCAAAGCCAGGAGCCTTAACAGCAACGGCCTTGAACGTTCCCCGGATGTTGTTCAAAACAAGCGTTGGAAGAGCTTCACCGTCAACGTCGTCAGCGATGATTAACAGTGAGCGTCCCTGCTGAACAATCTGCTGTAACAGGTCCATGATTTCCTGGATGTTTGAAATCTTCTTGTCCGTAATCAGGATGTACGGGTTGTCCAGGTCAGCTTCCATCTTGTCGTTGTCTGTTACCATGTACTGTGACAGGTATCCGCGGTCAAACTGCATCCCTTCAACAACGTCGAGAGTCGTGTCAATCCCCTTTGACTCTTCGATGGTGATAACCCCATCCTTACCAACCTTTTCCATGGCGTTAGAGATTAATTCCCCAACCTTTTCGTTAGCGGCTGAAATTGAAGCAACCTGTGCAATGTCACTCTTTGATTCAACCTTGTGGGACTGTTCGTGCAGGGCCTTAACGGCAACATCCGTTGCTTCTTCGATCCCCTTCCGGATTCCAACAGGGTTAGCACCCGCCGTCACGTTCTTCATCCCGGCGTTTACGATTGCCTGCGTCAGAACCGTTGCGGTCGTCGTTCCGTCACCAGCGATGTCGTTGGTCTTTGAAGCAACTTCAGCCACAAGCTTAGCACCCATATTCTCGAAGTGGTCTTCTAATTCAATTGACTTAGCAATCGTTACCCCATCGTTCGTAATTGTTGGGGAACCGTATGACTGCTCCAGCACAACGTTCCGTCCCTTTGGTCCAATCGTTGACTTAACTGTGTCGGCTAACTTGTCAACCCCAGCTAACATCTTCTTGCGTGCGTCTTCCGCAAACTTAATTTCCTTAGCCATTGTCATATCACCTCATGTGTTAGATTTTAAACTCGTCATCACCGCTGACAACTAGTCAACGATGGCCATTAAGTCCTTTTCGTGGACAACTAAGTATGATTCACCATCATGCTTAACTTCGGTTCCAGCGTACTTGTCAAAGAGAACCGTGTCGCCCTCCTTAACCTTCGGTGCAACCGTCGTGCCGTTTTCAAGGGTTAACCCTTCACCAACGGCAACCACCTTAGCGGTTTGTGGCTTTTCCTTGGCGTTGCTTGCTAAAACAATGCCCCCAACCGTTTGCTCTTTTTCTTCTTCTACTTTTAAGATTACGCGATCTCCTAATGGCTTAAGCACAAGCTATCCCTCCAAATGATTTATTTAGCACTCATCATTGGTAAGTGCTAACCTACAATTCATATACTACACACTTTTGCCATGAAGTGCAAGCATTTTTTGTCACTCTTTGCAGGAGAGTGCTAATTAATTAGTAAATAAAAAACCACCGGCTAATTTCGTGTCCTAAATGTCCACTTAGCATCGTCCGTTAACCTGGTAGCTTTCTTCATTATATGATTATTCTTCATCCTTCTTCGGTCCAAAGTGGTCCAAGAAGTAGATCAGCGTCTGCAGCTCGTTCGTCAAATCCACGTTTTGAATCCGGACTGTTTCCGGCGCCGCAATTCGCATCGGGGTAAAGTTCAGGATTCCCTTCACCCCCGCCGCAATCATCTGATCGGCAACGCTCTGGGCAACGGACGCCGGCACCGTGAGAATTGCCACCTCAATTTGCTGGACGGTCAGCTGCTCCTGCATGTCCGCCATCGGGTAAACCGGCACGCCGTTTTGAATTGTTCCGGTAATGTCGTCGTTAATATCAAACGCCGCGCTGATCCGCACGTTATTGCTCTGGTGGAAATTAAAGTTGAGGAGCGCATGCCCCAGGTTCCCGACCCCAATTAACGCAACGTTTGTCAGCTTATCCTGACTCAGGGTCTTCTTAAAAAATGCTAGTAAACTATCAACGTGGTACCCGTACCCGCGTTTTCCAAGCGCGCCGAAGTATGAGAAGTCCCGCCGGATTGTTGCTGAATCAATCTTGACCGCCTCGGCAAGTTCCGTTGAAGAAACCCGCTCTTTCCCCGCATCCTTAAGAAAATTAAGGTAGCGGTAGTAAATTGGTAACCGCCGGGCAGTCGCCTGTGGAATTTTTGCCATGCTGTTAAACTCCCTTCAATTAATCTTCACAAGCAACTATAACATAAACGTTGATATTAGTACGAACTAACCTAGTAACTTCACAATCTCTTTATGTGTCTTTCGAAAATCGTATGCTAAAATGAATAAGACTATTACTTTGGACGAAAGGATGCATACCATGATACTGCTCCAAGCACAAAAAGTTGCCCGGCACTTTGGGGCTGATACCCTCTTCCACGACGTTAACCTGGACATCCAGGACGGCGACCGGATTGCGCTCGTTGGCCGGAACGGCGCAGGAAAATCCACCCTCATTAAGATGCTCACGGGAGAAACCGAACCCGATGAAGGGCAAATCATCCGACGGAAGGACCTTACCATCGGTTACCTTGCCCAGAACGCCGGCTTATCGTCGGGCCGATCCCTGTACGATGAAATGTTAAGCGTGTTTGCGCCCCTCCAAAAAATGGAAGCGGAAATTCACCGGTTAGAGGAACAAATGGCCAACCCACCGATGGATCCAGCCTCGCCCGAATACCAGCAGCTCCTCGATCACTATGATCAGTTGCAGCACGATTTTAAGGAGCAAAACGGGTACGGCTACGAAACAGAGGTTAAGTCCGTCCTGACCGGGTTTAAGTTTTTCCCCGAAGACTATGACCGCCCGGTTGACACCCTCTCCGGGGGTCAGAAAACGCGGTTAGCCCTGGCAAAACTTCTACTCGAAAAAAAGGATCTGTTAATCCTGGACGAACCGACCAACCACCTCGATATTGCCACGCTTACCTGGTTGGAAGGCTACATCCAGTCGTACCAGGGTGCCCTCCTAATCGTTTCCCACGACCGGTACTTCCTTGACCGGATTGTAAACCAGGTATATGAAATTGGGAACGGCACTAGCTCCCACTACACCGGCAACTACTCCCAGTACGTTAAGGAACGGGCTGCCCGGCAAAAAGCAGCGTGGAAGGCCTACGAAAAACAGCAGGCTAAAATTCACGAAATGGAGGAGTTTGTCAACAAGAACATCGTGCGGGCCTCAACCACCAAGCGGGCGCAAAGCCGGCGCAAGCAGTTGGAAAAAATGGAGCGGCTGGATAAACCCGCCGGCGACGAACGCGCCATGCGGTTTACGTTTACCCCGGAAAAGGAGAGCGGCAACATTGTCCTGACGGTCAAGGACGCCGCCATCGGTTACGACGGCCAGACGCTTGCTGCCCCCATCAACTTTGAGCTGCGGAAACACCAGGTGCTGACAATCGTAGGGCCAAACGGAACGGGAAAGTCAACCCTGCTTAAGAGCATTCTAGGCATGATTCCGTTTATTCACGGAAGTGCCACCCGTGGTACAAACGTGACGGTGGGATACTACGACCAAGAACACCAGGTCCTCCATGCCGAGAAGACCGTTCTTGATGAAGTCTGGGACGACCACCGAACAATGCTGGAACGGGACATCCGCTCCGTCTTAGGAAGTTTCCTCTTTAGCGGTGACGACGTTCAAAAGAAGGTTGCCAGCCTCTCTGGCGGGGAAAAGGCCCGGCTTTTACTTACTAAGCTGGCCCTCAACCACGACAACCTGTTAGTCCTTGACGAACCGACCAACCACCTTGATATCGAAAGTAAGGAAGTGCTGGAACAGGCAATTAAGGATTTCCCAGGAACCGTGTTAATGGTTTCCCACGACCGGTACTTCATTAACCAGGTCACCACGAACGTCCTGGAACTCGCCCCCACCGGCAGCACGCTTTACCTCGGAGACTACGACTACTACGTACAAAAGCGCGACGAACAGGCGCACCCCCAGGATACACCGGCCACTGAGAAAGACACATCAGCTTCTACTAAGACTTCAACACCGCCGACGCCCGCTAATAGCAAGCAGGACTTTGCTACCCAGAAGGCGCAACAGCGGGCGCACCGAAAACTTGAACGGGCCGTCCAACAAGCGGAAAAGCAAATGGCCACCCTCGAAGCCCAAAAGGATGAGCTTGAAAAGGAAATGGCCACGCATAGCGATGACCTTGGAAAACTAACGGACTTACAAAAACAGCTTGACGCCCTGACCCCGCAACTTGAAGAAGCTGAGCAAGCCTGGGAAGAAGCGGCGTTAGCCCTTGAAGAGGACGAATAACACAGGCGCATTAAAATAGACGAGCACGTAGAAGTGATTGCTTCTAACGTGCTCGTCTGTTTTTAAGCTCAATTATTTCTCAATTTCGTCGAGATACGGAAACTCAAGGGATGGATCGGCGTTAAGGTCAAGTCCCGCCCGGACTCCGTGGCGGTAAAGCATCGTCCCGGCCGCCCCAATCATGGCGGCGTTATCCCCGCACAGTTTTAACGGCGCTTGGAGAAGCTCCACCCGCGGAAAGGCCCGCATCGCATCCGTTAACTGACTGCGCAACCCCGTATTCGCAGCGACTCCCCCGGCGAGGATCAGTTGCCGGGTCGTTGGGTACTGGCGAAGAGCCCGCGTGGTCTTCGTTACAAGAATGTCCACAACGGCCTGCTGGAAACTAGCTGCCAGGTCATCCCGTGAGAGTTGTTCCCCGACCTGGTCAGCATGGTGCACCGCATTAATAAACGCACTCTTCAGACCACTAAAACTGAAGTCGAGGTTATCCTCCTGCAGCATCGCCCGGGGAAAGTTAAACGTGTCGCGGCCGCGGTGGGCCATCGCATCCAGTTCCTTCCCTGCCGGGTACGCAACACCGAGCACCCGGCCGACCTTATCGTACGCTTCACCGGCCGCATCGTCGCGGGTATCCCCAATAATCACGAAGGAACCCTCTTCCTTCAACCACACTAATTCGGTGTGCCCGCCGGAAACAAGGAGGGCGAGTGCCGGGAACTTGATTTCTCCCACAAACCGGGCCGCGTAAATATGCCCGGCCATGTGATTGACCGGAATCAACGGTAAGTGGTGGGCAAACGCCACCGCCTTGGCAGCAGCCACTCCCACCAAGAGGGCGCCTACCAACCCTGGTCCGTACGTTACGGCCACCGCCGTGAGATCATCGTAGGTCACGTGGGCCTCCTGCATCGCCGCGTTTAAGCACCACGTCACCTGTTCAATATGGTGGCGGCTGGCAACCTCCGGAACGACGCCCCCAAAACGTTGGTGGCTCTTAATTTGGGTAGCCACAACGTTAGAAAGGATTATTGCGCCGTTTTCAATCACCGCAACGCTCGTCTCATCGCAACTTGATTCAAATGCTAAAATCAGGGTTCGTTTTCCCATTATGATTGGTCTCCCTTGTCATACTGCATTTCAACGGCATCCTCTGCTTCGTGGTCGGTTAACTTATAGTAATTCTTGACCGTCCGCCGTTTGCCAAAGCCAACCCGCGCATACCGGTGTTGTTCATCGGTGTTTGTTTCCTTAACCGCCAGTTTGATTTGCTGGCACCCGTGCTGCTGGGCCTCCTGCGTGAGACCGCGGATTAACCGTTCCCCCACGCCCCGGTGAAGGTACTGGGGAAGGACGGCAATCCGCGTAATGTCGGCCGTCCCGTTGGCTAAGTCAAACCGACACCCGGCAAACGCAACTAACCGGTCATTGTGCCGGAATGCGAGGTACATGTAGTGCTGGCGGTCGTTCAATTCCCGTTCTAACTGAGCCGCTGACCACGGCGCATGGCCGTGAAAAATCGCCTGTTCAAGCGTAATCATTTCCGGGATATCCGGGACAACCGCCCGGCAAACCAGGTAATTATCGTGCTCAACCTGCACGTCGTGGTTCTGAAACTCCAATGCTTCTCGGCGCTGCCGCCGCTGGGTAATGGCATTCGTTAACTGTTTAATACTTTTCCACATAGTTGGTTGGGTGCCCCTTTTCTTCTGGATGTTGCTGGTACCAATCAGCTTCGGCCTGGGTTAACCGCAAGTACCGCGGAACAAACGCATCCACGTTTGTTACCGGCGCCATTTGCCGCCCCAACAGACCGAGGACGTATGCTTGCGGATAGTTAAACTGCGCCGGAGCAACGTGAACGTCACGCCCAAACAGGTCAACAAGTTGCTCGTGGAGCTGCCAGCAATCACTCCCAACAAATACGTAGTCCTCATCCCGAATGGCCGTTGCCAAATTAACCAGTGAAATATGCTGGTCCGGAATGACCTCCGTCAACTGATCCCGGTGCCACCGGTATGCGCCGGCAAACACGTTATTTCGCCGTGCATCAAACACCGGCACAATTAGCCGGTGATGCTCTGGCCGGTATCCGGCCGCCAACACCCGCAGGCTGGATACGCCAACTAGTTCCCGATTGAGCGTTGCCGCCAACGTTTTGGCGGTGGTCGCCCCGATTCGCAGTCCAGTATACGATCCAGGTCCAGCCGCAACGACAAAGCGGTCAATCTCATCCACCGAAACCGCCGCCCGCTCAAGCAGAGCTGCGATAACGGGCATCAGGGTCGCCCCGTGGTCCCGCCGCACGGTCGTAGTCATCGTTGCAAGGAGCCGCTCATCATCAAGGACCGCCACCGTCAACGGCATATTAGAAGTATCAATCGCTAAGATTTTCATTCGTGGTCTCCTTTATCCGCCGCGATTGGCCGCCACTCGATTTCAGCCACGCAGTTGACCTCATCACCGTTTTTAATCTGATGGGCCGTCCGGAGGTGGTCATCACTAATAAACTGGACCTCACTGCGGGCAACGTCGCCGTAGTGTAGTTCTTTTTCATATTTAATGTTGACCCGCACTGGTTCGTGCCGGAGTAAAAATTCCCGGTCCAGGGCATCCGTCATCCAATCAAAATAATTGGTATTATGCACGTGGCGGTTTAAGTCAAGGTCAGTAAACCGAATGGCATAATCCTTTCCGGCGTCCGGAGCCGTCACCTTGGCGGGGTTGGTAATCCGTTCTCCGCGCCGCACCTTATCCGCCTGAAAAATATCGACCAGATCGGCAGCCACCGGGACGATTTTGCGCTTATCCAGGTCGATTAACACAAAGACGGTGTGCATGCGAACAATCTCCGTCCCCTGGGCGTCCTCAATCCAAAAATCACGGTAACAGAAGTATTTATTATACGACGTTGCCTGGGTGAAAACCGTAATGGTCTCACCGTAATGGGGCCACCGGGTGACGTGCAGGTCGTGCTGGGTAACAATCCACCCTAAACCGCGCGCCTGGACCTGCGCTGCGCCCACTCCAAGTTCGGTACTCTGCTGTTCTGACGCCAGCATTAATAGGTTAAGCAACGTTGTCAGCTTAACGTTGCCCGTCACACTCATTTCATAATCAACAATCTGGTGACGATACGAATAAATCTTCCCTGCCATGTGCTACTCCTTATTTAACCCGTGATATTCATTGTAGACCGCTTGTTTTTTTAGCCCGTTTTGCTTAGCGACCCGCTTAATCGCGTCGGTCGGCCGAAGACGCTCGCTGGCAATCAACCGGTCCACCTGTTCGGTTAGGGAGCCCTGCTCCTGCGGCTCTTTCTGTGCAGTTGGGTGTTCATTCCCCGCCACAATAATAACAAATTCTCCCCGGATTGTGGCGTCCTTCGTCCACTCCACAGCATCCGCCAACGTCCCCCGCAAAAACTCCTCGTACCGCTTGGTTAATTCCCGGCACAGGCATACGGAGCGCTCTGCACCCAACCCATCCGCAAGGGCAGTCAGCGTTTTGGCTAACCGGTGCGGCGCCTCATAAAAAATTAATGTCGGCCGCTCGTTTGCAAGCTGGGCAATTGCCGCTGCCAATGCCCCCTTCTTCCGGGGTAAGAAGCCATAAAAAAGAAACGGCTGCGGGGCAATTCCCGAAGCAATCAAGGCTGTAAGTGCGGCGTTTGGCCCTGGTAAGGGAATGACCGGAATCCCCTGCTGCGTGCACGCCGCAACCAGTTCCCGCCCCGGATCACTAATCGAAGGCATCCCCGCGTCGCTTACCTGGGCAATGTTTTCCCCCGCCTGCAACTTAGCGACCAGCTGGGGAACCCGCTCGCGGGTGTTATATTCATGAAAACTAATCTGTGGGGTCGTGATTTCAAAGTGATTAAGGAGTCGCTGGGTATTCCGCGTATCCTCCGCCGCAATTAAATCGGCGGCTTGAAGCACCTCAACGGCCCGGGGAGTCATATCATTTAGATTTCCAATGGGGGTCGGAACTAAGTACAACTTTCCCGTCGAAGACTCCTGAAAACTACTTGTTTGCCTAATCATGCGCGTTGCTCCCCGTAAATCAAGGTGACACAAAAGGCACACGGCTCATCGTTCTTCCGCCGTTTGCCATAAAAGTTATTGCAAACATGAAACCCTTCATTATATAGGCGTTCAAGGTTGCGGCGGGACTGGGTCATCTGCCCTGTCGCCGCCTGGTCGCTTGTATTCTCCTGTTGTCCCAGTTCGGCTAACCGCTCATGAAGATGCTCGTTTTCAATCTCCAATTCCGCATTCTTTTCGATGGCAGTGGCCGTTGCCTCCTTTAACTTCTCGACCGTTGCCGTTATCTGGTTCAATGCCGCCGTTAACTGATCAAAACTATCGTATAATTCCTTTTTTTCCATCGGATCACCTTCCTAATGCAATACGGTAATTAACCGTAATGTTAGCCCCTCAAAGGCGTTCTGAAACGAAACGTTCGCGGCTAACTGCCGGGAAACCCCAAGCGCTGCCGTGACTCCTGCCGTAAGTTGCTTTTTGGAAACCCGAGCAACCACCCGGTTAAACAGGGCCGCCATATCCGGAAAGGGCGGAGTCTCATCCTGAGCGGAAACAGCAGTCAGAAGCAAGGTGCGGGTTAGTTGAACCACTAAATCCACAGCCACGGACCGTAATTCCGGACTTGTCGCTTCCGGCATAATCCGAGTTTGAACGGCCACAAACGCCCGGTAATCACCCTGGCAAATCTGGGTAAACCACTGTTTAATCATCGTGATTAGTTTGGGAACTACCGGATCACCCGCCAACCGTAAAGAAACCTGCTGGTCCCGCGTGATGAGCGGCAAAAGTTCCTGCAGCTCCGTGGTCGCCCCCGCCGCCCGCAACGCTTCTCTGAGCTGAGCAACCGTTGACGGTGCAACCTTCACCACCTGGCACCGAGAAACAATCGTCGGTAGCAGCTGCTGGGGGTGTGCACTGAGAAGAAACGCCGTCACCTGCCCGGTAGGCTCCTCCAAAAACTTTAACAGGCTGTTGGCAGCACTGGCGGTCATCTTCTCCGCTTCGCTAATAATGAAAAATTTTTGGAGCCCCTCAACCCCACTCTTACTAAACTCACTGCGCAGAAGGCGAATTTGATTGACCTTAATGGTTTGGCCGTCCGGGACAATGTGCAAAACATCAGGGTGCTCGTCCCGTTGAATTCGGTGGCACTCGTCGCACTGGCCGCACGGCTGCCCGTTTGCTTGCGGCTGCACACATAAGCATGCCTGTGCAACCCACCGGGCCAACGCAGTCTTACCCGCCCCAGTTGCTCCCGTAAACAGGTACGCATGGGCGAGCGTCTTTTTCTGCGCCAACCGGGCGAAATGGGTCGCTAGGTGAGGGTGTTTAGTTGTCACCGGAATCGTCAATTTACTCTCCTTACTGCAGCTCTTTTAGGCGCGCACGCATTACTGTCAAGGCTTGCTCGGTCACCGTTGCTAGTGGCTGGCTGGCATCCAACGTTATAATCCTGTCCGGTTCCTGAGCGGCTAGTTTAAGGTAGGCGTTCCGCGTGTCCTGGTAAAACTGCAACCGTTCCTGATCAAGCCGGTCAACCTTTTCCCCAGCACGATGACTATTAATACGTGCCAGCCCCTCAGCCGGCTCAATATCAAAGTACAACGTTAACTGCGGCATCAACCCGTCCGTTGCAAATGCGTTAATCTGCCGCACCGGATCAATTCCCAGATGGCGCCCACTTCCCTGGTATACCAGGGAGCTATCAACATACCGGTCAGAAATCACCAGTTTCCCGGCCCGCAATGCTGGCAGCACCGTTTCTACCAGGTATTGCCGGCGGGAAGCAGCGTATAACAGGGCTTCCGTGCGGGCATCCATTCCCGTATTCCGGGGGTCTAAAATCACCTGCCGAATTGCTTCAGAAATACTATTCCCGCCAGGCTCCCGGGTAATCACGTACTGGTCAACGGAAAGATGTGCTGCCAGGTAAGCAACAATCTGCCGCAGGACACTCGTTTTGCCCGAGCCGTCAATTCCCTCTAACGTTACAAATGTTCCGGTTAACTTGTCTGCCATCCTTAAATTTCCAATCCTATCTTCTTGTTTTCTCGCCGGCTACAGTTCCTGCCGACCTTCAAGCGCCTTAAAGAGCGTCATCTCATCCGCGTATTCAATATCACTACCGACAGCCAACCCGTGGGCTAGCCGGGTAACCTTAATCCCCGCTGGTTTGACCAACCGGGCAATGTACATCGCCGTGGCCTCCCCTTCCGGCGTGGCGTTGGTTGCCAAAATGACTTCCTTAATCTGTTCGTTTTGCTGCAAGCGGGTAACCAGACTGCGGATATTAATGTCTTCCGGTCCCTTCCCATCAATCGGGGAAAGCACCCCGTGCAACACGTGGTACAACCCGTGGTACTCGTTCATTTTTTCGAGTGCCATCACGTCCTTGGGTTGCTCAACCACAATCACCTGGTCCTGGTCCCGGGTTTTATCCCGGCACACCGCACACGGATCACTCGCGGTAATGTTACCACAGATTGAACAGTAGTGAATGTCCCGCTTGGCGGCAACCAGCGCCTGGGAAAACGCCGTAACGTCATCGTTATCCATATCGAGGGTGTAGAACGCTAACCGCTCTGCCGTCTTACTCCCGATTCCCGGTAGTTTCATATAACTATCAATCAACCGGGCAATTGGTTCTGGATACTGCACGGCCACCCCCTCCCTTCTTACCGTAACTTATTTGCGTACTGGCCTAACGCCTGCTGGGTTTGCTGATTAATCTGCTGCATTGCGTCGTTTACCGCCATTAAAATGAGGTCCTGCAACATTTCCACGTCGTCCGGATCAACGGCTTCCGGCTTGATCGCAATGTCCTTCATTTGCCGGTCACCGGTAAACGTCACCGTCACCATGTCATTAGCCGCTTTTCCGGTAAAGGTGGTGGTGGTCAGTTTTTCCTGATCCGCCTGCATCTGCTTTTGCATCCGCTGAACCTGCTTCATCATGTTTTGCATATTAGGCATTTGTCCCATTCCACGCATTTTATTCATCCCTTCATTAATTCATATCATCAATCTTCTAATCATCCTTGACGGTGACCGCATCGCCAAACAACTGCTGCGCCTTCGTCACCGCTTCCGGTTGGGCCTGTTTAGCTGCTGCCGGGGCAGCGGCGGCATCAGACTGGGAGTGCTGATGCTTATGCTTGGCGTAGTAGTCCTGCCGCACCTGAGCCCACCGTGATACCGGTAAAATCACAATCGTTGGCTGGTATCCCAGCAAGCCCGCTAACGTGGCCGCCAGCGTGGCCGGAAAGTCCTGGGTTTCCATCCGCTGGTACAGGTAATCGTACTTGCACCCCAATAAAATCCGGTCGTGCCCTGCCGCAAGGGGCGTCAAGGTCCGGACATAGGCCGCATGCTGGGCGTTCATCTGAGCAGGCAGGTTATCCCACTCCCGTAAAACTTCATCCCGGGCTTGGCGCGTAGCTCCGTCCAACACACTGGTAACGGCAGCCATATCCACCTTAATAGGAACTTCCGGCTGGGATTTCGTTGGTGCGGGCTTATTTCCGCGAGGCGTCACACTCTTTCCGGATTGAAGGGCAGTCAGCTGTTGCTGAAGGTGCTTAACCTGCTGTTGAAGCGCCGCCAGTTCGGCACTCGTTGCGCCCTCCTCCACTTGACTATCACCGGTTGACTTGGATTGAGCCAATCGTACCGTCATCACTTCCAGGTAAACGGTGGCGTGGGCGCTAAACCGCATGGCCTCCAGTTCCTCGTTCAAAACATCAACCATCGTAACAATCCGCTCCGGGTCAATCTGAGCAGCCAGCTCCTTAAACTGGGCACTTAACCGGCCCAGCTCAAGGTGGGTGACCTCATCTGGCGCTTGCCGGTAAAGCATTAAGTCCCGGCAGTATAAAAGAACGTCCTCAACCAACCGCTGGGCGTCCTTGCCTTCATCAAGCAACTTATGAATTAGCTCCAGCGCAGGCGCCGTTTGTCCGGCAATCACCGCAGCCACGTAATTATCCAAGTCCTGTTGCGTGGCACTGCCCGTCACCATCAGGGCGTTCTCCAGGGTAACCTCGTTTTCACCAAACGAGATCACCTGATCGAGGATGCTTAACGCGTCCCGCATGCCCCCATCAGCTGCCTGGGCGATCACCTTCAGGGCTTCTTCATCAGCGGTGACCCCCTTTTGTTCGAGAATCATCGTCATCCGGTCCAAAATCACCTGGGGCTTAATCCGATGGAAGTCAAACCGCTGGGTCCGGGAAATTATCGTTGCCGGAATTTTCTGGGGTTCGGTTGTTGCGAGAATAAAGACGACGTTTGCCGGGGGTTCCTCCAGTGTTTTTAACAGCGCATTAAACGCCCCGGTCGACAGCATATGAACTTCATCAATGATGTATACCTTATAGTCGGCCTCGGTCGGCGCATACTTTGCCTTACCCCGGATGTCGCGGATTTCCTCAACCCCGTTATTGGAGGCCGCATCGATTTCGATTACGTCACCCAGCGTCCCGTTGGTGATTGCCTTACAGGTGGCGCACTCGTTACACGGCTCACCGTCCTGCTGGTGATGACAGTTAATGGCCTTGGCAAAAATCTTAGCCGCAGACGTTTTCCCGGTCCCCCGGGGGCCAGTAAATAGGTACGCATGGGACGTTTGCCCGGTTGCTAAGGCGTTCCGCAGCGTCCGGGTAACTAACTGTTGTCCGACTAAATCCGCAAACCGCTGGGGCCGCCATACCCGATAAAGTGCTTGGTAAGCCATGGTTCTCCTCCTTACTCCGTTAAATATGTATGTTGGGGGACAAAAATCTCCCGGTTCGGGAACGAACCGGGAGTTTCCATTCATATCAACTTAGGACACATGCTGAACCAAACTTAGTGCTGCTTCCTTCCGGACCTGACACGGTTCGTAAGGACAACATTGTCCTAAGGCCTTACGGCAAAGTCTATGATACATGAAAACTCCCCAAAAAGCTAGCCTTAATCTTCCCGCTTGGCCCGCCGTCGTGCCAACCGCTGTTTCCGCCGGACTTCCTGGAAAAACTGGGTTAACCGGGCAGCGCACTGCTCCTGCAACACTCCCGGATACACCTCAGCCTGATGGTTAAACCGCGAATCAGTCAGTAAATTCATCAGGGTTCCCGCTGCGCCCGCCTTTTTGTCCGGCGCACCGTAATAAACCCCCCGGATCCGGGAATTGATAATGGCCCCACAACACATTGGGCATGGTTCAAGGGTCACGAACAAATCACAATCAACCAACCGCCAACTATCCAGTGCCGCGTTTGCCTCCTGAATTGCCATGATCTCGGCGTGCATCGTTGCGTCTTCACCGTGTTCGCGCAGGTTATGCCCCCGCCCGATAACGCGGCCATCCCGGACCACTACGCACCCAATCGGCACTTCTCCGATGGCAGCAGCCTTTTGAGCCTCATAGAGAGCTTCTTGCATGAACTTCACCTGTTCGCCTGCCGCTAACACCATTACCGTTCACTCCTTAGCACGTAGTAGCCCTTTTGCTTCAAAACAACCTGACAATTACCAAACGTTGCTTCCATTAGTTTCTTCGCCGATGGCGCCCCCTGTTTTTTCTGTAACACAACATATAGTGTGCCTCCAGAAACAAGGTGGTCACCTGCGCCGGCTAAAATCCCGTGGACAACCTTTTTCCCCGCCCGAACCGGTGGATTAGTGATAATCAAATCATAATCCGTTGCGGGAATTGCTGCGTACCCGTCTGACTGGCAAACCGTTACGTTCTTCACCTGGTTGGCATCGGCGTTCCGCCGCGCAAGCGCAAGCGCCCGTTTGTTAACGTCACTCATCGTTACTTGACTATCAGGAAAACGCCGCGCTAGTGCAAGTCCCAGCGGACCGTATCCGCACCCCACATCAAGAATTTTATGAGGGGCAATGGTTGCCTGTTCGAGGGCCGTAAGGAGGGTACGGCTACCGTAATCAACGGTCCGCCGCGAGAACACCCCGCTATCGGTCGTAAACCGTAAATTACTTCCTAATAAGGAAAACGAAAACGTCTGCTCATCGTGCGCAGCCGTTGGTTGTGTTGAGTAGTAGTATTCCGTCACCCTCGGACACCCCGTTAGTAAATTTGATACTTTTATCATACGCTAAATTGCCCCCGTTAAGCAACAAAATCCAGGAATTATTCGCAGCCGTTATCCACCATATATCGGATTTTAATCGATTATTATCCACAATATCTTGTGTTTTAGCCTTGCTTTTTTCCGGAAACACGGTATACTAGGTTCACGTAAGCAAAAGAAACGGAATGGTGATGATAATCATGAGTCTAACGGTATACACGAAGAACAACTGCATTCAGTGCAAGATGACAAAGAAATTTCTTAAGGCCCACGGGGTTGCCTTTGAGGAACGGAACATTTCCGATCATCCTGAATACGTTGACTACTTAAAGGAACAGGGATTTCAGAGCGTTCCGGTCGTTGAACGTGACGCTGAGCCCGTTGTCAACGGGTTCCGGCCAGACCTTCTACAACAGGTTATCGCCGAATAATCCGTCTAAGACATTACGTAAAAGCAAATTGTGACTAATGAAAAGTGAACACGTTGTTGGTTCACTTTTTTTAAACCAGTAATTAACTAAGAAAGTGGTGGAACCAGTGAGTCTATCTGCGATTGATCGTGATAAAGTAACGTACTACGACCTCAACAACCAGGTCAACATCCCCCTCAACGGTAAAATTCAACTCGAAAAGGATCAGGAAGCCCTTCAGGCGTTTCTTAAGGAAAACGTGGAGCCCAATCTCAAGCACTTCGATTCACTTGAGGAGCGGTTCGACTACCTCGTAAAGAACGGGTACCTCGAGGAAACCTTCGTCGAGAAGTACAGCATGGACTTCATCAAGAAGTTATACGCCCAGCTTAATGCGGCGCACTTCCACTTCAAGTCGTTTATGGCCGCCTACAAGTTCTACAACCAGTACGCCATGAAGACGCTTGATAACGAGTACTACCTGGAAACAATCATTGACCGGATGGCAACCAACGCCCTATACATGGCAGACAGCGATGAACAGTTGGCCCTCGATCTTGCCGAAGAACTCGTTACCCAGCGGTACCAACCAGCGACCCCAACCTTCCTGAATGCTGGCCGGGCCCGGCGGGGAGAAATGGTTTCCTGCTTCCTGCTTCAAACGACCGACGATATGAATTCTATCGGCCGGACGATTAACTCCGCCCTGGAACTTTCCCGGATCGGTGGTGGGGTCGGCATTTCCCTGAGTAACCTTCGGGGCGCTGGTGCCCCCATCAAGGGAATTGAGGGGGCTGCTTCCGGGGTGATTCCCGTAATGAAGCTCCTCGAAGATAGCTTCTCCTACTCCAACCAACTGGGACAGCGACAGGGCGCCGGCGTGGTTTACCTGAACGTTTTCCATCCCGACATCATGGCCTTCCTGGCAACCAAGAAGGAAAACGCCGACGAAAAGGTGCGGGTGAAGACCCTTTCTCTCGGGGTGGTTATTCCGGATAAGTTCTACGAGTTAGCCGCCAAGGACGAGGACATGTACCTCTTCGATCCGTGGGGGGTTGAACGGGCCTACGGGAAACCGTTTGCCTACGTCGACATCACCAAGGAATACGACAACATGGTGGCAAACCCGGACATCCCTAAGAAGAAGATCCGGGCCCGGGAGCTTGAAACCGAAATCAGCAAGCTCCAGCAAGAGTCCGGCTACCCGTACATCATGAACGTCGACGTAGCCAACCGGGCCAACCCAGTTAAGGGCAAGATTATCATGAGTAACCTGTGTTCGGAAATCATGCAGCCTCAGGAAATCTCCCGGATTAACAACAAGCAGGAGTACACGGAAATGGGAACCGACGTGAGCTGCAACCTTGGGTCCACCAACATCGTTAACCTGATGGCCAGCCCTGACTTTGGGAAATCCGTTGAAACGATGGTGCGGGCGTTGACGTTTGTTACCGACAACGAAAACATCGACGTTGTTCCGTCCATCGACTACGGTAACAGCGTGGCCCACACGATTGGGCTGGGCGCAATGGGAATGCACGGCTACCTGGCTAAGAACCATATCTACTACGGTTCTCCGGAAGCCATCGAGTTTACCAGTGTGTACTTCATGCTGATTAACTACTGGACGCTAGTTGCTTCTAATAAGATTGCCCGCGAACGGCAGGAAACGTTCAAGGACTTTGACCAGAGCAAGTATGCGGACGGTACCTACTTCGACAAGTACCTTGACCAGGACTGGGGGCCAAAATCAGAGAAGGTGAAGGCCCTCTTTGACGGCATCTTTATCCCAACTAAGGACGACTGGGCTAAGTTAAAGGCCGCTGTCATGAAGGACGGCCTTTACCACCAAAACAGAATTGCCATCCCGCCAACGGGGTCCGTTTCGTACGTTAACGATGCAACGGCAAGCCTGCAGCCAATCATTAATCTCGTGGAGGAGCGGCAGGAAAACAAGACCGGAAAGGTGTACTACCCGGCACCGTACCTTTCAAACGATACCCTGCCGTACTACCTGTCAGCTTACGATATTGATATGCGGAAGATGATTGACATGTACGCCGCTGCCCAGGAGCACGTTGACCAGGGAATTAGTATGACGTTCTACATGCGCTCAACGATTCCAGAGGGGCTCTACCCGTGGAAGGATGGGCGCACCAATAAGATGACTACCCGGGACCTTAACATTCTCCGGAACTACGCCCACGCAAAGGGCTGCAAGTCCATCTACTACGTCCGGACGTTTACCGATGATAACGGTGAGGTCAGCGTCAACGAATGTGAGAGTTGCACAATTTAATAACTGATTACCTACTATTCAAAAGGGGCTGAGACCTATTTGGTTCTCAGCCCCTTTTTGGGTATCACCACACCCGTCACACCCGTTTCATGCGGCGGGCGCCCCTTCACTTTGAAACGCAAAAACGAGCGCCACCCGTCCGGATAGCGCTCGTTCCTGTTTCGTATTAAATTAGAGTTTCTTCGCTAATTGCTTAATGTAAGCCGTCAGCTCGTCCTTCACCTCAGGGTGCTTTAACCCGAACTGAATTGACGTCTTTAGGTAGCCAAACTTATACCCCACGTCGAAACGATCACCCTTAAATTCATGGGCAAAGACCCGTTGAACCTTGTTCAACCGGTCAATGGCGTCGGTCAGCTGGATTTCGTTTCCGGCCCCCGGCTGCTGGGTCTCCAGCATCCCAAAGATTTCCGGCGTCAACAGGTACCGGCCGATGATTGCCAGGTCTGATGGGGCTTCCTCCACCGCCGGCTTTTCAACAAACCGCCGAACGTCGTACAACCCCGGCCTTGTTTCGGCAGCAGGATCAATCACCCCGTACTTATTAACCTCTTCGTGCGGCACCTTCATTACGGCTAGCGTTGAGGCATTTGTCTCCTCATACCGGTCCATCAACTGCTTAGTCAACGGCACCTCGTCCTTCATCAGGTCATCCCCAAGCATCACGACGAACGGCTCGTTCCCAACGAAGTCCTTTGCCATCAGAACGGCGTCTCCCAGACCACGTGGGTGGGACTGCCGGATAAAGTAGATGTTCAAGTCGGTTGTTTCCTCCACCAACTCCAGCATCTTCGTCTTGCCCTTAGCCTTCAAGTTTTGTTCAAGCTCCGGCACGGAATCAAAGTGGTCCTCAATCGGCCGCTTGTTCTTTCCGGTGATAATCAAGATATCCTCAATTCCGGACTCCCGAGCTTCCTCGACAATGTACTGAATCGTTGGCTTATCAACGATTGGTAACATTTCCTTCGGCATCGCCTTTGTCGCCGGTAAAAAACGGGTCCCGAGTCCCGCTGCCGGAATAATTGCCTTTCTAACTTTCATAGTCAAATACCTCTTACTTTGAATTATTGGTATTCCCGTTAAATCCATATACAAGTACGAAGCGTATTCTACCAGTATTCCCGCGACGTGGCAATAAAAAACAGGAAGTTTTGCTTAATCGTTGGATTTGCTCCACAAATAGTCGCGGTCCGTTACCGGGTCCTGAGAAGTCAAAATTTTCGGTCCATCGGTGGTAATCGCAATCGTGTGTTCAAACTGGCAGGAGACGCTCCCATCGGCCGTCCGGGCAGTCCACCCATTCGGGTCATCCATAACAGCCTTCCAGTCGCCCAGGTTAACCATTGGTTCAATCGTAATCGTCATTCCAGGACGGAGCCGGACGCCCTTCCCGGCAACCCCATAATGCGGAACGTCCGGGCTTTCGTGCATCGTTGGCCCAATTCCGTGGCCGATAAACTCGCGCACATCCCCAAAGCCGTTTTCATCTTCCACGTAATGTTGAATAGCTGCCCCGATATCGCCAATCCGGTTCCCCACCTGGGCTTGGTCAATCCCCAGGTACAGGGCGTCATGGGTGACCTGCATCAACTTGTCTAATTCCGGCATGCTCTTCCCAACGACGTAACTCCAGCACGAGTCACTCATGGCCCCGTGATAGTTAACCACCGTATCAACCTTTACCAGGTCGCCGTCCTTTAAGATCAAGTTCTTCCGCGGAAAGCCATGACAAATTTCGTCGTTAACGCTCACGCACGTGGCGTACTTGTAGCCCTCAAACCCAATCTGTTCGGCGATGGCATCGTGCTCCTTGTAGTACCGCCGTGCTAGCTTTTCGATTTCCCAACTAGAAACGCCCGGCTTGATTAATTTCCGGACTTCGTGGTGAAATCCCGCAAGGATGGCGCCAGACTTGGCCATTTCATCAATTTCACGTTCTGACTTTAACGTAATCATGTCCTACCCAACCCTTCATACTGATAATTACTTTCATTATAAGCCTAATTGCAACCACCGCGGAATTTTTTATAAACGCCACCACCGTTTTTGTTATAATGGAAGGAGCAAGTTTATTTTTCAAGGACGGTGAATTCTATGCAACCACGCGTTCAAATCGTTTACGCCACGATTACCGGAAACAACGAAGAGGTGGCCGGCGTAATTACCGATGCCTTTGAGGACCTCGGCGCGGACGTCACGATGACCGAAATCTCCCAGACAGACGTTAGTGCGTTTACAGCAAGCGACATTTGCATTGTTTGCCCGTACACGTATGACGATGGCGCCCTCCCCGAGGAAGGCCTGGACTTTTACGACGACCTCGCAACAGTTGACCTCAGTGGTAAAATCTTCGGCGTTGCGGGCTCGGGCGATACGTTTTACGGTGAATTCTTCTGCACGGCGGTTGAAAAGTTTGATGAGGCCCTGGCTGCTACTGGCGCCCAGCGGGGAAGCGCCCCGGTTAAAATCAACCTGGCACCCGATAATGATGAGGCCATCGATCAGCTTGACGCCTTTGCGAATAACATCATACGCAAGTTCACCGCAACCGATTAAATGAAAGGAACCGACATATAAAAATGACAAAGAAGCTTTCAATCATCGTCCCGTGCTACTTTGAGGAGGAGTCCGTCCCCCTCTTTTACGATGCCGTTCAACGGGTCGCCCCGGAGCTGAAGGACGTTGAACTCGAATACTGGTTTATCAACGACGGATCAACGGACGGCACCCTCGCCGAAATGCGCAAGCTCCAGGAAAAGGACCCGCAGCATGTTCACTACGCCTCGTTTTCCCGAAATTTCGGGAAGGAAGCCGCCTTGTATTGCGGTTTACAACAAGCAACTGGCGATTACGTCGTTGTCATGGACGTTGACCTCCAGGACCCGCCGGAAATGTTGCCAATCATGCTCAAGTACCTGGAAGACCCTAACGAGGACTACGATTGCGTGGGGACCCGCCGCCTAACCCGGGAAGGCGAACCGCCCGTACGGTCCTTCTTCGCCCGGATGTTCTACAAACTGATTAACCGCATTTCGGATACCGAGATCGTTGACGGGGCGCGGGACTACCGGATGATGACCCGCCAGATGGTGGACGCCATCCTGTCAATGAGCGAATACAACCGCTTCTCTAAGGGCATTTTCAGCTGGGTTGGGTTTAACACAAAGTACCTGGAATACAAGAACCGGGAACGGGCTGCCGGAACAACGAGCTGGAACTTCTGGAAACTTTTCCAATATTCGATTGACGGCATCGTCAACTTCTCCCAGGCACCGCTTGATATCGCCACGTTTATCGGGGCGTTGACCGCCTTTGTTTCGTTAATTGGAATTTTATGGATTATCACCGCCAAAATTTTCTTTGGTAATCCAACCGCGGGCTGGCCGTCAATGGTCTGCATCATGCTTTTCATCGGCGGAATTCAGCTGTCCTGCCTGGGAATTGTCGGCAAGTACATCGGCAAGATTTACGCCGAGGTTAAGCACCGGCCGATCTACATCTTAAAGGAAAAGAAATAATCGCATACAGTAACCCGCACACCACTGAACCGCTCAGCGATGTGCGGGTTATTTACTATTCCTCCCCGGCCGTTACCCTACGGCACCGTCCATCTGGTATTCAATCAACCGGTTTAATTCAACCGCGTACTCCATCGGCAACTCCTTCGTAAACGGCGTCAGAAAGCCCATCACAATCATTTCGGTGGCCTGTTTTTCGGTAAGCCCGCGGCTCATCAGATAAAACAGTTGTGCTGCCGAAACCTTCGACACCTTTGCTTCGTGTTCAATTTGGGCATCCGCTGCCTGCTGTACGGTGTTCACCGGCAGGGTATCGCTTCCCGAATGATCGTCGAGGATCAGCGTATCGCATTCCACGTGCGCAAACGCTCCCGTGGCTGCCGGAGTCATCCGTACCTCCCCGCGGTAATCGGCGTGCCCCCCATTCTTACACAGCGACTTGGACACAATCGTTGAGGACGTTTGCGGCGCACGGTGAATCATCCGGGCCCCCGTGTCCGAAATAATCCCGTTTCCGCGGGAATCGCTGCCCGCAAACGCAACCGACAGCATCGTTCCCCGGGCTCCGGGGCCATCGAGGTAAACACTCGGATACTTCATCGTGACCTTCGAACCCAGGTTACCATCAACCCACTCCATCGTAGCCTGCTCGAAGGCCTGCGCCCGCTTCGTTTCCAGACTATAAACGTTATCGGACCAATTTTGAATGGTGGTATACCGGCAGGTCGCGTGGGACTTAACAAACACCTCAACCACGGCGGCGTGTAAGCTATCCGCGGAGTAATTAGGCGCGGTACACCCCTCAACGTAGTTCACCTGGGCCCCCTCATCGACAATGATTAACGTCCGCTCAAACTGCCCCGAATTCCCGGCGTTAATCCGGAAATAACTTTGAAGTGGCACGGTACACCGGACGTGGGGCGGAACGTAGATAAAGGTCCCCCCCGACCATGCCGCCGAATTCAACGCCGCCATCTTGTTATCATTCGGCGGCACAAGGGTCCCAAAGTACTGGCGCACCAGTTTCGGATACCGCTGAACCGCGGTGTCCATCGCCATAAAGACCACTCCCTGCTGCGCTAACTCTTCCTGCACGTGGTGGTACACCACCTCAGACTCGTACTGGGCGGACGATCCCGCTAAGTACTGTCGTTCCGCTTGGGGAACCCCTAGCCGTTCAAAGGTTTCCTTAATCTGGGCGGGAACGTCTTCCCACCGCCGGACCGGCCGGGAAGTATCCCGCCGAAAATAGTTAATCTTCTCAAAATCTAACGCACTCAGGTCGGGGCCAAACTGCGGGAGCGGGAGTTTGCGGTACGTTGCGTACGCCCGCAAGCGAAACCGTAACATCCACTCCGGTTCGTGTTTTGCTGCCGAAATTTGCCGGATTACCGCTTCGTTTAACCCCTGGCCGGTCGTTAGGATGGGAGTAACTCGATCCTTAAACCCGTACTGGGACTTCTTCTCACCTGGAACTGTTACTGTCAATGATCCGTTGCACCCCCTCACACGCTAATAACGCACACTTCACGCGAACGGGGAACCGGGCAACCCCGGTAAACGCCATTCCGTCACCAAGTTTCTCCTGTTCTTCGGTCGTTAGCGCCCGTTTATGGGTTACTAATGCGGTAAACGCCCGGAGACGCGCCTGCGCTTCTTCAACCGGCTGGTGATCCACAAGATTGCAAACAACCGCCGCAGCTGCCCGGGCAATCATGCACCCGTCCCCCGCGGTGATTGCTACCCCGGTAATGCGGTTGCTATCCCGGGTAACCGCCACGGTAAACGCATCCCCGCACGTCGGGTTTACCACGGCCCGCTGCACACTTCCCTTGAGCGGATGAAACCACCGCGGATCCTGCGCCCGCTCAATAATTACCTGGCCGTATAATTCCGATAACTCATCCCATTCCATATTTTTTAAAAAACGCCTCCGTTCGTTCAACCTGCGCTACCAGTGCATCTACTTCTGCCGTGGTATTATAAAACGCCACGCTCGCCCGCACCGTCCCGGACACGCCGAGATGCTTCATCAGCACCTGCGCACAGTGATGGCCCGCCCGCACCGCCGTTCCCTGAGCGTCCAACGCCGTTGCGACGTCGTGAGCGTGCAGGGAACCAACGTTAAAGGCCACCACCCCGTTCCGTTGTTTTCCGGATACCGGGCCGTACACCGTCACTTGCGGAAGCGCACGGAGCCCCGTCGCAAGGCGCGCAGCTAACTGCTGTTCCCGGGCCTGAATCGCCCCAATTCCCTGCCGTTCCAGGTACTGGATTGCCTTTCCGAGCCCGATGACCCCCGCAATGTTTTGGGTGCCCCCCTCAAAACACCACGGAACTTCCTTAAAGGTCGTTTCGTCCCGCGTTACCGCGCTAATCATTTCCCCGCCGTATTCAAGGGGGTGCATCCGTTCGAGCACAGCGCGTTGCCCCCACAACACGCCAATTCCGGTCGGGCCAAGCATCTTATGACCCGAAAACGCAACGAGGTCGGCATCCCATTTCTGCACGTCAACCGGCATGTGCCCGACTGCCTGGGCCGCATCCACAACAACGAGCGCTCCCGCTTCATGGGCGATCCGGGCAATTGCTGTCACCGGGTTAACGGTTCCCAACACGTTTGACGTTGCACTGACCGCCACTACCCGGGTTCGCGCCGAGAGTTTTCGCTGAAAGTCAGCCCAATCCAGGATTCCATCCGCTGTTACTTCAACGAACCGAAGAACCGCACCGCTTCGAGCAGCAAGCACCTGCCACGGTACCAGGTTACTGTGGTGCTCCATCATTGTTACTAAGATTTCATCCCCGGGCTTCAGGGAAACCGCCCCACCAAACGCCGCCCAGTTTAACGCTTCGGTCGTGCCCTTCGTAAAAACGACCTCGCGGGCTGACGGCGCGTTAATTAGGTGGGCCACCCGCGTGCGAACCTCCTCGTACTCCGCCGTGGTAGCCGCCGCCCGGGCGTAACCGCCCCGGTGGACATTAACGTTTTCCTGGGTGTAATACTGCCGCAACGCCCGTAATACCGGTCGTGGTTTTTGCGTGGTAGCGGCGTTGTCCAGGTAAATTAACGGGTGCCCATTCATTATCTGATTTAAAAACGGAAAGTCCGCCCGGACCGCATCAACCGACTGCATCCGCCGTCACCCGCCTTTCAATTAATGCCTGCAGGGTTTGCCGCACCGCCGCATTCTCAACCTGATCAATTACCGGCCTGAGAAATCCCCGGGCAATCAACCGGACAATCTGTTGCCGTGACAAGCCCCGACTCTGTAAGTAAAAGAGCTGATCCGCCGCCAACCGGCCAATGCTGGCAGCATGGGCGGCCGTCACGTCATCCTCATCAATCAGTAGCTGGGGATTAACCGTTCCCGTTCCCTGCGGGGTCATCAGGAGCACCTTACTTTGCTGGGTCATCGCCGCCTGATGAGCCCCCGCAACAATCCGGCCCGTAGTATCAAAGTTTAGCTGACCAGCCGTCAACACCACCCCGTACTGGGCAATGGTTGCCGTGGTAGCGGGAACCTGGTGCGTAATGTCCGCGGTAATTCGTTGCTGGCTTAACTGACCTGCTAACGCCGCTACGGATAACGCCACGTGGGCGCCCGCGCCAACCAAATCCGCCTTGAGAACCACGTGATCCTGACCGGTAGTAAGTTCTCCCACCCGCCAGGTCACCTGCGCATCCCGCGCAACCCGAACGTAGTTAACCCGCGTTTTATTCGGGTCCTTTCCGGCATTCACCACCGTCCAGTCAACGTGACTTGCAGGCCCCGCTGTAATAAGGGTAGGACTCCCAGCTACGGTTGCTTGGTGCACTTCACAGTACCGCACGTGACTTGCGGGACCCGCAAGCACCACCGCTGGCCCACTGCCCTGAATGGTTACGGTCGCATTTTCCGGAACTACCACAACGGGCGTTTCCGCTGAAAGCGCACTAATCACTTGCGGGGAAAGGGTTGCTTTCAGGGCCCGCCACTGTCCCCGGGCCGCCCCCGTAAGGGCGTTCACCCGCACTAGTTGGGCAGGGCCCGTTAACACGCACCCGCCATCCAATGCCTGTTCCTCCATTCCTATACCCCCTCATCTACCAGCGGAATATCCAGTCCAAGCTCATCCCGAACGCGGGTGTATCCCTTCTGCTCCAGTTCGGTGGCAACCGCTGCCCCGCCCGTTTTTACGATTCGACCGCCCATCATTACGTGCACAAAGTCCGGTTGAACATACGTCAACAACCGCTGGTAGTGGGTAATTAATAACCCAGCGAAGTGGGGCCCCCGCATCGCATTAATTCCCCGTGCTACCACCTTCAACGCGTCAATATCAAGCCCCGAATCAATCTCATCAAGCAGCGCCACGGCGGGAGTAAGCATCATTAGCTGCAATAACTCCGCGCGCTTTTGTTCTCCGCCCGAAAACCCCACGTTCAGGTCCCGGTTGGCCATTTCGGGAGGCATGTCCAGAAGTGCTAACGCCCGCTTTAACTTCTTCATGTAATCCAGTAACTGAACTTTGCCGTCCCTTGCCCGCAGCGCCGCCCGAATCAGCGTACTCAGGGTCACCCCCGGAACGGCTACCGGAAGCTGCATCCCCATGAAAATTCCTAGACGGGCCCGCTCATCAACGGGGAGCCCGACAATGCTTTTCCCGTCAAACCGAATATCACCGGCAACCACCTCATAACGGGGATCACCCATGATGGCCCCGGCCAGCGTTGACTTTCCCGTCCCGTTTGGCCCCATAATTGCGTGGACCTCCCCGGAACGAAGCGTCAATGACACCCCGTGCAGGATAAGTTTTTTGTCTACCGCTACTTTTAGGTTGTCAACCGTTAACGTCGTCATTCCAAATTCCCCCTCGTAATATATGTTTTGTAATCATCTTGCGATGATTGACTTCTTAAAATTAAATTCATTGTTTCAGTATTGAGTGGTGCCTGAGATAATCGTCATTAGGAAAGTCCTAAATGGGATTGTTCTAATT
>DWXB01000016.1 GCA_019119415.1 Candidatus Ligilactobacillus avistercoris | reverse complement strand
GGCATACGGTTTCCGCAATTACGATCAGCTTATCCGCCGAATTATGTTGCTTGAGAATGCGAAGGTACCAAAAAACGTCGCCTAAAAATAGGCGACGTAATCTCTTCATCAACAGGATTTGACAAAGAGCCAAAACAAAAAGGCTGGAACTGTTGTCCCAACCTCAATCACCACTATTCTGGTAACTTAGCAATCTTCCCCTGTTCGATGTACACCGCTAAGATTGATAGGTCCGCCGGATTGACCCCGCTAATTCGGCTAGCCTGGGCCATCGTTTCGGGCCGAATCTTATCAAACTTTTGCCGCGCTTCGGTTGCCAATCCTTCAATCGCATCGTAGTCGATTCGCTCCGGAATCCTCTTCGCTTCCATCTTCTTCAGCTTCTCAACGTTGCGCTCTTCCTTTTTAATGTACCCTTCGTACTTAAACTGGATCTCAACCTGTTCAACCTCCCGCCGGTCTAACGGCGTTTCAGGCGCCGGAATGAACTTAAGCAAATCCTGATACGTTACTTCCGGCCGCCGCAGGAAGTCAGCTGCTAGCACGGCATCCTTCAACGGATGGGAGCCGTGCGCCTTCAGGAATTCGTCAACTTCCGTCCCCGGTTTAATCCGCAAGTGCTGGAGCCGCTCCTTTTCAGCAGCAATCGTTGCCCGTTTCTGCTTAAACCGCGCGTACCGTTCCTCGCTAATTAAGCCAAGTTCATGCCCAAGATCAGTTAAACGGAGGTCCGCATTGTCGTGCCGAAGAAGCAGCCGGTATTCTGCCCGGGAAGTTAACAGCCGGTACGGTTCGTTCGTTCCCTTGGTTACCAGGTCGTCAATCATGACGCCGATGTACGCCTCACTCCGTTTAAGAACCACTTCGCTCTTTCCAAGCGCGTGCCGGCCCGCATTAATGCCGGCAATCATTCCCTGACCAGCGGCCTCTTCGTACCCCGAGGTCCCGTTTGTTTGGCCGGCCGTGTATAACCCCTTCACTAGCTTCGTTTCCAGGGTAGGACGTAACTGGTACGGCTCGATAATGTCATACTCAATGGCATAGCCCGGGCGCATCATTTGGGCGTGATGCATCCCCCGAATTCCGTGGATCATTTCCTGCTGCACCTCTTCGGGCATTGAGGTGGACAGTCCCTGAACGTACACCTCATCCGTATCCCGGCCTTCAGGTTCCAGAAAGAGCTGGTGTCGGGTTTTATCGGCAAACCGCACCAACTTGTCTTCGATTGACGGGCAGTACCGCGGACCGACCCCCTTAATCACTCCCGAAAACATCGGCGCCCGGTCGAAGTTGTCACGAATAATCTGGTGAACTTCCGGGTTAGTGTACGTTAACCAGCACGACAGCTGCTGGGAAACGGGGAGGTAGTCCTCATCCGGCGTTGTGAAACTAAAGTGGTTGGGCGTTGCGTCACCCGGCTGTTCCTCCGTCTCGTCATAGTCAATGGTATTCCCGTCAACCCGGGGCGGGGTCCCCGTCTTAAACCGCTTCAGGCTAAAACCGAGTTTCTCCAGGTTCCCGGATAATTTTTCAGCCGGCTTCGTGTTATTTGGCCCTGATGAGTAGGACAATTCCCCGATGAAAATCTTTCCGCGCGCTGCGGTTCCCGTCGTTAGGACAACCGCCTTCGCACCATACTTTGCACCGGTATTTGTAATAACGCCCTTAACCGTCCCGTCTTCAACGATTAGGTCATCCACTACCGCTTGCCGTAGCGTCAGGTGCTCCTGCCGCTCAAGGGTGTGTTTCATCTCAATTGAATACCGGCGCTTATCTGCCTGGGCCCGAAGTGCCTGAACAGCGGGGCCCTTCCCGGTATTCAACATCCGCATTTGAACGTAGGTCTTATCGATGTTCCGCCCCATTTCACCACCCAGGGCGTCAAGCTCCCGGACCACGATTCCCTTTGCCGGGCCGCCGACTGACGGGTTACACGGCATAAAGGCAATCATTTCAAGGTTAATCGTAATTAACAACGTCTCGTTACCCATTCGCGCCGCTGCTAAGGCCGCCTCGCATCCCGCGTGCCCGGCACCAACTACGATTACGTCATAGTTTCCACCATCGTATAGCTTCATCGTTTTTCCCCCCTTACTTTCCTAGACAGAACTTACTAAAGAGTTCATCCAGAAGTTCATCCGTATAACTATCGCCGGTAATTTCTCCCAGCAGGTCCCAACAATGGGTCAGGTCAATCTGGACGAGGTCAACCGGCATCCCGTTTGTAATCCCCGTCAACACGTCGTCAAGGGCCTGTTCCGCCTGATTAAGGAGTGCAATGTGACGGTCGTTAGTAACCATCACCGTTGTCTGGGAGTTTTCAATTCCGCCAAAGAAGAGTTCCTGGATTTTATCCTCTAGGGCCGTTAAACCATCATTTTGCAGTACTGAGATTGGCATGACCGGATCATCGCCGCTTAACTGCTGGACGGTGTCCTGCTCAATCTTCTGCGGGAGGTCCGTCTTATTCAAGAGAATAATCCGCTTCTTCCCCTGCGTGAACTTCAATAAATCGCGGTCTTCCGTAGTGAGGGGTTCGCTTGCGTTCAGCACCACAATGACGAGGTCCGCCCGCTGGATTGCCCGCTTCGACCGTTCAACCCCAATTTTTTCAACCTTATCATCCGTGGCATGAATCCCGGCCGTATCAATCAGCTTCAACGGAACGCCGTGGACGTTGACGTACTCTTCAATCACGTCCCGGGTGGTCCCGGCAACGTCGGTCACAATCGCCTTATCTTCGTGTAAGAGGTAATTTAATAGACTCGACTTCCCGACGTTTGGCCGCCCGACAATCGCCGTAGCAAGGCCGTCCCGCAGGACCTTCCCTTGCTGGGCAGTCGCAAGTAATTCCTTAATCTTCTTCCGCACGCTGATTGCGTGGTCGTGCATAAGCTTCGTTGTGACCGTTTCAACGTCATCGTATTCCGGATAATCAATGTTAACTTCCACCTCGGCAAGCACGTCCAGAATCTCCTGCCGGAGGGCCCGAATGCGGGTTGCCAGGTTACCGTCCAGTTGACCAAGCGCAACCTGCCGCGACCGGTCAGTTTTTGCAGTGATCATGTCCATCACGGCTTCCGCCTGTGACAAGTCAATCCGGCCGTGTAAGAAGGCCCGTTTGGTAAACTCCCCTGGTTCCGCCAACCGCGCCCCGTTAGTTAGCGTCAGCTGAAGAATTCGGTTGGTCGGAACGATTCCGCCGTGGCAGTTAATTTCCACGACGTCTTCCCGGGTAAACGTCCGGGGCGCCCGCATCACCGACACCATTACCTCATCAATTTCTTCGTGCGTCTTCGGGTCAACAATGTGCCCGTAGTTAATCGTATGGGTCGGAACCTGCCGGAGGTCCTTTCCCCGGAACAACTTGGTTACCAGTTCAACGGCATCGTCGCCACTAACCCGCACAATCGAAATTGCCCCTTCACCCGGCGGCGTGGCAATCGCTGCAATCGTATCGTATTCTGTTGCCTTTGCTAACGGCATCTTCATTCCTCCTTGCCATAAAAAAAGTGCTTTTGTCCACACTTCGCCCCTGCGAAAACTTGTGGATAAAGCACTTTGACTACTTTACCGGTCCAATATTTACGCCGTTTATTATACCCCGTTTCCCCCACCTGTCAATTTTCTAAGCCCGCGAAATGATATAATGACACCATGAACTTATAGGGGGAACACTCAGATGACTGTACTTGAAAATGCCTGGCGGGAAACAACCCCGGCCATTCCAGGTGTCCGGCGCCGCCAAATTCAAAAACAATACTTTGCCCTTGGCACCCAGATCGAGCTAACCGCCTTTGGCACGGCAACCGAAGCCGACCTGGATGATGCGTACCACCTTATCCAGGGGTATGAAGACCGGTTAACCGTTAACCGCGACCACTCCGAACTCATGAGCGTCAATGACGCTGCGGGGGACCATCCAGTTCAGGTCAGCGCCAGCACGTACGCCCTTACTAAACTCGCGGTTGCGGTAAGCCGGGAAAACTGCGGCTTTAACGCTGCCATTGGTCCCCTCGTTAAACTCTGGCGGATTGGCTTTTCGGGGGCCAACGTCCCTTCAGAAACAGCCATCGAAAAACAGCAGGTATTATGCGATCCCCAACATATTCTACTTGATGATGATAACCTCACCGTTTTCCTGACCAAACCAGGGATGGAACTCGATCTTGGAGGCATTGCGAAGGGCTACATTGCAGACCGGATCCGGGACCTCTGGCGCTCCCGCGGAATCCAATCCGGCATGATTAACCTGGGGGGCAACCTGCTAACAATGGGCCCGTGTCCCCTTCATCCCGACGGTTTATGGCGAATTGGGGTTCAAGACCCCGCTAAGACCCGGGGACGCGTAGTGGCCACCGTCCACCATTCCGCATGTTCTGCGGTAACGTCCGGAATTTATGAACGCTATTTAAAAAAGGACGGTCATACCTACCACCATATTATTGATCCCCGGACGGGCCACCCCCTCGAAACCACCGTGGCGGGGGTTACCGTCTTTACCCGCGATTCTGTCGTGGGCGAGATTGAATCAACCCGGTTGTTCTTTGCCGGTCACGCTCCTAAGGGGTGGGCCCAGGATAACCCCGACATTTACGGTGCCGTCTTTGTTTACCAGGATCACCACGTTGAACGGGTCGGGTTCGCCAATAAATATTAAATATACAATAAGGAGGATGTGGTCTTCACCACACCCTCCTTACTCTTCTAACCCAAACGTTGCTGTAAGGCAGCAATTAACTTTAGGAGAACCTGCTGCAACTGGTCATCATGGAAGTAATAGTACCCGTCCTCTTCCCTGGTGAAGTAGTGCATCTCCATCTTCTTGCTAAAATCCCACATGGCCTTTTCCCGTACTTTCAGGGGAACATCCCGCATCATGTCCATGATCGGCTTTCCCTGCATCACAGGAATGATGTTGAGCTGGTCATATAAATCCTCCGCCTGATTTGCCTTGACAATCTCCTTAAGGGGAACGACCACTTCGTTATATGCTTCCTCTGTTTCTGTCCGCTTAAATTCCGGCAATTCAGTGACCTGATCAGCAAGCTCCGTTAACCGGGTTAAATCTTCCTTTGCCATCCATACTTCCCTCTTTCCCAGGTTATTTCCGCGGAAATAATCCCGTCATTCGTACCTCAATTTTAACATTGATGACGTTTTTCCAGCAAATTGCTCAAAATAAAAGGGGAAACCATCTGTACCAAAGCAATAAAAAAAGAACCATGATCTTCATCATGGTCCCCTCTTAACGGAACGCTTATAGTTTCCCTACTAAGTCCATTCCCGGCTTAAGGGTTTTGTCACCCGGATGCCAGTTTACCGGACAAACCTGATCGCCGTACTTCCGGACAAACTGCGCAGCCTGAAGCGTCCGCAGAATTTCGTCCACGCTCCGGCCAATCGCCATGTTGTTTACCGTGTATGATTGAATCTTGCCGTCAGGGTCGATGATAAAGACGCCCCGGTAGGCTTGCCCAGCCTCTTCGTCAAGGACATCAAACTGCCGCGCTAACTTCCCGGCCGGATCAGCAAGCATCTTGTATTGAATCTTTCCGATTTCTGGAGAGGCATCCGCCCACGCCTTGTGAACAAACTCCGTGTCCTCTGAAATCGTGTAAATCTCGGCCCCCGCCTGCTTGAACTCTTCATACTTATCCTGAAGTGCTTCCAATTCCGTCGGGCAAATGAACGAGAAGTCCGCCGGATAAAACAGGAAGATGGCCCACTTTCCTAAGACGTCCTGCTTCGTAACGTCCATGGTTTCGCCTTGCTGGTATGCGGTTACCTTAAAATCGTCAATTTCCTTGTTGATGTAGTTCATCGTCTCACCCCGTTAGAAATTTACTTCGTCATTAGTATACCGCCTAAAAACCCATGATTAAAGTGTTTTGCCTAATAATTCATAATTATTCCAACTGGATTATCCCTGATACTGCCGCTTTAAGAACTGCCACAAGTCATCCGCAGCAGCTGTATGTTCTCCAATTGGCCGAATGAAGCATAATCCAAGAGCAATGTTATGCGGAACCGTAATGACTTGCACGTCAGCGCTTGGCCGGTTCACAACGGACTTCCGCATTAACAATCCGACTCCTTCACCGTTTCGGACCGCCTGCAAAATAAGGTCAACCCGGTGTTGGGGCCGGATTTCCCGCGGCTGAACACCGTTCTGGGCGCACACCTTTAATGCGCCATCGTACAATCCCGTTGCCTGATCCAGCGTGTACAGCGGCTCGTCCTGAACGTCCTTTAAGGTAAGGTCCGGCCGGTGCGCCCATTGCCCATCCTTAGCCGTAATCAAGACATACTCGTCATCGTCCACGGGAATGTACTCGAACCGGTCATCCTTACAGTCCTTAAAAATACGGGTAAACATAATGTCCCCCGGATCAGTTGCATTCTGCGGGTTAAAAATATGCTTCGTTGTTTCCCGGAACCGGGCATTGACAACGGGGCGCTCCCGGAGAAAATGGGTTACCCGGTCAAACGCGGCGTAGTTAAGCATAGTCGGGATTGTAATCAGGTAAAGTTCATGGTCCCGCTGGTTCCGGAGCCGGTGCATCTGTTTTTCGACCCGCTGATAGTCAACCAAAAGGCGCTGGACGGCGGGGTAAAGTGCCTGCCCGCTTCCCGTCAGCCGCACTGCTTCGACCTCGCGTTCAAAGAGGGGGGCGCCTAGTTGATCTTCAAACTCACGAATCTGTTCCCGCACCGCAGTCACGCTCATTTGCAGTTGCGCAGCCGTTTCCGGGTAACTCTTCGTTTTTGCAAGCGTTGCAAAAAGTGTTAGGTTTTGGATATCCACTTAATCTCATCCCTTTATATCATCTGGTTTAAATAACCTGCTAATTACAAAATTATCCTTCCACCCTATGATATGGAATTTTATAAAAGCCTGCAATTATTACTAGCAATAAAAAAGAACGTGATGGAATCCACCCTTCCATCACGTTCTTCTCGCGCCTATTTGCCCTGCGCAACTGCCAACAACGCTTCCAATGCTTCCTGATAACTGCAGCCTTGTTGGTCCATAATCTGCCGCGCAAGCTCCGCTGCCGATGTGTGTGCCGAGATTACCACGTTAACCCCTCCATGCGTCCATTTATCCGAACATATGTTTCTATTTCGGAACTACGTATCCTATTCTAACGCGTTCCCGCACCACTGAACACCCCTAACTTTTATTCAAAAAATTTACTTGACGTCGAATTAAGCGTGCCTTTGCGGTCCGCTCGTCCTCTAAAAAAATTCCCAAGAAAACTTAACAAATTAAATTTCAATTCTTCCTTTTCACCGCTAACATTTCGCAGTGAAACCTTATCTTAGCAAGAACAAACGCACTTCCAGTCAGCCAATTCCTATGCCTGCTTGAAAGTGCGTTTTTTACTAGAATTCTTCTAGATTAACCATAACTATATGATTATTTGTACATTAGTCATTACGTATAACTTAACAGAACAGTTTTCTCTACCTATCTTGCAAAAAAGGCAGCCAATTATTCACTACCGGGCCATGTCCCAACAATTTTGCAAGACAATCGTCTGCTCCCGGTCCGGACCTACCGAGAACATCGCAACGGGTACGCCGACTAATTCGGCAACCCGTTTGACGTAGTTCCGGGCATTCGCCGGCAATTCCTCTAGGCTCCGGCACCCGGTAATGTCTTCTTGCCACCCCGGAAGGGCCTCGTAAACCGGCCGGCACGCCGCAATTTCCTTTAGGGTTGCCGGGTACCGGTCAATCTGCTTCCCGTTAAGTTCATATGCCGTGCAAATCTTTACCTCGTCAAGACCCGTTAATACGTCTAAGCAGTTCAGGCACATGGCACTTATTCCCGCTACCCGCCGGGAATGCCGGAGTACAACCGTATCGAGCCACCCAATCCGCCGGGGCCGTTTGGTAACCGTCCCGTACTCATGGCCCCGCTCACGGATGTAATCACCCGTCTGATCCATCAATTCCGTCGGGAACGGGCCCGCTCCCACACGGGAAGTGTATGCCTTGCAGGCACCACAGACCGCCCCAATCTGTTCGGGGCCAACCCCGTTACCGGTTGCTGCTCCGCCGGCAATTGGGTTAGACGACGTAACAAACGGATAGGTTCCGTGGTCAACGTCAAGCATTACCCCCTGGGCACCCTCAAACAGGACGTTTTGCCCCGCATTCAGGGCATCGTCAATAACAACTGCCGTGTCACAAACAAAGTCCTTAATCTGTTGCCCGTATTCATAGTATTCATCAAAAATTTCATCGAATGACAGCGGGGCTTCGCCGTAAATCTTTGTAAATAGCTGATTTTTTGCGGCCAAATTCTGCTTGAGTTTTGCCGCAAAGGTCTCCTTATCAAGAAGATCCGCTACCCGGATCCCCACCCGGGCAGCCTTATCAACGTACGCCGGGCCAATCCCCTTCTGGGTCGTCCCAATCTTACTATCCTGCTTAGCCTGTTCCTGTAATTTATCGAGAAGAATATGGTACGGAAGAATGACGTGGGCCCGGTTTGAAATGCGGAGGTTCGTCGTATCAATTCCCGCCTGGTGGAGGCTGGATAACTCTGCTACCAGTGACTTCGGGTTTAGCACAACCCCGTTCCCAATCACGCACTGCTTATCAGAATATAAAATCCCCGACGGAATGAGCTGTAACTTGTGCGTTTTTCCCGCCGCTACAATTGTGTGACCGGCATTATCGCCCCCCTGATAGCGGGCAATCACTGCTGCTTGCCGACTCAAAAAATCGGTAATTTTACCCTTACCTTCATCGCCCCACTGGCTTCCAACAACAACAATCGCTGCCATTTTATTTCACCTCAATAAATCGTTATGTTTCTTACGACCATAACGATTATATCAATAAACGGCCCAACAAACAATTTATTCCGAATTTATATTTTAAATCAAAATAAAAGCCAATTAAAAGACGAACATTTTCTTTTAATTGGTTCTTCGTAAATAAATTGTTCAAGCAAGAAATTCCTGAACACACCGGTTAAATGCCGCTGGCTGCTCCGCCATTACGCAGTGCCCCGTCTGGTCAATCCGCTGGTGGGTAATCAACTGGTTGTTCTCCGCCATTACGTCACCAAACGTGCCGTCAAAGAACGGGCTTTGGTTGGCCGTTACCAGTAACGTCGGCACCGTGGTGGCTGCCAAGGCCGCCCGCCAGTCACGGCGCGCATGGTCATACATCAACGGCATTAGTGTTTTTTGGTCAACCGGGTACTGCGCCTTGGCCTCTTTGAGGGCCAGATAAACCTGGTCATCAACCCCGTTTAGGGTCTCCTTGACGTGACCGAACGTCGCAAGTTTTGTTCGGTAGTTTGCCCGGGTAATATCCATGAAGCCGTACTTCCAGTCCGGCGCGTTTAACATCTTAGGCGACTGGTCAATGGCCACCGCAGCCCGAACAGGTAATTCGGGGTAATAGTGGAAGAGCCCGTAAATCACCGCGGCACCCATTGAATGCCCCATTAACACGGAGCGTTCCACGTGTAACACCTGCATGAGGGTAACTAAGTCATCAACTAGTTGCTTTATACTTGTCGGTTGGGGTTCCCGGGCCGATGCGCCGTGTCCGCGATGGTCATAACTAATTACCTGATAGCCCTGTGAAACAAGGAACGGCACCTGCCGCGTCCAGATTTGGCGGTACCCGCCAAACCCGTGAATTAATATTACCGGTTGCCCGTGGCCAACCTTGCTGTAACTGAGCACCGCCCCGTCATTCATCCGTGCTTGCACTGCAAAATTCCTCCTCGATATCCGCCATTAACAACGTTCCACTAACCATATCCGCCACACCGCCAAGGCTCAGGTGCCGGGTACTGTACTCCGTTTGCATTTCATTCAGTAATTTCCGGCCCGCCGGCGTCGTGATTCCCCCTGCTTCAACGATGGCGGCCACCTGCCGCTGCTTTTCCTGCTCAATCGCATCCGTTCCGGCCCGCTTATACAACGTACTGTCCTGAACATGCTGAGCCAACGCTAAAAAGGCGGTAATAATCCGGTCATTTGTGGTTCCCCGTGCTTGTTTGTAAGCTGGTAATCCGACCTCAAAAATAACGGGAAATCCGGCGACAGCCTCGCCCCGGGCGCCTTTTCGGCCAGTTTGCTGGTATTGCGCTTCCCCGGCCGTCTGGGGGGCTTCCTGCTTCATCCGGGTAAAGTCATCCGTTAGGTGGATGAGAAGCGCCTGGACCCGCCGCTGAATCGTCCCGAGGGTCACCCGCCCGGTTTGCCAGCAGCTTGCCGTTGCAGTTACCAAAATTCCCAGGGCAAAAATCGCTCCTTTATGGGTATTAACGTTTCCCGTCGCCCGCATCATTGTGTGTTCAGCCTGAATTCCATATCGCCGAACCGCGTTAAACAGCGCCGGGTAATCCTTTCCCGCATAATTAATTGCCACCCGCGCACACTGGCGAAAGTATCCTTCTAATGCCAGCGCGCTCCGAACAAAGAGGGGATAGTCCATATCTGGGTGGGCGCCGTGTTCAACCGGATCAACTAACCCCGGTTTAGGCCAGGCCGCCGCTTCGTTAATTAACGCCCGCACGGCCAGGGTCGCTAACTGGTTCACCACCCGCTCCTTCTCCGTCGCATTCACGGCCGCTGTGATTAACGCTGCCACCCGTTTTTGAAGAGCAGCAACCGAATGGCGCCGGGACCGGCCACAATCCTTGGCAAGCCGGTCACACAATAAGCACCGGCGTGCAGGCAACCCTACTTCTTCCCGGCTAACCGGCCGAATCACATCCTTATCCCTAACAAGAACATCCATGTCAAACAACCGGGCCGCCGGCGTTGCCGTTTCAAACGTTACCGTCAGGCGCTTGGCTGCTTCCGCCGTTATTTGAACCACGTAAAACCGTTCTGGCCCCGTCGGACGGTCGTCTTCTATTTCCGTCCGTAAAACAAGGACGCCCGCTTCCGCTAACTGCTTTTCAAAACAAGCAAGCTCTTCCCGGAAAAACCGGCGAATCACCGGGCTCGTCTTAACCGGACCAGGAATGTTAAGTTTTACCGCAACCACCGTTGCACCGGGAAAAGCTTCCACGAGGCGGCGTTGCTGCGCCGCCCGCCAATCCCGGTTAGCTAACACCGCCGGGATATCCTGCTGGTCCCCCCCAACGAAAACCCTTGCGCCTGTTTCCATTCGTCCCGCTCCTTTCACTCCTCATCATTATACCCGATAAAAAAACGAAGCTGTCCGCTTTCGAACAGCCCCGTTGTTTCACCGCAATTTCACCTACTTAATTTCGTGAATTTCGTCAATAATTGATCCGTCCCGGTATTCCATTAGAGCAACAACCCGGTCAGTGTATTCGAGCGGCTTTGGCTTGCCAACAATTTGCTCTGCCTTCTGCTGGAGCGCTTCAATCGTCATTAACGGGAGTCCTGGAACCTGTTTAAAAGCTGCCAGAAGATCCTGCCGCCGTGGGTTAACGGCAATCCCGACTTCCGTAACCAGCACATCAATGGATTCACCCGGCGTAACCACCGTTCCAACGTGCGGAACGACCGTGGCAATCCGGCCCCGGGTCAATGGGGCGGAAATAATCGTCATTTTTGCCGTGGCAGCATCCTGGTGGCCCCCAACGGCACCCCGGATAACCCCGTTTGACCCCGTCATTACGTTAACGTTGAAATCCGTGTCAATTTCAAGGGCAGACAGGATGCAGACATCCAGTTGGTCTACCATGGCCCCCTTGTTGTCCGGATCAGCGTACCATGACGCATCAATTTCCTGCTGGTTCCGGTTATTTTTCATTGAATCAGCGGCACCCTTATCGAAGTCCTGTACGTCCATTACCCGGTTTACCAGGCCTTCTTCGAGCAGCTTAACGATTGGGGTTGTGATTCCTCCCAGAGCAAACGAAGCGGTGATGTTCTTGTCAATCATTGATTCCCGCAGGTACCGGGCAACGGCCAGCGCAGCCCCACCAGAACCTGTTTGGAATGAGAAGCCCTGCTTGAAGTATGGTGAATGAACAATGACGTCGTTTACCATCTTAGCAATCTTCAAGTCCTTCGGGTTCTTCGTAAACCGCGTTGCCCCGGTTCCAATCCGGTCAGGATCCCCAACCTGGTCAACCTTAACCACGTAATCAACCTGCGTTTGCTTGATTGACGCTGGCGTGTTCGGGTAGTCAACCACATTATCCGTTAAGAGAACCACCTTATCGGCGTAGTTGGCGTCCATTAAGGCGTACCCAAGGGAACCGAAGACCGCGTCCCCCTCCATTCCGTTGGCGTTTCCGAGCCGGTCGGCGTTTGGGACCCCTAAGAAGGCGACGTCAATCTTAATGTCGCCGTTCTCGATGGCCCGGGCCCGCCCACCGTGGGACCGGAAAATAACGGGATTCGGCAGTAACCCGTGGGAAACCGCCTCGCCTAGGCTTCCCCGCATTCCGGAACTGGTAATGTTGGTGATGACCCCTGCTTTAATCGCTTCAATCACCTTATCGTTCATCACGTTTGTCAGTGATGACGGTGCCAGCGTTAAATTCTTGAAGCCCTGCTTGATGATTTCATCCATTACCTGGTTAAAGATGAAATCCCCTTCCCGCAGGTGGTGGTGGAATGAAATCGTCATTCCGTCTTTCAGGGTCTTCTTCACCACGTCCGCAATGGAATCAACCAGTTTCCCGTCCCCGGTTGAAACGCGCACGGTCGGTGCGGTCCGCTGGATTTCGGGATTCCCAATCGTCGCGTTTTCGAACGGCTTGTAGTCCTTTTCCTTTAACAGTTCGGCTGATAATTCCCGGTTAAGACTATTCTTCAATGTACTCGCCCTCCTCGTTAAGTAAGTGTGACGCCCGTGCTAGCCGTAATACCCGCTGTGCCCGGAGAACGACTGGCCGGTCAACCATTTGACCATTCATTGAAATAACACCAGATCCCTTAGCGTGCGCTTCCTTGATGGCTGCTTCAACGTCAAGGGCATCCTCAACTTCCGCACGGGTTGGTTCGTAAACCTTATTAACCATGTCAATTTGCCGCGGGTTAATCAGGGACTTCCCGTCAAATCCAAGTTCATGGATGTGTTCCGTCTCCCGCTTGAACCCAGCAATATCATTCATGTTAGTAAAGACGGTGTCAAACGCTGCAATTCCGGCAGCCCGAGCAGCGTGGATAATCATGTTCCGCGCAAATTCAAGCTCCGCCCCATCTGGGTACCGGTGCGTCTTCATGTCCGTTGTGTAGTCTTCGGCTGAAAGGGCCATTCCCATCATCCGGTCGGTACTCTCAGCAATTTCAAGGGCCTTCATTACGCCCCGGGCGCTTTCAATGGCGGCCATTACCTGCGTTGAACCAACCTTGCGGCCAAAGTGCTTTTCAGCCTCCTCAACCGTTGCAACGAGGTCGGTCATCATCTTTCCGGATTCAACCTTTGGCAGCCGAATAACATCGACTCCCGCCTTAACCATGGCGTAAACGTCCGCCTTAAAGAACTCCGTGTCGATTCCGTTAACCCGCACAACCAGCTCAGCATCACCGTAGTCCTGGGTTTTTAATGCTTCGTATACTAAAATCCGGGCCGCATCCTTTTCTGCCAAGGAAACCGAGTCTTCCAGGTCAAACATAATTGAATCCGCGCCGTAAATCCCGGCATCCCGGACCATCCCGGCGTTATTTCCCGGGACAAACATCATTGTCCGCCGTAACCGTTCTTCCATTATTAGAGCACCTCCCAGTTTGGCGTTTCACTTGTTCCAAGGGCCCGCTGTGCTGCGGCCATTGTCCGTGCCTTGATTACACAATCCAGCGCACCCTTATCAACGGCCTTAACGTGAGCTCCTTCAATTCCGTACGCTGCCAGTGTCTCCTTAATCACCTTTTCGATTTGTTCGCCGTATAAATCAGCGACTGATGAATCAAGATCAATCGTTAATTCCGGAGCGGCACTAATCGTAATTTGAATATCCGAGGATTCAAGCGTCCCCGCCATTGCAGTCTGCTTAATCTCCATTCTGCCTCATCCTTTCCTGCGCCCGCTGACGCAATTCATCCCAATTTTCTTTCACGTATGCCATCGTAGTTGAAGGAACCAGCCGAGCAACCTGCTTTTCATCACCCGCAGCCAACGCAGCGCGGACCTTTGTCGCCGTTACAACCGTTCCGTCTTCAATTGCCGTCCGGTCAATAATCCGCACCGCAATTTCTGGCGGAAGAATCCGGTGCAACTCTTCGTTGTACACCTCGGTTGTTTTGGAGTACGGCTCACTTCCGAGGTAACGGACCGTGATGTTCAGTGCCGGTGCAACCTGCTCCTTAAACAGCGTTGCATCAAGCGCTGCCTGGTACCGCCCAACGTTTTGGTCATCCTTTAGGAAGTACGCCGGGAACGTTGCCCCGCTTACCATGTACTCCTTCCCCGGAACAACCAAAACGTTCTTTAGGTCGGCCGTTCCAGCCTGCACTAACTTAGTCCGCTCTGCGGTTGTAAACAACGACGCGTCCTGACTAACCACAAAGACGTAGACCACATCATTTTCGCGACTAGCCTGTTCAACTAAGAACCGGTGACCCTTCGTAAACGGGTTAGCGTTCATTACAATTCCAGCCACCCGCTTATCCTGTTGATCCGCTACCCGGGGAAGTCCCTCCAGGTATGTAGAAATCGTCGGCATCCCGGTTTCAAGGACGGCCCCCATTTCCGTTTGCGCTAGAAGCGTAAACCCAACATACTGAAAGCTCTTCACGTACTGCGGTTTAGTAAACACCATTAGATGAAACTGCCCCTGCTGGGCGGCCGCTGATACAAGCTGACTAACGACCGTATTGAAGGTTGCCCCGTTTTCCTGGTAATCCGGAGCAATCGCGATGTATTTAAGGACGTTGCCCGCAACGGAACCCGTCGCAACCAGCTGATGATTATCAAACCACCCAAAGGTTTGCTCAACCGGCCGGACCTCCCGTTCATTAAAAACGTGGATTCCGTTTGCTTCAAGAAACTGCTGCCAGCGTTTAAAATCACGCTGTCGATGAATATTCATCGTTCGCAACTCCATTCCACCACCTCCTTCGCCATTATTGTAACGCTTACTTGACAGATTGCAAATTTCTGGGTATTCTTTTATATTTTGAAAAAATAATTCTATTTCGCAAAAAAAGACCGTCCAGATAACAAGGAGGTCGCAACTTACGTCACAACCTCCACGTTTCTAAAATATTATGTTACATGCGGTGATACTGTAGCGCGGTGGCTCCGCACCTTCATTAATCATCAAACGCGTCCTGCTGCAACTGCTTTTCCTCATACTGCCGCCGGCCACGCTGCAACACGTAAATTCCAATCACAACAAGCACCATGCCGCCAACTTCAATCAAGCTTAATTTGACCCCTAAAAACAGGAAGCACAGAATTGATGTCACGGTCGGCTGCACGGCGTCCATAATACTGATGACGTCGGAACTAGCAAACTTCGCCGCGTACAGTAACAGGGTGAACGGTAAAATCGTCCCCGCAATCACCGTCGTGGCAACCGAACCAACTACCGCCAAACTCAGGTGTGGCACCTGAACCCAAAACGGGTGGTATAGGTTGAAGAGGATTCCGGCAATCATGGTTCCCCACCCAAGAATTACAATCGGCGGGTTCCCATCCTTAACCAGCGGCCGGGGAAGGGCAACGTAAAACGCCGCCGTTAATCCTGAACCAAGCCCCCACATCAGGGACGTTACTGAAATGGACAGCTGCCCCAGATTTCCCTTCGTAAGCGCAAGGACGACCCCAACAAGGGCAAGGACAAACGCAATGATGTCCGTCTTTAACGGCCGGTTGCCGATGAAAAGCCCCCCAACCACAATAAAGAGGGGAGCAAGGTACTGCAAAATCGTGGCCGCCGGTGAATTTCCCGTCTGAATTGCCAAGTAAAATGTGTACAGGTTGGCCATTAGCCCAAGAACGGCGTATGCCACCAGCCACATTACTGACCGCCATGACCGGAAAACATCAAAGATTTTACGCCGATAAACCAGCGCACTAATTACTAAGAGAAGGACTCCTGAGCTAAGCGTCCGGGCCGACAGAAGCCAGGCTTCCGGCACCTTTAAGTTATGCGAAATCAACTGGAGAACCGTTCCTGAAATCCCCCACATTGCGGACGCAAGGGCGGCCCAGAAAATTCCCTTTACAACGTTTTTTCCTGAAAAATTCATTGTTACCTCACTGGATTAATGCTTATGGTAATTAACTACTTTCAGATTATATGATAGATTATCTCACATTAGCAAGCATTATCTACCAAAAAAGGCTGGGACAACCGCCCCAACCT
Organism: Candidatus Ligilactobacillus avistercoris; assembly: GCA_019119415.1. Taxonomy (GTDB): domain Bacteria; phylum Bacillota; class Bacilli; order Lactobacillales; family Lactobacillaceae; genus Ligilactobacillus; species Ligilactobacillus hohenheimensis. The sequence goes on along the minus strand of DWXB01000016.1, from coordinate 11,870 downwards.
CTTAGTCTTCTTCACTTAAATGTTAATTACCACATTCCGATCAGTTTCATCCACAGTGGACCAACCAACCCAAAGATTAGCAGGTAAACAATTCCCATCACAACGTTCAACTTCCACCACGTCGATTGCTTAACATACCCTGACGTTGCCAGGATAGAAGCCGGGCCGTTTGCGTAGTGTGTAGTTGAGGCCATCAGTGCCGTAATGAAGGCCAGCATCATTGCCGCCAGCATCGTTGGAACGTGGGCTGCCAAAGCTACCCCTAAGAGGGCCCCATACATCGCCGTTGAGTGGGCGGTAGCACTTGCAAACAGGTAATGGCTGTAGAAGTAGAAAATCATCAGGGCTGCCAGAACAATAATCCAGTTGACCCCGTGAAGCATGCCCCCAAAGGCCTTAACCATCCACGGAATGAAGCCCATCTTCGTCAACTGGGCCGCCATGAAGACCAGGATTGACAGCCAAATCAGCACGTTCCAGGCGCCGGTTTCGTTTAACAGGTCCTTTACGCTTAAAACGCCCGTAACAAGCAGTAAAACAATGGCTAAGAACCCAACAGCGTAGGCTTCAACCCCGATAAAGCTTGAAATCATCCACAAAACCAGTGTCAGAATGAAGACGATTCCCATGATCTTTTCGGACGTCTTCATCGGTCCCATTTCCGCTAACTTATCCTGCGCCCATTCCTTGGCGTTCGGTGTTTCCTTAACCTTCGGCGGGAAGATCTTGTAAATCAAGAACGGAACCAGCAACAGGCAGATGATCCCTGGTAAGACGCCGGCAGCAAACCAGCCGAACCACGTAATGTGGACGCCCAGCTGCTTGGCAAGGGCTACAACAACCAGGTTTGGCGCCATCGCCGTCATGAACATCGCACTCGTGATCAGGTTAATGTGGAATTCTGTAAATACCAGGTATGACCCAATCTTCCGGGCTGATTCCCCGTTATCCGGCTGGGAATCAAAGGTATCTGCCAAAGAAGCAACGATTGGATACACGATCCCACCAGCGCGGGCCGTGTTACTTGGCGTCGCAACCGACGTTACCAGGTCAACCCCGGCAACGGCATACCCCAAACCTAGCGACCGTTTCCCAAACCACTTAATGAAGTTCAGGGCAATCCGCCGCCCAAGCCCGGTCTTAATGAACCCCCGGGAAATCAGGAAGGCCATGGCGATTAACCATGCCGCTGAGTTACTGAAAGCTGCTAGGGCTGGTTTCATCGGAACAAGCCCCGTGAAAATCATCAGCGTAAATCCAATCAGGGTAACCCCCGCAATTGAAATCGGCTGCGTGATACAGCCCACAATCGTCGCAATGAATAATGCCAACATGTGCCAGGCAACGACAGAAACGCCCGCTGGCCGAATCGGTGCCGTAAACCAGATAATTAATCCAATCACAATTGGAAAAATAAATCCCTTATACTTGACCTTTTCAAGTCCCATAATCGTCACTCCTCCTTAAGAGTATTAGTAAAATAAGAGCACAAGCACAATATAACACATTTTTTCACAAATTGTTATTATTTGCCAAAATAAGTGCCATTTTTCACAATTTAAAAAAGAAAATCCGTTTCATTATGTAAATAGTACTGCCTTAACAGCCCGATTATCCCCCACCAATTCAAAGAAATCCCCAAACCTCAGCCCTTTCCAGCCAAGATTTGGGGACATATTATTCATTGTTACTTAATTAACAGTAATACACCAGAATAGCACCCACGGCAATGATAATAATCGCCGCAGCAAACCACCGTTCCCCCCGGGTAAAGACCGGCTCACTGGGAGCCTGCTCGTGCCGGGCCTTGATGAATAGCGGAATTCCCAGCGCGTATACGACAAAGGCAATCATCACGTACTTAACACCGGATACCAGCCCCATCATCACGGTATAAAGCACGGCCAGGATTCCGGTAATTAACGCACCAATCCGCCCCTTATTTCCTGGGAAATTATCAGCCCGCAACGCCAGTTTTACCAGGTAAAGGGCGCTAATCATGTACGGCGGAACCGTCATCGTTGCCACAACGGTGTAGGCCAACTGGAACGCATTATTAGCAAAGTGGGCGACCAGGAGGACCACCTGCATCAAAAGTGTCGCTGCGAGGAGTGAAATTACCGGAACGTGGTTTTTGCTTTCCCGAGCAAAGATTCGCGGAAAGGCCCCGTCCTTAGCAGCAGCATATGGCATTTCCATCAACATCATTGTCCACGTTAGCCAACACGAGAAGATGGAAACCAGCAATCCGCCGGCCATAATTACCCGACCAGCAGGGCTGTGTAACGCCATTGTCAACAACCCCGCCGTTGACGGCGACCCGACCTTAGCGATTACGCCGTACGGTTTCATTCCCATTGGTAATAAGGAAACTAGCATGTAGAGTGCCAAACACCCGAAAAAGCCAATGGCCGTCGCTTGCCGAACAGCCCGCTGGGACTTTGCCCGGTCAGATAACACAACGGCCCCTTCAATCCCGCCGAACGCCCACAGCGTTGCCGGGAGGGCCAGGATAACCTGTTTTCCCAGGTGACCCATTGCGGGCATGGCCGCCGTAAACGACCGCGTTGCCGTGAAGTTTGTACTAAACCGAATCCAGCGGAACTGCGCCGCAACCGCAATAATAAAGATGGCGACCGCCGCTAACCGGACAATCGTTCCTACCAGGTTCACCCAACTTGCCTGCCGAACACCGAATAGGATAATTAGCGACATTCCCCAAAGGACAATACTGCCGCCAATTACTGCCGCCCAGTTATTTCCCCCGGAGAAGTCCCCCGGGAAAAAGTAGTTAAGCGTACTCATCAGTAAGATGGCGTAGGCAACGTTGGAGAAACTCTCGCACACCCAGTAACCCCACGACACAAAGAAGCCGGTAAACTTACCGAACCCCGCTTCGCCATACTTGTACAGTCCGGTCGTCAGGTTCGGTTTCAATTCCGTCAGCTTAAGAAACATTGACGTTACAAACCACATTCCAATCCCGGCAATGGCCCACGCCAAGATGGTTCCGAGTGGACCAGCGCACGCGGCCATGTTTTTAGGTAAATCAAAGATTCCCCCGCCAAGCATGGCGCTCAAAACAATGGCACTGAGCCCAATTACGCCGAGTCGTTCGCCCTGCTTACTATTATTCTGTTTTTTCATTAGTGGTCACTTCTCCTTATTAACGATTGTTATCCCGATCATTTTTGCGAAGAAGCACCTGATGTCGATGGGCGTGCAGTTCAACCACGTACTGCTTGGTTTTATTTTTGATTTCAAATCCCATGACATCATCCCTTATCATAAATTAATCAATAGTTGCATTTTACCGGCATTTTTGCTGAAAAACAAGGCACAGCCTACGGTTCATCCTGATATGCAAGGTTCGCAAACTTGTTGTACGCCTTCATAAACATTAAGCGAACCGTCCCCCGGGATCCCGCCCGGTTTTTCTCAATAATCAATTCCACTTCACCAGCGTCTGAATCATTCGGGTCGTTGGCCTGCTCCTGCTGCTGGTTCTCCTCATCATCACCGTTGTCCCGCTCATAGTAATCCTCCCGGTACAGGAAGGTAACAATATCAGCATCCTGTTCAATTGATCCGGATTCCCGGATATCGGACAGCACCGGCCGTTTATCCTGTCGCTGTTCAACCCCCCGGGATAACTGGGATAGGGCGATAATCGGGACGTTAAGTTCCTTAGCAAGCTTTTTAAGCTGCCGGGAAATTTCCGACACTTCCTGCTGCCGGCTCTCCTTGGTCGATCCTTCAATCAGTTGGAGGTAATCAACCACAATCAGGTCCAGCCCGCCCTGCTCCTTGGCAAGCCGGCGGGATTTTGCCCTGATTTCACTCATTTTAATTCCCGGCGTATCGTCAATGTAAATCGATGCACCGCTCAGGGCACTGGCCGCCATCATCAGGCTCTCCCATTCATCGGCGGACAGATTCCCACTCCGGAGGTTATCCGCCTTAATCGTTCCCTCAGCACACAGCATCCGGCTGACCAATGATTCAGCACTCATTTCCAGGGAAAAAATTGCCACCGTTTTACTTTGATCACTAACGGCAACGTTCTGAGCGATGTTCAGGGCTAACGCCGTTTTCCCGACGGCCGGTCGGGCAGCCAAAATAACCAGGTTATCCGGTTGCAGCCCCGAAGTTTTAAGGTCAAACTCCCGGTATCCGGTTGGTAAGCCCGTAATTTCTTCGTTGTCTTCTGATAACTTACTGATATGGTCTAATTCGGCGGAAATAACGTCCCGTACGCGCCGAAAACCTTCGCCGGACCGTTCATCCGCAACGTTCATAATGGCCTGCTCAGCGTTATCTAAAAGGCCCGTAACGTCATCGTTCCGCTGGGCGTCCGCAATCATCCCGTTTGCCACGGTAATTAGCCGCCGCCGAATTGCGCTGTTCCGCACTAACTGTGCGTAGTACGCCACGTTTGCGGCCGATGGACTGGCATCAACCAGTTCTGCCAAATAATCAAGGCCACCAATGTCGTCCAGCTCATTGTTCCCACTTAACTCCGCCTGGAGGGTGACCATGTCAATTTCATCACCGTTATCGTCAACCGTTAACATTGCCTTGAAAATCAGCTGGTTGGCCTTGTGATAAAAGTCGTCTGGCTCGACGAATTCGTGAGCAGCCGCCAGTGTATCACTTGCAGCCCCACTGATTAGTACCGATCCCAAAACCGCCTGTTCTGCTTCTAAGTCCTGGGGCGGGACGTTTCCTAAAATTTCACTATTATCCATTGGTTAATTCCCCGTTAACTGATTGATAAAGGGGGGTGTTAGCCCCTCCCGTGCAAAACAAACGAGCTAAGCGAAAGACCACCCCGTCCGCACCTCCCGTACTGCGTTCGGGGATTGTTTCCACCACGCCCGTTTTCTCCGTTTGTACTTCTACTTCTCCGCAATATGCACGCGAATCGTCGCCGTGACATCGTTATGCAACTTCGCCGGAACGTTCACGTAACCCATCGAGCGGATTGGTGCCGCCAATTTCATCTTCCGCTTGTCAACGTGCAGCCCGTACTGCTTCGTTAATTCCTGGGCAATCTGCTTGGTCGTAATTGACCCAAAAAGCCGCCCGTCCGTCCCCGCCTTCGCGCGCATTTCAACGACGTAATCCCCCGACTCAAGCTTGGCCTTTAGTTCCTTTGCTTCCGCCAGTTCAGCCGCTTCCTTTTTAGCTTCGGCGCGCTGCTGGCCCCGCAGCTGGCTCATCGCCTGCGCACTCGCCAACTTCGCCTTGTTGTTCTTGATTAGAAAGTTAGCGTAACCGTCGGGGAGTTCCTTTACTTCGCCACGTTTTCCCTTGCCACGAACATCCTGAGTAAAAATAACCTTCATTCCCGTCACTCCTAATCGTCGTTTGCTTGCTCATCTTCTTCTGCCGGTTCTTCTTCATCAGCAGTACCATTCAAAATCGCTAATAACCGTTGCTTCGTATCGGCAATCGTCACGTCCGTCAGCTGGGCGGCGGCGTTGGCGAGGTGCCCACCACCACCAAACTTTTCCATTACCAGCTGCACGTTTGTTTTCCCAATACTCCGGGCGGAAACCCCCACGGTATCCTTGTCCCGCCGGGTAATCACAAACGAAGCTTCAACGCCGCTCACATCAAGGAGGGCGTCCGCTGCTTGGGCGGCGGTTACCGGATCATACTGGCGGTCCTCTTCACCCGTCACAATTACATTATCATCAATAAATTCAGCCCGGTCAATCAGGTGGTTCCGCTGCATAAAGTTATGCATGCTTTCCCGCATGAAGTGCCGGACCATCTGGGCATCCGCCCCGGCTGACCGCAGAAAACTAGCCGCATCAAACGTCCGCGTCCCGGTATGGTTAGCAAACGACTGCGTGTCCACCACAATTCCGGCTAACATCGCCGTTGCTTCCAGGCGATCAATTGGTTCACTATCCCGCGACTGGTACTCAAACATTTCCGTTACCAGCTCACACGTGGAACTAGCATACGGTTCAATGTAAACCAGCTGCGGGTTCTCAGGAAACTCCTCACTCCGCCGGTGGTGGTCGATTACCACTACCCGCGCCTTCAACCGCTCGTACAGTTCCGGACTAATCGCAATTGACGGTCGGGAATGGTCGACCATGATTAGCAGCGTATCATCCGTCGCCATTGCCAGGGCTTCCTTGGGGGTGACGATTACCTGATCTAATTCGGGGTACTTCGCCGTTTCGGCAAGCAGGCGTTCAACGTCCGTGTGCACCTTTTCAGGATTTACAACCACCTTACATTCCTTACCGTTCATCGCGGCAATCCGCCGAATCCCAAGGCTTGCCCCCAGCGCATCCATATCAGGTTGCTGGTGTCCCATCACAAGAACCTGGCTCGACTGAGAAATTAATTCCTGGAGTGCCTGGGAAATCATCCGTGCCCGCACCCTGGTCCGCTTTTCCATCGGGTTTGTCTTTCCCCCGTAGAACCGGGCGTCACCGGTTTCACCCCGGACCACTACCTGGTCACCCCCCCGGCCAAGGGCAAGGTCCAGGTTCCGTTGGGCCTGCCCGGATAAAGAAGCCAGGTCCGCACTGCCAAACGCAATTCCCATACTAAGAGTGACCGGGAAGTTTGTCTTCGCTGTCCGTTCACGGATTAAGTCAAGAATCTGGAACTTGTCCTTTTCAAGCGCCGCTAACATTTTGGCATACCCCACTAAAAAGAAGTGGTCCTCATCAATCCGCTTTAAAAACAGCCCAAACTGACGCGCCCAGTCTGACAACTCGTTGGTGATGAAGTTACTTAGGTTTGAAACCCGTTTATCCGACATCGACTCCGTCACTTCATCGTAGTTATCCAGGAAGATTTGCCCGATGACAACCCGTGAATCATCGTATTCCTGCTGGATTTCGGCATAATGCGTAATATCCATCAGGTAAACCGCGTTAATTTCCTGTTGAATCATCATCCGGAAGGTGTTTCCCTGCCAGGTCACCTCAACCGGTTTCTTATCATCCTGGTACTTCGTAATCAGCTGCATCAACTGGGGGGCACTTTCACCCAGTGGCTTGCCCAAAACATCTTCCTTCCCGAAGTACTGCTGCATGTACGGGTTCAGCCATTCAACAACATTATCGTTGTTATAAAACAGCACCCCGATTGGCATCCGAATCAGCGCTTCCTGCTCGCCCTGATCAATCCGGTGCGACAGGTTCGCAATGTAGTTATTAGTGTCGCGGGTAATCTGGCGCAGAACAGCGTACACCGTTCCGAGCATTCCGCTTCCCAAAACAAGCACAACTATGCCGACAATCCAGTTCGCCCAGCAGGCCATCCCGGCACACAGCACCACGATTAGCGTCAAAAGAACCGCAATCAGTCGTAACTGCCGGTTATGCCAAAAGTCAGGCAACTTCCAAAATTTCCGTGTAAAAATTCGTTTCATTCTGTTTAAATCCATCCTTAAAGTGATTACTACCAGATCCAGCTAAGGGGACTCCCCCTGCCGTTTCCGAATAACCCAGTATAGAGTGGCTCCTCGTAACTTTTCTTCCCCCTATATTCTAGCGCATCTTCCCCGTTCTTTTATTACACTTTCATGTTTTTTACTGATTCCCATACAAAAAACGGGCGTTCTCGTAATGAAAACGGCCCGTTTGGGTGAAAAACGTACAACTTAACGCGTTTAAGCTGTTATTGGGATAGAAAAAGTACGCCTCACCTTCCCAGTCAATGGAGAAAAATTCAATGGATTACTTAAATTTATTCTCAACCCGAAAACGAATATATACATGAAAAAGGAGAACCGCTAACCACGGCTAACGGTCAGGAGAACTTTGCTTTCAGGCGCCACCAACCTGGGAAATAATTAGTAGCTTGTTTAAGAGGTTATGCCCTTATTCTAGAGAATAATTGTGACGCTTTATACTGCGTCCCCGGTCCATTTTAGCAAACACTTGTTCGCATTGCGGCTTCTATCTTTGCAGCGGTGGCTGCCGTTGAACACACCGATAAAATTATCTAGTCGTTTTCATCCTCTTCTTGCATCCGCAACTCCGCATTAAGGAGGTGCGCCTCATGCGCGTTGGTGTAGTGGTACATGATAATCGCAATCACCGCAAACGCGACCGGCCCGATTGCCGTCCAGAAAAACGTCTTTACGTCGTGGCCAAAGAGGGGTTGAATAACCGAAAAAATAACCCCAAAGAAGACCAGGAGCCACGCCACCGTTACGGTCAGTGTTGTCTGGGTTGAATTAGTAAACGCTGTAAAGGGCCGCCCTAAATTCTGGTGCGCATCAAGGGATGCAAGCCGCCGCTTAAAGAAGGGAAACGCCCCGATCAAAAAGAGGTACGGCACGGACGATGATACGTTCATCATGTCCACTAAGATCGTGTAGAAGTCCTGCATTGTCGTTCCCCCAAAGGAAATCACAAGTAAAACGACCACAATAATTCCCGCCTGAAGCCACATTGCGTTTGCGGGCATCCCCGCAGCGTTTAACTTGGTTAACCGTTGCGGCCAAAACTTTTGGGGTGACCCAATAATAAACGACTTCAGCGGTGAATAAACCAGCACGAAAAACGATGCCGTAAACGCAAGGAGCTGGACTGCCCCCATCGCCCGGACAAGCCACCGGCTGAAGATGAGGGCGTTCTCCGGGGAAACGTGTAAGCTGCAGGCGAGCGTGTATCCCAAATTGCTGACCAGGACATAGCCAACGTTTCCTAACGTGACGCCCCGGCCCCCGAGAACGTGGTGCCAGTTTGCGCTAATTCCCCAACAAAAGATCAATAACGCGTAGGCACCAAACATCAGCACGGCTGCCAGCATGATTCCCCGCGGAAAGTTCCGTTGAGCATCCCGCACGTTATCTGAGATTCCACCCATCGTTTCCATTCCGCCGTACGCAAAGACCGCATACACAAAGAATGACAGGATCGCAAGGGGCGACATAAAGTTCTTATTTGGTGAAATGACCAGCGCCTTGGCCGTTAACGGCTGTGCAAGGTGCCCGTGATGGAAGAAAAGTACCAGAACACTCCCTACTAAAACAAACCCCGTTAGGGCAAAAACAAAAATGCCGCTAATCGTCGAGATCTTGGCAATCTTATCAAATCCCCGTGTAACGCAGAAGGTGACGGCTAAAATAAACAGGCTTCCCAAAATACCAAGCGTTGCCGTTGAGGAGAGCCCTCCCAGGTGCCACATGGTGGTCATGTCCCGTCCCCAGAACGTTTCAGATAAATTAACGAAGTTTACTGACGTATTGGAAAGAAGCCAGATAATCCACGATGCCAACCAGATGAACGTTCCGATAAACGCTCCCCGCTCACCAATCGCAAACTCCAGCCACGAATAAATTCCTCCCCGGGCATCCTTCAGGACCGACCCGTACTCCGCAAACATTAATGCACTGGGAAGGAAGAAGAATAATGCAGCTAAGACATACCACATAATCGCCGCATACCCCATCTGGTAGTAAGCAATGGCCGTATTCCCCATTCCGTAAATTGCCGCTGCTACCATCAGAACAATTCCCCAGATTCCAATTTTTTGTTGTTTCCGCATGTTATTTCACCGCCACTAAAATTTATTATGTATGCACAAATAATTAACTTGGCTCCTATTATTGCCACCTTTTCTGCATAAAGCAAATGAATATTATAATAATATGCACAAAAATTAATAAAGCAAAGCAAAATAACCGGAGAACGGGGGCCTAAATCAAGCGGTCCCCCTTGCATGTGAACGGAATATCTTGTAAGCTAACAAGCGTTAACCACAATATATTGTGGTTCGATACGGAATAGTGCACAATAAACACCAACTTACCGGGGAGGTTGTGAGGATGATTAATATTTTGTTTATTTCCGTTGAGGGAAACACGCGCACGTTCATTCAAAAACTAACGGACTACGCCGAACAGCAACACGCTAAGGACGACCAGGCACCGCTAATTAATGCCAAGGAAATCAGCGACGTAACGCCGTTTGCGGATGAAACCGCCGATTACTTCGTTTTTGTTCCGACGTATCTGGACGGCGGGAACGGGATTGATAACGGGGTTAAGGAACTAATGACTAATTCCCTTGGCGAATACATTGGGTATAATGATAATGCCACTCATTGCCGTGGCGTCATTGGTTCGGGAAACCGGAACTTTAACCAGCAGTACTGCCTCACTGCACGGCGGTACGCGGAACAGTTTAACGCCCCGTTCCTTAATGACTACGAATTACGGGGAACAACTGATGACGTTGCGCGCATTTACACCACACTCGTTGAAAACAATTAATTAAGCGGAGGGGTTATTCACTATGGCAGATAAAAGCTACAAATCAATTAATTGGAACCAGATTGACGATGAAATTGATAAGGCAACCTGGGAAAAACTTACCGAACAGTTCTGGCTTGATACCCGGGTGCCGGTTTCTAACGATCTTCCGGATTGGCGGAAACTCGACGACAAGCACAAGTACCTGGTCGGCCACGTTTTCGGTGGATTGACCCTGTTAGATACGGTTCAGTCCCAGGACGGAATGGCCTCTCTCAGACGGCACGTCCGGACACAGCACGAAACGGCAGTCCTTAACAACATCCAGTTCATGGAATCCGTTCACGCTAAGAGTTACTCCACCATTTTCTCGACGTTGAACACGCCGGAGGAAATCAGCGAAATCTTTGAGTGGAGTGATTCGGAAGAATACCTTCAAAACAAGGCCAACTGGATTGCCGACATTTACAAGGACACGTCCGCTGACCCGCTTAAGCAGAAGGTCGCCAACGTTTTCCTTGAAACGTGCCTCTTCTATTCCGGGTTCTACACCCCGCTGTACTACCTCGGCCATAACCAGCTCGCTAACACGGCTGAAATCATTAAGTTGATCTTACGGGACGAATCAGTCCACGGCACGTACATCGGCTACAAGTTCCAGCTCGGATTAAAGGAACGGAGCCAAAACGAACAGGACGCCGTGAAGGACTGGCTGTACGACTTCTTATACCAGCTTTACGACAACGAAGAAAAGTACACAAAGCTCCTGTACGATGAAGTCGGCTGGACGGACCAGGTGCTGACGTTTGTGCGCTACAACGCTAATAAGGCGCTGATGAACCTCGGGATGGATCCGATCTTCCCGGACACCGCCGATGACGTTGAACCAACCGTCCTAAACGGGATTTCAACCACCACGTCAAACCACGACTTCTTCTCCCAGGTAGGGAACGGATACCGCCTCGGCCAGGTTGAAGCTATGAGTGATGACGACTACAACAAGTGGTCAAACGCAGACAAGTAACCAGCATACAATTTACGGGGGACAAAATGGAACGAGTACGAAACATCACCGCGTTTATGCGGCAAAACCTCACAACCGGGGTAATTACGGTCGATAATCTCATGTTTGACTTGAGTGGCGCTGATCACGGCCGCGTCTTTCTTAAGAACCTTGCTAAGCAAATCCTGAACGGTCAAACGTGGTATACGGGCGTTTATTTCCAGTTCAACGATGGCCGGGATGTGCGGGAAACCGTGATGACAAACTACCAGAAGATTGCTAACTGGCTGCACACCGTTGACACCATGGTCGTAAACCAGGAACTAACGGAAAACGCTGATCCAACCACCACCAATGAAACCAAGTGGCTCCGCGTTACGGACCACGCAAGCATGAAACTAATCCGCGAGCCGATTGCCGCTGATTAGTTGGTATAAAAGAGTAAAACGGCCGAGAGGAGAACAGTGTACGGCGAGTAATGCCCGCAACCGACTCCGCTTCGGCCGTTTTTTGTATGGCTCTACACTAAATCCTGTTGATATGGTTAAATGTTAAACTATATCAACAGGATTTTTGAGTACTATGACCAATAAAAAAGAGCCATAGTACCCAAAATCCACCAATACCCAA
>DWXB01000015.1 GCA_019119415.1 Candidatus Ligilactobacillus avistercoris | reverse complement strand
AGCCACCGCAACGGCGCCCACTGGTCGTAGTCCTCTTCGTTGAAGACCACGATGAAGCGCACGTCATGGTAGCTGTGGAAGGTGGCAATCTGCGTCAACATCCACTGCAGCTGTTCCACCACAATCTTCTTCGGACCCACGTACCCGACGGGGCCATGCACCAAATCCGTGGTAATCGGCATCTGGGTTAAGTGCTGACTGCGTTGCACCAACTGGTATGCCTTGGCCGTTAGTTCATCGTCCAGGTTGAGCGTGCCGCTATTCCCCAGTTCAACCGGTGCGGATGGCGCCACGATTCCGGAACCTAACCGGTACGTCAAAAAGTCAAAGTCCTGCGGCCGTTTTTCGTAGATTCGCGGGCTGTACTTAACCGCCATCTGGTAAACAGTGGTTGGATCCGGGTAGTGGTATTCCAGGGAAGTTCGTTGCGCCCGTTGGGTCCCGTAAATCCGCTTCACCATTTCGTCGTAGTACGCCAGGTACTTGGTCTTGCGGGCCCGACGCTTTTTCTTGTAGTCTTTCCGGTTCCGGAAGTAGTCCACAATCGAGAAGATCACCGTTACCCCGGTGGTGGCCACCGAGAACATCATGAACATCCCGTTCGCCCGCATTAACGCCATGACGATGCTGACGCCGACCATGACTAGGGCGGGAACCACCGATCGGAGTAACCCCTGGTTATTCTTCGTCACCGGGGCAGGCGGGTTATCCACCGTAATCTTCGTTGTGGGTGGCCGCTTAATCAGCCGCGGCGCCCGGTGATATTCCGGAAAGTTCGCCGGTAAGGCGTGGTGGGACGTCTTAATCCGGGTCAAGTGGCTCCTAACTTGACCTTCTATCACCTGCAGTTCGTCCGGGTACACCACCAGCGTGGTGGTCCCCAACTCCAGCACACTCCCGGCGCCCAACACAAACGCGCGCTCCTGGGGAACGAAGTAGTTCACCACCACATCCCCCCGCAGAATATGCAGGGTCCAGTCCGCCTGGACCGCCGACTTGGTCAGCTGGAGTTCGACCTCATCGGCCACCTGCACGTCGGCGCCCGGCCGGTTCGCAATGATGATGTGGGTGGTGGTAAAGAAATCCCGGATGTCCATCAGCCATTTTCCTCCTTAGTGGTGCTTATCTTACGACAATCTTTCTGAGCAACGCGTTCATGGTTAAGTTAATACCCTGTAACTTCTTAACTATGACGAGGATACCGTCCTAATCATTGTCATAATTTTATACTCTTTAATCTATCTAAAAAGATGATTTTACGATAGCAGTATATTCTCCAATAGTTTGCATGTCAATATGATGTGCTAAATTCATTAATTTCGATGTATAATCATCGTCCAGAGCGGTATTTATTTTAGCTACTATACTAAGAAGAACGAACTGACAATTACCACAAAACGATCCAGAACATTCGTGTTTTTCCGGGTAGATTAATCAGCCCCTACACTAAATCCTGTTAATGTAATCCACGTTAACAATGCTTAGTGTAGGAGCAAAAAAGCCGTCTAAAAATAGGCGATACATTCTCTTCACCAATAAAACTTGAGCATACAAAAAGACCCCCATCCTAACCGGATAGAGGTCACTATGTTTTTTAAGGGCTGAATTACTTAACAGCGTCCTTAAGCGCCTTTCCTGGCTTGAATGCCGGAACCTTGCTTGCAGGAATCTGGATTTCAGCACCAGTCTGTGGGTTACGCCCCTTCCGTGCGGCCCGCTGCCGTACTTCGAAGTTCCCAAAGCCGATTAACTGAACCTTTTCGCCGTTCTTCAGGAAGTTCTGGATTGAGCTGAATACTGAGTCAACAGCAACAGTTGCATCCTTCTTCGTGAGGCCCGTCTTTTCAGCAACGCTTTCGATTAACTGTGCCTTGTTTGCCATGTGTTTCACCTCCCATGGAACATTCGTTCCGTGCTAACCCCATGTTGGGATCTGAACTAGCAATTACAAAACCACTGTTCGGGTATAAAGATAGCATACAACCCTTTATATGACAACCTTTTAACGCAGTCTCTTAACAAATTTTACTTTCTTTTTCGTTCAATTAAGTGCAACGGCGTCCCGGTAAAGTCAAATGCTTCACGAATTTGGTTTTCAAGGTACCGTTCGTACGAAAAATGCATCAAATCGGGGTCGTTCACAAAAATTACGAACGTCGGTGGTTTGATAGCGACCTGCGTTGCGTAGTACACCCGTAACCGCCGACCGTTTTCCGTCGGCGTCGGGTTATGCGCAATCGCGTCCATCAAAACATCGTTGAGCACGGCCGACTGAATCCGTTGCGAATGGTTCTGGTCCACCTGCTTGATTAGGGCGGGCAGCCGGTTTAACCGTTGGTGGGTCTTCGCGGACACAAACACAATCGGCGCATAACTCAGGTACTGGAACTCTTCGCGAATGGTCTGCTCGAACTGGTGCATCGTGTACCCGTTCTTATCAACGGTATCCCACTTGTTTACCACAATGATGATACCGCGACCAGCCTCGTGGGCATAGCCAGCCACATGCTTATCCTGTTCCCGGATTCCGGTTTCAGCGTCCAGAACCACCAAAACCACGTCGGAACGGTCAATCGCCTGCATTGCCCGGAGCACGGAATACTTCTCGGTGTTTTCGTACACCTTGCCCTTCTTCCGGATCCCAGCCGTATCAATCATCATGTACTCGGTTCCGTCAGGCGCAACGAACTTCGTGTCAATCGCATCCCGCGTCGTTCCTTCGACACTTGAAACAATCACCCGGTTCTCCCCGAGAATGGCGTTTACCAGGGACGATTTCCCGACATTCGGCCGCCCAATCAAACTGAACTTGATTGACTGGTCGTCAACCTGTTTCTGGTCGTCCGGAAAAGCCTGACAAACCTTATCCAGCAGGTCTCCAATGCCGATGCCGTGGGTTCCAGCCACCGGAATGGGGTCCCCAAATCCCAGCGAATAAAAGTCGTAAATTTCGTTTCGCAGTTCCGGATTGTCAACCTTATTAACAGCCAGGATTACTGGTTTATCAGCCTGATAGAGAATCTTCGCAACGCGTTCGTCAGCGTCAGTGACGCCTTCTTTAATACTCGTCACGAACACAATTACGTCCGCCTCGTCAATCGCAATCTTGGCCTGCTCGGTAATCTGGGTTAAAAACGGTTCGTCGCCGATGTCAATCCCACCGGTATCAATAATATTGAATTTCCGTCCTAACCATTCGCCGTGGGCATAGATCCGGTCCCGGGTAACTCCGGGAGTATCCTCCACAATTGCAATCCGTTCACCGGCAATGCGGTTAAAAATCGTTGACTTTCCAACATTAGGCCGACCAACAATTGCGAGTGTTGGGTTTGCCATTAGAATCCCTCCTTCACTACTTGATATGGTGCAATAAAAAAGCTGGTTCAACAGCAACCGCTCCTGAACCAGCCTGAATTTACGCTGAAATGCGCTTAGTTGTTCTTCTTTAACTCGTCGCCGATTAAGTCACCAAGCGTAAAGCCAGTGCTTTCTTCTGGAAGATCAACGTGTTCGTTCCGGTATGACCGGCGGCTCCCACGGTTGTTGTTACTGTCATCTTCTTCAGAAGCAGGCTTCTCTTGAAGCGCCTTGATTGACAGGGCTAACCGGTGGTCTGCAGCGTTTACGCTGAGAACCTTCACCTTAACCTTCTCACCTGAAGTCAGCACTTCGTTTGGTGTTGCGATGTGCTTGTGGGAAATCTGAGAAATGTGAACTAACCCTTCAACCCCAGGGAAGACTTCAACGAAGGCCCCAAAGCTCGTCAGGCGCTTAACGGTTCCGTCAAGGACGTCGCCCTCAGCAACCTTCTGGTCAATGTCATCCCATGGCTGCGGCAGCGTCTGCTTGATTGACAGTGAGACCCGTTCCTTTTCTGGGTCAACTGAAAGAACCTTAACCTTAACATCCTGACCAACCTTCAGTACGTCTGACGGCTTGTCAACCCGTTCAAAAGCAATCTCTGAAACGTGGACTAAACCGTCAACCCCACCAAGGTCAATGAAGGCCCCGAAGTTGGTTAACCGGGCAACCTTACCTTCAACGATGTCACCGGCAACTAACTTGCTGAGTGTTTCCTTCTTCTGGGCTTCCCGCTCTTCGTGAGCAATTTCCTTGTGGGAAAGGATCAGCCGGTTTTCGCTCGGCTCAATTTCGATAATCTTCAGTTCGAGTTCCTGACCTTTGAACTGGTTCAGGTCAGCAACGTAGTGGTCTGACACCATTGATGCCGGGATGAAACCACGCACACCAGCATCAACAACTAAACCACCCTTAACAACCTGTGTAACAGGAGCCTTGATGATTTCGCCAGCTTCGAACTTCTTTTCGATTTCGTCCCATACCTTCCGGGCTTCGAGACGCCGCTGTGACAGCAAGTAGCTGCCGCCTTCCTTGTCGGAACCGATCTTGGAGATGACAACGAGGTCGTAAACATCCCCTACCTTGATCTTATCCTGAATCTCATCCGGCTTAAGGTTGAATTCCTTAGCAGGAACAACGCCCTCAACACCGGTGTTTTCGATCCCAACAATTGCTTGGTTTGCATCGTCAAAGGCAAGCACTTCACCCTTAACAACTTCACCAACCTTAACTTCATGTACGCTATTCAAAGCTTCTAACAAATCCTTGTTTGCTTCTGTCTCACTCATGGACTGTGTCCTCCTTAACGACTAACTCTAAACCATATCTTATCTTATTTCACGCCACACTTCAAACATAATTTACAAATTTGTTAAGCGGTCGCTTCCTGAACAATCTCCAATATCCGGGTAACCACCTGCTCAATTCCCATGGAAGTCGTATCCACCGTAATCGCATCCGGCGCCTTGGTTAACGGGGAGATCTTGCGCGTTGAATCCTTCTTATCCCGGGCCGCAATCTCCTGTTCGAGCACTTCAAGCGGCGTATCGATTCCCTTTTCCTGGTTTTCCTTAAACCGCCGCAGCGCCCGTTCGTGAACGCTGGCTTCGAGGAAAATCTTCACCGGAGCATTCGGGAGAACCGTCGTTCCAATATCGCGCCCATCCATGACGATTCCACCAGCAGCGGCAATGTCTTGCTGCCGCTTGGTGAGGTCGGCCCGCACACTCGGCTGAGCCGCAACCACTGATACGTTATTGGTAATTTCTGGGAGGCGAATTGTGCGCGTCACATCCGTCCCGTTAACGATTACCCGCTGCTCTGGCTCGTCCGGAACAAACTCCAACTTCATCGTAGGAAGCATCGCCTTCAGGGCAGCATCATCATCAAGCGCAATTCCCGCTTGCTGGGCCGCATAGGTCGTTGCCCGGTACATCGCCCCCGTATCACAGTACACGTACCCCAATTTACGAGCAATAATCTTAGCGACCGTACTCTTTCCGGCCGATGCCGGCCCATCAATTGCAATCTGAATCTTTTTCATTGTTTCCTCCGTTCAATAATAAAAGGTTGCGGTGTTCTGGACACCCCAGCCTCAATCCATCGTTGATTTACTTTTAGTTTCCCGGTTATTCCCGGACCCGAACCTGCTGACCAGGGCTCAGGGTCGTTAATCCCGGATTAAGCTGCCTTAACTGAGCAACCGTCAAGCCATGGTTAACCGCCACCCGGTACAGTCCCTGCCCCGGTTGAACGGTAGCATACTCGCCACCCTGCTGGCTGTTTTGCGACTGTTGCTGGGAACTAGCGGCAACTGACTGCGCACTTTTCTTCGTTGCTTTCCAGTGACGTCTTACGCTTTTAGATTTGCTCGCCGGCTTCTTCACAACGCGAGAAGTTGCTGCTACCCGCGGGGCCTGCTTCTGAGCGGCCGCCGAATGCTGCGAAACGAAGTACAGGGCGATGGTCCCGATGATAATCACAACAAAAATCACTAACAGCGACGTCGTAATCATCGTGTTATTCCGTGTATTTCGTCGGCTTGCCGTCCGGGAGTAGTTGCCTTCCTCGTCCCGGTTTTCCTCAAAGTTATTTTCCCACGGTTTTTTCTCGTGCTGGTGTTGATCATTCTGCGCCATCAACAATGCCTCCTCAGCTATGCTAATTGATATTCTACCATAGAATACGCGCCTGATTTCTTAAAGATTAAATAACTGTTGCAGGATTGCCGCATAACCTGATTGCGTCCCAGGATCCGTCAATGCCTGCCGGCTGGCCATTCCCAGCTGTTCCGGGGTTAGTGAAGTGTTCACCGCTGCACAACACCGCTCAGTGTGCGTAATCTTGGTTTGTTCCCCGAAATAATCCGTAATGAACTGGTGGCGGCACGCGGTGGTTTGCACGTAATCCATCATTGCCTGGAGCGCGCGCTGCTTCTCCTGCCGCCGGTGGTCAAAGTAACTCGTAATTGCCGCTGGCTTCATCCCGGCATCCACCAGTGTTTGCACCAACGCCGTTCGTTCGTCCTGGAAAAACCGCTTCTCATGACGGTGCGCAGCTAAGAACTGCACCTCAGCCGCAGGAAGCAGGTTAGCCGTTCCCAACCGGTGTTGGATGGTTTCATCACCCGGCTGGTATAACAGCACCGCCAGGCTTTGTTTCCCATCCCGGCCAGCCCGGCCAATCTCCTGCACGTAGCTTTCAAGGTCAGCGGGCAGATGGTAGTGAATAACGTACCGAATGTCCGCCTTATTCACCCCCATCCCAAACGCACTCGTCGCACACACGACGTCAAGCTGGTGGTGTAAAAACTGCTGCTGAATAACTGCCCGGTCAGCGCTCGTCCGGTCGGCATGGTACGCAGCTGCCCGCACCCCCGCCTGCTGCTCCAGCATGCGGGCGACCTCGTTTGCCCGTTGCTTGCTAGCAAAGTAGACCAAGCCCGGGCCCTGAAACGTCCGCACCAAATCAACCAACCGCTCGTCCTTGAGCCGTTCGTTTTCAACCGCCTCAACCGTAAGAAAAATGTTCGGCCGGTCTACGGAATGAACCTGGATGCTTGGCTGGTTTAACCGGAGGGCCTTCACAATATCCTGCTGCACCCGGGGCGAAGCGGTGGCTGTCAACGCAAGGGTAACCGGGTCTCCCAGTGCATGCCGGACCCGTCCTAACCGCCGGTAATCCGGCCGGAAGTCGGGCCCCCACTGTGAAATACAGTGGGCTTCATCCACCACAAAAAGGGCTGGCCGTAACTCCTTAAGCCGGCTGATAATTGCTGGCTGGACCGCCATTTCCGGCGCAAGGTAAATAAACCGGTTCGCCGCAAGCGTCTGCAGTGCCAGCGTCCGTTCCTGGCGGGTAAGCGTCGAAGTCAGGGCCACCACCCGTTTCTCACCGGCAGCACGGAGCTGTTCGACCTGATCCTGCATCAGTGATAGAAGTGGCGAAACGATAATAACTGGTCGTCCCAGAGCCCGGCCAGCGAACTGGTAACACAGCGACTTTCCCGTCCCAGTTGGGAGGACTGCCAGGGTGTCCTGCTCCCGCAACACGGCTTGAATCACCGCTAACTGGCCCGGCCGAAACTTATCAAACCCAAACAGCTGGTGTAACTGCGTCGTTAATGCCGTCTCACTCGTGTTCACGCCGCCACCTCCTAATCTGATAAAGCCGAAACTCCGGGAAGGTAATGGTTGCATCCGCCGTCACCACGTCCCGGTAAGCCCAGTGAACGTAATCGGCGGGCGCTAACTGGTTTAACTGGGCAATCCGTGCTGGGCTTAGTAACCGCGCCACCGGAAATTCTGGTCGGTACAACGCAAGCATAACGGCGTGGTCAGCCACCGTACTTAGTTTTAAATGCCGCCGCTGGGCAATTGCCGCAAGGGACATCCCGGCAGCAATCATCTTTCCCGTCGTGACCAGTGACGGGGCTAGTTCTGGCCGCCGAAACGGGGTCATTAACGCTGCTCCCGCCGGCCAACGTTGCCACTTTTGCCATACCGCAAGGGCAACGTTTTGGTCGTTCACCTGCACGTCCTGGACGGTTAACTGCCCCGTCGCCCGCTGAGCCGTCGTGTGCCCGTAGTACCCGTGCCCCACTAATCCTTGCGCGTAACAGTCAGCCTGGTTGGCAGGCATGGCCTTTAAAACGGTTGCAAGGGACCCGGATAATGCATCCCGTAACTCTGCAAGGGAATGACCGGCGCGCAACCACCGTTTCAGCGTCACCTTAAACTGCAGCCGATCGGTCGCCACAACGTATTTGGCGTTATGGTAGCTTGCTTCAGAAACCACCTGTACCAAAAAGCGCACCATCTGAACCCAGTCGGCCACCGCCACCTGACAGAATAACCGCGGCGTTGTTAAGGCAAGCCGGTGGGCAACCATTTCCTGCCGCTGCCGCGCACCTTCCGGGGTCAAGAAGAGCTCACCGTCCTGGGAACGTACCAAGCCCTCCTGCTGGTCCTGCTGAAGGGCCGCAGTGAACTGGGGCTCATTCAGGTGGGGAATGGTATTTTCCCAGTCAAGCAGCCCGTAAACCATTGCCCAAAACAACGTTGAACTCGTTGCCTGGTTGCGCACCAGTTTTCGGATCACCGCCGGCCGTCTTCCCTGATCAGCACTAAAGAAAAACAACCATGCTGACGCCATCACTTCACCCCCGTTCAATTACTGCGCGTTGCTAGTACCACCATACCACCGGTTTCTTCGGGGGAAAAGCGCAAAAAAAGAAGCTTCGATTCGTCGAAGCTTCCTTCTTGTTTATTCTAAATTAACAATGGTGCTTAGTACTTAACGATGAAGTCAGCCTTTGCCCCGTTGCTTTCGATTAACTGCTTGTTGTTGTTTAAGGCAATCTGAACCATGTTCCGCACAGCCGTCGTTGTGTAGAAGGCGATGTGTGGTGAAACAAGAATCCGGCCGTCTTCAACCATACCCTTCAGCACGTCGTCCGGAATAGCGTCGAAGCTACCGAAGTCGTTATTGAACTTGCCAACTTCGTCTTCGTACGTGTCCAAAGCAGCCCCGCTCAGCTTACCGTCGTGAACGGCCTTCAGCAGTGCTTCGGTATCAACCAGCTCACCCCGAGCCGTGTTGATGATGATGGCGCCGTCCTTCATCTTAGCGATGGAGTCAGCGTTAATCATGTGATAGTTGTCCTTGGTAGCCGGAGCGTGCAGGTCGATTACGTCAGCCTGAGCGAATAATTCGTCCAGCGTGTCAACGTATAATCCCTGCTTTTCAATGTCCGGGTTGTGGAACAGATCGTAAGCAATTACCTTGCAGCCAAAGCCCTGGAAGTACTGGATTGCAAACCGCCCAATCCGGCCCGTGGCAACCACCCCAACGGTCTTTTCGTTCAGCTCACCGGCAATTTCCGGAGCCCACATAAAGTTCCCGTTACGCATCTTAGCTTCGTACTGCTTCGTGTTCCGCAGTAACCGCAGCGTCTGCGTAACTGAGAATTCAGCAATGGCTTCCGGTGAGTATCCCGGAACGTTTGTCAGCACGATGTTGTTCCGCTTAACAGCATCAAAGTCGATGTTGTCAATCCCAACGTTCCGTAATGACCAGAACTTGATGCCGTTTGCCCCCATTGCATCAATCAATTCTGCCGTGTATGGCTTCTGCTGGTATGAAACTAACCCATCAAAGCCCTTGCACTGGTCAACGGTGTCCATCGTTAATAACTCCTGAACAACCTTAACCTCAACGTCACTGTGTGCCTGCTTCCATTCGTCAACGTATGGTATTTCGTCGTCACGAATACCATAGGCAATAATCTTCATGTGAAATTCCTCCTTAACTTAATCATCCGTATTATACCATTGTTTACACAATCTGAACGGCAATTTTAAAAACTATCCCTTCACCTCAATGGTATAGTGCATTTGCGCTAAGTCAACGGTCAGAACTGCCCGGGACGTCTGTTCCCGGTCCGTCCGCGTTACCCGCATCGTGTGGTCGTCTAACGCTTCCGCCTTAATCGTCCCTTCCAAATCAAACGCCGGGCAGCTGTTCCGGAATTCCAACAGCTGGAGCACTTTCTGGACAACCGACCGCTGTAATTCCGCATGCACCTCATCAAGCGTGTAGAAGTGGCGGTTGATGTCCCGGCCTTCCCGGGTCTGCTCAACGAGGGTCGTATCGTTCTTTCCGGCTAATAATCCCACGTAGTACACCTGCGGAATTCCCGGCGCAAACATTTGCAGGGCCCGCGCACACAGGTACGCCGCGTCGTTGTTCCCCGTTGCCGAGTAGTACGTCGTGTTTAACTGGTAAATATCAAGGTTGTGGTACTTCGCACTCGAATAAGCCCGCTTAACGTTGGCCCCCACCTTGTATAACTGATCCACGGTATAGTCGAGTTCTTCATCAGTTAAGATGTCCTTGCCATCAACAACCCCAATGCCATCGTGCGTGTCCAGGGTCGTAAACTGGTGCATGTCCGCCTGGTTAAACCAGTCAACCATCGTTTTGACCTTGTGTGAATACAAGGCGTGGAGCGTGATGATCGGCAGGACAAAGTCGTAGCTAAAGTAACCGTGTGCGTGCATCTTCTCGTTGTACGTGTAGTTCTCATGAATTTCTGGTAATAAGGTGACGTCGGTTCCGGCAAGCATTTCCTTAATCCGGTCTAATAAATGCCACGTCTCCGGTTCCACGAAGAAGTCGCTGGTTCCCAGTTTCTTAACGGCGTACGCAAAGGCATCAAGCCGAATGATGCTGGCGCCATGCTGGGCAAGGTGCGTTAGGTTCTGCTCAATAAAGCGCATCGTCGTTTCTGTCCGAACATCCAGGTCCATCTGCTGGTCACCAAACGTGTTCCAGATTTTTTCGGTGGTTCCATCCGCAAACTGCACCGGCATAAACGGCGCCTTATCCTTCCGTTTATAAATCAGGTCCACGTCTTCCTTTGTCGGCCGCCCCGCTGGCCAGAATTGATCCCAGCTCAAAAATAGGTCCGCAAACTTAGAATCGCGGTGATGGGCCACAAAGTCCTGGAACTCGGGTGACTTCGGCGAAAGGTGGTTCACCATGAAATCAAACATCAGGTAGTGCGTCTTTGCTAATTGCTCCACGTCTGCCCACGAGCCGAACTGCGGGTCCACTTCATATTGGTACGGCGCAAACCCCGCATCCCCACTTGAATAGTAAAACGGCAGGATATGCACGCCCCCAAACGCCTTGGCGAACGGTCCCGTCATCAACTGCCTTAATTCGGCAAGGTTGGTCCCCATCCGGTTCGGATACGTAATTAGCATCGCCTTATTTTCCATTTTCACAGCAACCACTCCTTATTAAACATCTGTTTGTGTTTAGTATAACGCTTTCATTTAAATCTGCAATAACAAAAAGAGGAGAACCGTCATTCGTTCTCCTCTGCTCCTTAATGAACCTATGCTTTTTTCGTTGTTTCCCGCATCCTTAACTCCCCCCGCAGCGTAATCTGCTCGGGGGTCACCTGCGCCGTTGTGAGTTGCTGGTAAAGCAGCTGAACCGCCCGCCGGCCCAACTCCTGCGTCGGAAGCTTAGCCGTCGAAAGCCGCGGAATCAGGTACTGGGCGTAATCGAGGTCATCAAAACTTAAGACCTCCAGCTCAGCGGGAATTTGCAGATTGAGGTCCGCCACCGCCCGCAACACCCCTAATGCCAACGGATCAGACGCAATTAGAAGCGCTTGAATTTCAGGGTGGGCGGTCAACAGTTGCCGGGTTGCCCTGTAACCAAACGCGGGATCCCACGCCCCCAAAACGCTGTAGTCGGGCTGGTGGGTTTGCTGACAAAACCGGCGGTACTCCGCCAACCGGCCCCCCGCAACCTCCATATCCAATTTACCCGCAAGCGTCATTCCCCGCACAGTATTACCGATAAAACCGATTGGCGCCACGTTGCGGGTTGTAAACACCATGAGCGCATCCCGGGCCATTGCTGCCAGGTCGACTCCTACGACCGGATACCCCGATGTCACCACCTGGTTATCAATCAGAACAACGTGGGCGTTCCGCGCCGCAATGGATGCGACTGCTTTCGGGGTAATCGACCCAATCATGACAATTCCCGCATACTTTTCAATGTCGGGCATCGCCGGCCCTTCTGGCAAACGGTAAATGGTCTTAACGTTTAGTCCGTTTTCCCGGGCGGCTGCGGTAATGCCAGTCATAATGACCTTAAAGTAATCATCATAAACCTCATCCTTTTCCGCCACGGCCGTAATCACGCACAGTGAATTGATCCACTTCTTTCCGGGGCCCCGTTTACCGGGGACGTAGTGGTACTGCGCGGCGAGAGCCTGAATGCGCTGCCTGGTTGCCGGGGTAACCGCCAGTGTCGGGTCGTGATTCAACACCCGCGAAACAAGTCCCGGGGAAACGCCGGCCAACCGGGCAAGCTGCCGCATACTAACCATCGTTCATCCTCCTATAAGTTCGGGTCCATCTTAAACGTCAACCGCGAAAGCTCCGTACCCCGTGCGATTAATTCCAAGATAAAGTCCAACGTCCGTTCGTTAAAGTGTGCCGCAATGGCGTGGTTCTGTTTGGTCAGGTACGTTGTTAATTCCGCCCCCGTTAATCCGGCAGCCTCCTTATCAACCTGGCGAATCTTAGCGTGTGCCCACTGCATCAGTTCGTTCTGGTAATCCAAGTCATCCTGAATAAATTCGTCGTAGTGCGCTTCGACCAGCATTGTCAGGGTTTCGTACAACCAGTACGCGCTGTTGAGATCAATCTTTGCCGGTGTCTCCCGGTACGATGCGTCCGTATCCGCAGCATTGGTAAAGAACGGCACGTGGGGACAAAACGTTGGGATTCCGTAAGCCAGCCACTGAACCCCGTGCGCCTGCGCGGTAGGCCGTACCTGCAAAATATGCGAGTTCGCCGTCCGGGACAGGGAAATTGCCCGGTACCTCTTCCGGTCACGTGCACTGCCACTTCCTAACGGATCGTACGGGGTCTCATCAAAGTGGGACTTAAGGATAAACTGAACGTCCTCGACGCTAATCTTCCGCGCGGGTTTCCGGATAAACGGCATGTCCGGTGACTCCGGCTCCTGTTCCACCTCAGGATTAAAGTACCGCTGAGCAAACCAAACCCGCGGTGTATTGTAGTGGTGATCCTTAACCGTATTGGTTCCAAAAATATGGCGGAAATTCCACTGGTCATAATCCGGGTTAAGCTGATTATCAGTAACAAAGCGCTGAATCCCTTCGGACCACATAAAATTATCCGGATCGTTGAAGTCAATTTGTTCGATTGCAATCTGGTTCGCTGCCACCGCATAGCAGTCATCCGGAATCCGGACCGCAACCCAGTGGTGACCGGTGGCAATTTCCATGTACCACACCTCATCCTGGTCGTTAAACTGGACCCCGTTGCCCTCAGCCGCGCCGTACTTAGCGACCAGTTTTCCCAGGTACTGCACTCCCTCACGCGCCGAATGAATGTACGGGAGCACCAAAGTCGTCATGGAATCCTCCGCTAAGCCGTTGGGAACGTACGGATCACACGCCAGCACCCGGTCATTGGCATACACGCTTTCGGTAGCACTTTCGCCCACGCGCGCGGCGTTAATCCCATCTTCCTCGTTAATTCCCTCTTTAAGGTCAATATTCGGGGTTGCTGTGTACCGCATTCCCGTTGCCGGAAGCGGAACGGTCAGTCCATTATACGTTGACTTATACGTTGCGTGCCGGTTCCGGACGGCAGGTTGGACCATAAACTTCTTCGGGTAAATGGCCACCAGCCGGTCTTCGTTCCGGGAAATGATTGTTGACCCGTCAAGACTTGCCTTCTTCCCTACCATTACGGAAGTACATGCTGATTTCGCAAAACGATCCATCTTAATCACTCCATCGATTACTATAATTGTTTTTATTTTAGCGCAAATTTCCTAATAACGGCACTCGTTCACAAAAACCGGTGATGGAAACACAGCCATCACCGGTCACAACCTAATATTTCACTATTTTTCTAGCCGCTGGCGTTCCCGCAAAACCCACCGGGCAGTGTAGTGGTATAAAACGACGAAGCAACCGCCCACAATTACTCCCTTAATCAGGTTAAACGGAATGATTCCGAACAATACTAGCTTAGGAAGTGGCAAGGCAAGCCGCATTCCAATCACGTTAATGTACAACGGTGTCAACACCAGCCAATTGGCTAATGACATTACGCCGGTCATTACCACTGTCCCGGCTACAAGGGCCATTCCTTCGCGCATCCAGAATGGCTTCCCCCGTTGGGCACACGGCCGCATTATCCAATAAAACGGCAAGCAAAATGCTAAGGCTGCTAACACGTTACTCAAAACCCCGATTAGATGGCCAACGGATGGTCCCGTTAGAACAAAATATACGGCCGCTTGCAGGGCAATTACCCCGCATCCCCACTGCGGTCCCAAAACAAAGAACCCAAATAAAATGGGAATCAATGCCAGGTCAACCTTAAGGTACGGAACAACCGGAATAACCGCAAACGCAAAAAACAACAGCAGATAAGCGATGCACGCTAGGCACGCGGTCAGCGTGAAGCGCTGCAAGTAGCGATGATGACGCACTGCGCATCCCTCCATATTAATTATTTAATATTGGAAGTGCTTATCCCCGTTGAATTCGAACTTGTGAATTCTCTCCCATCCAGACTATACTGTCGATACTGGAATTCCACCAGTCTTGTCGTCACCGTGACGGCTTGTGGACTATCACCACCGGTCGGGATTTTCGCCCTGTCTCGAGAATAAACATTCTAATATTCTATTCACAATTTACCACATTAAGAAACCGCTGTCAGCACTAACTTGTGAATTACTGGACATTCTTTTTAAGGGCCTGTAATTCGCGGTGGGTTAACGGCCGGTACTGTCCCGGAGCTAATCCCTGATCGGTAAGGGGACCGTATGCCGTCCGCCGTAGCTTGACAACCGGATGCCCCACCGCCTCAAGCATGCGCTTCACCTGGTGATACCGTCCCTCGTGAATTGTCATGCTAACGATGGCATGCTGCTGGTCGGGATCATAATTGATCACGTGGACCCGGGCCTTGGCAGGATGGCGGTCATCAATCCGGACTCCGTGCCGGAGCCGTTCTAGTTCCGCATTAGTGGGCACCCCTAAAACCTTCGCTACGTACGTTTTATTCACCCCATAACGGGGGTGCATCAACTGATTGGCGAGCGTCCCGTCATTTGTCATAATCAGAATGCCCGTCGTATCGTAATCGAGCCGTCCCACCGGGTACACCCGCTCCTTCACCGCAGTAAAGTAATCGGTCACCACCCGCCGGTTACGGTCATCCTTGGCGGCGGTAATGACTCCCCGTGGTTTATTGAAGACGTAGTACACCTTCTTTTCGCGGTCAATTGCCTTCCCGTCAACCGTAATTACGTCAGCGGGGGTAACCTTTGTTCCCAACGTTGTTACCTGGTGGCCATTAACCGTTACCCGGCCCGCCTGAATTAACCGTTCACTCGCCCGCCGGGAGGCAACCCCGGCAGCAGCCATTACTTTTTGTAACCGTTCAGGCATCCTGATCATCCTCCTCATCTGTTAGCGCTGCATCAAAGAGGGCCATGTACTGGTTGGAGTCCTCATCGTTCGCCGCATCCTTCTCATCGGGAAGGGGTGGTAAATCTTTAAGGCTCGTGACCCCCACATAGTTTAAAAACGCGGGTGTTGTCCCGTACTGAGCAGGCCGTCCCGGCGCATCAAGTCGCCCGGTAACCGTGATTAGCCCCCACGCTTGAAGCTTCTGCAACATTGCGCTGGCCCGCACTCCCCGGACCTCCTCAATCTCGACCCGCGTAACGGGCTGGCGGTACGCAATAATTGCCAGGGTTTCGAGGGCGGCCGGCGAAAGGGTCGCCATCGCCGGTGCTTCAAAATAACGCCGAACAACGCCGGCGACCCCCGGTTTAGTAACCAACCGGTAGCGTTCATCTGCATGTATCAAGGTGAAACTCCCGTTCCGGTCCGCAGCGTACTTCTGTTCCAGGCGCGTTAGCTGTTCCAAAACCGCTGGCTTTAAAATTCCAACCAGCTGGGCCAGTTCCGTGACCGTAATCCCGTCATCACCGCTCACAAAGAGCAATGCTTCAATCTTTGCTTGGTTTGTTGCCATGCCGTCCCTCACTTATCATAATTGGCCCGTAGTTTTCCGCCTGTTCAGCCACCACGTCCTGCCGTTTCATCAACTCAAGGAGTGCCATGAACGTCGTTACGTACTGTTCTGGGGCCACCTCCGGAGAAAAGAGTGTCATAAATTCCACTTTATGATGATGCTTAACCCGGTGCCGTAAATAGGTCATCTGGTGCTTAACGGTGTAGTGCTCCCGTTTTACCTGGCGGGGGCGCCGGCTAAGCCGTTGGTTAACCGCCCGCTGCGTCATCTTGAGCATCGCCTGTTGCATTTGAGTAAGGATATTATCCCCTGCCGGTGCCAGCTGTCCTAAGTGGGCATCCGCTGGGAGTGCGGCCTCTGGGCGGCCATACTCCCAACTCCGTTTTTCAGCCAATTCCCCTAATTCAGCCGCTGCCCGCTGAAACTGCTGGTGAACAACTAACTGGTTCACTAACTCTGCCCGCGGATCCTCTACCTCTTCTGGTTCATCCTGCGGCTGTTGCTGGGGAAGAAGCAGCCGGCTTTTTATATTAACGAGGGTGGCCGCCATAACTAAATACTCCCCAGCAATATCAAGCCGCAACTCGCGCATCTGGTGTAAGTAAGCGACATACTGGGAAGTAATTTTAGCAACGGGAATATCATATATATCCACTTTATTCTTTTTAATAAGATGAAGCAGCAGGTCAAGCGGCCCCTCAAATTGCTCAAGCTTAAGGGTTAGCGCCGCTGGGGCCTGCTGCGGATTATCATTCTTCTTATTCATTCGTTTGCTTTTCCCATGCGGTAATCAATCCCGACGTTGCAAAGTTTCCCATTACCTTATACTCAGGGAAACGGTTTGCCAACGCCGTTAACATCTGAAACTGAACGCTCTGGGGCTCGTTGGGCGTAACTGCAACCCGGCGCACCATGATTGTCCGGTTATCAGGATTAGTTTCGGTACCAATTACCGCACTAAAATTACCATTGTCATTTTTCCACAAAAACAGGTTCCGGTGCTCATCAGCATCGTACCACGCCAATTCCTTTTTTAAGTGCGGAATCTCCTTTAATTCCGGAATAAATGATAACAGGCCCATCGCAACTTTCCTGTAATCATCCTTATACTTGTACAGCATCCTAGTCTCCCCCTAATCCTCCTAAACACATATGCTAGGGTAGCACACCTGCGCCCTAATCGTCAAAAGGCGCCCGGAGCCGAATCTGGCCGTTGTCCTGTTCAACAATTCCAGCCTTAAGAAGGTGGCCTAAAGCCCGTTTAAACTGGCCCTTACTAATACCAAAGTAGGAACGAATTGCTGCGGGGGAGCTCTTATCAGAGTACGGTAAGGTATGGCCCGGCATGTGTTCTAGGGCCGCTTTCAGCATCGCCGCATCGGGCGCGATGGCTTCGTATGCCCGGGGTTTGACTGATAAATTAAGAATACCGTCGGGCCGCACCCCAATCACCCGGGCCTGCATGGTTGCACCGAGGCGGGGTTCTTCATCCCACTCGGAAGGATGGATAAACCCGCGGACATAATCCTGCGTCAACACATATGAGCCCACTAACTTCGGCTGGTAAACCGTCACGGTAACGTTGTGGTTCATCATCCGCTGATTTCCTAAAACACTCACCTGGCGAATCTGGTCGGCGTTTGCCAAGACCGCCCACATCCGCGCCTTTGCATCAACGCGCAGAGCCACAAGTAACCGGTCCCCCTGGCGCGGCCATAACCGCGAAACCGTTGGTAAGTCGTCAAGGGAAACCACCACGTCCTTATTCGGTAACCCCACATCCACAAAAACACCCAGGTCGTGGCGACTAGCGACCACCGTTCCCCACGCGTACCGGTCAATCCCACTTTTAGGGGCCGTCTTCGTTAACTGAAGCTGGTGATCTGCATTTTCATACGCAAACCCCGTAATCAGTGCCCCCATCCGGGGAACTGAACGTAATTCATCCTTAGCAAGCCGAAACGTCTCCCCGTCTGCCTGGGCAAAAACAAAGCGGTCGTTTTCATCCGTCACCTTTGCCTGAATCGTCCGGCCAATTAAATCAGCTAACATCTCATCATCTCCCCGTTAAACTGCAAGGTGGAGCAGTGTGATAATGCAGTAAGTAATTCCACTAGCAATCACTGGTCCGGCGGCAATTCCGCGCATGAACACCACCCCAATAATCGTTCCGAATACCAACGCAACCGTAATTTCCGGTGAGGCAGCTAGTAACCCAACCCCGTGCTTAGACAGAATGGCTACCAGCGCACCACACCCTACAGCGATCCACCCCACCGGGGACTTCATTACCCGGAAGAGGTCCTCAAAGGTAATCCGCCCCGTTGCGATCGGCACCAGAATAGCAATGGAAATCACCGTGACCCCCCAGTTAATTCCCCGGGCATCAATTACCTGCATTAACCGGCCGCTCATTGGAATGGCCTTTAACGCCAAAACAACCAACGCTGCCACCGTTAACGACGTGTTTTTTCCAAAAAAGGCAACTGCCAGAATTACTAGTAAAAATAACCAACTTTCCACGTTACGCCCTCCAATTAATAAATACGTCAGGGACCGTCATCTTTAACTAACAATCCCGGAATCATCGTTAATTTTCATGTCGCCTTCCATTATCCATGATTCACTCATAACCAGCAAGCACTCCCGCCGTTCTTTTAACAAACAAATGGTATAATCGACGTTTAGAGAAAACAATTGAGAAACGGAGTAACACCGCAATGGCAATCTATGTTTACCAGGATAACCGGGGAGACATCCCCTTCACTACATGGTACAAGAAAATCAGGGAAAAGGACCCCAGCATCTACCGGAAAGTAAATTCCATGCTTAAGCAAATGGAAGCTCAAACACTGCCGCTTACCCGGCCGACAGTAAAACGGATGATCCTCCGGCTCCCCTACCGGCACCTCTACAAAATCCGGCTCGGAAAGTACCGGTTAATGTTTTTAGCACAGGATGGGGATTACACTCTCATGCACGCCTTCCGGAAGACCACGCAAAAGACTCCCGATAAGGAAATTCATAAGGTCGACCGGGAAATCAAGCACCTCAAACAAATCCCGCTTTCAATATCAGAGTTAACTGACAAACAATAACTGTAAAATAAATACACACACGATAAAGATAGGATCCCATTTAAATCGCTTAAATTAACGGAATGAATACTTTTACCATGTGTGCTTTATTTAACTACTCGTGATTCGTATGCCTCGCTAATTAGTAATTGCCCGGTAAATTTCATGGGCAATCATATCCAAATCCTGCTCGGTATTCCTTGAAATTCCCGGAACTAACCGGTGTTGCACCATGAAATACCCTAAAAGCTGACTCATCATAATCCGCATTACTTCATAAACTGAAATATTTCGGTTATACTCAGGAAATTTCTGTAATAGGTTCGCTAACCGCGGGCCAAATAACCGTGCGCCTCTTATGAATAACCGCCGGGCTTGCCGAATAATCCGCCGGTTTCCCATCAGCTCACCCACTAGAATAATGATCGCATCATGGTTTCGTTCCATCAGTTCATAACGTCGGTGGATAATCGCTGCAATGATTTCGTCAAGATGTCGCCGTGGTGAAAAATTAGTAATTTCACGCGTGAAATCAGCCTGATAATCAGGACCTAACATATTAAAAACAGGCGCGAGGACTGCGTTAACCAGATCTTGCTTCGTTTTATAATATTTGAAGATTGTTGCCTGACTCGTTGCAGCAGCACGGGCAATTTGAGCGGTACTCGTACCTGATACCCCGTTGGCCGCAAAAAGCCTAAGGGCTGCAAGTAATACTTTTCGTTTTCCCGCAGGCATATCAGTCATCCGATAACATTCCTCAAACGTCATTAATTGGTCCATAAATCATACCTCCCGGTACCTTCTCAATCCCCAAACATTAACCATAACAATTACACAAAAAAAGCCAAACAATACCATTAATTCGGGAATAATTTGACTAATATGGGCACCGGCAATCACCACCGCTTTCGATGCAATTCCCGAATACTCTAAGGGCATAATTCTTCCAATAAGTTGAACCCAAGGGGGCATTGAGGTCAGTGGAACCACTCCACAAAAGAAAAACTGGGGAACAATTGCCAACGGAATAAACTGCATCATTTGAAACTGTGACTCTGCCATTGTTGATAATAACAACCCTAACGATAATGCGACGAATGCTACCATAATGTTCACTATCATTAGCGTCACTACGTTTCCACGGATTTGAACGTCCAAGATCTTAAGACTAAAGAAAACAGTCACGATTGTTTGAATTACGGCAATTACCCCGTAACTAAGGATATAGCCACCAACAACCTCGAAGCGCCGAATCGGGGTTGCTAGCATCCTAGCTAACGTCCCCTGGGTTCTTTCATTTAACAGTGCCATCCCGGAGGTCAAAAAGACAAATAAAAATACAAAAACGTTTAATAAGGTGGGCACAAGAGTGTCAAAATACGTTGTCGAACTATTTCCGTATAAATAATAATTCTGAACTGAATTTCGGTTTAAAGAAACCTGGCTACCTGGTAGCAACCGTTTGTTAGCCAAGAAGACTGTTCTTAATTTTGTTTTCATTCCTTCAATAGATGTCTGGGTCAAAGCTTTTTGCAATGTTTCCTGCAAAAGATGTGTCCGAGCAACATTTTCGTTCGTATAAGTTGCATGGTATTGACGATGTCGTGCATTATACGTAACAACTCCAGCTACCTGTTGCTTTTGTAATTCCTTTTTAGCCACGTGCCAGTCATTCATTTTTACCACAGTGATTTTGTCATTCTGACTAATCTTTTTTTCAACCTTCTCCGGTAAATTAATGACCCCAACACGGGCCGTGACATCAGTATTAACCGTAAACGTAAATTTTAACAACGAAAGGACAATTACAGGAACAATTATTACCAGGAGTAAAGTACGCACATCCCGGCTTAACTCCAGTAAAATTCGTTTAGCCAACGCTACTATCCGCATTCTACTTCACCTCTGCTTTCATAAACACAGCCTCAATTGAATTAGCATGATACCTCGTCATCAATCTACTCGGAGTATCGTTGGCAATCACCCAGCCATCCCGTAACAACGCCACACGATCAACTAATTCGGCTTCAGCCATAATATGAGTTGTAATTAAAATTGCTGTTCCCTGCTTTTGTAACCTCCTTAATTCCTTCCAAATACTTTGACTCAAAATTGGATCAATTCCCACCGTTGGTTCATCAAGGACAAGGAGCGCCGGGTTCCCCAGCATGGCAATCGCTAATGATAATCGCCGTTTCATCCCACCAGAATAATCCTTTACCCGTTTTTCAAGCTGGTCGGTTAATCCCACAATCGTCGCAACATGACTAATCGTTTCCCCCCGTTCGTGCCGGCTTATCCCCTTAAGTTCGGCAAAAAAAGCCAAATTTTCCTTGCCACTAAGTTGTTCGTAAAGTGCATCTGACTGTGCCATATAACCAATTTTGTTAAGTAGTTTTCTATTGGGCATTGGCTGGTTAAACACCCTGACTGTCCCTTTATCTCCTCGAAGCATTCCTAAAATAATCATAATCATTGTTGATTTTCCAGCTCCCGAAGGACCTAACAACCCTACAATCTCTCCCTCAGAAACAGTCAACGCCACGTTCTGAAGAACTTGCTGTTTTCCAAAGAATTTGGTAACACCAGTCATCTTAACGACTTCCATTAGAAGTCCCCCCTTTATGATTAGTGAGTGATTAATCACTCACTATAATAATTAAAAAGATGGGTCCAGTCAACTAATGACTAAACCCATCCGAACTGTACTTAGAGAGCTAATCTCCAGTACAATTATTTCTTATTAAAGTGAGCTTGAGGCACCGTCGTAAACAACACCCCGCCGTGAGTCAACCGTAATCAGCTGACCATCGTTCAGAATGTTGGTTGCGTCCTTAGCACCAACAACTACTGGAATTCCCATTGAAATTCCAACAACTGCGGCGTGAGAAGTCAACCCACCGTTTTCAACAACCAGTGCAGATGACTTTTCGATGGCCGGTAAGTAATCCTTGTCCGTGTTCTTCGTAACAAGGATTCCACCTTCAACGGCCTTCTTGTTGGCTTCGTCAGCTGACGTTGCAACAACTGCCTTGCCGATCACCGTTTCTTCGCCAACCCCTTGGCCATCAACCAGCTTAGAAGCAATCAGCTGAATCTTCATCAGGTTCGTTGTTCCTTCTTCACCGGCACCAGCCGTAATCAGGATCAGGTCGCCGTCCTTAGCAAAGCCTTGCTTCTTGGCTTCTTCAGTTGCCAGCCGGAAGATGTCATCGGTTGAAGCCGGCGTGTCAGTAACAACCGGGTAAACACCCCAGTTGATCATTAAGCCCCGCTGTGTCCGTTCGTCAAACGTCAGGGCAAGAATGTCAGCGTCCGGACGGTACTTGGAAATCATCCGGGCAGTGTGACCTGAACGGGTTGCAGCAACAATCGTCTTGATGTCCAGGTTCTTAGCAGCTTCAGCAACGGCCCGACCGATTGTTTCCGTAACGTCCGTCTTGTCGAACTCTTCAAACGTCTGGTTGCGGTGCTGCCGCAGAGCGTTTTCAGCCTTCACGTCAATCCGCGCCATCGTTGCAACGGATTCAACCGGATAGTCCCCGTTAGCACTTTCACCAGAAAGCATCGTTGCGTCCGTCCCATCAAACACGGCGTTAGCAACGTCAGAAGCTTCGGCCCGCGTCGGACGTGGATGCTCTTCCATGGAGTCAAGCATCTGCGTAGCCGTGATAACCGGCTTGCCCCATGCGTTACACTTCTTGATGAAGTCCTTCTGAACCAACGGCACGTTTTCTGGTGGAATTTCAACCCCCATGTCACCACGGGCAATCATCAGTCCATCAGAAACCTTCATGATGTCATCGAAGTTGTCGATTCCTTCCTGTGACTCGATCTTCGGGAAGATCTGAACGTGTTCCATGTGCTTTTCTTCAAGCAGTTCACGAATGTCCAGCACATCCTGCGGCTTCCGAACGAATGAAGCGGCGATGTAGTTGATTTCGTGTTCAAGACCGAAGCGAATATCACTTGAGTCCTTTTCAGTAATCCCTGGCAGGTTGATTGAAACACCAGGAGCGTTAACACCCTTCCGGGAACCTAAAACCCCTTCGTTGAGGACCTTGCAGACAAGTTCCTTGTTTGCTTCGTCCTTCTTTTCAATTAACATGTCAATCAGACCGTCATCGAACAGCACGTGACCACCCTCGTGAACGTCATCGTACAATCCTGGGTAGGTAACGGCGATCTTTTCCTTGGTTCCTTCAAGGGAATCATCCATTGAGATCCGGACTTCATCTCCGATGTGGAATGGAATCTTGCCGTCCTTCTGAACGGTTGTCCGAATTTCAGCCCCCTTCGTATCCAACAGGATGCCGACCGTCTTGCCGGTCTTCTTTTCAGCTTCGTGCACCAGGTTTAACCGGCCCAGGTGTTCCTCGTGGTCACCGTGAGAGAAGTTAAACCGGAAAACATTAGCACCTGCTTCAATCAGCTTAACGATCGTATCGAGATCATTGCTGGCTGGTCCAAGAGTACTTACGATCTTGGTCTTTTTCATAAGTGAAATCGCTCCTTATTGAAATAATATAACGACTTTTATGTCAGTCATTACCGTTAGTTTAGCGCGTATTATTTAGAAACGAACGCGGTCGTTTAAGTCAAGCAGTGAAACATCCGTCTCATGCTTGTGGTTTTCAAGGGTATCGATAATGTCGTGGGCCTCCAACTGGTTGTTGTGGATCCCGATGGCTAAGCCACCCTTGCCCTGCATCAGTAACTGGATTGCGTAATCCCCAAGTTTGTTGGCGAGGACCCGGTCCTTAGCGGTTGGCGTGCCGCCCCGCTGAACGTGGGCCAGTGTCACTGCGCGGCTATCGAAATCGCCGTGCTTGTCCAGCTCAGCCTTAAAGTCCTGAGCAGACATCACACCTTCAGCAAGAACAATCAGGAAGTGATCC
The DNA here is from genome assembly GCA_019119415.1 of Candidatus Ligilactobacillus avistercoris. GTDB lineage: Bacteria > Bacillota > Bacilli > Lactobacillales > Lactobacillaceae > Ligilactobacillus > Ligilactobacillus hohenheimensis. The sequence continues at coordinate 19,155 of DWXB01000015.1, read as the reverse complement.
TTGCCGTTCTTCTCGTTGTCCTTGATGTGCTGGGCAATCTTGGCGATGTCGTAGTCGTGTTCTGGAATGACAATCTCATCAGCACCGGCAGCATTCCCGGCCCATAATGCGATGTCCCCGGCACCCCGGCCCATCACTTCCACGACAAACGTCCGCTGGTGGGACGTTGCCGTGTCGTTGATCCGGTCGAGAGCTTCGGTTGCCACGTTCACCGCCGTGTCAAACCCAATCGTGAAGTCCGTTCCCGGAATGTCGTTATCGATTGTCCCTGGGACGCCGATTGAGTTGAACCCGTGCTTGGTCAGCTTTTCAGCCCCGTGGTAAGAACCGTCACCACCGATTACGACCAACGCGTCAATCCCGAACTTCTTTAACTGCTCAATCCCCTTTAACTGGGTTTCTTCCTGAGCAAATTCCGGGAACCGGGCAGAATACAAAATCGTCCCTCCCCGGTTGATAATCCCATCAAGCTCCTTGGTTTCCAGCTTGAAAATGTTTCCTTCAACCAGGCCCTTGTAACCGTAGTTAATCCCATATGCTTCGAGGCCAGCGTTCATTGCTGAACGGGCAATGGCCCGAACTGCGGCGTTCATTCCTGATGAATCGCCACCACTCGTTAAGATCCCAATCCGTTTCATTTCTTCACCTCAAGTAAAAGTTATACATTCTCCATCTGCTATACTATCACTTTTATCCGTAAAAATCTGCCTAATTGTGAAACTTTTCAATTACTCTTTCATTAACTTTCATAATCGCTTAAGTAATTTTCGAGTAAACGTTTACTTAATAACAACGTTCGCTGGACCCAGCACCGTCCTCAGTTCCGGCGGTACCGCCCGTTCATCAAGCCAGTATTTTCGTGGTAACAGTTGCCGTGAGTGCCGACTATCATCGACTAAAATCACCGGCATCTTCCCCCGCCGGGCATTCATTAACACCTGATGAAGTTCCTCCCGTGCAGCTGCCCGCGCCGCCGGTAAACGTAAGAAACACTTTTTCATGTCAACCGCTGCAACGGGGGCCAGCTGGTCAACCACAACCTGAACCTGCCCGTTGCGCTCCTCAGGCCGGCCGGTAACAACGACCAACTGACCGGGTTTAAGGTGTCCCTTATTTTGGAGATATACCCGTGAAAAGACCGTTAGTTCGATACTCTTTCCCGCATCCTCGCAGGTGACAAACGCCATCGGTAACCCCTTCTTGGTTGTAATTTGGCGGACAGTCTTAACCATCACGATTAACCGAACAGTGCGCAGCGCCGGGGTGACTTGCGCCACGGGCGTTGCCCCGATAATCTGGCCTAACAACCGGTACTGGTCCGTTGGATGCCCGGAAACCCGGACACCCAGGTACTCCTGCTCCTTAGCCAACTGGTCGACCAACGTCAACTGCGGGGCCGATTGTGCTTTATTCGCCAAAACATCCTTGAGCGTTGCACTGGTTCCGCTTAGATTTTCAGCCTCTAACGTCCCCGGAAGCTCCACCACCAACTGCGCGCGGTTGCTGCCAAACGCATCAAAGGCGCCACTGTAAATCAACGGGGTGATTAACTCGGTTTGCCGGAAACGGGGATCAAGGCGGTCAACAAAGTTCTTAAACGATGTAAACGGCCCGTTCTCCTTCCGCTCGGTTAAGACCGCATCCACTACGTCGCTTCGAAGCCCGCGAATCATCCGCAACCCGAAGACTACCCGGCCATGGTGAAGCGTAAAGAGCCGCCCTGCCCGGTTGATCAGGGGCGGGTCAACGGGGATGTGCTGGTGTTGCAGCTCACTGACATACTGCTGCATCTTTGCCCGGTTGCCCAGGGTGCTATTCAACAGCGCAACGTAAAACGCTGCCGGATAATGGCACTTCAGGTATGCGAGCTGGACCGCTAATTTAGAGTAAGCAACGGCGTGGGATTTATTGAACCCGTAATTACCAAACCGCTCAATGTACTGGAAGACCTGGGTGGCAACCTGTTTGGTCGTTCCCCGGGCCACCGCTCCCTTAATGAAGGCCGCCCGTAAGTTATCAAGCGCCTGCTGGTTCTTTTTGCTAATCGCCCGCCGAAGCAAATCGGCCTGCGCCATCGAGAAGCCCGCAAGCGTTGCGGCGACCTGCATGACCTGTTCCTGGTAAATAATAATTCCACTGGTTCCCTCCAGAACCGGCCGAACCGCCGGCGCGGGATACGTTACCGGTTTGCGGCCATGGCGCCGGGCGGCAAACTCATCGATGTTTGCCATTGGCCCCGGCCGGTAGAGGGCGTTGACCGCAACAATATCAGCAAACGTCGTCGGCGCAACCTGACGAAGGGCCCGCCTAATTCCCGCGGACTCAAACTGAAACACCCCGGACGTTTGCCCCATGGCCATCATCTTAAGGGTGGCCGGGTCGTTTAACGGAATTGCCTCCTCCCGCAACGGCGTCTTTTTATGCCGGTTAACGAGCCGTAACGTTGTTTGAAGCACCCCTAAATTCCGCAACCCAAGGAAGTCCATTTTTAACAATCCCACCCGCTCAACGTCTTCCTTCGCGTACTGGGACAGGAGAATTCCGTTATTTCCCATTTGGATAGGAACGACGCTGGTAAGGGGCGCTGCACTAAGGACCACCCCCGCCGCGTGGACGGTTGTTTGCCGCGGCAATCCTTCTAGGGTCCGGGCAATTTTAAAGCAGGCCCGCCCTACTTCGTCCGCCTCAACTAAATCCCGAAACCGACTGGACTGCTGGTACGCCTCCTGGAGGGAAGAGACCCGCCGGGGAAGTGCCCGACTCCATTCGGCTTGCCGGTACTGCGGTAAACCAAGGGTACGCGTAACGTCCTGAATTACTTGCCGTGGTCCCATCGTCGACAGGGCGATAATCTGAGCAACGCGGTCCGCCCCGTATTTCTGATGTACGTATTGGACCACCTCTTCGCGCCGGGAATCAATAATATCAAGGTCAATATCCGGCATCTGCCGCCGTTCTTCATTTAAGAACCGTTCAAACAGGAGTCCGTAGGCCAGCGGATCAACCGTGGTAATTCCGAGGGCGTAGGCAACTAACGAACCAGCGGCTGACCCCCGACCTGGACCCACCATAATTCCGTGTTCGTGGGCAAACCGAACCACGTCACTAACAATCAAGAAGTAATCGTCAAACCCCATCCGGTGAATCACGGTTAATTCGTGGGTTAACCGGGCAGTGTACGGCGCCCGCTTCTCTGGTGGCACCAGGGAAACTAACCCGGCTTCACACTGCGCTTTCAGGTAGTCAGCAGCATTTTGCTTTGCCGGAACCGGGAATGCTGGCAATTCTGGGTGTTTAAACGGAACCGTAACGGTCGCCGTTTCCATGATATGGCGGGTATTTTGCCGGGCGATCGCTGGGAGGGCGTTCAACTGATGTTCCAGCTCCCGGGGAGAAACTAGCGCTGCGGGCCCCGTGCGGTGGATCAACGCAACCCCATCGTCAACCGGGGTTCCCTGCTGAATGGCCCGGGCGACCTGCAAGGCACCGTAGTCATGCGCATTGAGGTATTCCACCGTCCAAACGGCGGCGGGCTCAATTCCAAGCTGCCGGCCCTTCGCAATTAACCGCTCGTTTTGATCACTATCCTGTTGTGGACTAACCCCGATAAACACGTGGTCGGGTCCCGCAGCGGTGACCAACGGCCGTAACCATTCCGGCTCCGTTGTGGGAAGCCGCAGGGAGCTATGCAACGGGTCGGTCACCACAAAGGTATGGTTTAAGTACGGGGCAAGCTCTTCTACGGTGACCGCGTGGTTCGCGGGCTGATCGCCGTTCACCCCTAACTTTAACGAGGAAAGTTGCAGGAGGTTCTGGTAGCCGGTTGCGTCCTGAGCAAGCACGATCAGCTGATTCCATGAAGGAGTGGTTGCCGGGTTATTTAATTCCAACGTAATGCCTAAAACAGGCTTTATCCCCGCTTGCTGACACGCTTCGTAAAAAGAAAGCGCCCCGTACATGACATTGCGGTCTGTCAGCGCCAGCGTCGTGTACCCCATCCTTTGAGCCGCTGCTACGTAGTCCTTAATCCGCAGGGTACTCTGCAAGATACTATTACAACTAATTACCTGAAGTGGGCCGTTCACCGGGCTCCCCCCCTTTCCGGAAGAATTCTGCGTTTATTATACCAAATCACCAGAATTGCCCCCACCCTTCATAAAAAAGTGTGGTACGATAGTAGTGAATGTGAGGTGCTTGTAATGGCAAAGTTAATTGCAAAGGAATTAACCGTCCTCTTCTGGGGATTTATCTACGGTGAGGTGTTTGGATACATCGTTGCGCCCCTATCCAACGCAACGTTCTCACCACTCACTAGCGGGATTATTGCGATGGTTGGTGCGTTTATCATCATTAACGCCCTCCACTTTATTATTCAAGATCCTGATAAAGCGAAAAAGAACGCATAATACTTAAAAAGTGGACCGAAACGCAATGAACGGGTTGAGTGAAAGCAGCAGTCTTCAAACCGCAAAGGAATGATTTGATAGCCTGCGCACTTTCATTCAGCCCGTTTGTTTTGTCCTGGATTATGAAAAAAGGCCGTGAAACGTTAAAGCCACCCCTTCTGGTCACCCGCATTCGGCCCTAATTACACAATATAAATAGTGGGGATGGAACAGCGCCATCCCCACTATTTATAGTTAATTACTTGTTTACCTTAATAACTTCGCGGTCACCGTAGTACCCACAGTTCGGGCATACGTAGTGTGACTTCCGTAATTCGCCGCAGTTCGGGCAAGCACTCATCCCAGGAATCTGGAGCTTGTAGTGCGTCCGCCGTAACCGTTTCCGCGTCTTAGATGTTTTCCGTGGTGGGACTGCCATCAGTAAACACCTCCTTCGTTAATATCTCATTGCAAATTGCCTAACGTGTTAGATTGTACTTGTTTTTACGGCAAATTGCAACTCCTCCTTAGTTTTTATCACCATTCTCGTCAGCAAAAAAGTCCTTTAACTTCGCCAGCCGGGGATCGACCGTTTCCTGCCGTTGGGAGGTAAGCTGTTCTTCACTGACGACCTGCCAGTCGTCCCCCGTCTGAAAATTACCGCCCTGCTCCTCTTCCGGGGACAGGACCTTCAGCGGTAAATGCAGGACGATGTTTTCCGCCACGGCTGTTTCCAGGTCAACCACGTCATGTTCCGGCTGAATGACAACGTCGTCATTGGTAAAGCGGGAAAGATCCCGTTCGTGTTCACTAACGTAGTATTCCGCAAAGGTGAAGGCCACCGGAACAGCAACGGCGGTCAAACTCCGACTCGACGGGAGGGTCACCGTTGTTGCCACGTGAATCGTGGCGATAATTCCCCGCTGGTCCTTGGTGATGACCCCGCTAACCTTCACCGGGGCAACGTCCTGCACCTGCGCGTTTCGTTCCTTAACCGCTTCCTTAACATCCAGCACCGCATCAACCGGAAGCTCGTCAATTCCGAGCTGAGCTAGCTCATTCAGTGACCACCGTACTGCCATCGTCATCCTCCTTCATTACGCGGACGGGTGCCCGCTTTAAATCCTGCTCCTGACCACCAGCAGCGAGCCGGTAAAGCACCCCTGCCCGGTAGTCGGAAGCATAAAAACCATTCTTATCATCCTGATTAACCTTGGTTAACACCGGAAAAGCATAGTGGTGTTTGGCTTGCCGCAAATACCGCTGTCCTTTGGGAGTAAATCCCAGTAAGTGGGTATACGGGTGCGCAGCAAACGCCGCAACTTCATCGGTGGTAATTCCAAGGGCAACGTTCATCGCTAACCGTGCTAGCCGCGTATACGTAAACCGCTTGGATTTAACCGCCTTCAGCCACGTCGCAAACGATGCGTCTGCAGGGAGTTCCTGCGCCAACCGAATTAACCGGTACTCAATCCCCTCGGCCATTCCCACAATTGAACGGAGATGGACCGGTGAGGTCGTGACAAGGCGTTGCCGTAGTCCCGGCCATAGTTGTTTCCAGCCAACAAACCCGTGCTGCTGGAGGGCTGCGGCCGTCTCCCGCGGAACATACTGGGAAACAGCATTCGTCTTCCCATCCTGCCATGCGCGCCGAATGGCCGTTGCGCTTGCGATGGAACCAGCGGTCAATTCCGCATCCAGGTACGCCGCATTGTGCCGCTGGATTGGTGCCAGATGCAGGGGACAATGGAGCTCCTGGTTGGCCTTAGCATACGCCAACCCCAACACGTCGTTGGGTTGATCGATGGGATGGCCGACCGCTGCCGCAATGGCTTGCTGGTACGTTGCGGCGTACGATTGGTCATGGACCGTAAAATCTCCCCGAACCGTCGCCGTTTGGGCAGCAAGGGCGGCGAAATCGTATTCCGCGTGTTCGGCGCCGAACGCGAGGGTGGAAACCCCCATGTTAGCGAGAATCCGCACGCCCCACCGGGCAAACACGTCGGCCGGTTGAACGCTTGCCCGCACCGGCAATTCGACGATTACGTCCGCTCCGTTACAAAGCGCAGCCCGGGTCCGCGTCCACTTATCCAGGCACGCCGGTTCCCCGCGTTGCAGGTAATTACCACTCATGGCAACCACCACCACACTGTGGGGAAACCGCCGTTTAACCTGGCGAAGCTGATACAGGTGGCCGTTATGAAACGGGTTATATTCCGCAATGATTCCAACTGCTTCCACTACGCTTCACCCACCGTTTCTGGTTTGCGACACGCAAAGTACCACCGCTCTGCCCGTGAACCAGCAGGACTCCCCGCAACATCGGTAACGGTAATTGCCGTAAACCCAGTTGCTTGCAGGAGGTGCTGGTACGCCGCTAACGACTCAGTCCGCTCATGGTGCAGCTCGCTGTACCGCTGGTATCCCTGAAGAGCATCGTCCCACACAAAGAAACGCAGGTCGTGTTCAACGGTATGGGGCTCCTCCCCCGCATAACTCGTCCACATAAACGCCTGATCATCGTCTTCGTAATTGTACATGTACCCGGGAAAAACGTGGTCAACCTGGTATGGGGTAAGCACATCGAAAAGGAAAACCCCACCTGGCTTTAACACCTGATACACCGCCCGCATCGTTTGTGCCAGGGTGGCGTGATCCGGCAGGTAACACAGGGAATCCGCCGCACACACAACGTTTTCTACCGGGGAAAGCCCGGCCAGATCCGCCATATCACCCTGGATTAGGTCAACTTTGACCCCCGCTATCGCCGCGTGCCCAGCAGCAAGGGTCAGCATGTCTTCTGCTTGGTCCAGCCCCGTTACGGGATAACCATCCTGCGCTAGTGCAACGCTCAACCGGCCACTCCCACACGCCAAGTCAAGCGTGGGTGCTTGGGGAAGAAGCCGTTTACGGGCGTATGCTAACCACTGCGTATAAAAGCTGGGCTCCATAAGTTGGTCATATAACTGGGCAAAGGTGGTATAAATCATTAATCGTTAACCCACGCCGAAACGTCAACGCGCTCTGCATCAGCCCACAATTTCTCGAGGTTATAAAACTGCCGGGTCTCCTCCTGAAAGACGTGTACTACCACGTCACCGAGGTCAAGCAGAATCCAGCTAGCCCCGTTCTTCCCCTCAACGTTTTTAATTGTTCCGCCGGCTTCCGTCACGGCTTCGTCAATACTGTCAGCAATGGCCTTAACCTGCCGCTCGGAGTTTCCCTGCATAATTACAAAGTAGTCCGCCAATAAGCTGACGTTTTGTACGTCAAGCGCAACGATCTGTTCTGCCCGTTTTCCATCCGCCGCCCGAACGACGGTTGCTAATAACTGCTTACTATCCATGATTATCCCTACTTTCTGTTTCCAATCCACGCGTTATACGTCGCAATTGCCGCCGGATAAATCGGCCGGTCGTTTGCCATCAAGTACGTCAAGGTATGCTTAGTCTCATACACGACCGCCTGTTCCAGCGATGTCTGCGCCACCGCCCGGGCCGTCGCAACGTCCGGAAAGTCCCGTCCCGGTTCAATAAAATCAGCAACGTACGTCAACTGTTGTAATGGGGTCATGTGCGGGGCCCCCACGGTATGAAACCGCACCGCATCAAGAATTTCCTGATCGGTAATTCCAAGTTCCTGGTTAATAATCCGGGCACCAACCTCACCGTGCCAGATAAAGTTGCCCCAGTTAAGCAGGTCCGGATCCATGTGTTCCCTCTGAATTACCGCCTTAAACTGCTCATCGCTGCATTCCTTAGCGTAGTCGTGAACCAACCCGGCGACGCTCGCCTTCTCCGCATCAATTCCGTAGCGGGACGCCAGCTTTACCGCAGTGTGTTCCACCCGCACAACGTGTTCAAACCGAAAATCACTCAGCTGTTCCCGCAGCCGGGCAACCAATTCATCCCGGGTCCCGGGATAATAATGCTTCTGGTATTCAACTTCACTCACGGTATAACCCCTTTTCTTCAATGTATTCGCGGACACTTTCCGGAACGAGGTACTTAATTGACCCCCCCGTCTTAATTAAACACCGAATTAACGTTGAACTAACCGCAAATTCCGGGACGTCCACCCATGTAATCGGATAGGCACTGGTTCGTTCATATCCTGGCCGAACCACCCCGACAAAGGTAACGAGTTTAACGAGCTCGTCAATCTGATACCACTTCGGCAGGTAGGCCACCATGTCACCGCCAATAATGAAGTAGTAGTCGTTTTCCGGGTGCCGCTGGCGGAGTTCCCTAATCGTATCAATCGTGTAACTCCTTCCACCGCGGACAAGTTCCATATCACTCACGGCAAACTGGGGATGGTTGGCAACCGCCCGCCTGAGCATTGCGAGCCGGTCAGTCCCCGCAATTGCCGTTTTCCGGTCAACGTGAGGTGGTTCGTTATCAGGAACAAAAACCACCTTGTCCAGGTCGAGTTGACTACGCACCTGTTCGGCAATCATTAAATGCCCGTTGTGCACGGGGTTAAACGTCCCCCCCATAATACCAACCCGGTGGCGGGGAGCAGAATACTCAACCTGCGAAAGAACCGCAACGGTTGGGTTATTAACTTTCTTCCGGAAACTCACCTGATTTACCCCCATTAAATCTTTGCGACATCCTGCGAAATCCGCCGGTTCTCCTTGTGGTTCGCCTGCTTAAACAGCACTAACGTGTGCCCAATCACCTGCACCACCTGAATCTGGCTGTGTTGTTCGATGAAAGCCTGCACGTCCGCCGGCTCTTCCAGTGTATTCTGTAACACTGAAACCTTGATCAGTTCGCGTTTTTCAATCGTTTCTTCGACCTGTAACAACCACTGCTTGTCCAACCCATCCTTACCGACCTGAATTACCGGTCGCATCGGATGCGCTAGGCTCCGTAAATACCGTTTTTGCTTTCCGCGTAATTTCATGGTTCCTCCCATTATTCTCACTAAATCATTGCCCGTCGCAGCGTTACGGCCATTCCCTTGGGGGCCCACCCCGCAACAACCGTTCCCGGCCGCACCGTTACCCAGCCCAGGCCAGCAAACACCAGGTCACTTTTAGTGGTGACCTTAAATTCGGTACGCACAAGCGGCGGATAGTTCTTAACATTCTGCGGAAACGGGGGCTGAAGAAGTTCACCCGCATGGCGCTGGTAAAACTGCGTGGCGTTTGCCAGCTTCGTCCGGTGAACCTTTAAGTTATTTTCCAGGTACAACGTTACCCCTGTTCGGGGGCCCGCCACGTAATCAAACCGGGCCAAGGCCCCTAAAAAGAGCGTTTGCTCCGGATTAAGCTGGTAGGTTTTCGGCTTAATTTCACGCTGTGGTAAAGCGTACCGTAGCTCCTTGCCGGTTAGATAGTGCGCCATTTGTTCCCGGTGAATAATTCCCGGGGTATCAATCAAGAAGTGCCCGTCGTCCAGCGGAATTTCAATCTGATCCAGGGTTGTCCCCGGGAAACGGGACGTAGTGATGACGTCCGCCATCCCGGTCGTTTGCTTAATAATCTGGTTAATCAGGGTCGACTTCCCAACGTTGGTCGTCCCCACCACGTAAACGTCCCGGCCGTCCCGGTACTTTTCAATAACCGCAAGTAATTCATCGACGGCGTGATTCTTCGTTGCACTGGTTAAGACCACCTGTTCAGGGTGCAACCCCGCCCGGTTCGCCTGTTGCCGCAGCCAATCCTGAATCCGGGAACGGTGCAGTGATTTGGGTAACAGGTCTTCCTTATTTCCCACCAGAATAACGGGATTTTCCCCGGTAAACCGGTGTAGTCCCGGAATAAGCGAACCGTTAAAGTCAAAAATATCAACCACGTTCACAATCAGTGCGTTGGTCGCCCCGATATGCTGTAAGATTCGGATAAAGTCCTTATCCGTTAATTCAACGTCCGCCACCTCATTGTAGTGCCGTAACCGAAAACACCGCTGACAGTACACTGCCCCGTTTGCCATGGCTTTTTCTAGGGCTGAGGCTGGCGTGTAACCTGATTGCTTGGGGGTGGTCGTTTGAATCAGAGCGCCGCACCCAATGCAGTGTAATTCTTCAGCATCAGTCTTCATCAAGTGAATGCCTCCAGTCAAACACGTATCCCTGCCGGTTAAGGAGCCGCTTAATCTGCCGTTCAACCACCCGGTTTAGCTTCGTATTCCAGTTATCAGACTCAACGAGTGGTTTTACCAGCACACTCCGGATTCCCGCCCGGTTAGCGCCCCAGATATCGGTAATTAACTGATCACCAACAAGAACGACCTCATCGTTGCCGAGCTGATACTTCCGTTGCGCCCGCCGAATCCCGCGGGTTAGTGGTTTCAGGGAGCGGGCAAAGTACGGAATTCCAAGCGGCCGAACCGCCTTTTCGACCCGCCCCGGATTGTTGTTGGAAACAACGACAACGGAAATTTCAGCCTGGTCCATCGTCCGGAGCCATGCCCGGAGTTTTTGATCGCCGTCCGCGTTATTCCACGCCATCAGCGTGTTATCCAGGTCGGTTAAAATCACCCGGATTCCCCGCCGCTTAATCTCCGCCGGGGTAATGTTGAAAATAGACTCAATCGTCCACGTCGGTTTGAACTTTGAAAGCATATTCAGCCGTACTCCTCACTTGTCATATTCTTTCTTATTCTACATTATCGCCTGCCGAAAACCAACCGTCAGCCCACTATCGGCCCTTTCACGACAAAAGATGTCCCTTAAATAGCAAAGAGGCTGCGATTTCCATCGCAGCCTCCAATTACTTTAATCAAGGTTGTTTAGTCAAGAGCCTTCTTGGCTTCATCAACGATTGCCTTGAATGAGTCCATGTCGTTAACGGCAAGGTCGGCAAGCATCTTCCGGTTAATGTCAATGTTTGCTAACTTCAGACCATGCATTAACTTGCTGTAGCTGATTCCGTTCATCCGGGCAGCAGCGTTAATCCGGACAATCCAAAGCTTCCGGAAGTTGGACTTCGTCTTCTTCCGGTCACGGTAAGCGTACTGGTAGGACTTCATAACCTGTTCCTTGGCAGTCTTGAACAGGATATGCTTTGCTCCCCGGTAACCCTTTGCTAGCTTAATCATCTTTTTACGGCGTTGGCGCGTAACTGATCCACCCTTAACACGTGGCATATAAATTCCTCCTTAAAATGTGGCCCTCAAAGCGAGCCCTCGTCTTAATTTTCGTTCTTCCTGGTGCAAAGCCTACTTCATCTGGCTGAGCATCTGCTTGATCCGCTTCATATCAGAAGCAGAAACCATCCCTGGCTGACGTAATTGCCGCCGCTGTTTCTTTGTCTTCCCGTGGAACCGGTGGGAAGTGTAAGCGTGATGCCGCTTCAAGCCACCATTTCCAGTCCGCTTAAAACGCTTTGTTGATGCGCGGTGTGTCTTCATCTTTGGCATAATAATCTCTCCTCTTCTAAATCTAATGTTTCCCGGGAATCCCCGGTTCGTTTACGGCTAATCCTTCTTGGGAGCAAGCATTAGGAACATGCTCCGGCCATCCATCTTGGCCTTTGATTCAACCGTTGCAACCTCACTCGTCTCGTTGGCAAACCGGTTCAAAACTTCCCGGCCAATATCCTTATGGGTAATCGCCCGGCCCCGGAACCGAATTGAGACCTTCACCTTACTTCCTTTTTTCAGGAAACGGAATGCCGCCTTCACCTTCGTGTTGAAGTCGTTCGTGTCAATTGTTGGACTTAACCGCACTTCCTTAACACTCACGGTCTTCTGCTTCTTCCGGGCTTCCCGCTGCTTCTTTTGTAATTCGAAGCGGTACTTCCCGTAATCCATAATCTTAGCAACGGGTGGCTTAGCCTTCGGGGCAACCAATACAAGGTCAAGGTTGGCATCTTCCGCCATTCTTAACGCGTCCTGCTTGGACTTTACCCCGAGCTGTTCACCACCAGCTGAGATTAACCGCACTTCACGAGCGCGAATGCCGCCGTTTACCATCTTATCGAATGCTATAACGTTTCACCTCCATCTATAATCGAGAGAAAACGCAGAAAAAACGGGCACGTTGCTGTTCGCAAGCGCACCCGTTCGTCCGGCTAACCGGAATTAATATCGTAATTCTGCCCGGGAACCCCTGTCCCCTAGGCGAGAAGCGAGTGCCTCTGCTTTTTTCTCAACTCCTACAGGGTACCGAAGTTTTCCCCGGCTGTCAAGGTAGAATTAATCCTCCCGGCTGTATGTTTCAATATCATGCATTAATTCGCCGACAAACTCGTCAAACGTCATGGTGGTTGTTTCTTCTTCACCGTACCGGCGCACGGTTACGTTGCCGTCACTAACTTCCTTATCTCCTAGAACAAGGGTGTACGGTACCTTATTAACCTGGGCCTGCCGGATCTTGTAACCCATCTTTTCGTTCCGGTCATCAATTTCAACCCGGATGTTGTGGGCAACTAACTTTGACCGCAGCTCGTTAGCGTAGTCCATGTGAAGGTCGTTCTTCACCGGAATCAACTCAACCTGAACAGGTGACAGCCACGTTGGGAAGGCCCCCTTGTAGATTTCGGTCAGGTAAGCGGTAAACCGCTCCATCGTCCCAACAACGCCCCGGTGGATCATAATCGGCCGGTGTTCTTCGCCATCCTGTCCCACGTATGTCAGGTCAAACTTCTCTGGTAACATGAAGTCTAACTGAATCGTTGACATCGTTTCTTCGTTTCCAAGCGCCGTCTTGGTCTGGATATCCAGCTTCGGACCGTAGAAGGCGGCTTCTCCTTCAGCTTCGTAGTAATCTAAGCCAAGGTCATCCATAGCGCCCTTCAGCATTGACTGGGCCTTTTCCCACATTTCATCGTTAGCGTAGTACTTCTCGGTGTTCTTCGGGTCACGGTAACTCAACCGGAAGCTGTAGTCCGTGATGTCGAAGTCCTTGTAAACGTCCATGATTAACCGTAAAATCTTGGCAAACTCATCCCGAATTTGGTCAAGGGCAACAAACGTGTGGCCGTCGTTTAATTCCATTTCCCGCACCCGCTGAAGACCGGAAAGAGCCCCAGACTTTTCGTACCGGTGCATCATCCCAATTTCAGCAATCCGCATCGGCAGGTCCCGGTATGACCGGATGTGGTGCTTGTAAATCTGAATATGGGACGGGCAGTTCATTGGCCGCAATTCAAGAAATTCGCCATCACCCATGTCCATTGGCGGGAACATGTCTTCCCGGTAGTGAGCCCAGTGACCAGACGTCTTGTAGGCATCCAGGTTCATCAGCACTGGCGTGTAAACGTGCTGGTAGCCATCCGCAACTTCCTTGTCGATAATGTAGCGCTCAATCGTCCGCCGGATTGTTGCGCCCTTTGGCATCCAGTACGGCAACCCAGCACCCACCTTCGGGTCAACGAAGTATAAGTCAAGCTTGTTTCCAATCACCCGGTGGTCCCGTTCACGAGCTTCCTGTTGCCGCTTCAACTCAGCTTCCAGGTCCTTTTGCTTAAAGAATGCCGTTGCGTATACCCGCTGCAGCATTGGGTTACTGGACATTCCCTTCCAGTAAGCCCCGGCAACGGAGAGAATCTTGAACGCCTTGATCAGCTTCGTTGACGGCAGGCAGGCCCCGACGGAAAGGTCAATGTAGTCACCCAGCCGGTGCGCAACAACGACCCCGTCAACCGCCTTTTCAGCCACTAATTCCTTCCGGTACGGGTCGTCGGCAAACTGCGCAAGAAGATCGTCTTCTGCCAGTTCAACCCGTTCAACCGCAACGTTTTCCTTAATGGAAGCGTCCATTTCGGCACTAATTTTTTCAAAGTCCGTTTCCGCAACCTGACCCGCAGCGTTATCCGTATCAACGAAGAACCCGTGTTCCGTTACCCCACTGTCACCAAAGTGCATTCCCGGGTATAACTTATTTAAGCATGCACCCAGCACAACGGCCGCCGTGTTCCAAACAACCGGGAGCGCATTTTGCTCGTCATCCTTCGTAATGATTTCAATCTTACCGTCCATCGTGATCGGCGCGCTTAGATCAAGCACCTCACCGTTTAACTTACCCGCAACGGCCTTCTTTCCAAGACTAATACTAATGTCCTGGGCAATTTCAAGCGGGGTAACTCCCGCATCAAACTCCTTCACGTTCCCATCTGGGAATTCAAGGTTAACTGTTGCCATAACCTTCTCCTCCTTTATAAAACCTAAGAAAACAACTAGTAGGCACAATTCGAAAATATTAATAAAAAGACGTCCCTAGGATATTAATCCTAGGGACGTCTTTTAACGTGGTTCCACCCATCTTTAAGGCCGTAGCCTCCTCATTTATCCGCATAACGTGCGGCAACGTCACGGTTGACTCCGTGAAAACCAAATGGGTGGTAAGAACCATTGTTTGTGGGGCTTTCAGTCACGACCCCGCTCCCTGAATTTAATGTTTCCGTTTGTCCCATTACTAGCTTTTCAGCTAACTTACCGCCATTTTAGCACATCCTGACAAGAGCGCAAGGACTTATGAGGGATTTCGCCAATTTTTCCCCACTAAATCGTATTCAGTTGCCAGGAAGCGAATCCGCTCCATTAACCGCTTGGCCTTCAACGGTTCAACCTCGTCCTTGGTATTGACTGCCAAATAGTCGTTTTCAAGCTCGTCCATGGTGATGTTTGCACTGAAAAACGTTGGCAGTTCCTGTTGCATCCGGTACTCCAAAATCACCCCAAAGATTTCATCGCGGAACCAACTACTCATCGCCATTGCTCCCAAATCATCGAGCATCAAGACTGGCGTGGCCTTCACCGTCGCTAATAAGTCATTTGTCGTATGCTTATCAATCGCCGCCCGCATCATGGTTGCAAGCGTCGGCACGTGCACCATAGTCGTCTTAAACCCGTGCTTAGCCAGTTCGTTAGCAATCGCCCCCAACAGGTACGTCTTGCCGACACCAAAACTGCCGGCTAAGTATAACCCCTGATGGAACTGCGTCGGCGTAGCCTCGTAGTCCACCGTGAACTTAATGGCCGCGTTTAGGGCCTCTTCCCGGTTATCAGGCACGTAGGTTGCCAAATCGGCATTCGCAATACTCTTCGGCATTCCGTACAGCGTCACCCGCTCGCGCCGGGCACGTGCTGCCCGCTGAGCTTGTAGCTGATCACTTGGAACGTACTGCACTTCAATTTGATGCTTGCTAAGAACAAGTTGCGGGAGGTATCCCGGTAAGGCAACGGGCTTTCCCGCAGCGAGCGCCTTTTTCGTTTGAACAAACTCATACAGTTTGCTCATTCCGCGATCAACCGTCTCCGGGGCAAGTTCGTCCCGGTGCGTCTCTAAGAAATGGCGCACATCCTCGTCCTTTAACGTCGTATCAATCAATTGCTGGTACCGCTGGCGGAATTCGGGATGATTTTTAAAACGCCGGTTTAGTTCATTTGTAATTGGTTCCATTTGAACCCCTCCTTACGAGCGCAACTGGTTGAGTAATTCACGCCGCTGCTTATCCAACGCCGCCTTATCCTTCTTTTTCGCCGGTTGTTTAGAAACTTGGCCGTTATCCTGACGCGCCCATTCTGGGAGGGTCTCCTTTTGAACCAACCGCCGGGGCCGCCGCTTCGGAGCTTTCTTTTTTGCCTGTTTTTGCTGGTTAAAGTGGCGGGCTTGCCAAATAGCCTTCGCCGGCGTATCAATCTGCTTGCTGGCCCAATCAGCCGCAATTGCCTCGAACAACGGGGCTGGTAACGTATCATTCCCCTGATCAACCATAATGTAGTGAATCAGAATGTTAACCACCGCTGGGGGTAATTTCTGGGACTTAACGACCTGCTCAAGGGTTTTCCGTTCTGACCGTGCAACAAAAGAGTGTTTTTGTTCCTTTAACGTCGCTAAAAACTCCATCGGCGCATACATTTGAGCAACCTGCGCCAGTTGCTGATCCGCAGCGGGGAGCTGGTGATCGGCCGTTTCCTTAGCCGCTTTTTGCGAAGAAGGTGTACTTACCGGCCGGGGGCCAGCATACTGTTCAGCAGCAAGAGCCCTTACCTGTTCAAAGTTAACCTGATTCGTTTCGAGGTTTGTCGCCTGTTCAAGCAACTCCTTTACCTGCAGCTCATCTAGCCCATACAACGTTACTAACGCATCGATTCGCTGTTTGTTTTGCGCAACCTGTTGCCGGTCAACGTAGGACCGCGCCAACAGTTGGTCAAGCTGCTGGTAATCTAGCGCTGTGGCTGAAAAGTGCGGCTGATTTTCCGTTACAGTCTCCCGGGGAGCATGTAACTGTCCCGGAGCGGGCATATCAAAGACCTCCGCCAACTGGGCGGTAACCTCCGTCCCTGTTGGCAGTGATGGGTTGGGCACCCATTTTTCTAATAACCGGTTGAATTCGTCGGCCCCAATCCAACTTAATAACAATCCGCTAAGAAGATCATCGGCAAAAAAGTGGGTCGGCGTTACCGGCTGAAGCACCCGGTAAGTCAACACCCGCGTTCCCTGTTCCGGCGTCTGAAATGTGCGGAGTAATCCCAGCGCCTCCAACCGACACCGCGCCGCAAACAGTTCTTGTGGTGCAACGTTACCGAGTGCGATCAAAAGCGCACTGTGCCGGTGAAGGACTCCTTCCTGTGCCCCGGCTAGTTGGTGGTACAAGGCACTCGCCACCGCCCCAATTAACGGCAAGTAAAGGTCCCCTACTACCGCTAAATCGTCCGGTTGGAAGCGCGCAGGAATTTGGACGCGGTACGGCGTTCCGGCCGTTACGTCACACTTCTTATTAATCATCCTTCTGCTCCTTTGCGGCCCGTTCCTTCCGCCGGGCTTCCCGCCCTAACAGATCGTTAAGTTCCGCCGCAAACGACTGCATATCCTTAAATTCGTGGTAAACACTGGCAAACCGGATGTACGCAACGTCATCCACGTCAGCGAGGATTTCCATCACGTACTCCCCAATCTGCTGACTTGAAATTTCGTTGCCGTTAACCGCGTGGGCCCGGGCTTCAACCTTATCAACAATCGCAGTAATCTGCTTACTACTAATCTGGAGTTTTTCGGTGGCCCGCATAATTCCGCGCATTACCTTGTCCCGGTTAAACTCCTGACGGGTTCCGTCCTTCTTAACCACCAACAACGGTGTTACTTCAATCCGCTCAAAGGTAGTGAACCGGTAACCACACTTTTCACATTCGCGGCGGCGCCGAATTGCCCGCCCACTATCAGCTGGCCGACTATCCACAACGCGCGAACTTTGTGATTGACAATTAGGGCACTTCATCTGCTTTCACCCCGTTTACTGGTTAGATCTCCCCAACCGTTAATTTGTAACCATTTTATCACCTGCCGCCGCGTCGCTTCAACTTCACCGTTATTGTCAATCACAACGGTCGCAAAGCGCCGCCGCTCACTGGCACTAATCTGGGCGGCAATTCGTTGCTGGGCGGCTTGCGGACTCAGGTGGTCCCGTAAAATCAGCCGCTTTAACTGCGTTGCCGGCGTCACACTCACTACCATGATGCCGTCACATAACTTATCGTAGTGCTGCTCGATTAGCAGGGGCGCATCAAGCACCACCAGTGGCTCCTGAGACGTTTGCGCCTTACTAAGTTGGGCGGTAATTTGTTGCCGAATAAGGGGGGCCGTAATCGCATCGAGGCGCTGTCGTTCTCGCGGATGAGCAAAAACAAGGCTGCCCAACCGGGAACGGTTCAACTGGCCAGCAGTTGTCACCATTTCCGCCCCAAAGGTCGCTTTAATCCGCCTCAATCCCGGACTTCCGGGAGCCACCACGTCCCGGGCTACCTGATCGGCATCAATCACGGGCACTTCCAGTTGACGAAACAACGCACTCACCGTTGATTTCCCGCTGGCAATTCCGCCAGTTAATCCCAGCACATAGGTCATCTAGTCCACCCTCTTAACCTGGCAGTGCGGGCAGAAATGCGTTCCCCGCTGGCCGACCTTAATCTTCTCAATTGGCGTTTCACACCGGTCACACGGCGTCCCCTGCCGCCCATAAACGTGCAGTTTCAGTTGAAAACCACCCTCATGCTGGAAGGCGTCCGTATACGACCGAATCGTCGTCCCCCCCGCATCAATGGCGTGGTCAATTTCAGTAATGATGTTATCGTGAAGAACCCGGAGCTCATCATCCGTCAGCACCGCACACTGTGTTTCCGGATGAATCTTACTCAACCAGAGGCATTCATCAACGTAAATATTGCCCAAGCCGGTTACAATCGTCTGGTCTAACAACGCTGGTTTAACCATCTTTTTCTTCTTTTTCATCCGGGAAATAAACTGATCCACGGCAAACGTTGCCGGAAACGGCTCCATCCCCAGTTTCTTGATTCCGGGAAGCGTCGTTTCTTCACCGGTAGTAATCAGCTGCATCCGCCCAAACTTGCGGGAATCGTTGTACCGGAGCTGCTGCCCGTCATCCATGTGGAATAAAACGTGCGTGTGTTTCTCAACCGGCGTTCCTTCCGCCTTCACGTAGTACTTTCCTTCCATTCTGAGGTGTGAAACCACCGTTTTGTTCCCACTAAACCGCAAAAGCAGGTACTTCCCCCGCCGGTCAACCGTCGTCAATTTTTCCCCTGCCAACTGGCGCTTGAATTCCTCCACGTCGCCAATAATCATCTTCGGGTAAAGCACATCCACGTGCGTAATTGTCCGCCCGGCCGCCAAGGCATTGATTCCGCGGCGCACCGTTTCAACTTCTGGTAACTCTGGCATCCTGCTTCCTCCTCGTAATATATGTTTTGTAATCATCTTGCGATGATTGACTTCTTAAAATTAAATTCATTGTTTCAGTATTGAGTGGTGCCTGAGATAATCGTCATTAGGAAAGTCCTAAATGGGATTGTTCTAA
>DWXB01000014.1 GCA_019119415.1 Candidatus Ligilactobacillus avistercoris | reverse complement strand
TGCGCGTACCTTAGGTAGCCCAAAATTTTGATGATTTTAGGCTAGTCTTATTTGAGTGCGCCTAAAAACAGAAATCGTAGTGGTAAATAGAATCAGCTTATGGTTGACTTACTACCATTACGCTACTTCTTAACGTCATACCACGTATCGCCCGCGGCACTTTCAACCTTTAACGGCACATCCAGCGCTACGGCCGTGTCCATCACGTGAGGGACTATCTCCTTTAAGCGCGCGATTTCCTGCCCCGGCGCCTCAAACAGCAACTCATCGTGAACCTGCATCAGCATCCGGGCCTGAAGGTGTTCGTCCTGCAACGCTCCGTGCATCTTAATCATTGCCTTCTTGATAATGTCCGCCGCACTCCCCTGAATCGGGGTGTTCATTGCTGTTCGTTCGGCAAAGGACCGCTGGTTAAAGTTCCGCGCCTTAATATCCGGCAAATACCGCCGCCGGTGCAGCAACGTTTCCACGTATCCGTGTTCCCGGGCAAAGGCCACCGCCTGCTGCATGTACTCGTGCACCCCCGGAAATTCCGCAAAGTACGTTTCGATAAACTGTTTGGCCTGCTTCCGGCTAATCCCGATATTTTGCGCTAAGCCGTAATCACTGATCCCATAGACAATTCCAAAGTTCACCGCCTTGGCCTGCCGCCGCATTTCCGGAGTTACGTCTTCAGGACTATCCAGACCAAAAATCCGCACCGCCGTATTGGCGTGAACGTCTAAGTCCTCCTTAAACGCCTGCTGCATGTTTTTGTCCCCTGAAATGTGAGCTAAGACCCGCAGTTCAATCTGGGAATAATCCGATGAAAAAATCTGCCACCCTTGCTGACTCGGAACGAAGGCCTGCCTAATAATCCGGCCATCCCCCCGTGCCGGGATATTTTGGAGGTTCGGATCAATCGACGATAGCCGCCCAGTGGCCGTCAGAGTCTGGGTGTAAATCGTGTGGGCCTTACTGTCATCCTGAAAAAGGACCTTCAAGAGCCCATCAACGTAGGTTGTTTTCAGCTTGTTCCACTGCCGGTATTCCAAAATATTGTCAACGATGGGTGCCATTCCCCGCAGTTTCTCCAAAACACTCACCGCGGTTGAATACCCCGTCTTTGTCTTCTTGATTACTGGCAAGCCGAGCTTTTCAAACAAAATATGGCCCAGCTGCTTGGGCGAATTAATGTTAAACTCCTCGCCAGCTTCTTGATAGATCTGCTGTTCGAGCGTGGCCACCCGCTCAGTAAACGTGCTCCCCAGTTCCGTCAAGCGCTGCTGGTCAACCCGCACACCATCAATTTCCATCTGGGCCAACACCTGGGCAAGGGGTAACTCAATATCAGTATAGAGGTTCTCCTGCTCGTGCTCGGCAAGGGCGGACATTAACGGCTCCCGCAATTCCTCAATTGCCTGCACCTTATGGGCAAGGTGCTGGAAGAACTGGTCATCATCATCTGGAACGCGCCGTTTAGTATTCCTTCCGTAAACAACTTCATCAGGTTGAACGATGTAGTTTCCGTGCTGTTGTGCGATAATTCCCAGATCATTGCTGTTTTGACTCGAATCTAACAGGTACGATACGAGGAGCAGGTCAAACCCAATTGTTGGGAGTTGCCCGCCGAGACGGTGCAGTGCAGCAAGCGTGCGTTTGGCGTCAAAAACATCAACGGTGACCTGCTTCAAATACTCCTGAAACGCTGGACTTGCTAAAACCGTGCAATCCCGAGTGGCATAGTACTTTCCCGCAACGGCCACACAGCAGCCCTCAAAGGCCGCCCGGTGGTAATTAGGCCCATCCAATTCAACGTAAAGGGCAATTCGCTTGGCCGCCGGGAAGTGTGCCACTTCCTCAGGGGTGAGGGGCGTAACCGGCACCGCCTTTTCTTGTGGCCGTTCTTCTTCCTGCTTATCATCTGAGGATGCTAATTCACGCAGCGCCCGGTTAAATTCCAGCTCCTGGTAAAGTGTCCGTAATGCGACCGTATCCTGCTGGGAGCGGGCCGCTGCCGCAATTGTTACTTCAATTGGCGCATCTCGTTTGATGGTTGCAAGGTCCCGGCATAGGAAGGCTGTTTCCCGGTCTTCTTCGAGGTGCTCCTTCATCTTTGACGCCTTCATTTCGTCAAGGTGGGCGTAAATCCCTGCCACCGAGTCGTACTGCTTTAACAGTTTAATTGCGGTCTTTTCTCCGACCTTAGTTACTCCCGGATAATTATCCGAACTATCCCCCGCTAACGCCTTCATGTCAATGATTTGCTCCGGGGTGAGCCCGTATTTTTCGGCAACGTGCGCCGGCGTGTAATATTCCACGTCGGTGACGCCCCGCTTGGTAACGGCAACCGTTGTTTGGGCGGTCGCCAGCTGGGTTAAATCACGATCACCGGTTACGATTGTGGTGGTGAACCCCGCAGCGTCCGCCTGCCGCGCAAGGGTGCCGATAATATCGTCGGCCTCATAGTTCGCAAGCTCGTAATAGTGGAGCCCATACCCTTCTACTAGCCGCTTAACGTACGGAAACTGCTCAAGGAGTTCCGGCGGGGTCTTTAAGCGGCCCCCCTTATATGCTTGATACATCTTCGTCCGAAAGGTTTTTTTGCCGGCATCAAACGCAACCAAAACATGCGTTGGCTGTGCTGCCGCCAACATATGGTCAAGCATGTTCTTAAATCCCAGAACAGCAGCCGTGTTTAACCCACTCTTAGTTGAAAAGCCGTGACCAGAGTGACTCAGCGCAAAAAACGCCCGGAAAGTAATGCTGTTTCCATCAATCAATAAAAGTTTCTTAACTGGTGCCGCCATGCTAATCCCCCGTTTCATAAACTTGTCAGTCCCATTTTAGCAAAGTTTTAAATTACAATAAAACCCGTTGCTACACCGCAACGGGTTTGATGCTTCTTCAGCAGATTAATCACGATTGTTATTAAACAGCGTAAAGATGTTAAGCAACTCCAAAAAGAGGTTTAAGAAGTCAAGATACAACTGCAACGCCGCGCTCGTGATAATCCCGCTCGTCTGCGCAACCTCATCACCAAGCTGATAGTAGATCTGCTTAATTCGCTGGGCATCCCATGCCGATAAAACACCAAAAACCACAACTCCGACGAGCGACAAAATAATCACAATTATCGAGCTGTGTAAGAACAGGTTAACAAGCGAGATAATTACCATCGCAATTAACGCGGCAAACGCCTGGCGTCCCCATCCTGCAAGGTTCTTGGAGGTCGTAGTCCCCAGAAAAGCAAGAGTACCAAACATCACCGCTGCGGCCACAAACGCCATGGTAACGTTGGTTGCCGCATAAACGGTGAGCAACGAACTGAAGAACAGTCCTTCAAGCGCCGCGAAAATAAACAAACAGCTTACGCTTACAACCGGCGACCGGCGGGGGGTAAACGACAGGGCAAACACCATTCCAAACTGGAGGGCCAGCAATCCAAAGTAAATTACCGGGTGGGCTCCCAGGTACTCATTTACCCCGCTCCCCCACCGCGTGGCAACCACTCCGGCAACGATGGCGGATACTGCTAGTGCAGCAGCCATGTACGAGTATACCCGGACTAAGAACCGGTTTAATCCCTGCTGGGTTTGCGTATCAATTATTGGTTCGTTCATTTTTCATACTCCTTCCACTTAAATTCATCTTCGTAGAAAGGAGCATAGCACATTTTCCAAATAACCACCTACCAGAAACGCCCCGCATTAGAGAAAATTATGGTTTTAGTTGTTATTTAAGCTTAACGTGCTAAGAAGCTTTTCGTAGGCCAACTCGTACTTCTGGATGTCGCCCGCCCCCATGAAAATCACCACGTCGTTGTGGTAATCAAGCAACGGCGACATATTATCAAGCTGCAGGAGACTGCCGCCCTTAGTAATCTTCTTTCCAAGGTCAACGGCAGAAACGTCCCCGCTCTTTTCCCGAATCGACCCAAAGATTTCGGTCAGGTAGACCTGATCAGCTAAGTTCAAACTAGTTGCAAAGTCGTCGAGCAGCGCAATTGTCCGGCTGAACGTGTGCGGTTGAAAGACCGCAATGATTTTCTTATCAGGGTACTGCTGCCGCGCTGCGTCGATTGTCGCCTTAATCTCAGCGGGATGGTGAGCATAATCGTCAATGATGACCATGTCCGCGACCTTCTTTTCGGTAAACCGGCGCTTAACGCCCTTAAAGGTCATGAGTTCCTTTTCAATTTCATCGTGCCCGATCTTTTCCATGTATGCCACGGCGATTACGGCCAGACTATTAAGAACGTTGTGTTCCCCAAACAGCGGAATGGTGTACGTTCCTAGGAATTCATCCTCCCGGTAAACGTCAAAGGTTGACCCCTTCACCGTCCGCTTAATGTTCTTGGCGTGGAACTCATCCGTGTCGTTTAACCCGTAGTAATGAATTGGAGTAGTCGTCTTCAGTTGCCGGAGGTTCTGGTCATCCCCCCACGCAAAAATGCATTTCTTTGTTTGGTTTGCCAGTGTTTCAAAGGCATCCCGCACATCCGCAATTCCCGTAAAGTAATCCGGATGGTCAAAATCAATGTTGGTCATAATCGTATAATCCGGGTGGTAAGCCGCGAAATGCCGCCGGTACTCGTCAGCTTCCACAACAAAGAACCGTGGATCAGGCGTTCCCTTCCCGGTTCCATCACCGATTAAGTAACTGGTTGGGGAAACCCCGCTTAAAACGTGGGCAAGGAGCCCAGTGGTACTGGTTTTCCCGTGTGCCCCAGCAACGGCAATACTCGTTGTTTCAGCAATCACGTCCTGCACCATCTCCGGGTACGTTTTAATTGGAAGCCCCATTTCCTGAGCCCGCGCAATTTCACACTGGTCGTCCCCAAAGGCGTTCCCCCGGATGACCGTCATTCCCGGTTGAATATTCGCAGCATCAAAACTCCGAATTTCAATACCCGCCTGTTCAAGCCCCCGCTGGGTAAAGGTGTACTTATCAATATCCGATCCGAGAACCTTGCACCCCTTATCGTGCAGAATCAATGCAAGGGAGCTCATTCCGGTTCCCTTAATTCCCACAAAAAAATACGTTGTATCCATTTCCATAACTTAGTTGTCCCTCTCTTACTACTTGACTAATCATTGGCCCGTTCGGCCACCGTTTCTTCGGTTACGTACACGTCCCGCGGCTTCGAGCCGTGTGCGGGCGAAACGTACCGTTCCTTTTCAAGGTCATCAACGATGTTCGCAGCCCGATTATACCCAATTGAAAAGACCCGCTGCAACTTCGATGTTGAAATCGTGTCTTCATTGACAAGGTACTCAAGCACCCGCGGGAACAGTTCATCGTGCACCGCCGACTCGGTAGCCGCTGACTTCAATCCCTCAGGATCAAACGCATACTGCGGCTTCCCCTGTTGGCGCACAAAGTCCGTAATGGCGTCAATTTCATTCTCCACGAACGTTCCTTGAAGCCGCATTGGCTGACTCGCACCGTTTCCAAGGTAGAGCATATCGCCCCGACCAAGAAGCCGTTCAGCCCCGGCAGAATCAAGGATTGTCCGGGAATCAACCTGGCTTGATACCATGAACGCAATCCGGGTCGGAATGTTGTTTTTAATCGTTCCGGTGACCACGTCAACACTCGGTCGTTGCGTGGCGATAATCAGATGAATCCCAGCTGCCCGCGCCTTCTGCGTAATCCGGGCAATGTAGTCCTGAACTTCAGATGAAGCGACCATCATCAGGTCGGCTAACTCGTCAATCACAATTACGATGTACGGCATTTTCAGCCCATATTCTCCCTGAGCCTCCGCCTTTGCATTAAAGGCTTCGATGTTCCGCGTCCCGCTTGCAGCCAGGCGCTGATACCGCTCTTCCATTTCATTAACCGCCCACTGCAGGGCCGCAGCAGCCGCCTGCGGGTCAGAAATAACGGGCGCTAACAAGTGCGGGATATCGTGGTATGGTGCCATTTCAACCGCCTTAGGGTCAATGAGAAGAAGCTTAACCTCCGCCGGATTAGCTTTATACAACAGCGAAATCAGCATACTGTTGATGAAAACTGATTTTCCTGAGCCGGTGGCCCCGGCGATTAAGCCATGGGGCATCTTTTTAAGGTCCGTAATTTGCGGCTGTCCAAACAAGTCCACCCCTAACGCAACCGTTAACGGCGAGTCCGCCTCCTGGAATTTCCGGGAACGAAGAACTTCCGATAAAAGAACCGGCCGGGAATGCTTATTCGGGATTTCCACCCCAACGCTACTCTTTCCCGGAATCGGCGCTTCGATCCGGATATCCTTTGCGGCTAACGCTAACTTCAGGTCATCGGCAAGGTTAGCAATCTTATTAACCCGGACCCCCCGCCCGAGGGTAACCTCAAATTGGGTGACCGTCGGGCCAACCGTCCAGTCGTTTACGTTTGCATCAACGTGAAAGGCCTGGAAAGTTTCATTTAGCACGTCAATCTGGTGCATAACCCATTCATCCATCGAAGGGTCCCCTTCAAGCACTGGATCCGGAAGCAGTTCTGGCCGGGGAAATTCGTATCCCTGAACGGGAACCGTTGTCTTGGCTTGAACAGCGCCATCACTCGCCGAACCGGGCTGGACTTTCGCCGCATTAGTAGAAGATTCAAACGCCACCGTAGTTTCAGCCGCATCAGCCTTTTCCGCAGCCGGAGCCGGTTCATCTGGGGCCGGCTTAAAGTACGGAATATCATCTGATTCTTCAATGGGCGCTGAATCCTCCTGCAAGCAGGACCCTTCAACATCTTCCCTTACGTTCTGAGCAGTTGCTTGATCCGCTAACCCGTCACCGAACGACTCCTCCCCATGCTTTTGAACTGGTTCCGGTGAACCATCCGAAACGAATTGTTCGTTTTCTGGACTGACTGGTGGCATTTCACTAACAACCTTGGGTGCTGTCTTTTCCACTGGAGCTGGCGTTTCATTCCGTTCTTTTTGGCGGGTAATTGCCGGGCCGTCATAATTGTCGTTCATTGACGATGCTTGAGGAGCTTCTTTCCGTTCGATTGCAGGACCGTCGTAGTCCACATCACTTGCCGCTCCCCCAATGGTTTGGCTTAACCGCCGCACCTGCTGGGGATGAAGCCGCCCGTGAGCACGGTGCTGTAGCCGCACTTCTTCTGCTTGTGGAGAATGAGCTTCAACGGGCGTCGGTTCTGCCTGCCGGGTTTGCTGGCGAAGGTGCTGGTGGGTTAACCGGGCCTGCTCCTGAACTGGCGGCAGTGTTTCCTGCTTCTCTGGTTCAGGATGAGCTGGTGTTTCGCTTCCAATTAACCGGGTTGATTTTCCCGTCAATAACGGTAGCCGGTCATCGGCAGCCTCCCGCTCACCAAATAGGAAGTAATCTTCCTTCTCCGCCATTATCCGTTGGGTAACCTGTTCAGGAGACTCCTCTGCCATTTTTGTTCGTGACTGGGCCGGTGGAATGTACTTCGGCCGGAAAGCATGTTGGTGGTATCCCCGCTCCTGAAGCTGTGTCCGGGACGCCCGACTAAGCTGGCCTGGCCGGGATGTTGACCGGCGTTTCCGCGAATGCGACTGCTTTTCTTGCTTTAAAAAAGCAGGACCATCATAGTGTTCCATCCTCATCGTTTCCTTCCTTAAAAACTAAGCCTATACCTTTAAAACCGCTGCACCCTTTTCAAAATCAAACGGCTCTCCTGCAGTGAACTGCTCCGCAGGAAGTTCCATAATTCCGCGTTTTTGGGGCGCATTCGGAAGTGCTAGTTCCCGAGCAGAACAAATCATCCCGTCACTGGCAACCCCCCGCAGTTTACCCGGCCAAATAATCGCGCCACTTGGCATCATCGCTCCTACCTTAGCCACCACAACAGTTTGCCCGGTAGCGATATTCGGCGCACCACAGACAATCTGTAACACGTTTCCGTCATCAACCCGGGTCTTCGTAACGTGCAGGTGGTCAGAATCAGGATGTGCTTCCATTTCTTCAACGTAGCCCACCACAAACTTCGGGGTATCATCAACAACAAGGTCCGCATCAAATTTAGCTGCCTTCAACGCTTGATTTAACCCCTCCACTTGAGAAGCCGTCAGTTGAACCTGCCCCTGACCGTTTAGTTCCGGAATAATGTTCTTGGCATGCCAAAAATTGTATCCGAGGGTCTTATCGGTTTCCGCATCGCTAATCCGGACAACATTACCGTGCTGGGTCACCCGCTGCTCTCCACGGGCCTGCCCCGTAACCACCATCAAAACGTCCCCTAATTCTTGGGGGTTATAACAAGAAATCAACAATTTAATCGTTCCCTTCATTCAACCAATTTTGCGTAAAAAACGTTCAACCTGTTCCTTTGTCTTCCGGTCCTTATCGACGAACCGGTCAATCTCAGTTCCATTACGGTAAACCACGAAGCTCGGAATTCCCATAATTCCAAGTTCGGCACACAGATCAATGTTTTCATCCCGGTCAACTAAAATAAACCGGTACTGGGAGAATTCCTGCTCAATTTCCGGCATTGCAGGCTTGATAAACCGGCAATCCGGGCACCAGTCAGCCGTGAAAAAAAGAACGGTTGTCCCGGTTGTTAACTGCTGTTCCAACGTTTGTAAATTCATCTGGGCAAGCTTTTCCATGAGCCTTCCTCCTAAAACTAATTATCTTCCCTTACTCTACCCTGTTCTCCCCTAAATTACAATTTCTCTTTCCGTCCATGATACAATGGAAACAGGTTAATAACATTCCTTTAGGGGGGACTAACATGAAAAAAAGAACATTCTTAATCAGCTGCGGAATTTTAGCGGTTACGGGTTACGGAATCATTAAACATATTCAGCAAAAGCACCACTCTACCGCTAACCAAGTCTTAGAAACCGTTAAGGCCCAATTAGGAAAAAAAGCGCCAATTGTGGGATCGTGGATTGAGGAAGAAACGGTTGCTTCACCCGCAGCTGCTCCCCGGCACCGCTTTTACGGCGGCATTACCCGTGATGAGCATGGTCAGCTAAAAACCTATTCGTTCGTTGCTGATGCAACTAACGGTCACGTTCTCACCCTCACCCCACTTGATTAATCATCCCAGCCGGCGTCATCACGATGGTGCGCCGGCTGAATTGTAACCACGTACACGTCATTCGTATCACTAATTAAGTCTTCCAATACCTGGAAAAATAAAAGCAGCCATCCCAGGACCATCAAGAATTCAATGATTTCAAACGCAGTAAGGGAAAGGTAGTGAATTCCCTGAAATAAAAACGCCGTTCCAAATAGTCCCACCCCCAAGCCATACGAAAGTAACTGGAAATTCCGGGGACTCTCAGGAAGTAAGACGTGAATCAGGACAATCGCTAACAGTAACGTATAGATGGCGTCAGCCGCGACCCGAATGTGGAGTGCATGCATCACACCACCATTATTCGCAAAAATTCCGATTGCTCCTAAGAAGAGCGCAAAGGCCGTAAGCAGGCAGTGTAAAACCACCGTGCGCCACCGGAATCCCAGTTTTGACTGCAGTGCTGAAAAGAGGTAGTCAAACAAACACACCATCAGCAATGCCACCACAACCAACGTGATGTTAAACTGCCAACTGTCACTCGCGCGGTTAGAACCCAAAAAACTAATGTTATACTGCCACCAGCGTTTATCACTATTCGACACAATCGAGAGGGACGCTCCCGCAAAAAGAACAAGCACTAATAACCGGAAGATCACGGCCGGCGCAATGCCCGCAGCCGCCCGAATCATCAGGTAGTTCACCACCGCTGTCACCAAAAAAACAATGAACGTGGCGGTCCCTACTCCAAAATGAAGCCCCTTAAAAAAGGTGGCTGCAAGCCAAAAGGCGGCCACTAATCCAATTCCTAGCAGCATAATAAACGAGGCCATAATTGTAATGATGCTTCGCCAGTAAAGCCCCTTCCCGAGCCACTGCTGGATTTCATGCCGCCGCCGAAGATACGTCCACCCAAAAACCAGGGTTCCACTTATAATCCCCAGTAAAATGGTTCCACTTGCGATTGACCACTGCCCCGCAAGCGGGACCTGGTAAATGTGCCGGTACCCGCCGAAGTACCCCAAAAAGAACAATGCACAAAGCACCGCCGGAATTAAGTAGTACAGCGGCGCTAACCGACTTTCAGCGGAGCGAAGGGGGCGAACCCGCAGTTCGGGCTGCCGGTTCCCATCCACCGTCACCATCACCCGATCCCCCGGTGAGACACCAATTCGTGATAACACCGTTGCCGGTAAACTAATTGTTCCCCGTTTTTCCTTCATCTGTTATCTGCTCCGTTTCTTCAGCTGGAAACCTAACGATTAATTTATAAATCGGTTGTCCCTTACTGCTAAACCGCTCTTCATACTCCGTCATAACGTTATCCGTTACTTCCGGATCGGCGTGAAGATCGAGCCACACCCGTTCAAAATGCAGGCCAAAATTATTCATGCTGGTAAGTGAGTACTCAAATAACCCCTGATTATCCGTTTTGAACTCAAGGTATCCGCCCGGAACAACAACCTGCTGATACTGTGCTAAAAACGTTTTATACGTTAACCGCCGCTTTTCGTGCCGGTTCTTAGGCCACGGGTCAGAAAAATTGAGGTACATTCCCGCTAATTCCGCTGGTGCAAAGATACTTGTCAGGGCAGCCCCGTCGGCAACAACTAGCTGCAGGTTCGGTAACTGAGCTTCCAGCTGCTTTTTTAAGGCAATTCCAACCGCAACCGGCTGCAGGTCAATTCCGATGTAGTTATTTTCTGGATGCCGTTTTGCCGTTTCGATAATAAAGCGGCCCTTTCCCATCCCCAATTCGAGGTAAAGGGGCGCTTGCCGCTCGAAGCGGGTTTGCCAAGCACCACGTAATTTTGCTGGTTCCGTTACAACGTACTGGGGATTGGCCGCGATTAACGGCCGGGCCCAAGGCTTATTTTTTAACCGCATAATTTCTCCTTAAATCTAGTTGTTAAAACACGGAAAGCTCCGGTCCAAACGATATGGAGGGAGCTTTCATTATTCCACTAAACAATCCATTTAACTAACATCCGGTGTGTGGTATCCGGAACCCTGCTCCGCTAACAGCGGTGCGACCCGTTTAAGCAGGAGAAGCGCTTGGTTCATTTCGTGATACCGCCCCGCATGGTGAGACGTTGCAATCCGCTGGACAAGCGTTCCGGTAGCGTACCAAAAAACCGCTTGCCGGCAGACCCGATCCGGAAAATGCCCATAATATTCGGTCAGCCAGTCATCCCACTGACCAAGCGGAACGTAATCAGCCAGGAGCATTCCCAAGTCAATCGCAGGGTCCGCAATAATTGCGTGGTCCCAATCAACCAGGTAAAGCTGCCCTACCGCTGATAACAACAGATTCCGGTGATTCAAATCGGTGTGACAAACCCGGTAATCCTGTTTAACCGTCCGCGGAATTTCCGTCTGAAGAAGCGTAACCGTCTGCTGAATCAACGGGTGTTCCTGAAGATCAACCGTTAACTGCGCAAGCACCCTTCTTAAAAAGGCACTTGGCGTCAGTACCTGACCGCCAACCTGGCGGAGCATACTGCGCAAAATATCAGAATGATGAACCCGGTATAATAGCCGCCGAACCCGCGAGGTTTTCATTTCTTCTTTGGTAAGGCACCGGCCGTTCAACCACTTCTGGGCAATTAACGTATCCCCGGAAGTCGTTCGCCGGGTCCAAATCAACCGGGGCGTAATTCCTTCAATTGAAAGAGCCGCAAGAAACGGTGACGGATTCCGTTTCAAGAAAATCCGCTGGTCCTGTTTAACTCCCATGTAGGCCGTCCCAGTGTCACCCTCAATCGGAAGGACCTGCCAGCCGTCATCCAATTCAAAGTCCATCCGGCACCGCTCCTTATCAACGTCAAATAACCACAATTAGTCTACAAACTTGTTATGTCCATGTCAAGCGTTTCTTCTGCCACGAAACCGTTGAAACACCGCGCTTAACAGGTAATTCTCGACCGCAATTAACACCCCGCTCAATCCGGCTAATTCTAAACTTCGCGTACCGCACAATACCGCTCCTGTAAAACAGATTACGGGAGCCCATGATAACCGGGAAAGGACACGCCGAACCGCCACTTTTCGCTGGGTCCACAACGACGGCGTGATGCGCACAAAGATTGCATCATCAAAGTGGTGTTCCAGCGGGAATAACTGAAAAATAATCAGGTAATCAATAATGACTGCAAGCGCCACCGCCAGCCATCCGTTATGGACAACCAGTACACCAACCGTTCCAACCAGTAGTAACCGGACAAACATCCCCAAATAATCACCACTCCGAACAAACGCCCTGGCAACTAAACCCTGCATTGCATCCTGCCCCGCAAGTAGCCGAACCATCCCGTCAGCCCACCGCCGGCGATGAGCCCGCACTGTTACCGTTGGCACGGTCACAAACAGATTAATAATGCGATAGAGCCGTTGCATGCGGTGTTGCTCGGTTGTAATGCTCCGCTGCCACTGGACCGTCCCCTGGTGGTGCGCCAGAACCGAGCCCCCAACTAACCAAGCAAAAATTACTACGAGTGCCAGCCACGGACTAACCAACATCACCAAGCCGCTTATTACGGGAAGCACGCCCCTAAAAATAAGCTGCTTTTGCCATCCGGCTTCATCAGGGCGCATACTCTGACAGTATCCCGCAGTAATTACCACTCCACGCATAATGATCAATCCCATAACAAAGAGCAGCACAGTTCCCTGGGAGATTGCCAAAACATGGTGTAACAGCGGAATAACAATAATGCCGCCAACTAACGGAACGCCCCAACCAACTGCCAAGTTATAGCGCCATGCCGTCTGCAGGTACCAGGTCATCCGGACGGTTTCTGGCCGCAAGAAGACCCAATCTGCGGGTTTCATCAACGTCATCCAGTGACCGAGGTTGGTAGTAATCACTACACAACACACGGTAATCAGGAGCGCTCCCCACTGAAGTTGACGGGTTACGGGTGTTCGGAGTAGCTGGGCGTATTCGTAGCCGATTCCCCCCAGTAAAAAAAGCACCGCAATGATGAAGTGGTCGTTAAAAATATACTTGGCGTACCGCAGTAATTCTTTATGGTAGGCGGTTAAGCGCTGGTGCCATACCTCATTCATGATGAACCGCCTCCTGGTTAAGGTGCAGGTAAATATCCTCTAGACTTGCATCCGGCATCGCAAGCTGCGTTTGAATTTCCGCGAGCGTTCCCGTTACCTGCATGTGCCCCTTTTGAATGAAGACAAACCGATCACACACCTGCTGGGCCGTCGGTAACACGTGCGTTGTCATCAGCACGGCCGTCCCATGCTGCTGCTTTTCCTTAATTAACGCGAGAAAGTCGTGAATTGCAACGGGATCAAGCCCCAAAAACGGTTCATCGACGATTAGTAACTTAGCATCAGTAATGAACGCACAAATAATCATTACCTTTTGCCGCATTCCCTTTGAAAAATTAACCGGCAACCAGTCAAGCCGATCAGTTAACCGGAACATCGTCAGTAACCGGTGGGCCCGCTCCCATGCTTGCTTTTCATCAAGACCATACGCCTTGATAGTTGTTTCAATGTGTTCCCGTAACGTTAATTCCGGGTACAATACCGGCGTTTCAGGAAGGTACGCAATCTGCCGGTGGTACGTGGTTGGATCCGCCGTCGCCGTAGTCCCTGCGACCTTAATCGTTCCCGAATGTGGTTGAAGGAGCCCAATAATGTGTTTAATGGTTGTCGATTTACCGGCACCGTTCAGTCCAATCAGTCCTACCAGTTCACCAGCAGCCACCTTAAAACTAATCCCGTTAAGCACCGGGATACGGGAATATCCCCCTACAAGATTGTCTACTTCAAGCACCATACCGTCCGACTCCTTCCAATATTGTCGATTGAATTATATCACAGCAGCCCGAGCCACTAGTGTATAATGGGGACAAAACTAATAAGGTGGCGATTAAAATGACCGATTGCATTTTCTGTCAAATTATTAACGGTGATATCCCAAGTGTAACGATCTATGAAGACAATCAGGTTAAGGCATTCCTTGACATTTCACAGGGGACACCCGGACACACCCTCCTTGTTCCTAAGAAGCATGTTCGCGATATTTTTGAATATGACGACCAGCTTGCCCAGGACGTCTTTCGGCACGTTCCCCTGATTGCCCGGGCAATCAAGGCTTCAAACCCTGCCATTCAAGGATTAAACATCGTCAACAATAACGGTGAGGTAGCCTACCAATCGGTGTTCCACTCTCACATTCACTTTGTTCCCCGGTATACCGATCATGATGATTTTGCAATGACGTTTAAGGATAATTCAGACAAGTACACAAACGCTGATTTACAGCAAATTGCTGATAACATCAAAGCACACCTGGAGGATTAACCATGAAACATCCCCTTACAACCGGATTAGTTTGGAGCGCCCTATTGTTGGGTGGCTATCACTACCGGAACGAAATCAACCGCGCAGTTACTAAAAACGCCGTTCGCCTCCGCATTATCGGTCGTGATTTTCAACAATTACTGGCTGCCGGCAAGGATGTCATTAACAACGGGCAGGCAGTAAAACAGGCCTGGGACCAACTTAATTCCTCGTCGTCTTTGACGAACGATTAGCAGCCAGAAAACAATCCTAAATATTAATCAAATTTTTCAATCCGTTTGGGTTAACCATACTCAACAGCGAATGATTATGGTACGATAGTGGCGTTACTTATTAACCAAGTTAGGATGTGAATAGTAGGATGACGAAAAAGAAATGGCTGGTCGGCGCAGCGGCCGTCCTCATGTCACTCGGCCTTGCATCGTGTTCAAAGACGGTTGCAACTACTTCCGGCGGAAAGATTACCGAGCAACAGTACTATGATAAAATGAAGCAGACCCCTGCTGGAAAACAGGTGCTTCAACAGATGATTCTTACCAAGGTGCTTGAAAAGGACTACGGCAAGCAGGTTACCCAAAAACAGGTAAACTCCGAGTTCAATGCCTATCAGAAACGCTACGGAAAGAACTTTGACACCGTTTTACAGCGGCAAAACCTAACGGAAGCAACCTTCAAGCAGCAAATTCGGTCTAACCTGCTTCTTCGGGCGGCAGTGAAGGCTAACACGACAATTACGCCAAAGATGCTCCGGCAACAATGGAAGGAATACCAACCGAACATTACGGTTGCCCGGATTGTGGTTAAAAACGAAGGCGATGCCAACAACATCATCGATCAGTTAAAACAAAACGGGACCTACGCTAACTTCTCAAAACTGGCAAAGAAGAATTCTATCGACAATCAAACAAAGAATGACGGTGGAAAGTTACCACCGTTTAATAACGAAACGTCTGGGTTAGACAATACGTTTAAGGATGCCGCCTTCAAGTTAAAACCGGGTAAGTTCACCGACAAACCGGTTAAAACGGACTACGGCTACGTCGTAATTTACTGCATTAAGCACCCAGCAAAGGGAAAGATGGCGAACCACAAGCAGGAATTACGCAACCAAATTATTAACGAACAAATGAATAACCAGGCCACCCTGCAACGGGTTGCCCAGAAGGTTCTCAAGAACGGAAACGTTCAGATTAAGGACAAAGACCTTAAGAATATCCTTTCTAATTACATTGGTGGGCAACAAAATCCCCAGTAATCCACTAAGAACATTGGTTAGAAAAGCTCCCCGGTAACATTGTGTTACCGGAGAGCTTTTTTTCATATACCGCTACTTATCATCCGGGGTGGCGTCCTGTTGCGGCCGGTAAAAACGCCGGTTATCTAAGCCAAAGATGCGGGCACTAAACTGCCCCTGCTCTGTTTGGGAAAGCGCCCCGTTTACCATCTGAATGGTTGCATCCAGATCATCAAGGTGGTGAAGAATTTCCGCTTCAAGCAAAGCCGGACGTTCAGGAGAACCGTATTCCAATAAGCCGTGGTGCGCAATCACCATGTGCCGTAGAAGAAGCGCGTCCTCACTATACTGATCAATTCCGATGGCGGCACACGTTTCAACAATCCGTTCATCAATCAAAACAATGTGCCCGAGCAGGTTCCCCGCAACCGTGTACTGCGTTGCAACCGGTCCGGTTAGTTCAACCGTTTTCCCCAAATCATGTAAAATCGCCCCTGCATAAAGCAGATCACGGCGAACATTCGGGTACTGTTCCCCAACCGCCTCGGCAAGCCGCAAAATCGACACCGTGTGGTATGCAAGTCCACCTAAAAAGGCATGATGGTTTGTCTTCGCCGCAGGATAGGTGAAGAAGGCATCATGAAACTGCCGTAACATAAACTCCACAATCCGCTGCCAGGTTGGGTTAGTAATCGCCTTAACGTACTGGTTGATTTCCCCTTCAAGCTGCTCTTGCGAACACGGTGCGGCAGGAATGAATGCCGCCGGATCATGGGGTTCATTTGCAGTGGTTAGCCGAAGATGATGCAACTTAATTTGCGGTTTGCCCTGGTACACGTCCCTTTTCCCCGTAACTAGCACAACTTTTCCTGGTTGAAAACGACTAATTTCATCGGGCTGAGCGTCCCAGTACTTTGCCGTAATGTCTCCTGACGGATCGCTGAAGGTGAACGCAATGTACTTATTCCCATTTTTAGCAACCCGCACATCAGCTGCCTTAATTACCATAAAAAGATTAACCTCATCCCCGTCAGCGTAATCGTAAATTTTTCGTTGCATGACCTTACTCTTCCTTCCTAATCAACAATTCGTTACGGAATATACCGTTGAATATAGCTTTTAGCAGTATTACCCCAGTTGCCAAGTTGCGTCTTTACGTGATCCCACCCGTTTTGGAGTTGGGTTTTAAAATGACTCCAACCACCTGCTCTGTCAGTTGATTGGGCATGATTACCGGCATCAAGCCGCTGCATCTTCGTTGCCGCATCCGTCACGGTAAACTTGGTACCAGCAGTGTACGGGAGAATATCCTCCATTGATTGTTTAAAGAGACTCGTCCCGTTACGCATCCCAGTAATTGGGAATGGCGTTCCATTATCAAAACCAACCCACGTCGCGAGTACAACGTCTGGCGTATAACCAATGTACCAACTATCTTTTTGACTCATTGGGGGCGCATCCTTAGTCGTTGCCTGCGCCGTCCCACCCTTCCCGGCAATTTCGTATCCGGTAGGCTTAGCGTCTTTCCCCACACCAACCTTATAGGTATCAATCATCATGCTGGTCATTACGTTGGCATCATGACGGGACATCAGCCGCTTTGCCCGCAGCGGTTTTTTTCGACGAACAACGTGGCCGTCCGCATCCACAATCTTGGTAATAAAGTGCGGTTGCTCCTTCACCCCACCGTTATCAAATGCACAGTATGCCGCCGCCATCTGGTACGGCGAGACACCCTTTGATAAACCACCAAGGGGTAAGGTGAGGTTTTCGTCCCGCTTAGTGACCGGAATCCCAAACCGTTTGGCCATCGCGTATCCCTTCTGAACACCAATCCTGTTGAGCAGCCATACCGCACTGGTATTCTTACTTTGCGCTAAGGCTGAGTACAGCGGCAACTTCCCAACACACACATTATTCCAGTTATGTGGCGTGTAATGGTTAGATCCATACGATTCGATTCGGTCAGGAATCATCGAATCATAGTGATACCCGCTCTGAATTGCCGGCAAGTAAACAGCAATGGGTTTCATTGTTGATGCTGGTGAACGCGATAACTGCGTTGCCCGGTTATAGCCCCGGAAAACGTGGGACCCCTGCCGGCCACCAACAGCCGCCGTTACCCCACCGGTTTTGGGATTCATCGCAATTGCCGCTCCCTGCGCCCTTACCCCGTTCTGGCTGACCGGGAACAAATCAGGGTTTGCAAAATTGCGTTGCAGTTGCCGCTGGTAGTTTTGGTTCAAACTCGTATAAATCTTATATCCCCGGTTCATAATCTGCTGTTCGGATAAACCATAATCCCGGTGGGCTTCACTAATTACCGCGTCAAAGTAATACGGATAACGGTATCCCGAATGATAGTGGAACGTATTCCGGGTAATTATCGGCGTTTTCTGGTACCGGCGCATCTGCCGCGCAGTTAGTTTATGGTTTTCATACATAAACTGTAAAACAAGGTTCCGTCGTGCCAAAGCAGCCTTCGGGTGATCAACCGGGTTAAACCCGTTAGGATTCGTCAACATTCCCGCCAATACCGCGGCTTGGGGAACGGTTAGGTCGCGGGCATGCACCCCAAAATAGCGCTTAGCCGCGTCCTCAACCCCCCAAACACCCTTTCCAAAGTAGGCGTTATTCAGGTACATCGTAAATATTTGGCGCTTACTATAATCGTTTTCAACCTGCACGGAAATAAACAGCTCCTTGGCTTTCCGGCTAAAGGTCTGTTCCTGCGATAAAAAGGCATTCTTTACCAGTTGCTGTGTAAGGGTGCTTCCCCCACCGCTGATATAATCACGCCCGAGTAAGCGGTTTTTAACATACGAAAGGGCCGCCCGCCCGATTCCCTTAACCGAAAAGCCGTACTCGTGGTAAAAATTCCGGTCCTCAGTTGATAACACGGCGTTTTGCATGTTCGGTGAAATCCGGTTAAGCGGCTCCCACGTCCCTTTCTGAGAATAGAGCGTCCCCGCCTTATTCCCGTTTTCATCATAAATAACAGTGTTCTGCTCAAGCGCATTCTTTAATTCCCGCACGTGCGCCGTTTTCGCAATATATACAAGCCGGACACTCGTAATCAAAAAACAGCTTAAAAAAACAATTAACAGCCACTTTCCTAATTGAAACCGGTGCCACTTCTCCTTGAACCATCGCCAAAATTGCGCACCAAACTGGTCATCATTTTCCCGTTCAGTTTGCCTTTTCATTAATTCTCATCGTCCTCCAACCATCATTAACTAGCCGGCTGTAAGCGTTGAATAAGGTGTGTTGCGGCAGTTCGCGATTGACTAATCACCACAACAGTATCATAACCAGCAAGCGTGCCGATTACCTCTGGAAATGAACTCTCGTCCAGTAAAACACCTAATAAATCAGCATCTTGGGGTGCGGTTTTAATAACGCACAGGAACTCGACCTGCGTAATGGTTAAAATTAAATCCATTATATCCGCACGGGGCTGCCCCTGGCGTCCCTTGGCGGAAACATAGGTACTCGTTCCGTCGGCCAATTTTTCCTTGACTACCCCCATTTCACGTAGGTCGTTTGAGATCGTTCCCTGGGTAACGGTTACCCCCCGCTTCGTCATTAATTGAAGAAGCTGCTTTTGGGTTCGAACGTGATTTTGCTCAATGAGGTGCCTAATCAATTCTTGCCGCTGATTCTTCTTCATACGATCTCCCCCGCGCTAAATATAGGCACATTATAACAATTTTCGGGGTAATTAGCGAAAAAGTTCATCATCATCCATTGCTAAAAAACGAGCGGTCAATACAATTCCATCGCTGGTTCGTTCAACTAAACGTAAGTCCTCTAAGAGCTTAATGTTCTTCGTCAATGTTGCCCGTGAAATACACGCTAACCGGGATAAAACCCCGCCCGTTACCGTCACTGGTAAAACACAGCTTCCATCGGAATTCTGGCCTAGGTGCTTTCCTAAATACTGCAACACTTTTCGGACCCGAAGCCGAACCACGGGGCTTTCCTCGTATTCTACCAGTTGCCGAAACATCCGAAATTGATGGTACAAGTCCCGCGCCAATTCGCGCTGAAAAGCAGAACTATTTTCAAGAAGAACCCTCACAATCTTCTGGGGAAAAACAATCACCTGAACGACCGGTGAATATACCTGAACCTCAACCGGATAATGGGAATGATTCGGTTGATAAACATCGTGTGGAAAATAATGGTGGGCTGACAAAAGGGTGGTCAGCCGGTTGCCTGCAATGTCAGTCGTTGCCATCCCGACAATTCCCCGAGCAATATAGTATAGGTTATGGTGTTGGGGATGTTCATGACAAATAATTTCACGTCGTCCGTATTCAATAACCTGAACCTCAGGACTGTAAAAAAGAAACGACTGTTCGGTCGGGGTAAAGATTGCTACCCGTTTAAAATATTCGTCCAGGATTTCCCGGCGTTTTGTACTATTAATTATTTTCGCCACCTCCAATGGGATTTAATACCATTACTGGCACTCGCTAAGAAACAGCTATGTTATGAGCATACAACAGTCCGTCCATTTCGCCCAATATTATTTTTGCCGCAAATTGTGAATTTTTTGTGGAAATGATTCATAAGCACTAATTCTTTTCACCCCCGCATTGCAACTTTATTAACCGACCAGTAGAATTAATTAGGAATACTAGTTAATTTGGGAGGTACCTTATGATCACCCTTGCTGGCGTAATTGGGTCGGGGAAATCATCCCTCACCCGCATTCTCGCCGATGAATTACACACAACCCCGTTCTTTGAGCCCGTTGCGGACAACCCCGTCCTCCCCCTCTTTTATAAGGGAAATGAACAGGCCGCTAAGGCGCGGGCAAATGGCAATCCAAATGCATCGAACCCGTACACATACCTACTTCAAACCTTTTTTATCAATCGCCGATTTGCAATGATAAAAAAGGCAATCCAGGGGCGAAATAATATCCTTGACCGGTCGATTCTTGAAGACGAAATGTTCATGAAAATGAATACGGATATGGGAAACGCAACGCACCTTGAGTTCTCAGTGTACGAAGAACTCCTGCACAACATGTTGGCCGAGCTTGATGCTATGAAACCCACTAATACGCATGATCTACTAATTTATATCCGGGTTTCATACGATACCATGATTCACCGGATTGAAAAACGGGGTCGGGATTACGAGCAAATCAGTACGGATCCGTCCCTCGTTGAGTACTACCACACCCTCCTGCAATACTATGCAGACTGGGAAAAGAATTATAACCGGAGTGCAATGATGGTAATCGACGGTGACCAGTATGATTTTGTTGAACGCCCCGCAGACCGCAACCTGTTACTTGACCAAATTGAGCAGCAGCTGGTCGACCTCGGGACTCTGTCCTCACAAGAAGCCGCTGACCTTCACCAGCACCGGCAAATTTAAGGGAGTAATTGATTATTATGGCACTTATCATTGGAACGTTTCTTGTCCTGGGATGTATCTATTTCTGGACGCTTTTTCTCGCTGATATCCGCCACCACTGGCACAGCGTCAACCAACCCGGCAAATGGGTTACGGCGGGAATCGGTTTTATCGCCAATTTTTTAGATTCTCTCGGGATTGGTAGCTTTGCAGTCGCAACGCTGGGGTTAAAGATGACGCGTTCTCTCAAAAATGACCGGCTTCTTCCTGGAACATTAAACGTTAGTTGTACGGCTGCCGTTTTATTGGAAGCGACCCTTTTCGCTAAAACCATCAAGGTCGATGGACTAACCTTAATTAGCATGGTGCTCGCCGCCGTGATTGGTGCGTCAATTGGTTCCCGGATAATCGCCCGCTTTAACGAACGGCACATCCGGATTATTATGGGAATTGCGCTGTTAGCAACTGCAGGCCTAATGACACTCCAAATTACTGGTGTGATGGCAACGCTTGGTCAAGGAAACACCGCTACCGGATTGACTGGGGGGCGTCTCTTACTGGGCATCGGCGGAAACTTTATTCTGGGAGCGTTAATGACTGCGGGAATTGGCTTATACGCTCCGTGCATGGCCCTGACCTACCTCCTTGGGCTGACACCGGCGTGTGCCTTCCCAATTATGATGACGTCCTGTGCCCTGCTTCAACCGGTCGCTAGCCGGGAGTTTATCAAGAACGAAGACTACGACCGAAAGGCCTCTTTCTGGATTGCCCTTGGCGCAATCCCCGGGGTAATCATCGCCGTTACCCTCTTCAAGAATTTAAATACCCGGCTGTTAACCTGGTTAGTTATTGGCATTTTAATCTACACTGCAGGGATGATGCTTTACCGGGGAATACGGCCCGCACCATCACACTAATAATTAGAAAAAAACTAGTTAATAAGCGGTTCATAAAACCTAGAATGATTTTATGAACCGCTTTTACTATCAGGTTTTCAATTAGTAATAACGGAGGCTTCACCTTCCGTGACAGCCTCCGTTTGCCCTATTCAACTATTTATTGCGCACCAATTTGATAACCGTTCCGTAACCGTGTAACATCATGTACTTTGGCCCCACTGATACGCGCACAATCTGGGGTTCAAAGCGAA
Source organism: Candidatus Ligilactobacillus avistercoris (assembly GCA_019119415.1). Classification (GTDB taxonomy): domain Bacteria; phylum Bacillota; class Bacilli; order Lactobacillales; family Lactobacillaceae; genus Ligilactobacillus; species Ligilactobacillus hohenheimensis. Next base: position 101,049 of record DWXB01000014.1, on the reverse strand, counting down.
CATTGATGACGCCGTCACCTTCCTTGGTAACCGCCCGTTCAATTAACTTGGACTTAACTTCGGTATATAGCTCGTCGTACTGGTCCACCGCATCAATTTCTTCTGCGGTAAGCGTTCGTTTAACGGTTGCATTCACAATTCCCTTAATTGCGTATGCATTGTTAATTCCACCAGTTGTTAAAAACATCGCAGTTCACCTCACAGATTGATAGCTCTAACTATACGGCTAAATGATTCGGGTGGGACTCGAACCCACGACAACCCGCTTAGAAGGCGGATGCTCTATCCAGCTGAGCTACCGAACCATAAAACTACCGGAACATTATACTTAATCATTCCCGGTAGTGTCAATTAACCAAACATCGTCACGTACTTCATTTCAACCGTTACCGGATCAAGCCGCAAGCGGGAAAAACCAAACTTTAAGAAAACGTGCCACGCCCGTACAAACGGTTGATGACGGTGTTCAAAATAACTTTTATTAAGCTGCTGTTGCATAATCAAGTACACTGCGTTATCCGAATCATTTGTCCACTTTCCCTGAAAAGCCGCTAACTGTTGCTCGTCAATAAACAAAAATGACGTCCACTGCTTATCATTAGCAACTGCTAGAAAAGCCCGTAACGCTTCGCAATAGGCAGCCACCAGTTGATCCGCTAATTCTTCTTGTTGGCGCACTAGCGGCATGAGGTCTGCTAACGCAACGTTTAGCGCAACCATTCCACTCGCCCACCGTTCACTTTCTGAAGGGTGTTTGACCGGAAGAATAGACCGGTCCTCACTTTGGTACGCTAACCGCGCCATCCGTGCAATATCCACCTAAACCACTCCTAATCGCCGAAATAACAAGAATCCGCTGCAATTTCAAGGGTTTCAATGTTCTCCATGTACCAGTCCCGTAAAAACTCGTACTTAAAAAGCAAGTCGAACCACGAAACCTGCTGTTGATCATCCGTGACAATTAACCCCCACTGGGCGGCCTCTCTATTAGGGTCGGCGGTAATCTGGACGCTCGTTCCCATTCCTAAGTCCAAAACGGCATCGTTTGCTCCGCTGGTCGTTAGCATTCGGCCTGCATTTGAAGCTAAGATGAAGAGCTTATCAAGCGCCTGTTCCGGCCGTCCGACCTGACGGAAGGGATGGAAATGGCCGTTTGCCGGGTCAAGAACGCTGAAATCAACATCAAAGTCAAAGTCCTGCTGAAGGTACTGGCCAACCGCTAACAGGTACTTTTCAAACCGGTGAATAACCTCGAAGTGATAACGCTTGGTATAGTCTAAAACCATCAGATTCGTTACGGCATGACTATTAATTCGCATCACTTTTTCTTGGAAGTTTAAGTAAAACAAGGCGTTCCCTGTCGTGCGTTCAGTGTAATACGCCCCCTGCTCAGCTTCATCAGCAAAGGTAAATGCAAAGTGCCCATCCGCCGTAATTTCAGGGAATTCATGGTAAAGCTCATCAGCATCCTCGTCAGCCCGAAGCGTAACGGTCTCATTCTGGTGCTGTTGCAGTAACCGATTAAGAAAAATTAAGTAGTAGTCAGCCTTGCTAAACTGCTGAGGATAGACAAGGTAGGCTGAATTCAACTGAAATGCTGTCAACTTATCAGCAGCCGCAAGTAATTCATGCGGATCCGTGGTTGTAATTAACTGATCCAACTGCCGGGTAAAATCTAATCCCTTATTCAGTTCCCGCTTGAGCTGCTCATTATAATTCATCAGCCGCCCAGTTGTACTGAGTTCATCGCCCTGTTCGCGCGGATTAGTTACCCGTTTTTCCTGTTCGTCACTCATTTTGATCACCTACACCCTAGTCCTGAGCCGCAATTAACTGAGCAATGTAGTCCCGGTACAGCGAATTATTCCGCTGTTCAAAACTCTTGAAGCTCCCAAACTGATCAACAATACTCTGCTTTTCGTAGCCGATTAGTGTATCCTCTTTTGATAACGCCAACACTTTCTCATTATTCTGCTTAATCTTGTCATAAGCATTATCAGCTTCTTCATCCAATGCGGTTAGGTGCGATAACTCCGCATTCAGTTGCTGTTTTTCATCGCGTTGCTTAGCTCCGCCAAAAAACATGCCCTTCTCCTGCGAAAGCTGCCGAATCTGTGTCCGAATTTCAGCCTTCCGCTGATCACGCTTATCTTGCTCGTCAATCAGCTGTTGTAAGCGGTCGTTTTCCTGGGAAAGATCATCAATTTGGTCGCTATTATAGCGTTTATGCTCCGCCTCAAGGGCAAAAGCCGTGGCTACCTTTTCATATTCTTCATCATTGAAAACCAGCTTAACGTTAAGCACGTCAAGCGTTCCAAATAAGCGCCGCCCCCACCAGTTACCAAAGTAGAATTGGTACTGTCCTTCCGGGGCCTCTTCAAAATAGAAGAACGGGTAAACCTTGTGTAAATATTCAACCAGTCTGGTACTTAGGAAAGAGCTTAATTCGGGAAATACGTCGCTGATTAACGTCGTATTATCCGGTTGCCCCTCGTCATCCTTCTTCTGGATTTCGTGGTCATACCGTTGCTGGTCAATCAGCGCATACACCTGCCGGTCGTCATGCGCTTCAATTGCCTGTTGGAGTTGCTGTAAAAAGTCAATTTTGCTTGTTACTTTATTTACTAACGGTTGCGTTTCCGTTGAGTTGATGTCCGCATTACTCATCGAACTTCTCCTTTAAACCTTTGATTTCTCAAAGTTACTACAATCTTTATTTTACAAGATCTAACGCCGTTATCAAACCCGTCATTTCTCAAAAACCTTAATTTTCCCGGTGTTCATATTGTCGAATGTGATTATGAACACCAGTAAAGACAAAGTCAGCCGGATCATCATCCGCATTAAGGACACACTCTGCCGGGCCATGAACGGCAGCATCATATAATTTTTCATATTCCGGAACACTAACCTGTTTCCGACTAGCAAGCGCCTGCCCCGTTGGTTTAGTTGTAAACTGGGCGGCAAATCCCGGCTGAAGAATTCCAGAATAAAATTCACCTTCTGCCCCAGAGCCATAGCTGTACAACCCAATGCGGTCGCCCGCCCGCAGCGTTGTACTATTTTCCAATAATGAAATTAAGCTTAAGTATAATGAACCAGTATACAGATTACCAACCTGGCTTCCGTACTCCCGGGCGGCTTCAAATTGTTGGGCCAGCCGGGCGCCAACCTTTGGATCAGCATCGGCAATTAGCTGACGTAATCCCTTTAATCCCAGTTTGGTAAACGGAAGGTGGAATAGTAACGCGGCAAAATCGTCCAGGGTCCGGCCATTCATTTTCTGATAGTGCGCAAACGTGTCGGCCAAGAAGTCTAAATAAACTTCGGTCGAATATTTGCCGTCTACAAACGCAGCGTCACACCCAAACGGCCGCCAAAAGTCCATAATATCCTTTGTAACCACAGCAGCATCATCCTCAAGGGCTAAAATCCGGGGATTTACCCGGACAGTCATTGCGACTGCACCGCCCCCTTGAGTTGGTTCTCCTGGAGTATCCAAACCGTACCGGGCAATGTCTGCAGCAATGACTAACACAACCTGCTCTGGATGAAGGGCGATCTGCCCCTTTGCTAACTGTAATCCAGCTGTTCCCGTATAACATGCCTGCTTTAATTCAGCAACGCGGACATGCGGATCAAGGTCAAGAAGGCGAATTAATGGTGCCGCCGCTGACTTCGAATTATCGACTGCTGATTCCGTTGCAAACATGATCATTCCTAAATGGTCCCGCTCTTCGGGGCCTAACACCTTTTTAGCTGCACTGGCTGCTAACGTTACAATATCCTGTGTTGGGGGAATAACAGCCATTTTCTTTTGCCCAATCCCGATTAAATACTTATTAGGATCCTCGTGCCGTGCGTGAGCTAACTCCGCCATATCAACGAACTGATTACTCGTCGCAAACGCAATTCGATCAATACCAATCTTCATCTCTGAACCCTCCCGAAACTCATGCTGTCAATAATCATAGCACAAATTAATTCCTAACCTATAAATAACCCCTACTGTAAACTACGGTATAATGAGGGTAATCTGACAACGAAAGGACAAATTTATTATGGAAGAAGCTGTTCATCTTAACGTCAGTGGTCTTGTTCAGGGAGTCGGGTTCCGGTACAGTACTAAGGCCCTTGCCGATGAACTCGGAATTACGGGGACCGTTTGCAACCTTCCAGACGGAACGGTTGACATCATTGCACAGGGGGACGCGCAAACCGTCCACCAGTTCATTGAAAAAGTGCGGGCATGCCCGACTCCCGCAGGACACGTTACGCACCTAACAAGCAAAAAAATTGCCCCTGCTTCCTATAATGATTTCCGGGTAACGTACTATTAGCCTGGTTGAAAACCACGCCTTATTCGGAGTACAGTATTAGGCGGTATTAATTAACCCACGAAAGGATAATTTTAATCGTATGAAACACAAAAAAAAGTTGCTAGCCGTAGCGACAATCAGTAGTATTGCGCTTCTTCTAGGTGGCTGTGTTCGCCGGGACGCACACGGGCACCCGGTGGGCTGGACGTATACCCACCTTGCAGTTCCAACCCAACACCTTCTGAATTGGTTGGCCCACCTCCTAGGAGGAAGCTACGGGTGGTCCATTATTTTAATCACGTTTGCCGTTCGGCTTATTTTGATGCCAATTATGGTGCAACAGTCGAAAAAAGCAACCGTGCAGCAGGTTAAAATGCAGGCAATTCAGCCATACATGCAGCAAATTCAGGAAAAGATGCAGCACGTTTCATCCCAGGATGAACAGATGGCTCTTAGTCAGCAATTAATGCAACTATACAAGCGGAATGATATTTCGATGACGGGTGGGATGGGCTGCCTGCCACTGTTGATTCAGTTGCCGATTTTCGCCGCCCTATACGCCGCCATCCAGTACTCGCCCGAGCTATCCCGGTCAACCTTTATGGGGGTCAACCTGGGACACCGGTGCTTCTGGCTTGTGATGCTGTCGTTTCTGATTTACGCCCTTCAAGGATGGCTCGCAACGATCGGCGTCCCAAAGGAACAAAAGAAAATGATGAGCGCCATGATGCTTTATTCCCCAATAATGATTGGTTTCATGACCTACATTTCACCGGCGGGATTAGGCCTGTACTTCTTTGTGGGAGGAATTTTTGCCTGCCTGCAAACACTAATCATCGTTTTAATGCGGCCCCGAATTGAAAAACGACTCGCAGCCGAGTTCGAAGTGGTTCCTCCAGAACCAATCACCCTGCCTAAGGAAGAACCGGCTGAACACGAACAACAGCCGACTGGTCCAAGTAACCGGGAACGGAATGCGGGAAAACAGCACCGGCAACCATCAAGGGAAAATGAACCCCGGAAGAATGCCACGGCAAACCAACCACACCAGCTGTCAAACCGCGAACGGAATGCCGGCAAACAACACCGAAAAGAATAGTTTAACAAGACGCAAAATAACCGTGGTGGAAGTGATTAACTTCCATCACGGTTATTTAGTTAGGGGCAGATTACTCGATGGAGATAAGAACTAAACTGGTTTCTCATCTTCACCATTAGTTACCCGTTATTCGGTTTAGCAAGGGGCAGGGTTATCCGAAAAAGAGAACCATGGCCTGGAGCACTTTCAACGGTAATTTCGCCGTGATACCCCTCAACAAGCCGCTGAGCAATTGCCAAGCCAAGCCCGTTACCGCCCTTATCGCGACTCCGCGCCTTATCCACCCGGTAAAACCGGTTAAATATCTTTTTAATGTTTTCGGGAGCAATTCCTTCCCCAAAATCCTGAACAACAACCTGCACACTTCGTTCGTCTCGGTCCATGGAAACATGAACTTCCTTGCGCTTTTGGGAGTACTTCACGGCGTTATCCAGTAAGATGATTAAAATCTGTTCAAAATGATTCCGGTAAATGTTAACCATTGTTGGCCCGGTTAGCTCGTTGTCCAGCACGAAATCAAAGTCCGAGTGAATCATTTGAATGTTATTAAACGTTTGAATTCCAACTTCCCGGACGTCCGTTAGCTCATCCCCAAAGTGAACCTCAATCTGTTCAGCCCGGGTTAGATCAAGCATCTCCTGGACGAGGCTCTTCATCCGGTTGATTTCCTGTAACGACGCGCTAATTGACTCCGTTAGAATCTCAGGGTCGTCTTTCCCCCACCTGTTTAACATGTCCAAGTGGCCTTGAATAATGGCTACCGGTGTTCGGAGCTCATGGGAAACATCCTCAACGAACTGTTGCTGCTGTTCAACGTACCGGTTCATCCTGTTCAACATATCATTAAACAGCACGGCAAGCTCCGTGAGTTCATCATTTGCTGGCATTACCGGAACGCGAACGTTGGCCAAAGCCTGGCCCTCATCATCAGCGTTAATCTTACCAATTGTCGTATTAATCGCATCGATGGGGCGAATAAACCACGCCGCTAGTCCGTAAGCCAATAAGGCACTCGCAAACGCAGCGGTCACCCCTAAGATTAAAAACGTAATTGCTAGCCGAATGCGCGTTTGATCATACGCCTGTAACTGCCGTTCAACCTGCACGTATCCCCGTAACCGACCGTCCTTTCCCCGAATGGACCGTTTTAACGTCAATACAGTATGGTGTCGAATCATGCTAACCCGTTCTTCGGGAGCCTGCTTGTAAAACGATACTGCCGGTTTATGCGTTGTAAACAATTGCCGTCCCGTTGGCGCGTACACCGTCGCACAAAGATTCCGCTGGGCAAGGGTTGAGTACACATCATGACGATAATTGCCCGTTTGGTGTTGGCGCCCAAGAGCCGTCCGCACAGCTGCTGGTGTCATTTCAGTGGTTGTGTCTAGCCGACTGGTGACCGTCTGCATTACGGCCTGCGTTTCTTGGCGCTGTTCCCGCAGCAGTAAACTCGAGAAGCTTTGGAAGAGGAGCAGGGCAAAGACGGCAAAAATCACCAGTACACCGAGCCCGGTTCCGACCGCCCACTTCGCCTTGATCGATATAAAGCGCCGTTGCGGGGTTTGCTGATTTTCAACGTGTGCCATCATTACGACCGCATTACGTATCCGGTTCCCCGAACAGTCTGAATATAGCTATCCTCTCCCGGGCGGTCAATCTTATTGCGGAGATACCGAATATAAACATCGACAACGTTCGTTTCAATCTGACTTTCGTAGCCCCATACCTTCCGTAGGAGTACATCCCGTGCCAGAACAACGTTGACGTTTTCCATCAAAACGAGCAGCAGTTCGTATTCCCGCTTAGTTAATTCGATGACCTCATCCCCGCGCCGTACAATTCGGTTCTCCTTTTCAATCGTGAGGTCCTTAAACTTAACTAACGTCTGCTGGTTTTCGTTTTGAGCACTTTCCAGCTTGACCCGCCGAAGAACCGCCCGCAACCGTGCTAACAGCTCTTCAATCGCAAACGGCTTGACAATGTAGTCATCCGCACCATGGTCCAACCCTGAAACGCGGTCAATGACTGAATCCCGGGCCGTCATCATAATAATCGGGGTCGTCTTTACCTGGCGAATCCGCCGGCAGACTTCCAATCCGTTTAATTCTGGGAGCATTAAGTCAAGTAAAATAGCGTCCCAGTCCTCATTTAGGGCCATCTCCAGTCCTTCCCGCCCGTTCTTACATGCGGCCGTTTCATAACCTTCATGTTGTAGTTCCAGTTCAACAAACCGGGCAAGGTTTTTTTCATCCTCAATAATTAAAATCCGGCTCATTCTATCACTCCTATTAGGTTCCAATGAACCCGTATTATCCATTGTCATCGCCTATTTTACCATTGTTATTAGTAAATTCATAACATCATTAATAAGCAAATCCCCCGCCCGCTATCTCCTATAAGACAGATGAGATAACAAAGCGGAGGATCCTGTATTAGTCTAAGAAAATACCATTACTCTTCGTGGTACCACTTGTAATGGAACGTCCCTTCCCGATCGTTCCGCTCGTACGTGTGTGCCCCGAAGTAGTCCCGTTGCGCCTGAATCATGTTGGCCGGGAGAACTGCTGACCGGTACTGGTCATAGTACGTAATTGCAGCTGTGTATCCCGGACACGGCACTCCCGCTTGAACAGCCAGTGTCGCAATCTTCCGGGCTGCCTGCTGGTAATCAGCAGCGATCTTCGTAAAGTACGGATCAAGCAACAGGTTTTTCAACTGAGCATCGCGGGCAAACGCATCGGTAATCTTCTGGAGGAACTGAGCCCGAATAATGCAACCGTTCCGCCAAATCTTCGCTAAATTGCCGTAATTAATGTTCCAGTCATAGTGCTCCGAAGCAACCCGAATTTGTTCAAAGCCCTGCGCGTAACTCATAATCTTGCTGAAGTAGAGCGCCTGCCGCAACTGATCAATGACCTGCTTCTTATCTAGGCCACTCACATCAAACTTGGCTGGAGCCGCAAGCTGCTTGCTTGCCGTTACCCGTTCGTCCTTCATTGCAGAAATGTACCGGGCGTAAACTGATTCAGTGATTAAGGACTGCGGTACCCCTAATTCCAGCGCACTCTGGGAACTCCACTTGCCGGTTCCCTTGTTTCCTGCTCGGTCTAAGATAACGTCAATCACCGGCTTGCCAGTATCTAAGTCATCCGGACAAATCAAAATCTTTGCCGTAATATCAATCAGATAACTATTAAGCTCTGAGTCCCGCCAGTCATTAAAGACGTCAGCAATTTCCGCAACACTCATCCCTAACAGGTTCCGCATGATATTGTAGCTTTCAGCGATTAATTCCATATCGCCGTACTCAATTCCGTTGTGCACCATCTTAACGTAGTGCCCTGCCCCGTTAGGTCCAATATACGTAACACATGGTTCACCATCATCCGCCTTAGCAGCAATCTGCTTAAGAATTGGCGCAACCAAGTCGTAGGCTTCCCGCTGCCCACCAGGCATCAGGGAAGGGCCATGAAGGGCGCCCTTTTGGCCACCAGAAGTTCCCATTCCGATAAAATTGATGCCAGAATTATCCAGTTCCTTGTTCCGCCGGATCGTATCCTTAAAGAAGGTGTTCCCCCCATCAATTAAAATGTCCCCCTTATCCAGGTAAGGTAACAGGTTATGGATGGTGGAATCCGTTGGCGCACCCGCCTTAACCATCATCAAAATCTTGCGCGGCCGTTCGAGTGAGTTAACAAAATCCTCGATTGAGTAACTTGGAACAAATCGTTTATCCGGATGATCCGCCATTGCCTTCTTTGTGTAATTTGAGTCCCAATCATATACGGCAACGGTGTACCCCTTATCTTCAATGTTAAGCGCGAGGTTCTTCCCCATCACTGCCATTCCTACAACACCAATTTGTGGTTTATCCATTAAAACGGCCTCCTAGTCCTTCGTTGTGGTTTTACTTGTTGTTTTTTCTTTCTTCCGCTTAATTGCGGGGCCTTTTTTACCAAGCACAGTGTCCCGCGTAATTGTAACCTGCGTAATGTCATCATGGCTTGGAATATCGTACATCACGTCCCGCATCGTCGCTTCAATGATTGACCGTAATCCCCGGGCACCGGTGTTCCGCTCAATTGCCTGGTGGGCCATCTCCTGCAATGCGTCATCATCAAACTTCAACTTAACCCCGTCAAGTTCAAGCAACCGTTGGTACTGCTTGACTAGCGCATTCTTTGGCTCCTTAAGGATCCGCACTAAGTCATCCTGCGTTAACTTTTCAAGGGCCGTTAAAATTGGCAACCGCCCAATAAATTCAGGAATCAACCCAAATTTCAGGAGATCCTCCGGAATCACCTGCTGCATAATGCTCTTGGAATCATCCAGCTGATTCTTAGAGTCCGTTCCAAACCCAATTGTCTTATCTCCTAGCCGGTTTTTGACAATTGTTTCAATGCCATCAAACGCCCCCCCAACAATAAAGAGGATGTTGGTTGTATCTACCTGGATAAATTCCTGCTGCGGGTGTTTCCGGCCTCCCTGCGGCGGAACGTTAGCGATGGTTCCTTCCAGAATTTTTAACAGAGCCTGTTGGACCCCTTCACCCGATACATCCCGCGTAATCGAAACGTTCTCGCTCTTCTTCGCAATCTTATCAATTTCGTCAATGTAAATAATCCCGTGTTGGGCGCGCTCAACGTCGTAATCGGCGTTCTGGAGAAGCTTCAGTAGAATATTTTCAACGTCTTCCCCAACATACCCCGCCTCAGTTAGAGTCGTTGCATCAGCAATTGCAAACGGAACGTTTAACATTCGCGCTAAGTTTTGAGCCATAAAGGTTTTTCCTGAACCCGTTGGTCCTACTAAACAAATATTACTCTTCTGGAGTTCAGTGTCATTATCATCAGCATCCAGAGCCGCATTAATCCGCTTATAGTGATTATAAACAGCAACTGCAAGGGTCTTTTTCGTTTCAGTTTGACCAATGACGTACTGATCAAGGAAAGCAACGATCTCCCGGGGCGTTGGAATCCGCCCTAACTCTTCCTTCGTCTGGGCCTTTCGCTCATCCGTAATAATTGCCTGTGCAAGCGCAACGCATTCATTACAAATGAAAACCCCCGGGCCAGAGATCATGCTTTCAACCTGATCTTCGGTCTTACCACAGAAAGAACAGGTCGCAACTGTCTTTGTATTCTCCTTATCTTCTTGCATCAACAAACCTCTCCCCTGGTTAAACTTCCCCTTTATTCTAGCAAAAAAGGCTTTTAGGTGCTATCCGAACAACCCATCATTCACTGATTTCTTCGTTCATACACAAAACCCCGTAAAGGCTTAATTCCTCTACGGGGTCAACCGTCAAAGCTCCTCGTAAAGGGTTACTTTGACTTCTTGTCGTCCTTTGATTCCTTCTTAGTCTGCTTAGCAGAGTCCGTGATTTCATCAACAACCTTCCGGATGGCAATATCATGCTTTAACATGTCATCTGAAAGCGCAGAACGAACGGCCTTAACGTCCATGTCGTACTGATCTGCAAGGCTCTTCAACTCATCATTGATTTCGTCTTCTGACGGATCAATCTTTTCTTCAGCAACGATTGCTTCCAGAACAAGGTTGGTCTTAACCCGCTTTTCGGCACCTTCCCGCAGGTTCTTGCGCATTTCTTCTTCGGAAGTGCCCGTCAGCTTGAAGTACATGTCCGGAGTAACACCCTGCTGCTGCATTCCAGCGAAGTACTGGTCCATTTGCCGCTGAACGTCATCCTCAATCATCTGTTCTGGGATGTCACCAATTTTGGCGTTTGCAACTGCTTCATCAATTGCTTCGTCCTGGATAGCTTCCCGGGCAGCCTGAACCTTCTGCTCCTTGAGCTCGTCCTTGATCTTTGCCTTTAATTCTTCAAGAGAATCAACGTCTTCATCAACGTCCTTGGCAAACTCATCGTCAAGTTCTGGTAATTCCTTCTCCTTAACTTCGTGGATTTCCGTTTCAAAGACGGCGTCCTTGCCTTGGAGATCCTTAGCCTGGTAATCGTCCGGGAACGTTACCTTAACTTCAACCTTGTCGCCGGCCTTGTGACCAATTAACTGGTCTTCAAAGCCAGGGATAAAGGTGTTTGAACCTAATTCAAGGGAGTAGTTGTCTGCCTTGCCGCCTTCAAACGATTCGCCGTCAACCTTACCGTCAAAATCAATCACAACGGTGTCACCCTTTTCAGCAGGCTGGTCTTCCTTTAAAACGAGCTCCGCTTGCTGTTGACGCCGCCGCTCTAATTCGGCTTCAACATCTGCTTTAAGAACACGGGTTGGGTGCGGGGTAACTTCCAGGTTCTTGTACTGGCCAAGTTCAACCTCTGGTTCAACGGTCACCTTAGCGCTCAGAACCCACGCTGCGTCCTTTTCCATTGATTCAATGTTTACTTCTGGCTGAGCAACCGGCTTAATTCCGGCTTCCTGGACAGCATCAGCATATGCATTTGGAAGTAAAGCATTGAGCGCATCCTGGTAAAGTGCTTCTTCACCGTACATCCGGTTAAAGATCTGCCGCGGCACCCGGCCCTTCCGGAAACCTGGCACATTCAGATTCTTCTTTACACGATTGAACGCGATGTCCAACCCTTCCTTAATTTTTCCCGGTGCAATTTCGAAAGTTAACTTCCCGTTATTTGTACCGTCTTCTTTTTCCCATTTAACAGACATTGTCCTACCTCCGAGCAATTAATTCGCAAATAATAAGCTACTTGCATACTTAATCAGTTTACCGTACCCACGAAAAAAAGTAAATGATTCCTACAATAAAAAAGAGGTCGTGACCGTAGTCACAACCCCTTTTCATAGCCGTTAAGCCAATATTATTCAACGATTTCTGAAACCACACCGGCACCAACAGTCCGGCCACCTTCACGAACCGTAAACTTCGTTCCCTTTTCAAGGGCAACAGGCTTGATCAGTTCAACACTGAACGTAACGTTATCACCAGGCATAACCATTTCTACGCCTTCTGGCAGTTCGATAACACCCGTAACGTCCGTCGTGTGGAAGTAGAACTGAGGACGGTAGTTTGAGAAGAACGGCGTGTGCCGACCTCCTTCTTCCTTCGTCAGCACGTAAACTTCACCCTTGAACTTGGTGTGTGTCTGGATTGAACCAGGAGCTGCAAGCACCTGTCCACGTTCAACCTGGTCGTGGTCAATCCCACGAAGAAGGGCACCAATGTTGTCTCCGGCTTCCCCAACATCAAGGGTCTTCCGGAACATTTCAACACCCGTAATCGTCGTCTTAAGAACCTTGTCCGTTAAACCGATGATTTCAACTTCGTCACCGACCTTAACGGTCCCACGGTCGATACGACCTGAAGCAACCGTCCCACGACCAGTAATCGTGAAGACATCTTCAACAGGCATTAAGAATGGCTTGTCCGTTGGACGTTCCGGTGTTGGAATGTACTCGTCAATGGTATCCATTAACTTCATGATCGTTTCCTGTTCCTTCTCGTCACCCTCAAGGGCCTTCAGAGCTGAACCACGGATAACCGGAATGTCGTCACCAGGGAAGTCATATTCGCTAAGAAGGTCACGAACTTCCATTTCAACTAAGTCTAACAGTTCGTCGTCGTCGACTAAGTCAGTCTTGTTGAGGTAAACAACGATGTATTCAACACCAACCTGACGAGCAAGCAGGATGTGTTCACGCGTCTGCGGCATTGGACCATCAGTAGCAGCAACAACCAGGATGGCGCCATCCATCTGAGCGGCACCAGTGATCATGTTCTTAACGTAGTCAGCGTGCCCTGGGGCATCGATGTGGGCGTAGTGCCGCTTTTCCGTCTCGTATTCAACGTGGGCGGTGTTGATCGTGATACCACGTTCCTTTTCTTCAGGAGCTGCATCGATGTCAGCGTAGTCTTCAGCCTGAGCCAGACCCTTTTCTGACAGTACCTTCGTGATTGCAGCCGTCAAAGTCGTCTTCCCATGGTCAACGTGGCCAATCGTACCGATGTTTACATGGGGTTTTGTTCTTTCGTAATGTTCTTTAGCCATTATACGAACCTCCTGTAATTTTACAAGAATTACCCGCGCAAAAGCCGATAATTACTTTAGTATTTATTATACTACTTCCTACTTAGAATGCAACGAAAACTCCGCCCCACTCCTCCGCAAGAAGAATTCCGTAGTTGATTATATAGAGGCATCCTTTATTTGTAAATACTTACTCACGAATTTTCTATACCCGCCACTGTTGAATGTTTTTTTCCAAGAGGTGGGCCTTCTCCTGTTCTAACGCTGAAAGTTTGTCCTGCTGATTCAGGAGAATTAATTGCCACCGTTCTACGTCGTCAATTACATCATCCTGAAAGGGATATAAAACCATTAGCTTCAACCGCACCTCGGCATACCGTTGTAACCGAAGAGCGAGTGGTTCTTCACTCCTACACCCAACGATTTCTTTCCGATAATGGCGGACAACTGATATATCGTCAAGTGCTTTAAGCTCCTCAGGAACAACTTCCTGAGGGGGACCCATTAACGGTTGCATCATCACTGGATGAGAAACAGCTAACCGCCGTAAATCATCCATTAAGGTTGCCCGCACAAGCGGATGAACCGCCGGATCAATTAACGGAAGCCGGCTAGCCTCCACGAACTGTTGGGGAACAAGCGCGGCGGACGCCTTGACCCGTTGCCGTTGGGTTAGCACCTCTTCTCCGCCACAGTGAGCTAATTGATTCATTACCTGGGTCACCGTCCCAGATTGGTCCTTCCAATACTGCACCGTCGCCTGCTCAATTACGCCGCGAAACCGTTCTTTTTCGGTAACAGACAAATATCGGCTAATTCCCGTAAGCAACATTGCAATTTCAAGCACCGCCCCTGCCCGGCAACCACACTCAATGTACTGAACAAAGTAATCGTCATTTTCTAAATATTCCTGCGGATAATCCTTAGCAGTTGCATAGGCTGCCACATAATCGCCCGCTTTAGCGAGTGCCTGTGTCAGAAGATAATTCACCCGAAAAGTAGCATTTTTTTGATAACAAGCCGTTAACAGTTCTACCGCCTTTCGGTACCGCCCTTCGGTTAGCGCTTGAATTCCCGCCTTCATGTCATCCACTGACATTAGTAATCCCCCCATAAAAAAACAGGATAGCCGTTGTCATTTTTTCACATCATGGCCTAGCTAACCTGCTAATTGCTTTGTTAATTTTCCTTCTCTGAACGGGAATCTTTCCGCCGACGCCGTCCGTGGTGCTGGTTGATCTCCATAATAACCGGTAAAATCACCGGATGACGGTGGGTCTGCTCGTAAAGATAATGCCCTAATTTTTCACGAATATCCTGTTTAAGGTGACTCCAATCAAGGTTCTTATTATCTAAGTTAGCTTGAACAACCTGCCGAACAAGCGCAACGCTCTTATTAATCAACTCTTTGCTTGCCTTAACATAAACGAATCCCCGTGACGTAATCTGAGGAGAATCAATGATTTGCCGGTGTTTTTGATCAATTGTAACCACCGCAATAAAGATTCCGTCCTCCGACAAAACTTTCCGGTCCCGCAAAACAATGTTTCCAATGTCGCCAACGCCACTGCCATCAATCATGGTGTCACCTGCTTCAACCGATGATGCCACCACAAACTTCCCGCGTTCATACTCAGCTACATCGCCGCGAGAAAGAATTGCCACGTGATCCTCTGGAATCCCGATTTCGACCGCACTCCGCGCGTTTTCAGCCAATAACCGGTATTCTCCCTGAACGGGGAAAACATACTTAGGCTTCAGCAGGTTCATTAATAATTGTAAATCAGCACGGGTTGCGTGCCCCGCAGTGTTATACTCGTCCGCTAATGCCAACACATCGGCCCCCGCCCGGTAAATCATATCCTTGGTACGGGCCAACATCGTTTCTACGGCATGTGCCGGGGTTGTTGTAATAAAAACAAGGTCCCCTTCGTGTAACCCAATGCGTTTATTTCTGCCCTGAGCCATTCGTTGAAGCGACTTCAGTGGTTCCCCTGACAAACCAGTTTCTAAAATAACAAGTTGCTGGTCGTCATACTTATCAATTTCATTGACATTAATTAATAGGTCATCGTCCGGCAATCGTAACTTCCCACACTTAATTACTGTTCGAATAATTTCCTCAACCCGGTGGCCGGTCAACACAACCTTCCGCTCGCTCGCAGCTGCCGCATTAAAAATCTGCTGGATCCGCAGAATATTTGATGAAATTGAGGCAACAATGATTCGGCCCTTATGATACTCGAATGGTTCCCGTAGACGCTCATAAACCTCCTGCTCATTCAGCGTTGGTTTAGTATTCTCGGCATTTGCTGAATCACTTAAGAGCGCAAGGACCCCTTCGCCCCCGATTTCCGCAATCCGGGCAAAGTTTGTCTTATATCCCGTTCCAGCTGCTTGGTCAAAGCGAAAATCACCAGTGTAAACCACGTTCCCTTGGTCAGTTTTAATGGCAATTCCTAACGACTCTGGGATTGAATGCGTTGTTTGAAAGAACGACACCGTCGCGTTCTTAAAATCAATCTCAGTTTGATCATCAATAACATGAAAATCGTTAAATTTCTTCGCCTTAGCCACGCCCTTGCAGTACAGTTTAGCGAGGGCAATCGTTAACTCTGACCCAAAAACAGGAACGTTAAACTCACTTACAAAGTACGGTAACGCCCCAATTGCGTCAGCATGACCGTGCGTCAAAAAGACCCCTACAATCCGCTGAGCGTTTTCGCGCAAATAACTGAAGTCAGGAATAACACTGTCAATTCCCAACAAATCTCCTTCAGGATACTTTAACCCACAGTCGCAAATGAAGAGCTCATTTTCGACCTCAACAACGTACATGTTTTTAGCGTTTTCGCGAACACCGCCAAGTGGAATGATCTTAACCTTACTCATGGTTCCACCTCATTTTATATCTTACTTTATTTCGTTCATCCAATATCTAATTACCGATTATACCACGTGAGTTCTGAAACACGAAGCCTCCAAAAAGCCCGTTCTCACAATCTGCGGCGTTCTCCTTAATAAAAAATGGACCACGACAATTGTCATGGTCCATTCTAACCAGAAAAACTGATTAATTACCGCCGTAAACCAAGGCTCTTGATTAATTCACGGTACCGCTGAATATCAGTCTTCCGCAGGTATGCTAATAAGTTCCGCCGGTGACCAATCTTCTTCATCAGTCCCCGCTGAGAAGCATAATCCTTCTTGTGGTTCCGAATGTGTTCGTTCAGTTCGTTGATATCTGCAGTTAGGACAGCAATCTGAACCTCAGCAGAACCAGTATCACCCTCATGCCGGGCATACTTCTTCATAATTTCGTTTTTCTTTTCCTGTGAAATAGCCATAAAGCTGTTCCCACCTTTCTATGTTAATGAAACCCTTAACCGAGTAAAGCGTCGGTGAGTTAGCGGTAAACTAAGTCAGGGTCTGTGCTATTGCACTTCACTAGTCTATCGAAAAAAGCTGGTAATTGCAAATGTTTTTATTAATCCTCGCCGAACAATATCTTCTCGGAATAAACATTGCATTACCATGACGCCTCTTGTATAATAGTTCCTGTTGAATTTTCATGATATTTATTATCGTAATTATCGCGTAAGCGGAGGTGACACCATGCCAATCATTAAGTCAGCTATTAAGCGGGTTAAGGTAAACGAACAGGCGAACGCTCGGAACGCACAGCAGTTAAGCGCTATGCGGACGGCTGTTAAGAAGTTCGACAAAGCCGTCGTAGCAAATGCAGATAACAAAGAGGAACTCTTTAAGGCTGCTGTTTCAGCGGTTGATTCTGCCAAGGCTAAGGGCCTGATTAAGGCTAACAAGGCTGCCCGTGACAAGTCACGGATGGCTGCTCGCCTTGCAAAGTAATGACCATAATTTAAACGGAGATGGTTCGCACGAATCATCTCCGTTGTTTATATGACGTAAGAAAGGCTGGGACACGAGTTCCAGCCTTCTTACTGTTCTTAAATACCCCATTTTCAAACAATGAGCGCAACAAAAAGTACGGAAACCTTCGAATTACGTTATCCAATTCAACGGTTATTACTTTCGTCACGCTCATCTTTTATATCATACTTACTTTGACTGAACAGGAATTACCCGCATTAAAAACATTTGAAACAATAATTCTGGATCCTGTTGTGTTGTTTTAAGGCGCTCATCGATTGTTAAGAGTTCATGGTATCCCCGAATCAATCCCTTAAAGGGCAGATGACTAACATGCTGAAGGGCAAGCTTTACCCTGTACGGGTGAACCTTGAGCGTCTTAACGATACTTCCCTGGTCATACCCGTTTCGTTTAAGAATTGCAACCTGCAGAAGCAACCGAAACTGTCCGAGTAAAACCGCATTGATGCGCACAGGTTCTTCCCGCTGAGCAATTAGATTTTGGTAAATTTGGAGCGCATTCCCCCCCTGCCCCCGAAGAACCGCATCGGTTAAATCAAAAACGTTCTCTTCAAGGTTGGCTGGAATCATCCCCGTTACGGCGTTTTGGGTAATCACCCCGTCATTACTCCGTGCAAGCAAAACCAACTTGGTAAGGCCAGCCATTACCGTTGTTAGCTCATTTCCAACCCGATTCATAAATAACTGTCTAACTTGTTGGTCGGCAAATGTCGCATTGTTTTGCTTGAGAAAACTATCAATTCGCTGGCGGAGAGCTCCCGGACTTAACTGTTCAGTTTCAACAACGACAGCCGCCTTCTTCAAAGCCTTAACGACTTTCTTACGCCCATCAAGCTTCGACGCTGGGACAAAGAGAACAAGCACCGATGTTGGTTCGGGGTTAGTTACGTATTCCTTTAACTCAGTTACGTTATGCTCGACCTTCGTCTTTGCTCCATTAGCGGCTAGAAAGTCCGCCCGGTTAGCGATAATTACCCGCCGTTCCCCCATAAAAGGTAAATCCCGGGCAGCAGCAACCGCCTCCTCAATTGGCGTTGTTGCCATATCATACTGCGCAAGGTTAAACCCCTGCTCTTCGGGAGGAATTAGGGAAGCAAACAGCTGATGCAGCTCATCAATCTGATATTGCTCGTTACCAGTAATGAGATACACCGGCGCTACGGTTCCACTTTTAATATTTTTTTGTAATTGTTCGCTATCCACAAATTCCCCTCCTTCGAGTAACTACCGTTTTAAATTCTACCCTGTTTAACCATCGCCATTCAAGCTTTACCATGCCGTCATGACTCGTCATAAAGACTGGCACCCGATACTGCGCTAACGTTTTAAGGGTTGCTGGTGCGGGATGACCGTACCGGTTATTTTTACCAACTGAGATGATTGCTAAGCGCGGATGGGTTTTGGCAACCAATTTAGGACTGGTTGCCGTTTTACTTCCGTGGTGCCCACACTTTAAAACATCAATCCGCAGGGTTGGATAGGTTTGAATGATTTTCCGCTCCTGCGACTGTCCCAAATCACCACTAAACCAACACTTTATTCCATGAAAATCAGTCACTACCGTAATTGATGCTGAATTATCCCCACTGCCCTGCGTAGGAGGCCATAAAACCGTCATTCCCCGTAATTGTGCAGCATTATGCGTTGTTAACGGAATCAGGCGGGTAGAATCAAGCATTGCCTGCCGTTCTTCTGCCCTAAAACGGGATTGACGTTCCATCCCCGCAGGAACAAAAAGCTGGCGAATTTTAATTCGGTGACTTAGTGCCGGAAAATTACCAATATGATCCGTATCCTTATGCGTTAAAATTAACTGGTCAATCTGATCAATTCCCCGACTTAATAGGTAGTCACCCACCGCCTGAATTTCTGGCGTTCCTTGCCGGTGATGGGATTTAAAAAGCCGGCCGCCAGTATCAATCAGCGTAATGGTATGACTAGTTTCATTCCTGATTAGGCTGCAGTCTCCCTGACCAACATCGAAATAAACGATTTCGTCTGATAAGGGCGTTCGGATAACTAACCACTGAATTAATAGGCAACTTCCGAGAAGCACGTACCGTCTCCACCGTTCAGGGGGCCACCGCAAACAACTAACTATCCACCCCACACAAAATATTACTGCTGGCCGTCCAACCGTAATAATGGTCGGGAGCGTGCTGAGAAAACTAATTCCAGCGGCAATCAGTTTCAGGATTGCGTTAAGATCCCCCTGAAAACCAGGAAATACTACCCCGAGGACAGTTACTGGAACAATTATCAGATTAAAAACCACCGTTCCAATAACAGCAAGTGGGACCGTTAATAGGTTGAACTGGAAAGTGTGCCACAGGATTAACGGCAATCCCAAAGCATTAAGAGCCATATTTAGGCGAAAGATCTTCAAATGCGACTCAGCGAAAATAATTAGTCCCAACGTTAACAGGTAACTTAACTGAACTCCCATCTGAAAAATAATCGCTGGTGACCAGAGAATATTTCCGGCTAAAACCACCGCCCAGCTTGTGGCTCCATTGAACACCCGTCGTCCTTTCCAATAAACAATGTCCGTCAGAAAAACCATCAGGGCCGCCCGCACTAATCCAGGACTACTACCACCAATTACTACCCAGAGGGGTAATCCGCCAAGAAAAAGCCACCTTTCCCACTGCGGTGTTCCTCCTAATATCCGTACTAACCTGCTAACTAACCACCGAATCAAAAAAACATGGTATCCCGACAAGCAGAACAAATACAGCATTCCTAATTGCCGAACCTGATCCGTTAATTCGGTGTTTTCAAGCTTTCCTGTTAATAACGCTAATGCAAACCATCTAAGTGGTTCATTAAGGTGGCGACAACGCCTAATTAACGTTCCCCGAAACGCCTTAACATAATCTATCCCTGCCTTTAAGGAAGTAGGAATGAAACGGCACCGCTCAATTTTAATGTCGTTCACAATCCCCTGTGCTTGCGCTTCAAGACGCCAGTCCCGTTGGACTTCGTTTGTTGGAGCGGCAACTGCCTGAGCCGTCCCATCAAAAACAACGGTATATTTCTTATCGGAGGCTATATTATGGCCTTGCTGACTAATCCTTCCCTTGATTCGCTGATGTCCTTCCTGCCACCATCCCGTGAAAGTAATCATTTTTCCTCTCTGGGTAATCTCATCGCCTGATACGACGACATGATTTTGCGTTATCCTATGTGGATTCGCTAACCGCATCAGTTGTTGCTGGTGCGTCCGCTGGTTAATGGTAAAACTTCCAATAACAAGCCATCCCATTGACCACACCAGTATGCTTAACCGCCGCATAAATAAAATCCGGACTTGCCATAATCCCAGAAGAATTAACCCTAACCAGGACCACCGAATTAATATCCAAGCAAGAAGGATAACATCAACACAGCCAACAATTATCAGCTGCTGCGCACGATAATTAATCGGTTAATCCCTTATCCGCTAATACAGTTTCTAAATAGTGCATATCTACTTGAACCTGATTAACGGCAACTTTCTTTAAGGATAAAAGCCGCATTGCGTACGGATCGTTATGGTAGTTCCGCAGGTAGAAAATTCGGTTAATTCCTGCCTGCAACAGCATCTTTGTACACTGAAGACACGGAAAATCAGTTACATAAATGTCAGCCCCGTCAGTCCGTACACCGAACTTAGCGCACTGAAGGACAGCGTTCATTTCCGCGTGAATAGTCCGTTGACAGTGCCCATCAACAAGGTAGCAATCGTCATCAATGCAGTGGGTATCCCCCACAACCGAACCATTATAACCACCCGCAATAATCCGATGATCACGGACTAAAATTGCCCCAACTGACAGTCGTTTACACGTGCTTCTAGAAGATAACAAGACAGCCTGCAACATAAAATATTGATCCCACGGAATTCGTTCCGCCATCATTAATCGCCCCTTCATAATCTTCTTGGTGCTAGTATACACCTCATTGAAATTATTTAACCCTCCACCGTAAGGCGCGGCGTTAATGCACTGATTGATTTAGGGCCAAATCCTCCAACCCGCTGAAGATCGCCCACCTTAGTAAACGGGCCGTGTTCTTCCCTGAATTGGATAATTTTTTGGGCCTTTTTCGCCCCGATTCCATCGACTGTCATTAACTGTTCAGCGGTTGCGCTATTCAGGTTAACTGGCGGTGCTTCGCTAGCGGAATTTGCCGTCGTTAAGTCACCAGTAGCCGGACTATTCTTTTCGCCCTTTCGGGGAACGTACACCATCATTTGATCACTAATTTTCTTTGCGAGGTTCACCCGAACGCTATCTGCTTGGTCGTTCATCCCACCAGCACGGGCAATCGCATTGACCACCCGTTGCCCACTCATAAGACGAACAACCCCCGGAGAATTAACCGCCCCCTCAACATCAACTACACAATCCACTCTTTTTTTTAATGCGTGGGAACGACCGAGCGTCTCCTTAGTCGAAACCTGGGTTGTTGCTAATGGTTCAGGGACTGCCTTCTTTGTTTCACTGTTCCACTTAACCACCCCAAACACAACCACCCCAATAACAAGGAAAAGAGTGTAAATAACTAAGCGAAAACGCTCAAAAAAATCAATAAGTCGTTCCCATAATTCCATCATTGATCATCACCCCCTCACCTTATAACTAGGGATAAAAAGACGGAATCTCATCAACAAAGATGAAATTCCGTCTTTTTTTAATGATGATCCAAATACCGGATCGCATCCCGAACATTTCTAACGGGAACAATCTTCATCGGCGTCCGAATCTTACGCGCCATCGCCCGTGCTTCCTGGTAGTTATTCTGAACATGGGGGTCAAGCCGTTTTACCACTGCTGGTGTTGGGTTATCAGGAACAAAGAAAATCTGTGCCCCTGCACGACTTGCTGCGACGACCTTTTTATCAACGCCACCAATGTCACCAACTGCACCACTCGCACTAATCGTTCCGGTTCCAGCAATTCGCCGACCCCGCGTGAGGTCTTTCCCCGTTAATTGCTGGTACATTTCAAGGGTTAACATCATGCCCGCTGACGGTCCCCCAATACGCCCCATATCGGCCTTAATCTTAATGGGCGTTTGAACCGTTGACCGGTTAGCCAGCTCAATTCCCAGCCCCGTCCTAGAGGTCCCCGGGAGCTTAATAACCGGCCCAGTTGCCTGGTGCTTTTTCCCGTTACGCAGGTATGTAATCGTCACCCTCTGGCCAACCCGCTGGTCGCCCAGAGCCCGCTGAAAGGCCGTTGCGTTAGAATAGTGGTGGCCGTTCACAGCGGTAACCGTATCCCCAACGCGCAGCTTACCGTTAAACTTCGACTGCTTCATCACCTGCATGACGTAAATTCCAATGTAGCGTTGTCGCACCGGAAGATGGGCAAGCCGCAACGATACATACTTAGCTTCATTCACCGCATCGCTCATGTAATACTGCTGTACCCGGTTAAACTGCGCATTATTGTTTCCCGCAAGGACACTCTGACTCGTCTCCCGCTCGGTAAACGGTGAAAGGTAACTCAACGTATAGGTCATCGGTGTCGCCCGAAGCATGCTGACGTACACCAGCATCAGCGAACCGTGGGGGTGTTTCTTATGACTATCAACGTGAACGTACTGCGCAACGTTTTGCGCCGCTCCCGGAAACTCAACATACCGGGGAACCGGAACTACTAGAAAAATAATTGCCATTACAACGGCACATATCCACGTAAAGATACTGCGCCGTTGTTTAATCTTTTCACTCATTATCCCGCATCCTCTCTAAGGCCGCCGCAACAACCGGTGGAACTAGTTCTTTTGGATCGCCCCCGAACCGAACAATTTCACGCACCGTACTTGACGAAACGAACGCTAATTCTGGTTTACTTGGAAGAAGAACCGTTTCAATTGTGGGATCGAGGTGATAATTAACCGCTGCTAGGTTTCGTTCAAACTCGTCGTCCTGCGTATTCCGGGTCCCCCGTACAATTACCTGTGCACCATTCTCCCGGGCAAACGTCACCGTTAACGCATCCGTTACGGTCACCGTAACGTTAGGCAGTGCCGCGGTCGCTTTTTTTACCAATGCAATCCGCTGGGTAACGGGCAGCCATCCCGGCTTAGCGGGGTTATCGGCTACCACTACCATTACCGAAGAAAAGAGACGGCTTGCGCGCGTAATCAAATCAACATGTCCCACCGTAATGGGATCAAAGCTCCCTGGAAAAAGCGCTCGCATGATTATCCCTCCCCAAAACGATAAATCGTTATCTGCGTTATGCCATAGTTTGCTCGCTTAATACCAGTAAACCCGGCAAACTGAAGCGGTAAATTTGCTTCCTGGTTCGTTTCACACACAACCGTTGCCGCTTGCGAGAGAAGGTGTTCCTCCTGGAGCTGCGTCATCATCTTAACAATCTGTTGTTGCTTGTAGGGCGGGTCAAAAAAGACCAGATCGAACTGGACTCCCTTCCGCGCTAGCACCTGAATTGCACGAGAAGCATCGTTTTTATACACATTAAATCGTTCCGGGTGCTTCGTCACGGCAATGTTGTCCTTAATCGTTTTGATTGCCTGGTACTGGTGATCAATCAACGTTGCCGTCGTTATCCCCCGGGAAACAGCCTCAATACTCAGTCCGCCGCTGCCAGCAAACAAATCCAACGATTGCCCCCCGTCAAAGTACGGGCCAATCATATTAAACATTGCTTCCTTTACCTTATCGGTCGTCGGCCGGGTCTTCATTCCGGGAACAGCCTTCAACCGCCGACCACCGTATTCGCCCGCAATAATTCGCACTACTGGTTCCTCCCCCGTTGCCCTGTTGGCCAAAACGTTACCGGAGCAAGGGGATCTTCTTCCCCATCAACCAATGAAGCGCGCAGTTCGTGCTGAACGGATAACTGAATTCGCCGCACAAAGCGCTGCTTTTTTAACCGGTTAACGGTCTGATTAACCTGATCCTGATTGACATACAAAACCACATAGTGCATTCGCGAAGAAACATAGTGTACGGTTCCAAAGCGCCGTAATTGCCGCACTTGCCGCATATTCCGAAAATACACAATTATCCCCTGTCGTTGTGGAACCGAAAGTGTCATGCAATCGTCCCCTCCATTAACCTTAAATCCTATTTGATATACCGAGCGAGATCGACTTCGTTATCCCGCCGTTCATTTGCAGAAATGTTCATTACCATTCCCAGGGCCATCGACAGAACCAACATACTCGATCCCCCGTACGAAACAAACGGTAACGTCACCCCCGTAATTGGAAGGAGGCCGTTTACCGCCCCAACGTTGAACAGAGTTTCGACGAGCATAAACATTCCAACGCCATAGCAGAACAGCGTGTTGTACCTGGTTTTCGAACGAATCCCAATTAAGAAGATCCGGGCAATAATCCATGCAAGTAACCCTAAAACAATCAGCACGCCGACCGCTCCAAGTTCCTCTGCAATTACCGCAAGGATGAAATCAGTGTGCGGTTCAGGAAGGTATCCCCGTTTCTGGATCCCATTTCCGAGCCCCAACCCAAACATTCCACCGTTACTGATCGCATACAGGGAATTAACCAACTGTTTCCCACTACTCTGAATCAGCTTAAACGGCGTAAACTGTGCCTGAAAACGAGCCGCAACGTACCCAATTTTAGGAATCGCCTTAATAATCCGAACAAACCAATCAAACCGGAAGAGCTGCATTCCAACAAACATTAACGCTAAAACACTACCTAGCACCTTTAGTCCCTGTTTGGAGTCACTTAAACTGGCACTATAAATTGCGATTACAATCATAAAGTTAATGATTGTTCCCCCGAAATCGGGTTCAATCAAGATGACAAATAAAAGTAACCCAACTTTGAGGTACAGCCGCCTCATATTAACTGGTTCTAACCCAAGCTGTAACTTCTTCTGTCGCTTGGTAAACCAATAAGATAGGTACATGATGAGGTAGAGCTTACATAACTCTGACGGCTGAATGTTAATGATTCCCAGATTAATCCAGCCATTCGCCCCGTTGACCGCCCGTGATAAAAGCTTCGCAAACACCAGCAAACCAAGCACGACCCAGTACCCAATATTAATCATCTTTTGGTTAATCCAGAAGCGGGGATTAAGATGAACCATTAACGCAAGTAATAGAACCCCCATTACAACGTAAATTAGCTGCTTATCCATGTACGCCGTCGTTGCCATCCCCATGTAAGTCAGGTCAACCGAGCTGGCTGAATACACCATGATGACCCCAATCAAACACAAAATGATATAGGGAATAAACAAATAGTAATCAAAATACTGAAATTTGGCCCGGATATTGGCCCGCATCGTTTCAAAGTTGTTCATTGATTATTTCAACTCTCTTTGTTGTCCTAGTCCAGCAGTCAAACGACCGCCACTCCTGCTAATTATAGCATACGGAATTGTTAGAAGTGGCACCAGATTATCTAAAAAAGAAGGAGGCCACGACCTTTGTCGCAACCTCCTCATACCGGTAAAGCTACCGGCTACTTCTTATCGCTCGTTGCCTTTTTAGCCTGCTTAGCGGCCTTTTCCCGCATGTTCGTCTGCAGAATCTTCTTCCGTAACCGAATGCTTTCCGGCGTAATTTCAAGCAACTCATCTTCGTTCAGGAATTCAAGAGATTCTTCCAGTGAAAGGTGGGTTGGCTTCTTAATCGTAGCCGTCTGGTCCTTAGCAGCCGCCCGGACATTTGTCAGGTTCTTTCCCTTAGTGATGTTGACGGAAATGTCCCGTTCACGGGAAGACTCACCCACGATCATTCCTTCGTAGACTTCTGTTCCTGGATCAACAAAGATCGTTCCGCGGCCTTCAACCCCCATAATTGCGTAGGTTGTGGCCTTTCCCTGATTAATTGAAACCAGGGCACCGTTTCGCCGCCCAGGTTCCCAGTTGCGGATAACCGGCTTGTATTCGGAGAACGTGTGGTTGTAAATTCCGTAACCCCGTGTCATTGACAAGAACTGGGAATCGTACCCGATTAATCCCCGGGTTGGTGCGGTAAACTCAATCCGCGTTGTTCCGTTTGCCCCGGTTTCCATGTTGGTCATTTCACCCTTCCGCTGGGCCATTGAATCAATCACGGAACCAGAGTACTCATCCGGCGTGTCAATCGTCACACTTTCGAACGGCTCACATAGCTGGCCATCGATTTCCCGGTAAATAACCTTTGGCCGGGAAACGGCAAGTTCAAACCCTTCACGCCGAAGGGTTTCAATTAAAATTGACAGGTGGAGTTCACCACGTCCAGAAACAACCCATTCATCAGGTTGCTCCGTATCCTCAACCCGCAAGGAAACGTCCGTTTGCAGTTGCAGCTTTAGCCGGTCTTCCAGCTTCCGGCCCGTCACGTTTTCCCCTTCACGGCCAACAAACGGTGAATCGTTTGTCTTGAAGGTCATCTGCAGTGTTGGCGGATCAATCCGCAAAACCGGAAGTGCCTCGGGATGATCAACCGGACAGACCGTTTCCCCAACGAAAATGTCATCCATTCCAGAAACAGCAATTAAGTCGCCGGCCTTTGCTTCGTTAATTTCCAGCCGCTTTAATCCAAAGAACCCGAATAACTTCGTTACCCGGAAGTTCTGCTGGGTACCGTCTAACTTCATAACGGTAACCTGGTCGCCGACCTTAATCTTACCGCGGAAGACCCGGCCAATGCCGACCCGCCCCACGAAGTCGTTGTAGTCCAACATTGCGACCTGGAACTGCAACGGTTCGTCCGAATTATCAACTGGCGCCGGAATCGTGTCCAGAATCGTGTCGAAAATCGGATCCATGGTGTGCTTCTGCGTTGACGGATCCGGATCCATTGAAGTTGTCCCGTTAACAGCTGAGGCGTAGATTACCGGGAACTCTAACTGGTCTTCGTCCGCACCCAGTTCAATGAACAGGTCAAGGACTTCATCCACCACTTCTTCTGGCCGGGCACCTTCCCGGTCAATCTTGTTAATAACAACAATTGGCGTTAAGTGCTGTTCAAGCGCCTTCTTCAACACAAACCGGGTCTGCGGCATCGTTCCTTCAAAGGCATCAACAACCAGCAAAACCCCATCAACCATCTTCATGATTCGCTCAACTTCACCACCAAAGTCAGCGTGCCCTGGGGTATCAAGGATGTTAATCTGCTTGTCCTTATACTTAACGGCCGTGTTCTTGGAAAGGATCGTAATCCCCCGCTCCTTTTCAAGGGCGTTCGAATCAAGGGCCCGATCACCGATTTCCGTATGCTCGTCCAAGGTATCGGACTGCTTCAACATTTCATTAACAAGCGTCGTCTTCCCGTGGTCAACGTGGGCAATAATGGCGACGTTCCGAATATCATCACGTAACTTCAAGCTTGCTCTTCCTTTCGTTATTTAATGACGATTGACGTCATAACATCTCAGTATAATTCTACATTGTTCGTTCGCCGGACTCAATACACCGTGAACGTTTTCATCAAAAAACGGGGATTATTCCCCGTCCATTATTTGTTGAATTTCCGGCCATGCTGCTGGTGTCGTTACTGCCAACGAAGTGGCTTCTAGCTTTGTTGGGCGGTTAGCGAGCACCCCCACCTGAAGGTCGGCACCCATTGCCAACGCTACTCCCGGCAAAAAGTCCCACGGTTTAAGCTTAGCCATATATAAAACGCACCGCCCCGTTAACAGGTGAATAAAACTAATTCCCGCACTGCCAAACACCCGTAGCCCGGAACTAGCATTAATTATCGCCTTACTGTGTGCATAGTCGTTCAGAATGAACCGATTACTTACCTGCACCAACCCGTCTTTAAGCGCAACGTTTGCTGGGGAAGCAAGCTGCTGTTTATTCCGGTGGACGGCTTCTCCTGGACCACCCCAAAACAATTCATTACGGGGAACATCAAGGATATACCCCCGAACAAGCTGTCCATTAATGAAAAGTGCAATCATCGTTGCAAAGTCCGTTTGTTGCCGGACAAAGTTCATCGTTCCGTCAATGGGGTCAACCACCCACAGCATTCCCTGCTCCGGAACACGTGCTGGGTGGTGCTTGGCCTCCTCGCCGAGAATCACGGATGCAGGAAAGGCCTCTTTAATTTGCTGGTGATAAAACTGCTCCACCTGTCGGTCCATGTTAGTCACCAGGTCGTTGCGGCTTGTCTTAGTCGTAACGGTCAACGTGCACTGCATCCCCGTGAGAATGATCTCCCGCGCCCGTTGCATCCACGAACAAACAAGTTTGTCAATTTTTGCCAATTCCATTTTTCGTCAACCCCGATACCTAATCCTTTTTGCTGTTTGCTGCTGGGCGTCCTTAACCGCCCGGTAGATGCTGTACCCCGTTTCCTGTTGAAACGCCCGGTCAAGCTGCTTTTGCGCCATAATCGTTGGCTCAACCTTACGAAAAGCAGCGTATGCAACCAAAAAGTCTTCCCGGTTAACCCCGCGTTCATAGTACTGTTCCACTAGGGCGTAAAAATTGGTTACCGTAATTACTTCGGCAGTCGTCCATTCCGGAAAGAGCGGGTAATTTACAACCATTCGCTTACTCATCCGTTCCACCTACCTTTGCGTATATGCCACGATTGCCTGGGTAACCGCCGCCTTGATTTGCGCCAACTGCTGTTCCTCGGCAGTCGTCATTGCTGGAATCGTAAACGCCGTAATCCCGTTTTGTCCCAGTAAAACCGGCGTACTGATTGCACTCGGAGTGGGGGTAATCTCTTCAATGTGAGTCACCGGCGCAATAATGGCACGTCCCAAAACGAGTGCGTTTAACATCAATTGTAACCCCCGTATTTCAGCAATCACGTGGGCAGACTGGGCCAAGCTTTGGGATTGTTGGCTAATTGCCGTTAACTGGTCCGCGTTAAAAACCGCATTATCATCGTCCACAAAGGACTGGAGCGGCACGCCCGAAATCTGGGCTTGGCTCCAGCAAATAAACGGATTAGACGTTATCCCGTACACGTTAACCGTGATACTCCGCGGCTCAATCCGGAACCGCTTGCTAAGAAGCTGCTTAACAATCAGCGACTCCGGGAGGGTCCCAATCCCGATAATGTTTTCCGGGCGTAATCCCGAAAAATGCTGCGCCAAGTAGACGGGGAGGTAGTCGTTATTAAACGCCAGGCACACCTTTCCCTTAAACCCCGCAGCCATCGCCGCGTTAAGAATCTGCTGTAACCAGGCAATGTTGGTTGCATCATCAGCATCATCCGTTGGGGGCGCGATTAATAAGACCTCATAGTCGGCATACGTTGGTGCCGCACTCTTATCAAGCACAAACCGGTTTGCAAAAAGCGTGTCGCTTAACAACGCGTCAACGGTGGCCGCATTAATGGACCCGTCTTCGGGGAGAAACCACGTACAATTGTACCGGAGGTCACTCTGGATACACGACCGAACAAACGCTGTCGTTACCGCATCGCCACCACAAATTAGCACTTTATTTACCATCGCTGTTCCTCCTCCCGTTTAAACTCTCCGCTTCATTATAACATAGCCCGTTTTTCGCTCTTAGGTCCCCGTTTATGGTAAAATGCACGTGAAGAACACTGGAGGGATTACCATGATTACAATGGATACCATTATTCGGGAAGGTAACCCACTACTCCGCGCCCGCGCAGCCCAGCTTACCTTCCCGCTTAAGGATGACGAGCGACAACTCGCTCATGACCTAATGGAATTTTTGGAAAATAGCCAAGATGAAGAGATTGCAAAGAAGTACCGGCTTCGTGCCGGGGTCGGGCTTGCTGCCCCACAGGTAGCCGTTTCAAAGCGAATGACCGCTGTCCTTGTCCCGGGTGAAGAACCAGATAAACCCATTTTCAAACACGTTCTTATTAACCCCACCATTCTCAGCGAATCCGTTCAGCTCGCGGCCCTTGCCGAAGGGGAAGGATGCCTTTCGGTTGACCGCGACGTCCCGGGCTATGTTCCCCGGCATGCACGGATCAAGCTTCGCTGGTTTGATCTTGACGGTGAAGAACACGTTGCCCGTCTCCGGAATTACCCGGCGATTGTTGTGCAACACGAAATTGACCACCTGAACGGAATTTTGTTTTTTGACCATATCAACAAGGATAATCCGTTTACCGCTCCTGAAGGAACCTTATTACTTGAATAGCACACGCCCCCAGATCCCGGACAGTAAGTCTAAGATTTGGGGGTATTTCACTATTAATACCAATTTCATCTTCACAACCTAATGTTCAACCCGATTAACGTCATCGAGGTATTCCTTCGTCTGGCGGTTAACCACGTACGCCACATCAAAATGCAGCTGTTTTTCAAGTAACCACATATCAGAAATAACAAACACGGGCATTCCCTGAAAACCTTCAAGTTGCTGCTGTTTAGCATACGAAGCTAAGGCAGAGGTGAGCTGTCGCCGCAGTTCCGGAAGAACGGTAGCATCTCCTTCTCGCCATTCAAAAACAAATTCAAATAACATTACGGCACTCCCCCACACCGCAGTCTTTTGGGAGTCAACCTCCTGTAAGCCCTGCAGCTGCGGAAAACGAACGCCGACGTTCATAAGTGCTTCGGTTACAATTTGTTGGCTAACGCGCCGTAAATGACGTGTTCGTCGGCTCGCACGAAATTTTCTAATTCCTTCAAGAATCACCACTCCGCCTAAAACAATCACTCCCACCAAAAACCATCCCATACGCTTCACCCCCATTTGCTTTAATTAGTTTCATTATAGTCCTTTCTATACTTATGCGTTCGGGTATGCTAGAATAGAAACCAATGATCATGTTCGGAAACACAATTTAATTACAAGGAGACGATTTGAATGGTTTTTAAGATTTATTACCAGCCAACAAAGGCGCAAAATCCAAAGCGGGAAAACACCCGTTCCATGTACGTCGAAGCTGATTCAAAGGTGACCGTAATGAACGCCGTTGAACACCAAACGAATTACAACATTGAACAGGTTGAGGCGCTTGATGACGCAACCCTTGAATACGAAAAGCAGAATCCCGACTTTAAGCTGACGGAGTTTGACAAATAATGCGAAAGCTTAAGGTAAAAAGCGACGAAACCGCCGTCTTTGCGATTGGCGGGCTGGGCGAAATTGGGAAAAACATGTACGTCGTCCAGTACCAGGATGAAATTATCGTGGTTGATGCCGGGATTAAGTTTCCGGAAGATGATTTACTCGGGATCGATTACGTAATTTCAGACTACCAGTACTTAGTCGCTAATAAGGATAAGATTAAGGCCCTGGTTATTACCCACGGGCATGAAGACCACATCGGAGGGATTCCCTACCTCCTAAAGCAGGTAAACGTTCCGATTTATGCTGGTCCCCTTCCCCTTGCTCTAATTAAGAGCAAGCTCGAAGAACACGGCTTAACACGGACAACGGAACTGCACGAAATTGGTGAGGACACGGAATTAAAGTTTGGTAAAACCAGCGTTACTTTTTTCCGGACAACCCACTCTATCCCTGATACCCTGGGGGTTGCGGTTCACACTCCTTCCGGAACCATCGTGGTTACGGGGGATTATAAGTTTGACCTGACCCCAATCACCAAACAGCCGCCGAACCTTCAACGGATGGCTAAGCTGGGAGAGGAAGGCGTTTTATGCCTGCTATCTGATAGTACTAACGCCGAGATCCCGAACTTCACCAAGTCAGAACGGTGGGTTGGTAAGTCCATCCGGCATATTTTCGAGACGGTAACCGGGCGGATTATCTTTGCAACGTTTGCATCAAACATTGCCCGGATTCAACAAGCTGCGGATGCCGCGGTGAATAAGAGTCGGAAGATCGCCGTCTTCGGGCGCAGTATGGAAGCGGCCATCGTAAACGGCCGCGAACTTGGCTACCTGAACATCCCTGATGATGCGCTGGTTGAACCCCAAGAAATCAACCACCTTCCGGCAGAAAAGGTCATGATCCTTTGTACCGGATCACAGGGAGAACCAATGGCCGCACTAAGCCGGATTGCCAACGGAACCCACCGTCAGGTATCGATTCAACCAGATGATACCGTGGTCTTCTCTAGTTCGCCGATTCCAGGAAATACGCTGAGCGTGAACCGGGTAATCAACGAGCTTGAAGCTGCGGGGGCAACCGTAATTCACGGTAAGGTAAACAATATCCACGCTTCCGGTCATGGCGGACAGGAAGAACAAAAGTTAATGCTTCGGTTAATGAAGCCAAAGTTCTTCATGCCCGTCCACGGCGAATACCGGATGTTAAAGATTCATACCGAACTTGCACAGCAGTGTGACGTTCCGGAAGAAAACACGTTTATTATGCGTAACGGGGATGTTTTAGCCCTGACTGCTGACTCAGCTCGGCGGGCTGGCCACATCAGCGCCGGTGATGTTTACGTTGACGGCTCCGGTGTTGGCGACATCGGAAACGTTGTTTTGCGGGACCGTAAAGTCCTCTCAGAAGACGGGTTAGTGGTCGTTGTTGCTACCCTGGATATGAAACACCATCGTGTCCTGGCAGGTCCCGACCTCCTTTCACGGGGCTTTATTTACATGCGCGAGTCCGGCGAACTAATCACGGCTGGGCGGCGCCGGGTCTACCGGACGATTAAGCGCTCCTTTAAGGGCGAGGACGTCACGGTTGGTGCGCTGAAAAACGCCATTACCGCTGACCTGCAGTCGTTCTTATACAACAAGACGGGCCGTCATCCGATGGTATTACCGATGCTTGTTACTATTTAATCATAAGTGAGTGATGTGAGGTTGGGATGGACATTCCGGCCTCATTTGCTTTTCCCCAAACCAAACTCAAAACAATATAAGCGTGGTGAAAGTTAATGATCCTTCACCACGCTTATTCTAACTGCTAGTCTGCCCGCTTCATCATCTGGGGAGTAACCCCCTCCATTCCAATCATCGGGTCAATCGTTTCATTCGCAATCAACGCCGCTGTGAGCGTAAACGTTTCTGTTGTTGGGACCCCCTTTGGTTGTTCTTGCTGACCTGCATCAGGTGATAAATCCTGGTGACCCGCTTCTTCTCCCTGAAGGTACGCCCGGAGCCGATCCGGAAGCGCCGTTAAGCGGTCCAATCCCGGATTAACCACACTTTCCTGAAACGCCTGGAGTTCACCGAGTAAAATTAGTTTTTGCTTTGCCCGGGTAACTGCGGTGTACAGCAAATTACGTGCAAGCATCCGGTGGAATTGGCGGACCAGGGGAATGATCACTACCGGAAATTCACTCCCCTGCGCCTTATGAATCGACATGCAGTACGCCAGTTGAAGGTGGTACCAGTCCTCCCGGCCAAGTTCGACCTCGCGCCCATCGAAGTTAATTGTCATCGTTGCCGGTTGTTTTTTCTTTGCGTTTGCGGCCGTTAAACTGATGATGGTACCAATATCACCGTTATAAATCTCCTTGTCCGGATTATTAACCTGGTATAATACGCGATCCCCAATTCTCAGCTCCTGGTCGTTTACCACCACACTCTTTTGCCCCGGATGCTGCGGGTTAAGCATTTCCTGGAGAGCGTGATTAATGGCGGTAATTCCCGCAGGGCCGCGGTACATCGGCGCTAACACCTGAATATCGTCCGCAGCAATTTCCTTTTGGAGGGCAATCTTCACAATCTGCGTGATTAACGGCGTGACCTGATTGGCCGAACACACGGTAAACGACCGATCCTGCTGCTTACTCAATAAATCAGCCGGAAGGTGGCCGCCCTGAATCTCATGGGCGAGCGTTACAATTGCTGAACCCGCCTGCTGCCGGAAAATCTGGTGCAATTCAGCCCGCGGAATCGCCACATTCGCGAGCAGGTCGTTAAAAACTTGCCCTGGACCTACGGACGGTAACTGATCCTTATCACCAACAAAGAGGACCTGCATGTTATTGGGAATACTCTTTACCAGTAACCGCATCAATTCCGTATCAACCATTGACGTCTCATCAATGATTAACAACGCCCCACTTAATTCTTCCACCTCTTCTGGCAGCCGGCTTCCCCGCCCGGTAATTCCCAGCAAATGGTGAATTGTGCATGCATGTAAATGCGTAGCCTCGCTTAACCGTTTCGCTGCCCGGCCGGTGGGCGCCGCAAGCAAAACGGGACTAGGTTTTCCTGGTTTCGCGTCCAACTCGTCCGGGTCAAGGTCATGAACCATTGCAAAAAGGGTGAGATAGCCGTTAATAATCGTGGTTTTCCCGGTTCCAGGACCGCCAGTCAGGATAAAACACTGGTGTTGAATTGCTTCTTTAATTGCCGCCCGCTGATCATCACTGTATTCAATTTCAAGGTGCCGCTCCACCCGGTTGAGCTTCTGGTCGATTGCGGCCACCTTTTGGGGATGTTGGTCAAGCAACCGGCTAAACTGGGCAGCAATCTCAATCTCCGCGTCGTAAAGCTGGCGGATAAAAACGCGCCCCTGCTTATCAAGAACAACGTGCTCCGCCTTAATCAGTTCCTGAAGCTGAGCCACCAACTCTGGCCCTTGAACGGCATTCCCTAACAACTGCTGGGTGGTAGTGATCAGCTGCCGATCGTCAACGTAGGTATCGCCACTCGCTGCTGCCAGTCCCAACTGGTTAAATAGCGCCCCCCGCATTCGGGAAGGGTCATCCGGCGCAATCCCCAGCTGGGGCGCTAAAGCATCAATTCGCCGAAAACTAACATCGGGAACCTCAATCGCAATCCGGTACGGGTCATCATGGAGAACATCCAGAGTCGTTTCCCGAAAATGATCGTAAATTTTGCTGGCTAAACGCCCAGAAAACCCGTAGTTATTGAGTTCAATAACGGCTTGTTCGGCACCATTATTCCGGCGAAGCGTCTTTATCAGGGTTTCCCGCTGCTTTGCTGATAAGCCTAGCCGGTCTGCTTGGTCCGGATCGTCCATTAATACGTTAACCGCCTCTGCTCCTAAAATCTTTACAATCCGGGCGGCCGTTTTCCGCCCGATTCCCGGAAAATCTTCCCCAGCCAGGTAATCAATCACTCCCGCTTCGCTAGTAGGAGCCGCCACTGCCACCGTTTGTGCCCGAAACTGTTGTCCGTACTTTGGGTGGGCAACCAGTTCACCGCTAAACTGATACGTTGCGCCCTGCTGAACGGTGGGCATGTCCCCAACAACGGTTAACTCATCGTCATCCCAGTCAAAGTCAGTCTCCGTTACTGCCACCGCAATCACCTTATAAAACGAATCCGGTGCCGC
This sequence comes from Candidatus Ligilactobacillus avistercoris, assembly GCA_019119415.1. Lineage (GTDB taxonomy): Bacteria > Bacillota > Bacilli > Lactobacillales > Lactobacillaceae > Ligilactobacillus > Ligilactobacillus hohenheimensis. The sequence continues at coordinate 65,650 of DWXB01000014.1, read as the reverse complement.
AAAAATAACGTGGTTAACCTTACCCGTGAGGACATGTGTCCCTTGATTTTCGCTACTCATCCTTTTTTCTCCCGTTGATGAACCGCCTGTTGCATGAATTTTTGCGTATCCGCTAGCCGCGCCTGCATCCGCTTATAAAACGCCGGATCATGCCGCTTGACAAAGTCAAAATCCGCTGCCGGGTCCTTCCCCTGAACCGTTAGGACAACGCCCCGTTGAAACCGTGCCCGGAGATCCTGGCCGTTAACCGTCAACGCCTTTGTATAGTACTCGTGCGCCTGCGTAAAGTTTCCCAGTGCCATAAAAGTATCGCCCATTAGCGTTAGCGGGGCACTGTCGCGCTTCAACTGTTCACTGGCCGTTAGTGCAAACACGAGCGCCTGTTGGTATTTCTTCTGGGCATAGTACGTTTGGGCAATCATCATGTACGCCTGCCCCTTTAAGTGCTCATCTTGTACTCGCTGAAACTCCCCGAGGGCTTCTTGGTATAACCCACTGGCGTAATAGACGTTTCCTAACCCGTAATGCAATAAATTCTCAGCATGGTTGTCGCCATTAAAATGGCTTAACGCCCGTTTTAACAGCTCCTCTGCTTGCGGATAACTCTGTTGTTCTGTGAGGGCTGTTCCTAATTCGTAGTAGCGCTCAACCTCATCTGGATGCGCATCCACCGCAGCCACTAATTGTTTAATTGCCTGTTGGATCTGGGCCTGCTTTTCCTTCCGTTCTCCCATAAAACGACTCCTTATACGGTATCACTTTCGTCGATTTTCCGGTGTAAATAGCTGGTTTCATTAAAGGCACAACACTTAAAATGCGCTCCCCCATCAACCGTTTCAAAAATCGAGGTACTGGTATTCACTAACCCGCCCCGCCGGCGTAAATCCGCTAGGGAATAGCCTAACAGGTGGCCTAACTCCGCACACAGCACCCCACCATGGGTAACCACCAGAATATTTCCCGCCGGAAACTCGCGGGCAATGGCCTGTAGCCGGGGCGTTACCCGGTTAATTACGTCCGCAAACGATTCGCCCCCAATCCGATCAGTCCGGTACTGATCAGGATGATGATGGAAGGCATCACATTCCTGCGGATACTTCGCCGCTGCCGCCTCAAAAGTCATTCCTTCGAGTTTTCCTAGATTAAATTCCTTAAAGGCATCATCAACCGTCAGGGGAATCGCAGTTCCCAGATCATCAATCAAAATGCGTGCAGTTGTCCTTGTCCGGGGAAGCGGACTAACGTATGCGTGGTCAAAATGAACGTCCTTTAAGTAGTCTGCTAGTTCATGAATTGCCGCAATGCTTTCGGGGAGTAGCGGGGAATCACCACCCGCTCCCTGGTACCGCCGTTCCAGGTTCCACTGCGTTTTTCCGTGCCGAATAAAATAAAACTTTGTCATGCCCTCTCTTCCTTCCGCTCCCATTATCACACATTGCCGGTACTAAAAAAAGCCGGACTTAATCCGACTTCTCGCTGGCTAATCCTTCACAAACTTCGCCCAGCATTCATCCTGCGATTACCTACACGTACTGGCGTAATTCACCCTTCCAGTATGCGTGGTCAATCGTTCCGCTTCCTAGACACTCCTCGCCATCGTAAAAGACCACTTCCTGTCCGGGAGTGACCGCCCGGGTGGGGTTATCAAACAGAACATCAACCTTCGTATGGTCCGCATTAAATCGAACGGTGACCCCATCATCTTTCTGCCGGTACCTAATTTTAGCCGTACAGTGAAACTCATCCCCCCGGTCGTCAATCGGCGCAATAAAGTTTAACTTTGATGCATCTAGTTTATCGGCAAATAATCCTTCGTTATTGTAGCCCTGCCCAACATACAGGATATTCTTGCTGAGGTCCTTTCCGACCACAAACCATGGCTCGTTACTTGTACCGTTTCCGCCAATTCCGAGTCCCCGCCGCTGGCCAATCGTGTAATTCATTAGCCCGTGGTGTTCACCCTTTACCTCACCATCAAAGGTCATGATCTTCCCCGGTTGGGCTGGCAAAAACTCACTCAGAAACTTACCGAAGTTTCGTTCGCCAATAAAGCACACTCCGGTTGAATCCTTCTTATGGGCGGTTGCAAGGCCCGCTTCTTCCGCAATTTGCCGCACCTTACTCTTTAACATTCCGCCAATTGGAAAAAGTGCACGCTCAAGGTGGTGCTGCGTTAGCTGACTTAAGAAGTACGTCTGGTCCTTATTCGGATCAGCCCCCCGCAACAAGTGTACTGTTCCGTCCGGATCACGGCGGGTTTGCGCATAGTGCCCCATTGCAATGTAATCAGCATCGAGTTTCAACGCATAGTCCAAAAAGGCATTAAACTTAATCTTCGGGTTGCACATTACATCCGGATTGGGCGTCCGGCCCCGCTTGTATTCGTCCAGGAAATACGTGAACACGCGGTCCCAGTATTCCTTTTCAAAGTTGACTGAATAGTACGGAATTCCGATTTTATTAGCCACCTTGGCGACGTCTTCATAGTCTTCGGCCACCGTACAGACACCGCTGTCCTTTTTCTCGTCCCAGTTTTTCATAAAGACTCCGACCACATCGTAGCCTTCTTGCTTCAACAGGTACGCAACGACGGAGGAGTCCACCCCGCCACTCATTCCCACAACCACGCGGGTATGCTGCTTATCCTTCATTTATCATCACCATCACTTCGTTAAATTCTGAATCAACGGATTGAAGGTCACGCAATTCAGTCTTTTTTATCATAGCACGCCTGTATCGAGGTTACTAATTAAAAGTAATTAGAATCTTTTTATTGTTTTGCATAAATCAACATTAAAACAAACGGGCTGAGCGGAAGTTTACAGCTTGAATTCATACCACGTAATTCGGTTAGTCTGCCGCCTCCATCACGCCCGTTTTAATCGGCTGGGCACACCATGCTACTTAGCACTCAGCCAATGCACCCCGGTCGACTAATTCCCGGAGCGTAAAGTTTAGCTGTTCAAGTTCGGTTGCATACTTGTCAGGCTGCTTAAAGATATTTACCGCCTGCATTTCATTCGCGGTTACTACCGCCATCTTAAAACCAGTTAGGTCCTGATTAACGGTAATTTTAAGTCGGACGCTCCGGTTATCAGCCTCATCCGGATTAAGTTTCCGGTTAAGTTGAAATCGGCCCGCCTTAGTTGGAACAAACCCCGTATCCCGCAGGGTGTACTTTTTAATTGTTGCCGCTAACCCAAACCGGCGGGAGTCGCCCTTTAACTGCACTTGTTTTTCATATGCCATTTTACTTATCCCCTTTTCATCCGGTTAATAATCTTCGCCACTTCTTGGACAACCGTGTTGATCTCTGCCTCCGTATTCAACGGGCCAAAACTAAACCGAATCGTTTCGGTTACCCGCGGCGAGTCACCGTACATTGCCCGTAACACATGGGATGGTTCCAGCGAACCTGCCGTACAAGCCGACCCCGCTGCCACCGCAATGCCCGCCAAATCCAGGTTGGTAATCAGGGCGTCGTTCGGAACCCCCTTAAACCAAATGCTTAATACGTGGGGCAAGTAGTCTTCACCGTGCCCCCCATTCACCTCAAAATCAATCCCGGCGTCCGTCAATTTGGTGATTAGCGATTCCTTTAAGGCCTGTTCGTGTTCACACCGGGCGCGCTTAGTGTCCGGATCAAGCAACGCAACCGCCTTCGCAAACCCCGCAATGGCAGGAATGTTCTCCGTTCCCGCACGCCGGTCTAGTTCCTGTTCACCGCCCTTAATTAACGGTGGAAAATTTAAACCGGTACGGCGGTATAAGAAGCCCATAAACTTCGGGCCGTTAAGCTTATGCGCCGAAGTTGCCAGCAAATCAATGTGGTCGCGTTGAACATCAATATCGAGTAACCCGTACGCTTGAACCGCATCCGTGTGGAACCACGCATTAGTCGGGGCCACGAGTTCACCAATTTCATGAATTGGCATCCGGGCACCCACCTCGTTGTTCCCCGTCATCACGGAAACAAGGATCGTGTCGTCCCGCAACGCCGCCCTCAGATCAGCGAGCCGAATCATTCCGCATTCATCAACCGGTAGGTATGTCACTTCAAACCCGTGCTGTTCCAAGTACTGCATCGGCTTTAGCACTGCCTCGTGCTCAACCGCAGTTGTTATGATGTGACGTCCTTCCCGTTGCCGCGCAAGGGCCGTCTGAATAATTGCGGTGTTGTCACTTTCGGTCCCACCACTCGTAAAAACAATTTCATCATCCCGCGCAGCATTAATTGATTGGGCAATAGTATGCCGACTTTCATCTAGAATTGCCCGGGCCTCCCGCCCAAACGAATTAACGCTGGACGCATTCCCGAAAACCGTCTTCATTACCGCCGTCATCCGGTCAATTACCGCCGGATCCATGGGCGTCGTGGCTGCGTTATCCAAATAAATCCGTTCCATTTTACTAGTCCTCCGCCTGGTCAAGGAGGTTAAGAATCATCTGGGCAGACTGCTTTCCCGCTTGGATAATAAATTCATCGAATGACTGGCTTGCTTCCTCATCGCCAGTATCTGACATTGCCCGAATAACCACAAACGGCACGGCAAACTGGTGCGCAACCTGGCCCACTGCGGCCCCCTCCATTTCACTGCATAAAACATCGGGGTACAGTTCCTTAATGTGGTTAATTTGGGCCGTCGAACTAATAAATTGGTCGCCAGAAACAATCAAGCCACGTTTTACGGGCATCCCAACGTTCTGGGCTGCATTCACAATTTGGTCTGCTAACGCCGCATCTGCCTCAAAGAAACGGGGTTGGTCCGGTAATTGGCCGGGGGCATAGTTAAAGGCCGTGGAGTTCACGTCATGGTATGCCACCTTGGTTGAAACCACCACGTCACCAACCTTTAAGCCATCGCCAATTCCACCGGCCGAGCCAGAATTAATCACGCAATCAACCTTAAAATGGTCAATTAAAACCGCCGTCATCATCCCGGCTTGGACCTTTCCAATCCCCGATTCAACCATTGCGACGGCGTGGCCGTTTAACGTTCCCGTTGAAAACGTCGCCCCCGCAATGACCACATCATCACGGTCCGCTAACCGCCGCCGTAACTCCTTAATTTCCTCTTCCATTGCACATAAAATTCCGTATCGCATAGTGTTCCTCCTTAAAAGTTTACAAACCGCATAAACAAGTACGTCAAGACAATTAAAATCACAAGCACGAGAATTACCTCGTTCAGCTTACGTCCTAACCGCCGCGCTTTTTTATCAATAAGAGCTTGCCGTTCCGCCACCCGTTGTTCTTCCCTGGTAGGAAGTGGTTCCTCCTCTTCAGGTTGCTGGGCCCACCTGGGAGTTTCGCGGTGAAGATGTTCGGTTTGTTCATCCTCGTTTGCAGCCCACTCCTGGTCAAATTCTTCGTGCTGGTGGCGCCTCAACCGTTCATCGCCCATTACTGGTATCCTCCTTCAATTGCCAGTACCACAAAGCCATAATTGTTTTGGCATCACAAATCAACCCGGTTGCGATTTGCCGGTGCATCTCCGTGGGTGTCAGGGAAACCAGTTCGAGGAACTCATCGTCATCCTGGGGAAGCTCATTGGCCACTGGCGCTAACCCCGTAGCGCAAAACAACGTCATTTTTTCATCTGCAAAGCCCGGTGACGTGTAAAATTGGGCGACCTGCTTCAAATGTGTCGCTTCCATCCGCACTTCCTCGTTTAACTCTCGTTTGGCCGTTTGGAGGGGCGCCTCGCCTGGTTCAATTTTTCCCGCCGGAATCTCTAGCGTCACCTGCCGCAGCGGTTCCCGCCACTGTTTTACTAGAATAATCTTTCCGTCATCCGTAAGCGGAATTAACCCCACCGCTCCGTGATGGTGGACAATTTCCCGGTTTGCTGGTTGGCCGTTAGGAAGACGGACCTTCTCTACTGCAAGGTCAAGAATTGCCCCGTGGTAAATCATGTGCTCGCTTTCAACGTGCTCTTTGAAGTTAATTTTCACCGCCACCCCTCGATTCAAATTCTCCGTTTAATTGTAGCATACCCCGAAGAAGGGTGCGCCAGGTTGCATGACGAATAAAATCCTGTGGCCTGCCATTTATCTTGTTCACCGTCACCAACTTATCCCACAAACAGTAAGGAGGTCGGGAACTGTAACCCAACCTCCTTTTACTACTAAACTATAAGCTTTCCATGTGTTCGTTATACTTCCGGTAAGCATCTTCATCGAAAACACGATCAATCTCACCGATGTATTCGGTTACGCCGTTTGTAAAACCATTTTTAAAACGATATAAACCGTCATCTAAGTCAATCTCAAAAATCCCCCCAAAGTCATATACAGTCTTGTTTGTTTCGATTGCCCACTTAATCATTTCCCACTGCATTAGGTAATTAGGCATCAGATTCCGCTTATTATTGGTCGAACCACCGTACATGTACCATACCCGGTCACCATAATTCATTGCAATTGCCCCGGAAAGAACTTCTTCATCATCATGTGCTAAATAAACCCGGACATGATCACCAAATACGTCTAAAACCCGCTCAAAATATTCCTTAGGTCTATACGTTATGTGTTGTCGCTTAGCCATTATTTCATGAGTGTGGTAAAAAAGGTCTAACGCCTGAGGAGAGTTTGCATAATCAACAGTCACACCTTTCCTCTTAGCGAGTCGAATGTTATACCGGGTCTTACTGTGAAATGTCATTAATAACTCATCAATATTATCCAAAGTATATTCCGATAAGTTAAGAAGCATGTTATAACGCGGCATGATTGTCCCGTGGCCAACGATATCCTTGTTGCGAACGGTAAAACCCGCTTCACGTAACGCATGGTCATACTCATCCGTGTACTCAACTTCCGGGTCGGCCCGTAAAACAAACGCACCTTGTTGCTGCAAGTAATCACTTGCCTCATCGTAAAGCCGTTTTACCAGGGATACGTCACGAACATCACATACCGGTCCCTTCGAACAATATGCTAATTTTTTCCCGCCGGCTTGCTCATTGGCAATCATCAAAATAGACATCGCCCCGATAATCTCGCCAGCATCATCCGTAACGTACACATAACATGGCTCCCAATTTGACTTTATTCGTCCCCATTCAACGGTTTGGGTCAACTTCCGGTTAGGACTAGTCGCCAGAAAATCCATGTACCGCTGAAGTTCAGCCTGGTCGTTCATATCTACAATCGGCATTTCGCTCACCTCATTAAAATTTATCCTACTAGTTGCGGTGCTTTAAAAGTTCCTGCGCTAGGTAATAATCCCCATCATACGGAACGTGTTCCCCGTTTTTATAAATGAACCGTTCCCGGCCCTTAGCTGCCAGTAACACGACGTCATCCGGATGGGCGCCATTAATCGCCGCCGTTACCGCCTGTTTCCGGTCAACAATCTGGTGAACCGTCACGTTCGGGGTAATGTGGGCAACAATCGCCTGCATGATTTCGCGAGGGTCCACGTTAGCACTATCATCTTCGGTAATATATGCGACATCGGCTTCTTCAGAAACGGCTCGGCCAATGTCCGCCCGCCGGGATTCGGCCTTTCCGCCAACCCCGCCAACAACAACCACAACCTGCCCGTGGGGATGCGTTTGGCGAAGGTACTGAAGAGCCCGCTTTAGGCTAATGTAGTTATGCGCGTAGTCAACACAAACCGTAAGGCCATCTTTAGCCTGAAGCATCTCCATTCGTCCAGAAATAGTGGTTTCCGCTATTCCCGCAACGGTCGCTGGAACATCAGCACCACACAGTCGGCTCACGATAATTGCCGAAACCGCGTTTTCGTGGTTAAACGCCCCAACCATTTTCATCCTATACTGCTCATCCACCGCCGGAACGTCAGCACTCACATTTACTAACGAGAAATCCTGTCCATTGGACGGATCGTTCCCGTACCGATAGTCTCCCTGATGTTTTCCATACGTGATTACTTGCGGACACTTTGCCCGTGCCTTAGCCAATAACAAGGAAGCATAGCCTGTTTCTGCATTGATAACCATTGTGTGGCTGTTCTTAAACAACTGGGTTTTACAATACAGGTAATCATCAAAGGACGGGTGCTCAACCGGACTAATGTGGTCAGGAGAAATATTGAGGAACACCCCAATATCAAACGTAATCCCGTATACCCGGTTGGTTTTATACGCCTGACTGGAGACCTCCATCACAAGATACTCCATCCCGTTATCAACGGCCTGCCGCATGGACCGAAACAGATCGAACGACTCCATCGTTGTCAGTCCCGATTCCGTGTAGTGAACCCCGTCAACCGAATTTTCAACGGAGGAAAACTGCGCCACTTTTCCCGGGGCCATGTGCTGAAGAATATGCCGGGTAAAGTATACTGCCGTCGTCTTCCCCTTAGTCCCGGTAAAGCCAATTAATCGCTTAAATTCCTTATCAGGATACCCGTAAAAGGCCCGGGCAACCACCGCCATTGCCTTTTTTATGTCGGTTACGACGAGCTGCACGACTGATGCCGGAGTTTCAGAAAAAACGTTCTCCGTAACAATTACCGGCACCCCCGCCCGAATTGCCTCATCGAGGTATGCCCGCTTAAAGTTGCGGCCCTTGCAAAAGAAGAGGGTGTGGGCATCACTTTGTTTTGAATTATACGAAATGGTCGTTAATCCCGTTGCTGAATCAGGTTTTGGAAAAGAATAAGTCCACTGCTTATCCTGAACGGCCTCCTTAAAAAGGTGTGCGTGTTTTAATAGCTCAACAACTGCACTTTCCGCTAACATCTTATCCCCCACCTTCGTTATTTTTGTGACAAATTCTTACTTTTCTAGCCCTTCAGTTACAGCCTCCGGGAAATCCTGCCGAACAACCGCAGCACACCGGCCACATAACGGGGCCAACTCGCTATCGGTTCCTAAGTCTTCCCGGTACATCCGGCACCGCGGGCATACTTCACCGATAGCGTGCTCAACCACAACGGCAACACCCTCACCCTGAAGTGCGTCTGCTGGCGCTTCATCAAGGGAGTGCATTTCTAGCTGTGAAACAATCATCGTCTGGCGTACGTCTACTTCAAGCCGCGTAATTAACTCCTGTACAGAAGCATCCACGTAGAGGTTAACCCGTGCCTCAAACGACTTCCCGATTAACTTCGCATCGCGGGCCTCTTCCAGCGCCTTAAGGACGGCTGACCGCACTTTCATGAATTGCTCCCAATCGGCAAGGACATGGTCCTCATGATTCCGGTGGTCCACCGTTGGCATCTCGGCTAACTGAGCAAATTCTTCCGGTTCCTTCAAGTATTCCCAAACTTCTTCTGTTGTATGCGGAATAACCGGCGTTAGTAACTTAGCCAGCCGAACCACGATATCGTACATTACCGTTTGCATCGAACGCCGTGCATGGCTGTCCTTTGCCTCAATGTAAATAACATCCTTAGCAATATCCATGTAAAAGGCCGACAGGTCAACGGTTACAAAGTTAAGAATTTGCTTGTAAATATCCATGAAATTGTACGTCGCAAAATCATCTAGGATGGTCTTCGTCAGCCGGTTAACCTTCATTTCCATGTACTGGTCAAGCGGAGTCAGGTCATCGAAGGCAATGTGGTTTTCCTGGGGATTAAAGTCCGCCGTATTGGCCAACAAGAAACGGAACGTATTCCGCAACTTCCGGTAACTTTCAGCAATTTGCTGGAAACTCCCCATCGAAACCCGAACGTCTGCTGACGTATCAACACTAAGAACCCATAACCGGATAATCTCAGCGCCCATTTGCTTAATTACCTTTTCCGGAACAATCGTGTTCCCCAGTGACTTACTCATCTTCCGACCCTTACCGTCAAGGGTAAAGCCTTGGGAAATGACTTCCTTATACGGTGCCTTTCCTGTCATGGCAACGCTCGTAATTAAGCTGGAGTTAAACCATCCCCGGTACTGGTCTGAACCTTCCAGAACTAAATCCTCCGGATACGTTAGGTAGTCCCGCTCGGCACAAACACCCTGATGGGATGAACCAGAATCGAACCACACGTCCATGATGTCCGTTTCCTTGGTAAATTGATCATTTGGTGAGTGCGGGCTCGTAAATCCTTCCGGAAGAAGGTCTTTTGCTTCGCGCTCGAACCATACGTTAGAACCGTGTTCAGCAACTAAATCGGCAACATGGTTAACGGTCTCAGGCGTGATAATCGCTTCTCCATCTTCCCCATAGAAAATTGGGAGAGGAACGCCCCAAACCCGTTGCCGGGAAATAACCCAGTCTCCCCGGTCCTTAATCATATTATGCAGCCGTTTCTGGCCCCATTCTGGATGGAACTGAACGTCATCAAGGGCAGTAAGAATCTCATCACGAATCTTATCAACCGATGCAAACCACTGTGGGGTTGCCCGGAAAATAATCGGCTTCTTTGTCCGCCAGTCAAACGGATAACTATGCGTGTATGGCATGGACTTTAATAAGAGACCCTGATCAGCTAATTTCTTAAGCGCAATGTCGTTAGCGTCCTCGTAAAAGACCCCGTCAAAATCGGCCCCTGCTTCGGCAGTCAGGTAACCCTGGTCATTCACCGGAGCAAAAATCGGTAGCCCGTATTTCTTTCCGACCATGTAGTCGTCTTCCCCGTAACCCGGAGCAGTATGAACTAACCCCGTTCCGTCATCAAGAGTCACGAAGTCCCCCAGCATGGTAATTAACTTGCGGGAAGCATCAAACGGGTGCGCCGCAACAACGTTTTCGAGTTCTGCACCGCGAACCGTCTTAACAACGTGGACATTGTCCCACCCAAAGAGTTCTGCGTTCTTGTTAACCAATTCTGCAGCCATTACGAACTGGCGCTCATCATCATCGTGAGTGACCACCGCATAGTCAAAGTCCGCCGCAATGGTAATCCCCTCAGATGCCGGAATCGTCCACGGGGTCGTCGTCCATACCACCATGTACGTTTGGTCATTGGCTAAAACGCCCTTGCCATCGATAACCCGTTCCGCAAAGAACGCTGATGGTGATGTTACGTCATGATACTCGACTTCGGCTTCTGCCAGCGCAGATTCTGAGGACCATGACCACCGCACGGGCTTTAATCCCTTGTAGATTAATCCCCGCTCAGCCATCTTTCCAAAGACCCGGATTTCAGCCGCTTCGAATTCCGGTTTGAGGGTTAGGTACGGGTTGTCCCACTCAGCGTTAATTCCCAGCCGTTTAAAGTCCGCACGTTGCTTATCAACCTGCTTAAGGGCGTATTCCCGGCACTTCTCCCGAAAATCATTAACTGAGAGCGTCTTCCGGTCGATCCCTTCCTTCTTCAGCTGTTGCTCAATTGGCAGTCCATGTGTATCCCATCCAGGAACATATGGGGCATAGTATCCCATCATTGACTTTGAACGAACAATGAAATCCTTGGAAATCTTATTCATGGCATGCCCCATGTGAATGTTACCGTTAGCATATGGAGGGCCATCATGAAGAACAAAACTGGGCTTTCCTTCGTTAAGCTTCAGCCGTTGTTCATAAACCTTATTGTCTCCCCACTGCTTTTGGCGCTCGACTTCCTTTACGGGAAGATTTCCCCGCATCGGGAACTTTGTCTTCCCCATGTTAAGCGTTTTTTTGATCCGCATAAGTTTCTTTCCCTTCTTCTAGAGTACAAAAAAATCCCGTCGCTCGGGACGAGATTTTCGTGGTACCACCCAACTTCAGGAGTGGTAACCACTCCCCTTAGTGTAAAGATAACGGCATTAAGCCGGCAGTTCCTAATTTATTCAGAACCACATCCCAGCAACCGATCGGTAATGAACGGAGGGAGGACTACCTCACACCACCGTAGCTCGCTGAACCTAATCACGTTCATTCCATGCTGCTGTTTGGAAATTAGTATTACTGTTCGTCGTCATCAACGACGTTACCCTGGCTGTAGTGGCGCCCAGCTGGCTCATCATTCGTGTCAGGGAAAATAACAACCGTCTGTTCCTCGTCGTCATCAGCACCGCCGTTTACTTCAGCCTGAGCTTCATCCGAAGCAGGAGTTTCTGGCTCATCATTTGTATCCGGAGCAACCTGCTGCTCTTGCGGGGCGTTTGCCGTGAAGGACTGGACCGTCATGGCATCTTCCTTGTTCATCGCATCATCTTCACGAATAGCATTCTGAATCTCTTCGTAGGTGCTTGTATCACCCTGCTTCAGAATCTCATCCCATTCGCTCCCCTTGACAACTTCAAGCTGTGATTCCAGCATTACCTGTAACTTCTGCCGGAAAATCCGCGCCTGCTTCTTCAGGTCGTCAGTTTCAATGGCAAGTTGCTTAGCCTTTGCAGCCGCTTCATCAATAATGTGACGGGCCTTTTCATTTGCCTGGTCAATAATGTCCTGACCCTGCTTTTGCGCTTCACGGTTGATGATGTCGGCTTCCCGCTGTGAGTTGGCCTTCACCTTATCAGCCGCTTCCTGGGCAACAATAATTGACTGGTTCAGTGAATCCTTTAAATCATTGAAGTACTTTAACTTCTCTTCGTACTGCCGGATTTCTTCGTTTAACCGGTCATTTTCCCGGAGTGAAGCCTCGTAATCCTTTTGAATCTGATCAAGAAAGTCAACAACTTCTTCCTGATCAAACCCACGGAACTTTGTCTGAAATTCCTTATTATGAATATCTCTTGGGGTCAATGCCATCCCCGACACCTCCATTAATTATCTTCTTGTTAATCGTATACCTTTTAGCTAGAAAAGCAAGCTCACCGCCGGCTGTGGATCACCTCACCACTAACCCGGAGTTTTCCTTTTTTAGTTCGCTCCGGGGCCACACGAGTAATACGAAACCGACCCGCTCTTCTTACAGAAATAATATCATATTCGGCCACGGAATAGTCACCCTGATCAACCACACTCCAGTTCACCCGCACATATTGGCGGCTGAGGACTTCCTTGGCCCGTTGGCGGGAAAAGTTAAAAACAGCAGCAATAACCGCATCAAGGCGAACCGAAGCAATGGTTATCTGCATTGGCTGCCAATCATTTTGGGGGCGAATTACTGCAGTTGCAGGAACTAAATTCACCTTAACTGGGCCAATGCGCTCAACCTGCGCTTGTAAGTATGCTGCAATCCCCCGCTCACACATAAACTGCCAGGTGGTTCCATCACTAATGATATCGCCCAACACGTCCCGCTCAATTCCACTATTAACCAGCGTTCCTAAAACCTGACGGTGTGCTAACGTGGCGAATTTAACTGGGTACCGAATTGTAAGCGGGGTAATCGCAAAGTCAGCGTTTTCCGGGGAAAAGTAATCCGGAAAAACAATCGCGCGACAACGTTCCGCCCCCGAATAGCCTCCAGAAAAAGCCACCTTTACGGCACTCCCCCCGACAAGCGTTTGTAAAATATACTGTGCCCGCGGATCAAGAAAGTGTGTCGTTACCGGCCGGTATTCACTTTCCGCTTGTGCAACCACCCCGCTGAGCTGGTCGATTAACGGCCGCTCGGCGGGGCGGAAATGCTGATAAATATTTGCGTTCATGCTCTACTACAATATCCGCAAAATGGCAAATACACCATACTCGATAAATTGTAAGGCAATCAACCCCACCCACGGAGCAAATGAAATCCCGAAAACCGGTGGAATAAACCGCTCAAAAATCTCAAGGTATGGCTGACAAAGACGCACCAATAATTGGCCCAGCTTTGTTTGATAAGCATTCGGGAACCAGGACATAATGCAGTACACCAAGATCAGCGTTGAATACAATTCAAAAAGAACCTGAATAATTTGGCCAATCATCCTCGCTAATTCCCTCCTCCTTCAATTACCGCTTCCGGTGACGGAAGAAAGGTGGCTTACTTAACTCGTCTTCTTCTTTTGCCTTAGCGTCAGCATTATTCTGCTGATCGTTGTAAACATTGAAGTCATCCTTTTGGATGTTCCGGAAGGCATTTTCCCGTTCATTTTGGAACGCCTGCCGGTTATTCCCGTTTTCCCGGTTTAAATTCCAGTTGTTAAACGGGTCGGACTGCTGGTTTGACCCCTGGTTCATTCCACCGTTTCCGTTCTGCCGTGGTTGGGAAGTCCCCGGCTGCTGCATGCCGTTTCCGCGGTTTCCACGGTTATGCCGCCCAATCTTTTTCTTACCGTTAGCATCAATTCCGGTAGCAATTACCGTAACGATCACGGTATCCTCGTCAAGGTTCTCGTTAATTGACGTCCCGAAGATGATGTTAACGTCATCGTTAGCAGCCTGAGCAACAATATCGGAAGCCTGCTGTGCTTCGAACAGGCTCAAATCCGGACCACCGGTAATGTTTAACAGCACCTGTTGAGCACCCTCAATTGAAACCTCAAGCAACGGTGAATGAATGGCTGCCTTAGTAGCTTCTTCCGTCCGGTTTTCACCGCTTGCAGTCCCGATTCCCATTAAGGCAGAACCCTGATCCTGCATAACCGTCTTAACATCAGCAAAGTCCAGGTTAACGTATCCTGGTGATGTAATCAGGTCAGAGATTCCCTGAACACCCTGCCGAAGAACATTATCAGCTTCCTGGAAAGCCTGAAGCATCGGTGTCTTCTTATCGACAATTTCAAGCAACCGGTTATTAGCAATAATTACCAGCGTGTCGACGTGCTCCTTCAGCTTTGCAATTCCGTCAGCGGCAAAGGTTGCCCGCTTGGGTCCTTCAAAACTAAATGGTCGGGTGACAACCCCCACAGTGAGGGCACCCTGTTCCTTAGCAACCTTGGCAACAACAGGAGCAGCCCCCGTTCCGGTTCCGCCACCCATTCCGGCAGTAACAAAAATCATATCTGCGCCGTCAAGCTGTTGTGCAATTGCATCTTCGCTTTCTTCGGCAGCCTTCTCACCAACTTCTGGGTTTGAACCAGCTCCAAGTCCCTTCGTAAGCTTCGGCCCGATTTGAATCTTCGTCTCTGCCTTAGACTTCTTCAGTGCTTGAATATCCGTGTTAGCAACGATAAATTCAACACCCTTAACGTCATCTTCAATCATCCGGTTAACGGCGTTGCCACCGGCGCCACCGACACCAATGACCTTAATCTTTGCGCCGACTTCGTTTGAATCCATTGAGAATTCCATCCCTTCATCCTCCATTTTCATTAGTCCATTGCCCGTTCAAAGAACTCAGATAATTTCTGCCACCACCGGTGGAACAGGGCGCCAATCTTTGAGGAGCCTTCTTCCCTCGGTTGCTTTGGCGTTGCCTCACGGACGGGTTTGTCCTCCCGTTTCCGTGATTGGAACGGCCGAAACGACCGCGGACGCCGTTCATCAGCAGAAACATCACCTTCCGGTTCATCATCAAGGGGCTGTTCCTGGAAATTATCGCTCGCAAGGGCGTCCTTAACAATCCGGTCAACCCCCCGTTGCCGTGCGATATACTGGGTCAACCCCAGCACCCCGGTAAACTTTGGATCCCGCAGATTCATTTCCTGCGGAACGTAAACGCGCACGTTCACGTCTAAAACATCCTCCGCTAGTTCCTTAATTCCAGGTAATGCTGCCGTTCCTCCGGTTAAGACAACGCCTCCCGGAAGTGATAAAGCGTCAACCTGTTCCAACTCATCCCGAAGTTTTTCAAAGATTTGCTCTAACCGCGCCTCAATAATCTCAGCAAGATATTCCTCCGTAATTTGTTGCGGTTCTTGCTGACCGACAACCTGAACGGGGAAGACATCATCCTTAGAGGCCATTGTGGTGTCCGCATAACCATAATTTTGCTTAAGAAGCTCGGCGTTTTCAATCGAAGTATTTAATACGACCGAAATATCACGGGTAACAAAATCGCCACCCTCTTGATCGACGTATGTATACTTCAACTGATGGTCGTGAATGACAGCGGCTGTTGTTTGGCCACCGCCAATGTCAATCGTTACCGCACCAAAATCACGTTCATCGTCAGTCAATGCAACGTCCGCTACCGCTAACGGCATTACAACCGTTCCGTTAACTTCAAGGCCTGCCCGTTCAATGCACTTTTTAACGTTATGCACGATTGTTTTCGGACCAGTATACATAATACCGTCCATTTCCATCCGAACACCGAGCATTCCCCGCGGATCCTGAATTCCATCAAAGCCATCAACAATGAACTCCTCAGGGATAATATCAATGACCTCACGTTCAGGCGGTAAGTTTTGAACCAAGGCAGCCTGGGTTACACGCCACACATCATTCGAAGTGATTTCTTTTGACGCACTATCACCCGCTAAACTTACGGCAATGACGCCACGACAGCGTTCAATCTGAAGCATATTAGCGGGAATCCCAACCGTAACTTCTGAAATGGTCTTCCCGGAACGCTGCTCAGCTTCTTTAACCACAGACTGAATAGCACCGACCACCTGATCAATGTCTACAATCACACCACGACTAAGTCCAGCAGATGGAGCATTACCGTAACCGATAATATTAATTTGATTGTTGATATATTCTGCAATTATCACCTTGACGGTTGACGTTCCGATATCAAGGCCTGCAAAAATTCCAGAATCATCCATCAAATTGCCCTCCTATCTTTATAATATCTTGCTAATTAAATGTAAAAACGGACGCTATATCCGGTCTTAAACTTGCATAATTTTAGTATACACAAATCAAGGACGCAAAACCATAGTTCCGCTAGAGTTTTACTTGTTTTTATCACTAAAAGGGTACGAATATGCGCCGACCTCAAAATCAACGACGCCCTTCGCTTTCATTTTAGCGGCAATTGCCGGATAATACTTCATTTTAGTAGCGAAAGTATCAACCCGGGCAATAACTTCATTCCCACTATTCATGTATAAGTGAACCCGCTGCGGATCAACCCTGTTTGGTTGTGCATGAATTTCTGAAATTGCTTGCCGCACTTTTACGGGCAACCGGTTTACCTGAGCCGCCATCGCGCGTAATTCGCGTGGCTTAAAACCATAAAAGATGGGATAATTCCCGTTAATTCGCCGAATCTTCGTCAAACCAACGGCACCACTCGCCAACACCTTATAGTACTGGCCGGCCTTTCGCTGATAACCAACAATCGGGTATTCCTGTACCCGCAAAACAACCTGGCGCCCAACAAGCCGCACGCTTATATGCCGGACAGAATTGACCTCCCGCTTTACGCGGCGGTCGCCCGTAAGCATTCGTGGATAAACCGTTATTAACGACTGATGTGGGCGCAGTTGGCTGGCCTGGACAACCGCTTGCCCCGTTGCATTATCAGTCCCCGTTACTCGAACCGAAGAAATTCGGCTGACCGGAAGAATGCTGATAACCGTAACCACTACGGCAACCGCAAAACAAAACACCAGCACCAGCGTCCGCCGCCGGACCCGCGACAACCGATGCGGTTCCTTTGGGGACTTCTGTGTCGTAGTTATCGGTAACTGCTCCTCCGCTTCTTTTACTGGCGCTTGTTCAATGGGCTGGAGTGGTTGTTGGGCTACTGGAGGCTCCTTTTTTGTGGGAGTATCATGCTGCGATTGCCGCTTTAGAGGACGCTTTGTTTTCGCTTTTGCCTTTAACCACTCCAACGATCCTTTTTCACGCTTTTTTACGAACAGTGGCGTTTTATGAGGGGCATTCGTGACCCCCTCCTTAACTTGATGTTTTTCTGCCCGTTTTTTACGTCGTTCTGCGCGTTCCCAGGGCGTCAATTCTTCCCGGTGTGGGCGGTGAAAAATGTTTGCCATACTCATCCCCCCCTACTTCTGTGCTGTGGTAATTAGCCCACGAAGGATTGCATATACGCGATCAGCAGCATCCGGCATTCCTGCCTGCCGCGCCCTCACAGTCATCTCCTGCCGTTTTGCCCCGTCAGCCATTAATTTGTTAGCACAAGCAAAGAGTTTTTTGCCGGTTAAACCCTCTTCAGGTAAAAGTTCTGCTGCACCACGGTTAACCAAACTCTTAGCATTTTTGGTTTGGTGATCATTCGTAACGTACGGACTCGGAATTAAAATTGATGGAATTCCAATCGCCGTAATTTCAGCTAGGCTTGTTGCCCCAGCCCTGCCGACAATGCAGGCAACTTCCGGCAAAATAGCGGGCATATCCGGAATGTATGGTTTCACCACTACGTTACTCGGAACCTTATTTCCAATCCGTTCCATTACCATGTCGTAATGCACTTTCCCCGTCGCAAAAAGGACCTGATATTCCGGGTGCTGGCCAAACAACGGTAACGCGTCCGCCACGGCTTCGTTCATATGAAGGGCCCCCCGTGATCCTCCAAAAATTAACAACGTTGGTTTGTCCGCAGTCAACCCATACTCGGTTGCTAAACGTCCGGTCGGGTGCATCTGACTCACCTGTTGTGCGCGTGGATTTCCCGTTAAAACAACCTTCTTCTGGGGAAAAGCTGATGCAGCATCAGGGAAGCAAATTCCAACCTTGTCAACAAAGTGTCCTAAAAACTTATTAGTAACTCCCGCAACACTATTTTGTTCGTGGATCATTGTCGGGATATGTAATCGGCTCGCAGCAAATACCACCGCACTGCAGACGTAACCCCCAGTTCCAACAACAACATCCGGTGCAAATTCACGAATAATCTTCTTTGCCGTCTGGATACTCCGCAAAAAAAGCGCGACGGTCTTGACGTTTTCGAATGAAAGCGCCCGCTTAAATCCCTGAATTTTAATTGATTTAAAAGCAATCCCAGCATCCCGGACAATCTGGCTCTCAAGCCCCTTTTCGGTCCCAACATAAAGAATTTCCGAATCAGGTTCATGCTGTTTAACCGTTTCAATCAAGGCTAACGCAGGGTAAATATGTCCCCCTGTGCCACCGCCAGAAATAATTAACCGCACTTAGATCACCTCGTTCTTTAATTGCTCAATTGCCTCGATGTACTTATCACCACGAACCTCAAAGGTTGGCCACTGATCCCAACTTGCACACGCTGGTGACAATAAGATTGTGCTTCCCGGTTGACTGTGCTTGTATGCAACCGGAACAGCCGCCACGGCATCCTTAACGTGAATAATTCGTGGAACCTGCGCCTGTTTCCCAGCAGCAGCAATCAAATCGGCCGTTTCACCAAACACTATTAACGTATCAACCTTATTATGCATGGCGGGTGCTAACCTTTCAAACGTAAACCCGCGATCTAATCCCCCTGCAAGTAAAACAACGTGGTCCTTAAAACCAGCCAAGGCTTTCAACGTTGCTTCAATATTCGTCGCTTTCGAATCATTATAAAAGACCCGCCCATTAATCGTTGTAACGTACTGCGTCCTGTGCCGAACGCCACTAAACGTGGTCAAAACGTGTTTTATAACGGAATTATCAACGTTCATCAACTTGGCAACAGCGATTGCAGCGAGTGCATTTTCAACGTTGTGACTTCCGGGAACCTTAATGTCGTCTGCCGCCATCACCCGCTCGCCGCGGAAGTATAGCTCTCCATCCTGTTCGTATGCGCCCGTTTGAATTCGGTTTTCCCTGGAAAACGGAACAACCTGCGCCTCAGTATGTGTGCTAATTTCCTGCCACTCGGGATCGTCCCAGTTAATTACAAGGTAATCATCCGGCGTTTGGTTCATCATGATCCTCATTTTAGCCCGCACGTAGTTTTCCCTGGAACCATGGTAGTCCGTATGTGCCGTGTAAATGTTAGTAATCACCGCAATGTGCGGGTGGAGCCGTTGAATCCCCATTAACTGGAAGCTTGATAGTTCAGTTACTAAGTAGTCATTATTCGTTGCCTGCGGCGCCACCTGCGTAACCGGAACGCCAATGTTTCCAACGGCATAGGCATGCCCCTTCAGCGACTCATCAAGCATCTTTGTAATTAACGTTGTTGTTGTCGTTTTCCCGTTTGTTCCCGTAACGCTAACAAAGGGCGCCTCTGACACAACGTATCCTAGTTCCGGCTCGGTAATCACGGGAATAGCCTGCTTGACCGCAGCAGCAACAAGCGGATTATCATAAGGAATTCCTGGATTTTTAACCACTAAATTCGTCTCATCGAGGAGAGAAAGGGGATGACTCCCGGTCACCACAGTGGCGCCCGCCTTTTCTAACGCAGTGACCTCTTTTAGATCCTTCGGCGTTTGCCGGTCGTTCACCGTCACGTGCGCGCCGAGACGTAGCAGAAGCTTAGCTGCACTCACCCCGCTCTTTCCCAATCCAAGCACCAAAACGTTTTTATCCCGATAATCGCTAACCTTTTTCATCACTGCTACTTCCTTTATAAATTACCAAATAATAACAACTAGCGTAATTGCCCCAACAACCGCACCGACAAGCCAAAAGACCGTATCGATTTTCCATTCATTCCACCCATCCATTTCAAACTGATGATGAATCGGCGTCATCTTAAATAGCCGCTTCCCGGTCCGGTGGTAATAGGTCACCTGAATAATGACGGTTGCCGTTTCAATAACAAAGATAATTCCGATAAATAGTAATGAAAACGGATGTTGTAAGAGGAACGCAACTGCCGCAAGCGCCCCTCCTAGTGCCAACGAGCCCATATCACCCATGAAAATTTTTGCTGGGTTATGGTTGAAAATAAGGAAGCCGACTAATGCTCCAACAACCGCAACGCAGAAAAGCATAATGCCAAACTGGTCCTGGTGGTAGGCAAGGATTGCGTACAGTGCAAAGGCAATTGCTGCCTGACCAGCAACCAGCCCGTCAATCCCGTCAGTCAGGTTGACTGCATTGGAGAACCCCACTAACCAGAAAACAATAAACAGGACGTATAGAATTCCTAGCTGAATTTGCTGGCCAAAAATAGTCACACTTAACGGAAAGCCCGCATGCCAGTATCCAAAAGCAAAGAGAAGTGCTGCAACTACCTGTAAAGATGCCTTTTGCCATGCCCACAATCCCCGGTTCCGTTTCTTCATTATTTTAATTGCATCATCTGTAAATCCTATTGCCCCGTACAGAGCCAGTGTTACTATCAGAATTTCAGTGCCAAAGTATAAAGTATTAGTTAAAATCATCCCAAAAAGGCTCACAATTATGATGGCGAAATCAAATACCAATCCGCCCATTGTCGGTGTACCGTTTTTTTTCTCGTGCCATGACAATCCCACTTCAAATATTGCCTGCCCTAATTTTCTTTGACGATCATACCAAATGAGCAATGGCGTTAGAAACACTACTAAAATAAAGCTTGTTACAAAAGGGATTAACAATTTAAATACCATTACTATCTCCTTCACAATTTATTATTTTAATTTAATAAGTAGCCTCTGATTGCGGCTTAAAAGCTTCCCTGGTTTAATACTTTGTTTAACAACAAAACCTGTTCCTTTGTAAGAAACATTTAATCCAACTAATCCAGAAAATTTAATAACATCACGTTGCGACCACCCACTCATATCGGGCATTGATAGCCTCTTAGAAGTTATTAAAAATACTTTTGTACCGCTTAAAACAGTCTTATCCGGATCTGACTGCCGTATAACCTGCTTTCCTTTACCAATAACTATTGGCTGTAGCTCCTGTTTTTTCATTAGGTTAATCGCAGAGTCTACCTTCTGCCCCTCAACGTTTGGTACTCTAAATAACCCGTTATTATTAATTTTTGTTGAATTACTATGCGAATCACTCAATAACTTATTCATGAAGTTTTTATAAATATCAGCTATAGTTACATCTGCAATGCCTTTCTTTAAAAATCTAGGCTGTTTAATCGTCAAGTAAACAAGATACTGAGGGTGATCCGCCGGAACTATCGCGGCAATATCAAACATATAATCACCTGGGCCACCATTGATATATCCCTTTCCATCAGGTCTTGCGATTTGTGCTTGACCATCCTTCACCCCAACATTCGCACCTTTAATCCTATACGGTTTACCAATTGCTTTAGGATTAATGGTGTATTGATGCATCCAGTATCGCACTTGAGACGCAGTTTTCGCGGTAATCGGATGTCCTATTATCTTTGTTTTAGACTGATATACAGTCTTCCCAGTATTAGGATTAACTATTTTATCAACAAAGCGCGGACGCACCATCTTCCCACCATTAGCAATGGCAGTATATGCTTGGACCATCTGCAACGATGTAACATCTATCCCTTGACCAAACGATGTATCTGCTTGTTCAAGAGGAAGTTTAAACGAAATACTTCCCGAACGTTCAGGCCCAATCCCTGCACCAGTTTCCTTTAGAAACCCAAATCGTTTAACATACTTGAGCCAAACATTAGGATCCATTTGCTGTTCCATATGAGCCATGCCGACATTTGATGACTTCAAATATGCTTCATAATAAGGAATTGACCCCCAACCATTTTGATCCCAATCCGTGACTAATCCGCCACCAACATTATATTTCCCAGATAGGTAATATGCATTCGGCTGAAAGTGTCCGCTATTGATAGAAGCAGCCAGTAACATTGTTTTCATAGTCGAACCAGGCTCGTATGCCTCCTCTGTTAGAGCATTTCGCCATATCTGATTTAGCCCAACCTTTGTTTGCGCATTGAATGTAGGGCGCTGAGCAGCAGCCAACACCTTACCAGTATGAGGATCTATCAAAATTCCTGAAGCTTCAACAGGCTCATATTTTTTTTGTGCATACGTCAGCGTCTCCTCCAGGTAATTTTCATATTTAGGGTTAAACGTCGTGTAAATATTATCACCATTAACCGGTTTCCGGTACTTCATCCGTGAGCTCGGAAGCTTAATTCCCAGCCGGTCGGCAGCATACTTGCGTACACCGTTATGACCTGCAAGGTACTTGTTATACTGTTTTTCAATCCCCATCACACCGGTTAAATTACCGTTCTTCTGCTGGGCAATTCCAATAATATGGGACGCAAACACACCGTTAGGATACATCCGCGCCTGAGCGGGAGTGAATTTAACCCCGCTTAAATGATATGATTGGATTTTCTTCTTCGTGGCGAGGGAAATATTCTTTCCGGCGTTTCCAAATTCGACCTGATAGAGGCCACTGTCCTTAGGGTTTAAAATCCGGTAAACCTTTTCCGGCTTCATTCCCAGATTTTTCCCCAGAATCCGGGCCGCCCTGCGTTTCTGGTTTTGCGGAAGATACTGCTTTTTCCCGTAGGCCTGCGCCTTCTTAGAAAGTACAACGTAGACCGTATACGTCGTTGCGTTCTCCGCAATCGGCTGCCCCGTTGAATCGTAAATATTTCCACGCTTTGCCTTAATATCAATCGCATTAGAATACATCTCACGCACCCGGGCAGAGAGGTTTTGTCCGTCCGCATGGTGGGTAATTCCTACATAAAAAAAGCGACCGATAAAAATCGCAAAGAGAAGAATTACCGCCCAGAAAAGCACTTGACCGTAAAGCTTATTTGGTTTCTTTTTTACCGATTGCTTTTGATACTTATTCATTTGATTACATTCCTTACGTTCTTTTTATTCATTGTGAGGCCGTTTTGTTTAGCAACCCCCATCAAGTGTGTTCGACTCCCCAACGTGCCAATTTCTTCTTTAAGGTTAGCATTCCGGGTCTGAACCTTCGTTACTTGATCAGTGATGGTTTGGTAATTAAACTCGGCATGCGTTTGGTTAATGTTTGTCGCCACAACCCCAAGCGTAAGCAAGAACATCCACGCTCCCGCGAGTGCAAAGTTGATTTTTTCATGTCTTTGCAACGGTGTTGGCCGTCGGAACGTAATCTGATGTTGATTCGTTACCATCCGTTCCGTATTCTGCGGAGTTACTTTCCGTGCCGTGTTTGTTCGTGCCATTCTTGTCATCCTCACTTTAAATCATTTAATTCGTTCAATTACACGTAACTTAGCTGAATGTGCCCGCCGGTTAGCTGTCACTTCGTCTTCTGACGGAGTAATCGGCTTCCGCACAACTAACCGGTAATGGGGTTTATTTTTCTCCGGAATAACCGGTAATCCTGCAGGTAAATTCGGGACCGTCGTTCGTTCCCGAAACAATCGCTTCACGAGGCGATCTTCCAACGACTGAAAGGTAATCACACTAATCCGCCCGCCTGGTGCTAATAAATCAAGTGCCTGGGTTAATGATTCTTCCAGCGCACCAAGCTCATCGTTCACCGCAATTCGGATTGCCTGAAACGTCCGCTTAGCGGGGTGTCCTCCAGTTCGCCGGGCCTTTGCCGGAATTGCTTGCTTAATTAGCTCAACCAGCTGGCCCGTGCTTTCAATCGGAGCTTCTTCCCGGGCACGTTCAATGTGGCGGGCAATTGGCTTCGCGTACTTTTCCTCACCATACCGGAAGAAAATTCTTACCAAATCGGCATACGACCACTCGTTAACGATCGTTCGCGCAGTTAACTGCTGGTGTTGATCCATCCGCATGTCTAACGGCGCATCGTTCCGGTAACTAAACCCCCGGGCAGCGTCATCAAACTGTGGTGATGAAACTCCCAAATCATATAAAACACCATCAACCGCTGTGATTTCCCGTACTTCTAACTGTTTCTGGAGATTGCGAAAGTTATCCTGAATAAGCGTTAACCTTCCAGTGGCAATCTCCTCCCCGTACTGCTCCTCGTTAAAGGTAATTGCAGTCTGATCTTGATCAAACGCAACCACCTTCCCGGTAGCGTCCAACCGGTGTAATAGCTCGCCGGTATGGCCCCCACCCCCAAGCGTACAGTCAACGTACAGTCCTGCTGGTCGTACGTTGAGATAGTCAACCGCTTGACGTTTCAAAACAGTAATGTGGTTAAAGGCGCTCATGAAAGTCTCCTAAAAATCAATGTCCATCATATCTTCGGCAATCTCATCAAAATTCTCTTCAACATCATCTGAGAATTCGTTCCACCGTTCTTCTGACCAAATTTCAAACCGGTTAGAAACGCCGACTACCACGCACTTCTTATCAAGTGCAGCGTGCGTCCGCAACGCCTTAGGGATATTAATTCGTCCCTGTTTGTCAAACTCACACTCCGTGGCTGCCGAATAGAAGAACCGAACAAATGCCCGGGCATTCTTCTTCGTTAATGGAAGCTGACGTAACTTTTCCTCAAGGTTATTCCACTCGGTTAGCGGATAACCAAATAAGCAGCCGTCCATGCCCCGGGTGATTACAAATTCCGGGCCCAGTTCGTCCCGAAATTTTGCCGGAATAATTAACCGTCCCTTTGTGTCAACGGTGTGCCGGTATTCACCCATGAACATTAGACTTCACCACCCCTCACTACGTCAGTTTTAATGATACTACCACCCTCCCCCACTTTCAACCACACAGTTACCCTAATCCCCCACTTCATTCTTTTTTAACAAACATGTCCCGGAGCGTTAAAACCGTTTTTCCCCTTCCACACTAGTAAAGAAACTTTTACAAGGTGTATTTATCTCGAAAAGCGGCGATTTTAAATACAAAAAAGGGGCCACAAACCTTGTTGCAGCCTCTTCCTCAGACTTAAACTATCATTCCTATTTAAATCCACTTGCCAACCAGTACAACCAGTAGACCAACATAGGTGACCACCATCAACAAATCCAGTAGCCGCCAGATGCGGATAAAGAACGTTGTTATTCGAAATGGCTTATTCTTTATAAAAATAACCACTGCCATTAATAACCCCACTACCGCAATAATTGTTGCAATGAATGGGAGTACTGAAATCATGAAAACCTGAACGGATAAAAAGTGTGCTCCGATTAACAACAACACGCATTCCACGTCAAGCATGTGCAGCCGGGCCGGCCAAAAACGGGGGAATAAGCGGCGAATAAACTTCATTATTAGCCATAAAATTACCATTACCGTAATTTGTCCATACCAGTGTGTAATCATGAAATATCCTCCGTTTCGCGCGACCTATTCTTCACTATTATAATGCTCCCCCCTTAGAATGCAACGCTTCCCGCCGTTGACACTTTTATCATTCCCCGGTAAACTACCACGTGAAGTTTAAAATAGGGAATGGTTAGAATGGCACGAGAAAAAAAGAAAAAGTCAACATTTCAGAAAATCACGATGTTTGTTGTCTGGGTGATGTTGATTTTTACCGTTGGTGCTGTGATTATTGGTTCAGTTGGTGCCTTAATCGGGTACTAAAGCCTGAAAAAGAGAGGTTGGGATGTAAAAATTCCAACCTCTCTTTTCTCACGGTGGCTCCAGGCACTATTTACTTAATTTTCGGTTAGTAATCATCCGTACAGTCTGATCAAACTGCTCGCGGTACTTTTCTTCCATCAGCAGCCGCGTTGAAATGATGTCCATTACGTACATAATCGCCAGCTGCGAATTGATAAAGCGGGTATTATCAATAAATGTGCTGAACTGAACGTGAATCGTTGCATCTGCAAGCTGTGCCAACGGACTTTTCTTAAACGCGGTAATAGCATACACGGGCGTTGCATTCGCTTTGGCGAGGGTGCAAGCCGTATTAACATCATCGGTGCTCCCCGATGAACTAATCGCAATGATGATATCCTTAGCAGTCGTAATTTGACTGTTAATATACATCATATGGCTATCGTGCATTCCAAACGCCGCAATTCCCATCCGGATTAACCGCTGAACGAATTCCTCTGCCGTGTAGCCAGAACTACCAAGGCCGTAAACGTATATCCGCCGCGCCTTCTTAATCCGTTCAACGACCTGGGTAACCACCTCTTCATCAAGCTTCTGGTACGTATCCTGCATCACCCGTTGATAAAAATGAAAAACCTGGGTTCCGACAGATTCATCCGGGCTAATCGGTTGAGAAGCCCCCTGATTAAGGGTTTCCCGTAATAACGTCATCCGAAACGCTTGGTAATCGGCACATCCCATCCGGTGGACAAACCGCGTCACCGTGGCAATGCTTACCTTTGCTTCATGTGCTAGTGCGGTGATTCCCATTTCCTGAATATCATTCGGTTTCCTAACCACAACCAATGCAACCGCTCTTTCCTGAGTGGGAAGCTGCGGATAATCTTCTTCAATTCTTTGTAATAACCCCAAGTGCCTTTTCTCCAATTCACAAATAATGACTTTACTATACCATTATCCGTCAATGGCGTTAATAAACCGGGAAGCAATCTCTAACGGCCGGGTAATCGCGCCGCCAACAACAACTGCGTGTGCGCCCAGGTCCAAGACACGCCGTGCTTTAGCAGGAGTATCCACCTTCCCCTCAGCAATTACCGGGACAGTCGCAGTGGCCAGTACTTCTTTTAAGTATGCAAAGTCGTCATCGGCAATGTTCATTCCATTGGTCGTCGGGGTATAGCCGTGCATCGTCGTTCCGATAATGTCGAATCCAAGCTCACTTGCCCGGACAACATCGTCTAAGTCCCCCGTATCTGCCATCAACAGTGTCGTTGGGTACTCCTCCCTAAACCGCGGAATAATGTTAGCCAGATCCTCTCCGTTCGGCCGGGGTTGCCCGGTTACCTGACACGCAACAACCGCAACCCCGGTTGCTGCTACCTGCCGCATTTCCCGCAAAGTCGGCGTAATATACACGGGGCTATCAACATAATCCCGTTTAATGATACCGATCACCGGCAAACTCGTCTCGTCCTGAATCGCTTGAATGTCCACGACCGAATTAGCCCGAATTCCCGCAGCACCTGCCTGGGTTGCCGCGCGGGCCATCCGTGCCATGATAAACGAGCTAAAAAGCGGTTCATCCGGAAGAGCCTGACACGAAACGATTAACTTCCCCTTCACGCGCTTTAAAAAATCGTTTTTCATTTTTCTTCACCACTATTCTGGAAGAACCGGGTGTAAATTTCATGAGCACCCGCCTTCATCTGTGGCGTTGGCGCACTCATCGGTTGCTTACAAATTCCAGCATCTACACCCAATTCCTTAAATAGTAATTTAATGGTCGGGTAAAGATCATTATTAAGAATTGCTGCAATCAAGTCATTACTTTCCCGCTGTAATGCTAAGGCTTGCTCGTTATCACCTGCTTCAAAGGCAGCAATCTCCCGCTTAGCACGGGGAGCATTAACGTTAAACGTTGAACCAATTGCCCCATCAACGCCAACCGATAACGCCGGTAACAGCATTTCGTCAAATCCCGAAAGAAGAAGCTTGTCAGGGAATCGTTCCCTTACCCGCTCTAACAGGTAGAAATCAGGATTCGTGTACTTAATTCCCACAATTTTCGGGTTTTCAAAGAGTTCCGCAAACTGGTCAAGTGACAACGAAACTCCCGTTAAGGCCGGAATGGAGTACACAACCAATTTGTTATCAACGTCCGCCAAAATTTCGTTATAGTAATTTTTAATCTGCTCAAACGTAAAGTTGTAATAGAACGGCGTTACTGCAGAAATCATCGGGTAGCCCAATGCAGTAACGTAGCGCGCCAATTCTTTCGCCTCGGTAATGTTTAACGAGCCCACCTGCGCAATCAGGTCAATGGCCCCATTTGCTTCCTCATAAACCGCCTTAAAGATTGCCTTCTTTTCGTCCATGTTTAGCATGAACGTTTCGCCCGTACTTCCGCCAACGTAAAGCCCATCAATATGGTTAACGTCGATGTTGTACCGAACCATTGCCCGAACACCATCTAAGTTAACACTGCCGTCTTCGTTAAAAGCTGTCATTAACGCTGAATATAACTTCTTCATTTCATCCACTCCTTTATTTGGCAACGCTTTCTGAATACACACCCACAGTACGCTATGATAATTTTTTTTGCAAGCATTATTCACGATAATTTTTTTCTTAGACCTATCGCTTTTATTCGCCACGTCCGTTATAATGAAATCGCTATCATTATGGAGGTGGAAACTATGAAGCACTATCTTAGCATTGATATTGGGGGGACAACAATTAAATACGCCCTCTTCGATCCCGAACTCACAACCGTTGCAAGTGGTAAATTTCCAACTAATCATAACGAAAATAACCACATTCTGACGACCGTAAGTCAAATCAGCCAACAATTTCACGACCAGGTTTCGCTCGCCGGAATCGGCATCAGCACTGCCGGGATCGTTGCTGCGGATGGATCCATTCAATATGCCGGCCCCACAATCCCCGGATACACCGGCACCCCGTTAAAACAAACGTTAACTGCGATTACCGGCGGTCCGGTTAGTGTCGCCAACGACGTGGTTGCCGCACTCAGGGGGGAAGCGCTCGCCGGAGCAGCCCGCAATTATCAGGATATCTACTATGTTGCTCTCGGCACCGGAATTGGTGGGGCTCACCTGCGGAACCAAACGTTAATTACCGGTGCCCACGGCCTAGCAAATTCATTGGGCTACACCCTAACCGGAAACGCACCGACCAACTACGAAACAACCGCGGCTACCCTTGCCCTAGAACACCAGCTTGCCCCCCTCGGAATTGATGTGATTACTGCGTTCAACCAGGCAAAGGAAGAGCCAAATAGTCCAACTGCAACAGTCATTCATGAGTGGGCAGCAGCGGTTGCACAGGGGCTTGCTAACATCATCTACCTAATCGATCCCGAAGTAATTATTATCGGCGGCGCTGTAGCCCAGCAGGGAGCATTTCTCGAAAATCTTCTGGCAGATGCACTGACCGCAATAATTCCGCCAACCCTAAATAAAACCCACCTGGCAATTAGTTCGTTAGCCAACAAAGCCCAACTAATCGGTGCAATTGCCCCCCTTCTTAATTAAGCAGAGGGCCTCGGCTAACCACTTCAAAATAATCTGGGGAATTACCCGGAATAACAACAAACTAACCGTGATGGCAGCAGCAACTTCCCACCACGGTTATTTATTTGGGGTTAAGGAGCGACACCTTCCACGCAGTACCGTAATTTCCTTCACATCAGTTGATAAATATTCCGGCATTGTTAAAACAAGTTTCCCCCTATTTTGTGCCGCCTTAATTTCAGTTCTTCTCATTCCCTAGAACATACGTACATTGACCGCTTCGATAATTATTTTCGTCAAACAGAATTGCAATAAGTATTTTTGTTTGTTACATTATCAGTGTAGTTGAAAGCGTTTACTTTAGGCCTATTTCTCATGAAAGGATGCTGATGCTTATGAAAGTCGGGTTAAACACCGCCGTGTGTGCTTCCAAAATTGAAGCGGGATCTTCGCAGCTTGAATGTCTGAAAACATGGCAGGAATTCCCCGTTACCGCAGTTGAGGTTCGGGGTGAATACTTTAATCCAGCAACGTTTACCGCTGAGATGACAGCCATTCAGCAACTCGCACAAACGATGCACTGGCAATTATTCATCTCAATCCCTACAGAACTATTTCCGGATCAGGGAGTCAACTCCCACCTCCAAGAAGTGCTTACCATGGCCACGAAGTACGGAATCGCCGGGGTAAAATACAGTCTCGGCACTCCTACTTCATCAGCGTTAGCGGCGATTAAACCGGTACTCGCAGAGTTTTCGACCGTAAAGGTGACGGTCGAAAACCAACCAACAGCAGCCGGACGGTTAACCGCTGTTCAGCACGCACTTCAAACAATCAAAGAGGAGCGGGTCCCCTTAGGATTTACGTTTGATGCGGGCAACTGGTACTGGGTTGGTGAAGATCCCGTCAAAGCCTTTGATACCCTTGCCTCATCAATTACGGTGTTTCACCTAAAGGATATTCACAACCGGGAAACGCAAATGTTGGGGATGGGCGATTGCAACTGGCAACCACTGATTCAAAAGCTTTCCACTACTGTTCCTGTATTTTTAGAATACGCAATTGCTCCTAAGGATGTTAAAGCTGAAATTGCCAAGGTCACTCTTCTTTCCTAGGTGATTATGAATGTCATACCTGATTCAATTATTTTTAATTTTATTACTCACTAAGATTGGCGCCCACATTGCACAGGCACTTAACCAACCAAGCGTCATCGGTGAACTTCTGGTCGGGGTTCTTGCCGGCCCTGCCGTCCTTCACATCCTTGCCCCGACGACTTTTACCCACTACTTATCAAACTTGGGGGTAATCGTTCTTATGTTCATTGCCGGACTTGAAGGCGATTTTCCCCTGTTAATGAAATATTGGCGTCCCGCACTGACAATTGCCGTCCTCGGGGTAATTTTCCCAACCGGCGCGGCAACGTTATTAGCAGCGTGGGGGTTCGGGTATTCATGGCGGACAGCCCTTTTTATTGGCCTGGTCCTGAGTGCAACTTCCGTTAGCATTACCGTGGCCGTCCTGCAGGAAATGGGGCAACTCAATTCCCGGGCTGGTGCGATGATTCTTGGTGCCGCAGTTGCCGACGATATCATCTGCGTGATTCTATTGGGGCTGTGCATTAGTTTCACTGGCGGTGGCCATACAACGAGTTTCTGGGCCATCGTTCAACTAATTGCCCCGAAGCTCCTGTTTTTCGCCGTTGCGTTTGTTCTAGCAAAGTGGGCGGTACCTCCGTTTATCAGCTTTTTTACCCGGCTAAATGCCAGCGAAAATGATACGGCCATGGCGCTAATCCTTTGCTTCGGCTTTGCTGCCCTTGCAGTTTCAATGGGGATGAGTGACGTTTTGGGCGCCTACGTCGCGGGGCTTGCACTGTCAGAAACACCAATTTGTGATCAGCT
The DNA here is from genome assembly GCA_019119415.1 of Candidatus Ligilactobacillus avistercoris. Lineage (GTDB taxonomy): Bacteria > Bacillota > Bacilli > Lactobacillales > Lactobacillaceae > Ligilactobacillus > Ligilactobacillus hohenheimensis. The sequence continues at coordinate 34,339 of DWXB01000014.1, read as the reverse complement.
GGTTGGCAAAATTGAACCCATCGGCTACGGGGTCTTCATCCCAGTTTTCTTTGTTGGAATTGGACTAAACATTAGTTTTCATGGGCTAGCACACGACTGGTTCTTTATTCTGGCACTGATTATCATCGCCATCCTTGGTAAACAAATTGGCTGTGGGCTGGGCGCCCGTCTCTTTGGCCTTCCCTGGCAAGAAGCAAACGTTGTTGGGGCGGGAATGGTTTCCCGGGGCGAGATGGCGCTTGTCGTAGCAAACGTTGCACTGCAAGCCCACGTTGTTAACACGAACCATTACACTGCACTAATTCTAGTTACGGTCATCACGACCCTAATCGCACCGCTACTTTTGAAAGCGCTTATCGAACATCAACAACATCAATTTAACGAGGTGAACTAACCATGACAAAAACCGGCTTTGGAGCCCTTAACTGGGTTGTTCTTATCGCCTACCTGCTTGGAATGCTTGGCGTTGGGGCCTACTTTACGAGAAAGGCCAGCAAAAACACCGACTCCTTCTTCACGGCTGAAGGAAAAATTCCGGCATGGGCGGCAGGGTTTAGTATTTACGCAACGACCCTTAGTGCCATTACCTTTATGTCAACCCCAGAAAAGTCGTTCTTAACGGACTGGGGCTACGCCGTCGGAAACATCGCAATTATCGTGTTGATTCCGATTCTTACCCGCTACTACGTTCCGTTCTTCCGGAAGCTAAAAGTTACCACGGCGTACGAATACCTTGAAAAACGGTTTAGCCCTGCAATGCGGGTCCTAGGAAGTCTCCTTTTCATGCTCTACCACATTGGGCGGGTTGCAATCGTGATTTATCTTCCAATCATTGCTATTACAGCCGTTTCTAACATCAATCCAATTCTGATCGCCCTCTTTGTCGGTGGTCTGTGCATCGTTTACACGTTCCTTGGCGGAATCGAAGGGGTGATCTGGAGCGATGTTATCCAGGGAATTATTCTTCTGGGGGGCGCCATTCTAGTCAGCATCATGGGCGCCCACTACATTCATGGTGGCTGGGCAACCATCGCAAGCGACGCGGTTCAACATGGCAAACTCTTCTCCCACATGGATTGGCGGGTCTCTGACCTTTCGAAGTTCATTCCGCTGATTTTTGCGGGGCAGTTCTTCAACAGCCTTTACCAGTACACCGGAAGTCAGGATGTCGTACAACGGTACCAGACAACCTCTTCGCTGAAGGAAGCGAACAAGTCACTATGGACTAACGGGTTACTGGCATTCATTACCATTCCAATTTTCTACGGGATGGGAACGGTGCTGTACAGTTTCTACCACCACGTTGCGGTTCTTCCGCACGGCTTTAACACGAGTGCTCTGGTCCCGTACTTTATCGTTAAGGAACTACCGGCAGGAATCGCTGGTTTAGTGATTGCCGCAATCTTCGCGGCAGCGCAGTCAACCATTGCGTCCAGCCTAAACGCAATTTCCTCGTGTGCCATTGTCGACTTTAAGCAACGGTTCTTTGCGAATAAACTTAAAAACGTTAAGGACGTTACCCTCGCACGGTGGATTATCTGCATTGCGGGATTATTCAGTCTCGCAATCGCAATTTACCTCCTTGCGGGAAACACATCCGGAACGTGGGACCTCTTCTTAGCGGTTACCGGCCTCTTCGGAGTTCCGATTGCCGGAATCTTTGCCGCGGGGATCTTTACTACCAAGGCGAATAGTTTTAGCGCAATTCTTGGGTTGGTTATTTCTGCAGCCCTTACCTACTACGTTCAGTCCTTGATGGTCTCACCGTTCATCGTTAGTTGCGTATCGTTTATTGTCGCATTCCTGGTTTGCTACCTGGTTGGCTGGATTACCCCGAAGTTCAGCAAGAACATCCGGGGATTAACCGCCAAAACAATTGACGACGACTACGAGGAAGAATAGCCTAACTTCTTTATTACCAAGGCACCGTTCTCAGACAAATTCGTCCAAGAACGGTGCCTTTTCTTATGCTCTTAAAGGATGGGTGATAATAACCGCGAGAAATACTGTTTAAACTTAAGCCATGCGGACTGCTTAGCAAAGTCCTCCGCCGTCAGCCGGGTGCACTCGGCAAGGTCATCCTCAAACGTTGCCGCCAGTTCTGTCGCCAACTCCCGGTCATAACAGAACGCGTTGCATTCAAAGTTAAGCTTAAAGCTCCGAAAATCAACGTTGGCCGATCCGACCGAACAAATTTCCCCGTCGCTAACAAACGTTTTAGCGTGTAAGAAACCATTATTATACTGGTAAACTTCAACGCCATTTTCAATTAACGCCCGGGCGTAGTACTGGGTAGCCCGGTAAACAAACGCATGGTCCGGCATACACGGAATCATAATCCGCACCCGCACACCCGAAGCGGCCGAAACGCACAGGGCCTCGAAAACAGAGTCATCGGGAATCAGGTACGGCGTTTGAATGTTAATGTAGTGATCCGAGCTGTTAATTAACTTTAAGTATCCGAGCTTAATTGCTTCCGTGTCGCTGTCCGGCCCCGAAGAAACAACCTGAATATTCGTTGCTCCGTGCCCGTAATGAACCGGAAAATAGTGGTCCGCGTAGTCAACCTGGGCGGCAGTTCCCTTCGTTGTCGCATTCCAATCCATTAGAAAGCGGGTTTGCATCGCAAGAACCGCAGTCCCTTCGACCCGCATATGAGTGTCCCGCCAGTTGCCAAACCGCGGACTTTTCCCGAGATACTGATCACCAATATTAAACCCACCGATGTAACCAACCTTACCGTCAATGATGGCAAGCTTCCGGTGCTCCCGGTAATTTAGCCGGGGACTATGAATTGGTGCACGTTTTGATCCTAAGAACGGCTCAGCCCGACCACCGTGCCGTTCAAACTCCTTAAAGAAGGAATGCCGCTGCCCCCGCGAACCCATGCTATCATAAATTACCCGGACTTCTACTCCCCGATCAAGGGCAGTAATGAGGGCGTCACGAACGCGGGTACCGATTTCATCACTGAAAAACGTATAGTACTCCAAATGAATGTGATCCTGTGCCCGTGCAATATCGGCCAACAACGCATCAAACTTCGCAGCCCCATCCGTGTAAAGACGAACCGCGTTGTCATGGGACATCACTGCCTGGTCAACGTCAAGAAGCAATCGGGATAGCTGGCGGGAATCATTATTCGACAGGGCTGCTGGTAACAGCCGCCCCGCCTGCCATTCGTCCTTTTGCGCTGTAACCAGCTTGTCGGTCCCCAGTCGCTCCTGCATTTTCAAATTGAAGATTCGTTCACGCGAAATCTTCTTTCCCGCAAAGAGGTAGATGATAAACCCAAGCCCGGGTAAAAGCAACAACACAAGCAACCACGCCCACGTCGCCGCAATGTCCCGTTTTTCGCGGAAAACCGTAATGACAGCCGCGATGATATTTAGAAAAAGAATTGCAATGATAACTTGCCAGATCACTAATTCGCGCTCCTAACTTCTCACAGTATGACTGTCCTAATTTTACCATACGAATTATGCCATAAAAAAACGACGTCTAGTACGTTAACCCTACTAAACCCCGTCTTACCACACGATACTCACTTACCAATTATCCGCGCTTAAACCACGCCCGTAATTTGCTAAAGAAGCTACCATGCTGCTTTCCCGGCTTTTTTCCGTTAATCTTCATCAGGGGAACCGTCTCCCCCTCTAGCCGCCGGGCAACGTTCCGGTATCCCTGACCAGCCTGATTTTCTTCATCAAGAACAACCGGCTCACCCTTATTGGTTGCCGCAATGACACCATCGTCTTCAGCAATCACCCCTACCAACTTAATTGCCAGGTGGTGGGTAATTTCATCGACATCCATGACTTCACCGTGGTCCATCATATCAGGCCGCACCCGGTTAATTACCAGCATTGGCTCCGTTTCAAGGTCCTGCTGTTCTAATAAACCAACTACTCGATCAGCATCCCGAACCGATGAGTTTTCCGGAGTTGTAACGACAATCGCCTGGTCAGCACTTGAAACCGCGTTAATAAACCCCTGTTCAATTCCGGCTGGGCAATCCAGCAGGACATAATCAAAGTCCTTCTTTAGTTGGGTCACAATCTCCTTCGTTTGTTCAGGTTCCAATGCAGACTTGTCCGTGTTTTGGGCCGCTGCCAACACGTACAGCTGATCATCAAACCGCTTATCCTTAATCAGGGCCTGGTGGAGCTTGGCACGTTTCTCAGCAACGTCAACGATATTATAAATAATCCGATTCTCTAGTCCCATCACAACGTCGAGGTTCCGGAGACCAATATCAAGGTCAACGAGACATACCCGCTTCCCTTTTAAGGCGAGAGCCGTCCCGACGTTTGCGGTCGTCGTTGTTTTCCCAACGCCGCCCTTCCCCGAGGTTACAACGATTGTCGTTCCCATTTAAAACACTTCCTTTTCCGCAAAGAACTTTGGCTGCTTCTTTAAAAATTCAGTTAACGGTGTAAACTTAACCGTCTCATCTTCGGCAAAGGCAACGGTGGTTGGAGCGCTTAACTGCGTCTCGTCCTCATCAGCAATAATTGCAACGGCTGTTCCAATCCGTACCTGTTGCACCCTACTTAGATTACCAACAATAACCGCATCCGGTTGCTTGGTTCCGGCACAAATGATTCCTTCAAGTGCGCCCAGTGCGTAAATATTTCCCTCAGCACGAAGGGTGCCACCGTCATGAACCGTTCCCATGAATAACACGTCACCAGTCAACTGTTTGTCCTGCCCGCTCCGTACGATGCTCGTATCAACTCGCGTTTGAACATCTGCGACGGCCTTTGCTGCGGTTGTGCGAAGAACAACCTCCGCCTTAAATTCCGCAACCGATAACAACGGATACGGTTCAAACAGCTTCTTGAGCTCATCCTCCTGCGGCGTTGTCAACTGCCGCATCCCAGTCTGAACAATCACGGCCATTTCCTTATCCTTATACTGTTTGTCCTCATGCACCTTCGCTAAAAGATCCGCGAGCTCCTTCTTTATCTGGGCAAAACCCGCCGTATCATGAATTACCAGTTCAAACCGGTCCTTATATCCCTTTAAACTAACTGCTTTCATAACTTCTCCGTTCATTTATGAATACCGCCGTAAAAACCGATCAAGCGGATAATACAACACAACAAACGCCGCTAAATTAAACGCCAGCGTTGGACCCAGCGTCTGCGCAACCATTGCGACTAACGAGCCGTTTGTCATCCAAAACGAATAAATTCCGTACGACAACACCGTCATCACGGTAACATCAATCAAATAGATCATAATCGTCACCAAAAACGATGGCGCAAAGTACTGGGCAATCCAGCGGGTGAAAATCACCATGACGGGGAGAATCAATACGTACACACCGATGATTCCCGTATAGAACATGTCAAAAAACAACCCCGCAACTGCCGCCCAAAATCCAATGTGTTTCACCTTATCACCGCAGGTACAAATCGTCATTACAAGCCACAGCAAAACAAGCCGACTTTCCACCGAAATTGTGGTTGAAAAGAACTGAGCCGAAAAAAGGTGGCTCAAGGAACCGTCCAATATTAATGCCAAAAATAACCCGATTGGGAAAAAATACCTCATCTTTGCGATTCGCATGCTTCTTCACCTACCGCTTAATAACAGTTACAACGCTGAGGTTTGTCATGTCTGCCGCCGGCTGAATGTAGATCTTAGCGGGCATCCCGTAATCTGAATTTTCAACCCGCACAACCTTTCCGACAAGGAGCCCCTTTGGCGTAATGCCGCCAAGGCCCGAGGTCGTCACCTGTGTTCCCACCTTAACGGCATCCTTATTAGTAACCTGCCCCATAATTAACTGGTTTGTTGTACTGTTGTATCCGGTAATCAGCCCGTTGACGGTTGTTCCCTTCTTGTTCTGCACTTCTACCGGGAACCGGTCAACGGCATCGTCCTTCGTCGATAAAAGCTCAACCTTACTGTTATTCTGGTTAACTTCAATAATCCGGCCGATTAATCCCCGTTGCGACATTACCGCCTGATTTTTCTCAATTCCGGCCCGAGAACCCTTATTAATGACAATGATATTCTGCCAACTTGACGGGGCCCGCGTTACCACAGCGGCCGTAATTTTATCGTACGCCGTTAAACTGTGGTTGAGGGATAATTCCTGCTGTAACTGTTTATTTTGCTGCCGGAGTGCCCGGTTTTCAGCCCGCTGCTCCCCTAGCTCCGTTACCTGCTTTTTTAATTGTTCGTTTTGCTGGTACGTATTTTCCAACGCCGCCACCGAATTCCCGATTGTCTTTACCCCGTTTAGGGGAACCGCAACAACGCTATCAACAACGGCCGCCGCATCATTTCCAAACTGCTGAATAATGGGCGGGGTCTGGCGGTTATTCCGCACATTGATTGAAAACGCAATTAACAAGAAACTCCCAATAATTGCAACTAACGCCACAACCAGTTTCTTATTTAGCCCAAACTTCCGCATGAATTATCCTCCTACCTGACTACCATTCAAAAAGTTAGAGGCTGGCACAAACCACCCTCTAACTTTCCCACAAGACTACTTCTTTACTGCACCAAGTCCTTTAAGGGCCTCACCGGTGCCAACCGCAACGCAGTCAAGCGGGTCTGGTGCAACGAAGACGGGAACCTTCGTTGCCTCTGCAATTACCTCGTCTAGGTTGTGCAACAACGCACCCCCACCGGTCAACACAATTCCCCGGTCAATTACGTCCGCCGAGATCTCCGGCGGTGTTTCTTCCAGAATATCCTTAATTGATGCGATAATCGCCGTTACAACCGGCTGAATGGCCTGCGCAACCGCACTTGCCGGGATATCGACCGTTCGTGGCAACCCACTTTCGAGGTCCCGCCCCCGAACAGGCTGATCATCTAGTTCATCGGCTTTTTCTATTGAGGCCGACGCGGCATCGAACTTCAACCTTTCGGCCGTCCGCATCCCGATCAACAGCTGAAAATGATCCTGTACATAGTTCGCAATTGCTTCATTTAGCTTATCACCAGCCATCCGAATCGACCGGCTGGACACGATTCCCCCTAGCGAAATCGTTGCGATATCAGTCGTTCCCCCACCAATATCGACTACCATACTTCCAGTGGGGTCATTAACTGGAAGATCCGCCCCAATCGCCGCGGCAAAGGGTTCTTCAATTACGCTTGCATCCCGGGCGCCAGCGACCTGGGCAGCATCAACTACCGCCCGTTTTTCAACTTCGGTTGCCCCACTCGGAACACAGATCATAATATTCGGCCGACCAGCGAGCCGCCCGCCAACGGCCTTTTCAATGTAATATTTCACCATCGCAACCGTTGTATCGTAGTCAGCAATCACCCCGTCCTTCATCGGTCGGGTTGCAACGATGCTTTCAGGCGTCCGCCCAATCATATCGCGCGCATCAGAACCAACCGCAATAATTTCCCCGGTCCGGGTATTCTTGGCAACAACTGAGGGTTCACGTAAAACAATCCCCTTGCCTTCAACGTACACAATGGTGTTCGCCGTCCCCAAATCAATTCCAATGTTCTTCGTCCCGAATCCAAACACGCTCTTCATCCCTTTACCTACTCCGGCTAGTAAAAACCGTTATTCGTACCGCAATTATACCACATTCGTTCTAACAATCGTTATCAGATTTAAGGGGGCTTTGACCAATTACCCGAACGTTGACCGCTTGAAACCCGCGTTGTCCTTCAACCTCCTGAAAGGTCACCCGTTGGCCAACCGTCAGGCTCCGTAATCCCCGCTCCTTGATTGCGGTAAAATGGACAAAAACATCGTCGTTTCCCCCGTCCGGAGTGATAAAACCGTACCCCTTCTCGTCATTAAAAAAATGAACCGTTCCCGTCATTTCGTTCCTCCATCATTTAGTAACCGCCAACTTCATTTTTCAAAAAAAGGACGCACCGCTGCAACAAAATACAACGAACCGGCAAAAAGAATCACGTCATCCGCCGCCGCGCTTTGAACAACTTTCATAAACGCATTCCGCCAATCCGCGACGTACTCAACGCCTAACTCCTGCGCAAATTCCTCCCCAACAAGTGGCCGTGGCGGCTGCTCAAAGCCAGTCAGTGTCACCCGCACGTTCTTAATTTGACTTAATTGCCGGACCATCGTTGCTGCATCCTTGTCAGCAAGCACCGCCATAATAACATTGATCTCCCGGCCGCGGTACCGCTGCTTTAACGTGTCCCCTAAGCCTGCAATTGCCACGGGGTTATGGGCCCCGTCTAAGAGAACAAGCGGTTCGTCCACCACCCGCTCTAACCGTCCCGGCCACCGCACGTTCGCTAATGCGTGGGCGATTTCTCCCGGTTGCGGGGTAATCTGCGCTTGCTTGCAACATACTTCAAACAGGCGGAGGGCCACCGCCGTATTAATTACTTGGTATTGCCCCTTTAACGCCGTTGTTACCGTTAACGCCGACCATGTTTTATCATGGTACGTCAACCGTTCTCCGGTGGTAGTCGGATGATGGTCCGTCACGGAAAAATCCTCATCATATACTGCAAGCGGCGCCTGCTGCTGGTTTGCCCGTTGCCGAATCACTGTGCAGGCCTCGTCAGGAACCCGTCCCACAACAACCGGACAGTGGGGTTTAATAATACCGGCTTTTTGGGTGGCAATTGCCTCAATGGAATTGCCTAAAAGCTTCATGTGATCGTATGCAACCGTCACGATTGCACTCGCAACCGGGTGCGCCAGCACGTTCGTTGAATCGTACGTTCCACCAATGCCCACTTCACAGATAACAAAGTCCACCGGATGCGCCGCAAAGTAGCAAAACATCATTGCAGTAACAACCTCAAACTCGGTTGGGCCTTCACCTGCCGCGTCCATTTGCTTAATGATTGGTTCCACCTTCGTTGCCAGGCTAACAACCTCGTCGTCCGAAATCATCTTCCCGTTAACCGCAATCCGCTCATTAAACTTAACAATGTATGGTGACGTAAACGTCCCCACGGTTAACCCCTGGCCGACTAAAAGATCCCGGAGCATGGCAACGACCGAACCCTTTCCGTTTGTTCCCGTAACATGCACAAACTGCCCGTGTTCTTGCGGATTTCCCAACAGTGCCAGGAAACGCCGCATTCGCCTTAACGTTGATTCCCTCTTTAACCGCGGCCGGCCATGAATTAACGCCAGCGCTTCATCGTAATTCATCCTTCTTCCCCCGTTAAAAAGGAGGAACTGGTCACCCAGTTCCTCCTACATGGTGTCCGGTTTAAGTTTACACCGAAACCCGGCCACCTTCAGTAATTAAATTTACTTTGCCGCACTCAATTCGGCAATCCGTGCCTTGGTAGCAGTCAGTTTTTCTTGATAGTCCGCTAACTTTGTCCGCTCCTTATCAACAACCTCTGCTGGTGCGTTCGCAACAAAGCGCTCGTTCCCAAGCTTCTTTTGTGCGCGGGAAACCTCCGCCTCAAGCTTATCAGCGTCCTTCTTTAACCGCGCAATCTCATCATCAAGGTTAATCAATTCGGCAAGTGGTAGTGAAACTTCCCCACCCGAAATTGCCTTGGTAACGGCTAACTGAGGTGCCTGGACGTCTGAGCCAATTGTTAATTCCTTTGCGTGACAGAACGCGGTAATGTAGTTCGCGTTCGCCGTTAAAATTGACTCAACCCGCTTGTCGGTCGTTTTAACCAGGACGTCAACGGCACTCGACATCGGTGCATTCACCTCCGTCCGGATATTCCGGACCGCCTTAATCAGGCCAATCAATACGTCCATTTGCCGTTCCGCATCCGCATCAAGCTGGTCCTCGTGAACCGTTGGATAAGCGGCCGTTACAATGGACTTCCCGTCATGCGGCATCGTCAACCAGATTTTCTCCGTGACAAACGGCGTAATCGGGTGCATTAACCGTAAGATTTGATCCAGAACGTGGCATAAAATATGCTGCACAACCTGCTTACGGTGGGCGTCCGTCCCGTTCAGATCCCGCTTTGTAAATTCAATGTACCAGTCACAGAAATCATTCCAAATGAAGTTGTACAGGGCCCGGTCGGCTTCCCCAAATTCATACTCATCAAAGAAATGGAGTACCCGCTTCGTTGTCTGGTTTAACCGGCTGATGATCCACCGGTCGGCTAATTGCCAGTCAGCCTTATCCGGCAATTCGGCGGTAGTATCGTCATCCAGGTTCATGATGACGTACCGGCTTGCGTTCCAAATCTTGTTGATGAAGTTCCAGGCCGCGTCCATCTTCTGGTAGGAGAACCGGATATCCTGACCGGCAGTCGTCCCAAACGTCAGGAACCACCGCAGCGCATCAGTCCCGTACTTATCAATCACGTCCATCGGGTCGATTCCGTTCCCCAGCGACTTACTCATCTTCCGCCCCTGTTCGTCCCGGATCAGTCCGTGTAAAATGACGTCCTTAAACGGCCGCTTTCCGGTAAATTCGAGGCTTTGGAAGATCATCCGGGAAACCCAGAAGAAGATAATATCGTAGCCGGTTACCAGGGTGCTCGTTGGGAAGTACCGTTTGTAATCAGGACTGTCCGTATCCGGCCACCCCATCGTCGTGAACGGCCAGAGGGCACTTGAGAACCATGTATCCAAAACATCGGGATCCTGTTCCCAGTTTTCAATATCTTCTGGCGCTTCTTCCCCAACGTACACCTCGCCGGTTTTCTTGTGGTACCATGCTGGAATCTGATGTCCCCACCACAGCTGCCGGGAAATAACCCAGTCGTGGACGTTTTCCATCCACTGCTTAAACGTGTGCTCAAACCGTTCCGGGACGAAGTTAACCTTATCAGACCCTTCCTGGTTCTTTAGGGCTGCTTCTGCGAGTGGCTTCATCTTTACAAACCACTGCGTTGACAGCCGTGCTTCCACCTGCACGCCGGTCCGTTCCGAGTGTCCCACGCTGTGGACGATTGGTTCGACCTTTAAGAGGTAGCCCTGGTCTTCCAAATCCTTCACAATCGCCTTCCGGGCCTCAAAGCGGTCCATGCCTTCATACTTTCCGGCATTGGCGTTCATCGTTGCGTCCTCGTTCATCGTGTTAATCCGCTTGAGGTTATGCCGATTGCCAACTTCAAAGTCGTTCGGGTCATGGGCCGGCGTAATCTTCACCATTCCGGTTCCAAACTCAGGATCAACGTACTGGTCCGCAATGATTGGAATATGTCGTCCCTGAAGTGGAAGGACAACTTCCTTACCAACAAGTTCCTTGTAGCGGTCGTCATCCGGGTTAACAGCAACGGCAACGTCCCCCATCATCGTTTCTGGCCGGGTCGTCGCAATTTCAATGTAATTCTTGCCGTTAAACGTTGTTTCATCAACAAACGGGTACTTAACGTGGTAGAAGGCGCCCTTATCATCCTTATGGATTACTTCGATGTCTGATAACGCCGTCCGCGCCTTCGGATCCCAGTTAATAATGTACTCACCGCGGTAGATGAGTCCCTTCTTGTAAAGGGTGACAAAGACTTTCCGGACTGCCTTTGACAGCCCTTCGTCCAGGGTAAACCGTTCCCGGTCATAGTCCACGGAAATCCCCATCTTGGCCCACTGCCGGTGGATGGTTGCGGCGTACTCGTCCTTCCATTCCCAGACCTTCTTAACAAACTCTTCCCGACCAAGGTCGTACCGGGAGATCCCGTCTTCGGCTAACCGGGCTTCCACCTTCGCCTGGGTAGCAATCCCCGCATGGTCCATTCCCGGAACCCACAGCGTATCGTACCCCTGCATCCGCTTTAACCGGATTAAAATATCTTGCAGCGTCGTGTCCCAGGCATGCCCCAAATGAAGCTTACCGGTAACGTTCGGCGGTGGAATTACGATTGAATAAGGTTTTGCATCCGGATCGCCACTTGGCTTAAAAACCCCGTCCTTAACCCACTGATTGTACCGCCCTGGTTCGACGTCTTGCGGGTTATACTTGGGTGCCATGTCAATTTCCCGTGTCATTCTCATCATCCCTTCTAAAAAACAAAGCGCAGTCATCCAACATAGGACGACTGCGCCGTGGTACCACCTAAATTGGGGAGCATCCCCCACTTTAATCATTCATTAACGGTTGATTATTCCGGTTGAACCTACTAATTCAGCCCAACAGCTTCCAAGCTACACGGTTGCTTTCCGGGGAACATCACACCAGCCGTTCCTCGCTGAGCCGGAAAACCAGCAACCGCCTCTTGGTCATTGCTTTTCTTTATTACCCTAATATTCTAGCGAAATTCCCCTAATTGTCAAGCTACAATAGGTCGGCAAACTCTTCCTGCTGCTGGTTGAGGAACTGTTCGCCCACGTGAATGATACTGATTTTTACTCCCGCAAGAGCGCGTTCAATCAGCCCATCCACGTCAAGCCGTTGTTCGTATTCCCGCGCCCGGTCAACCCGGGGCTTGGTCTTCGGGGCTGGCGGAGCAAAGATCGTGCAGCAGTCTTCAAATGGTTGAATTGACAGGTCAAACGTCCCAATCTTCTGGGCTAATTCGATAATCTCAGTCTTATCCATTGAAACCACCGGCCGAATTACGGGCATCGTCGTTACGTCATTAATCGCCGCCATACTCTCAAGCGTTTGGGAAGCCACCTGGCCCAGCGCTTCCCCGTTAAAAATGGCTAACCCGTGCCGTTGCTCGGCAATTTTTTCCGTTAACCGGAGCATAAACCGTCGCTGCACGGTCATCAGGTAACCGGATGGGAGATCGTGCTTAATCGTCTCCTGAATCTCAGTAAACGGGACTTCGATAAACTTAATTGTCCCGGTATACGGCGTTAACTTCGCCGTCAGTTCCTTGGCCTTGTTGAGCGCCTGTTCGCTGGTGTACGGCGGGCTGAAGAAGTGAACCATTTCAACCTCTACGCCCCGTTTCATCGCAAGGTAGGCCGCAACCGGCGAGTCAATCCCGCCAGAAAGCATCATCATGCCCTTTCCGGCAGTCCCCACCGGCATTCCACCGGCAGCTTTCACCTTCCCTAATGAAAGGTAAATTCCATCAATGCGGACTTCTACCCGGACAAGAATGTCCGGCTCCTTCATCCGCACCTTAATTCCGGGAACCGCTTCAAGGATGGCGCCCCCCAGCAAATCATTCATCTGGTTGGTGTCATACTTAAACTTATGGTCGGCGCGCCGGGTATTCACCTTAAACGTCATCCCAAGTTCAAACCGTTCCTTGACTAGTTCAATCGCCGCTTTTTTGGCAGCCGCGAGCTCCTTTTCAACCCGCACGGTTGGCGAGTAGTTTTGAATCCCAAAAATCCGGTCAAGCCGGGCGGTCACGGCCTTTGAATCCGTTCCGTTGAGCTTAATGTGCATCCGATCCCGGTGAGCCTTGATTTCAAGTTGCGGAAAATCCCGCAGTGCCTGCCGGGTATTGTGAGCTAACCGGTCAATAAAACTTTGCCGGTTTTTGCCCTTGGTCGACAACTCCCCGTACCGCACCATAATTTCGGTGTACTGCATAGCATCCTCCTATGAATTAATCATCTTAAACTGTTCGTAAAGCCGATCAAAAACCGTGTTAAACTCGTGGGCTTCTTCAAGCGTATTCGCTCCGTCTAAGCTAATCCGCACAACCCCGGTTGCCAATTCCGGCGCTACTCCCATTGCGCTCAGGGTGCCGGAACCCGCACCGTCCTTAGAAGAACAGGCGCTCGTTGTCGACAGGTAGATTCCTTCATGCTCAAACGCGTGCACCACGGTTTCGCCACGCACCCCTTCAATCGCAAACGTGAGGATGTGCGGGGCAAACGCTGGTCCCATCCCGGAAAAGACGTGCACCTTTTCCTTAGAGCTAATATGATCAAAAATAACCTGCCGGACCCGTTGTTCCTGCCGAACGTTCTCGTCTTCGTGTTCAAGAAGAAGACGCATTGCGCGGGCCATTCCGACGATCGCTGGCAGGTTTTCGGTACTACTCCGCTGGTTCTTTTCCTGACCGCCCCCGGTAATCAGGGGTTCCAGCTTGCGGCCACTCTTTTTGTATACAAACCCCACTCCCCGGGGAGCGTGAAACTTATGCCCCGAAAAGCTAACAAAGTCAACCCGGTCGTTCATAAAGAGGGATTGAACTCCCTTGCCAAGAGCCTGCACCGCGTCCACATGAAAATGAACCTTTGGGTAAACCCGCAAAACATCGGCCAGTTCATCAATTGGCTCGATTGCGCCCACCTCGTTATTAACGGCCATCACCGAAACAAGAATTGTATCCGGCCGTAACGCCGCTTTCAGGTCAGCCGGGCGCACCCTGCCCTGGTGATCAACCGGGAGGTACGTCACCTCAAATCCCAGCCGTTCCAGTTGCGCCATCGTACTTAACACGGCAGGATGTTCAACACTGGAAGTAATCAGGTGTTTGCCGTGCATGTATTTTGCCATGGCAGTCCCCTTAATCACCCAGTTATCGCCTTCAGAGCCCCCACTCGTAAAGAAAATCTCGTGGTCGGCAACGCCAAGCAGAGATGCAACCTGGTGCCGGGCCTGTTCGAGCAGGTTATGGGCCTGGGTCCCAAGGGCGTTGAGTGACGAGGGGTTACCCCAGACCTGCTGACTGACCTTGTCGTACGTTGCTAGCACTTCCGGCGCAACCTTGGTTGTCGCACTGTTATCAAAGTAAATCATGGCTACTCCTTTCGTTGAATTTATTTACGGTAAACCGCTATCTTATAACGTGGAAATCACGCTCTATTCTATCACAGCGAGTGCCGGGTTAACAAAAAAGGCCGGGAGTAATATCCCAACCTCTCTGCTAAGCTGCCATTATCTGCTATTCCTCATGTACTTTCTTCTCGTCCGGTTCATCATCAGTAGCCATCGTTAACTGAACATCCGGGATCTGGTACTCAACCCGGTTTGTCCGCCGGTATTCGTCTAAGAGCTGTTCGTAAATCCCCGGCGCAACGTTGCCGAGCGCCGTTGCAATGGTATCCAGCGCCCGTGCGTAGTCATACTGCTGTTCAAACTGAGCAGTCGCCTTCTCGTACGCCCGTGCCACGGCCTCGTTTCGGTTCCGGTACCGGTTAGCGTACTGAAGCAGTTGCTCTGTCAGGATTGAACTCTCAATAATCTTCTTAGTTTTATTTCCCAGAACGGTTAAATCAGCCGCAGTGTCCTGAACCATGTTACTAATCTGGTCCATGTTGATCTGAAGCCGGTTAAGGGAATGATCCAACTGCTCAATCTTGTCGCTTACATTAAAGAAGAAGTTCAGGTACTCGTCCTTTAGTCCCGGAAGATTAAGCCGTTCGACATCGCGCCGCATGTTGTGGATCTGCACGTCAAACGCTGAGACCGCCTGCTGCGCAACCTTCTCTTCATCCCACAGGTGCGTAACCCCGTCACGGATTGCTTTCTGGCGCCGTTCAATTACCGTTAGCTGATCCTTCATCCGTTCCTGCTTCTTTTGAACCACACTGTATAGCACCGGACCGTTGCTGGACTGTTTCAATAATTCATCATAGTCCTTCTGGATTGCCTTGAGCTTCTTATCAAGCTCCTGGGCGTTTTCCTGCTCGCCGTGCGTTAGTTCGTAGTTTTGCCGGATCCGGTCAAGTTCAATTAACAGGTCATGCTCCTGCTTAACAGCGTGCGCAATAAACTCACTCAGGGTCTTTTGCTGTTTTTCAACGTGCTGCCGAGCCTGGTATTCCTGTTCAAGAAGATCATAGGCATGGTCAATCGCCTTGCTGAGTTTCTTGTCATATCCCTCAACGTTCGTAATGTTGAGCTTCTTTAAATCAGTTAGACTATCCCGACGGTTATCCCGAATTTCCTTTAACAACTGTGGAAAATCGTTACTAAACGCGTAGTTGTTTGCAGTAAAGTTACTGAAGTTTTCTTCAATTTCATCCAACTGTTCCGGGAAAGCATGCGCAAGGTTCTCCTGAAGCGGTGGGATCTTTTCCATTAGCTCCTCCAGGGAAGCCATCTTCTTCCGTAGTTCGGCCAAGGTTTTACCGGAAGTAACCAGGTCCCCACTCGTTGAAACGGCGGTAAAATCGTCAAACTCCTTTTCTGCGTCAGCCAACCGGTCTTCAAGGGGCTTGGCGGCGTCACCATACTCGGCATTATCAGCAAGCAATACCTTGTGCATTTCCTTAAATTTTGCCCGAAGTTGCTCAATTGCCTTCGCGTGTTCATCAGCACTTTGCTGAATTTCCGTTAGTTGTTCCTTAATTGCCCGGATTTTATTGATGGCAGTATTCGACTGTTGCTCGTAATTATGCATTTCATTCCGAGTTTTGACAAACTGGTACTGTGCATTATACTGCTTAGCCTGCTCAATACTATCAGTTAACTCAGGAATAACTTTCGTTTTAAGTTCCCTGTAGTCCTGATCGAGCTTTTCAAACTCGGTAAGACTCTCCCCCGTTAGGTTAAGCCGATCAATTGCCGCTAATTCCTTATCGAGATTAACCTCTTCGACCTGCTGCAGGTTTCCCTTGTCCCGCGCAATTCGATCGGCGTAGGATTGCTGGAAATATAAGATTCCCAGATAAATACCCACGGCGATAATGATAATTGCCACGAAGAATAATGCCATTACGATCCCGTCCTTTTCATCACATTTAATTAATTACCATTATAATTACAAATTTCCGGTAAAAATCCAGTCTTAATTATACCATATTCACTTCTTTTTTTACGCATAAAGCCCCAATTAATCACCTTGATTTCATCGCCTATTCTTGGTAGACTGGAGCTTGTGTAAAATAATGCAGCAGTGGACGGTAAGCACGTCCCCAGTTCGTTGCTGGAAACAGTATTGCAAGTAACCCGGCTGCAAGGGTGAACGGTCAAAACGAACTGCACGAATACTAAGTCCACATTCGTTATTTTACTCCAAAAAATTTTTATTGGAGGAACTACCTTATGTCACGTTACACAGGTCCAAGTTGGAAAGTTTCACGGCGCCTAGGGATTTCCCTTTCAGGAACCGGGAAAGAGTTATCACGGCGGCCATACGCCCCGGGGCAGCACGGTCAAAACAACCGGCGGAAGCTGTCAGAATACGGCATGCAGCTGCAGGAAAAGCAGAAGCTACGGATGATGTACGGCTTAACCGAGCGGCAGTTCGCTAACCTCTTTAAGAAGGCTGGCAAGATCCGCGAAGGGAAGCACGGTGACAACTTCATGATCCTGCTTGAACGGCGGCTTGACAACGTTGTTTACCGGCTGGGATTAGCAACTACCCGGCGGCAGGCACGGCAGCTCGTAAACCACGGCCACATTACGGTTGATGGCAAGCGGGTTGACATCCCGTCATACGAAGTTCAGCCAGGACAGGTAATCTCCTTACGTGAGCGGTCAAAGAACCTGCAGATCGTTAAGGATGCCCTTGAAGCAGTTGTTGGCCGGGCACCGTTCGTTACGTTCGACGAGAACAAGATGGAAGGTTCCCTGGTACGGCTTCCTGAGCGGGACGAACTTGACATGGACATTGACGAATCACTCGTTGTTGAATACTACAACAAGCTGTAATTCGGATTCGATTACAAAAACAGGAATGCGTTATCTCGCGCATTCCTGTTTTTTTGTAGTCTGAAAGTCCCCTACTTAACTCCGATAAATAGGCGGTGACTCCGGGGAAACTCTACGTTCATCTGCTTATCAAGAAGTGCCAGCACCTTTTGCTGGTTTAACCCCTTCTTGTTAAGCTTGGCATAGCCGTTCTCCCGAAAAACAAACGCCCCGTTATTTGCGATAATTTCAATTCGCCGGTCCCGTTTCCACGTCGTCAACGTAATATGAAAACTCTTGCTGGTCCGCACGCGTTTGGTAATCATCATCTTTGCCGTTGTTCGCGTTGTTTCCTTCATTGCTTCTCATCCCTTCTCTCTCCAATTGTACGCTTCCATGTCAGGTCAGCGCGACGATTTTGCCTTGTCCAAAATCGTCAACACCTTCCCCGCAATGTCCTGCGGAGTCTGCTGAAGAAGAACCCGTTCGTGCATCCCGTACTGGGGTGTTGCGTGGATCCCCAAAAAGGCAAACTGGCCCGGCTTTTGCGCGTACGGCTGATAAATATTCGGGATAATCACGTCCACCCCACCATCATGCAATCCCACCGCGTTTAACGCCTGAACAATTACCTGCCGGTAGGATTCATCCACACTGGTGCCCGCCTCGAGGGCCTGAAAGCCCGTTCCGTTGGTTGCGTCAAACCGGAGAAAAACCTGAGTCCCCCGGGACGGAATACTCGTCGGTCCTAGTCCTTGCCGGACCAACGTCTCCCGTTCAAGCTTCCCTAGGTGCAGCGGCACCCGGTCAGGATACCGTTGGTTAGTAACCTTTACCAGTTCCTGAATGGTGCGCCGGCCATCCCCCACCACGTTTGCGGGAATGCGTTCAACTAGGCTACAAATGTGATCATTGACGACCAACGCCCGGTAACACGAACCGGGCAAAACCTCTTCAACGTACGCCGTGTGGCTCGTTGTAAGGATCCGGTTGACAGCCGTCATAAATTCATCCTGTCGGGGCGCCAGCCGGAAAACGGTGGTGTTCATCACCGTTGTGCGGGCCGCTTTAATGGCTAACGCCCGCCCTTGAACGTAGGGGTACAATTCCTGGGCAGCGTGCCGATCAGCAACCACCCACCCGTTTAACACTGGAATGGCCTGGCGGGCCACTAGTCGTTTGACGGTCTCCTTATCCGCACTTAAAGTAACGCCCACCGCCTGGTCGTTATGGGTAATCACCCCGTTTTTCACCAGCTGGCCGTCGACCCGCAGGAGCCCAGCGGAGGCGTCAATGACCTGCCAGTCCACTCCTTGCCGGAGGGCTGCGCCAGCCAATGCTTGCGAGTTGCTGTCAAGCGTCACGGCCAAATCGTCCGCCTGTTGTTGCAGCTGTATCCCGACTTCTACGGACCACTCATTATTACCCACGGATTCATCCGTTGCTAATAATTGGTGGCACACCCCCTGCCAGTCAACCAACCCGTACTTGGTAGCAAACTGTTCGATGGCTGACCACAGGCGCATCCCCTGCTCAGAAGAGGCCGGGGTTGCCTGTGCTTTCCGGGCAGCCTTCTCCCATTCATTTGGTGGAACCCCTGGCGTAAGTAAAACGTAACCCGCCACCATCGCCATGGTCCGCAGCACCATCGGAGCGACCATCTCCGGGTGTGTGGGGATCAATTTCCATCCTGGTAACTCCAGACAACTGATTCCCTGCTTTTGCGCAGCGCCCCGCAAAATAACCGGCATCTTTCCGGGAACCGTACTTTGAACGTACCGCTTAGGCGTACGGTAATCTGGCAACTGCCAGTCTTCCTGTCCCTGACCCCACTGCTGAGCCAGCGCCGTTCGGTGAAGCGCAAAGCCTTGGGCAAGTTTCATATAAATTTGGTCTCGAAACACCGCGTAATCTAGGTCCATGGACTGGAAGCCGCGTTCGTATAGTTCCGTTAAAAAGGCCTCCGGTAGCATTAACCGGACGGTCATTTCGCCGGTTTCCTCTTCGTGGTTGGGTAAGAGCAGCAGTTTTTGCTGGGCCAACTCCTGCTGTAAAAGGGCCGTTTGGCGCCTTACCGCGGCAATCCCAGCGTCAATTCCAATTGCCGGGTACGTAACCGCCGTCATCTTGGACCCGTTCACCCGGAGCGTCTCCCCGGAAACAAACGGGTTATCCTTAACTAAATTACCCGCGCGGTCACAAACAACTAGCTGGCGTTGAACCTGCCACCGTATGTTTTTTAACGCCATTAACAGGCCGTTATCAATTATTTGTTTCCCGATTTCATCCAGTGCCACGTGCCATTCCTCCCGGGGTGTTATTGCAGTTATTATACCATTTACCCTTTGCGGTGAATCGCCAAAAGAATGTGCTATTCTTAAGGAGAAGTTAATCGGATTGGAGGAATCATCCCATGAAACCATTGGCATACCGGATGCGGCCGACTTCGCTTGACCAGGTCGTCGGGCAACAGCACCTCGTTGGCCCCGGGAAAATTCTCAACCGGATGGTCAAGGCCAAGATGCTCTCGTCAATGATCCTGTACGGCCCGCCAGGAACGGGAAAAACAAGCATTGCCAGCGCCCTTGCCGGAACAACAAAGTATGCTTTCCGGAAACTCAATGCCGTAACCGATTCAAAAAAGGCCCTCGAACAGGTTGTCGCCGAGGCTAAAATGAGCGGGACGGTCATTTTAATGCTTGACGAAATTCACCGGCTAACTAAACCCAAGCAGGATTTCCTACTGCCCCACCTCGAAAACGGGCAAATCATCCTTATTGGGGCAACGACGGAGAACCCGTACATCACCATTAACCCCGCCATCCGGAGTCGGGTCCAAATTTTTGAGGTCAAACCCCTGACGGCCACTGACATTGCTACGGCCCTTGACCGGGCATTGTCTGATAAGGAAAACGGACTCGGTAACTACCAAATTATCCTCGACCCTGCCGCCCGTGAGCTCCTAACCACGGCCACCCACGGGGACCTGCGAAGCGTCTTAAACGCCCTGGAACTCGGGGTTAAATCAACCACCCCGGCGGCTGATGGAACCATCCACCTTACCCTCGCAGTCATGCAGGAATGCCTCCAACATAAGGGCTTAGTGGCTGATAAGGACGGGGATGCCCACTATGACGTGCTTTCCGCCTTTCAAAAATCAATTCGCGGATCAGATCCGGACGCGGCCATCCACTACCTTGCACGGCTGGTTGACGCCGGCGATCTTCCCAGCATCGAACGCCGGCTCGCAGTTATTGCATACGAAGATATCGGGTTGGCCAACCCCGCAGCAGCAGCCCACACCATTGCAGCAATTCAGGCGGCCGAACAGGTCGGTCTCCCCGAAGCCCGCATTCCGCTTGCCGATGCGGTGATTGAACTGGCCCTTTCACCCAAGTCAAATAGCGGAATCACCGCCATTGACGCGGCGCTGAAAGATATTCATGCTGGTCATGCCGGCAACGTTCCGGACCACCTCCGGGACAGCCATTACCAGGGAGCCGAGCAATTAGGCCGCGGGGTAACGTATAAGTATCCGCACGATTACCCGCACGACTGGGTTAACCAGGATTATCTGCCGGCAACCCTGAAAAACCGGGAATACTATCATCCTAAAGAAAACGGGCGGTACGAACAGGCGCTGGCGACCCAACTTCGGCGACTCAGGACTGCCCGTAAACGTCCCCATTAATTGAGTTGTACGGTAAGAATAAACATGGTATTATTACGTTGTTTCTGAGGTGTACGCATTGTCCTTTAATGTAAGGTTGACCGAACACTTTTATCATATGGAACCCGGAGCTCTGGTCGGATGACAAGCCGGTTGTCCGGACGCCAGAAGGCAGATTATGGGTTCATCCTGCGTTGACGCGGGTTCAACTACGTGGACGATTAACGGCACTACCGGACTGGGAGGTTGCGCTTGCGCAAACCTCCCTTCTTTTTACTTATGATAAACAATCTTAATGAATGGAGGGTCTTCATTGACCGGAATAGTTAAGCTCTTATTAGTTCTCCTTGCAATCATCGTTCTGCTTCTTGGAGGGTACGTTCTCACCCACCGCAACCGGCAGCTCCTTGTTCTTCACCCCGAAAATAACCGCGGGCTCCGGATTCTCCTTACGGTGTGGGGTATTCTCCTGGTTATTTTAGCGGGGGCGACCCTCGCAGTTATTTTTACCACTAGTAAACTCCTTGTAGCCGTGATGCTCGTCCTTGATGCCCTCGGAGTAACGGGCCTTTCCGTTATTGGGTGGGCATATACAACGAAATAAATTGATTAACGTGGTGAAACCCTTTCATTTTTGGAACCGATAACGTAAAATAAAGGTGTAAAGATGATGAAAGGGTGATTCCAATGTTACAAAACTACAAGAGTATTTTAGTTCCCGTTGACGGATCGTACGAAGCTGAATTGGCCTTTAAGAAGGCGGTCGCGGTTGCCAAGCGGAACGGCGACGGGACGCGGATTCACCTCGTCCATGTCGTTGACACACGGGCATTTCAGAACATCTCTAGTTTCGACACGGCAATGGTTGAGCAGGTTACCGATACCGCTAAGCAGACCATGCAGGAATACATTGAAGGTGCCAAAAAGAGCGGATTTAGTAACATCGACTACTCCGTTGAGTACGGCGCTCCGAAGGCGGTAATCGCTAAGGAGCTTCCGGAAGACGAAAACATCGACCTCATTATCATCGGGGCAACCGGGTTAAACGCGGTAGAGCGGCTCTTGATTGGGTCAGTAACGGAACACGTTACCCGGACAGCACCGTGTGACGTGCTCGTTGTCCGGACGGATACCAACAACCACTTCACCACGGAAGCGGAACGGCGGAAGATCCAGCGGGAACGGGAAGCCGCAAATAAGGGTGCATTTTAACCAGTAATTAGCTTATGAATAAGAGTAAAACGTCAGCGTGATGCGCTGGCGTTTTGTTTTATTATGAATGACGGTGTTCCTCCTGATAAAGCCAAATCAAACAACATGAACTAACAATATAAATCAGTACCAACACTCCCTCAACCTGTAAAAACGGAAGGTGTTGATCAAGCAAGCCAACAATCCACAAAGTTAAAATAGAAATTCCACTCGCGCAGGTTTCCGTTAGCGACATCATCGATGACATTACGTTCGCTGTGACTTCCTGTTGCATGTTTACCATTAGTTGGCTGTTATAAATATTAAACGGAAACAGGAAACAAATAACCAAAAGGAGAAAAACATACTTGTTGGGGGCAATGATGGCTAGAAGAAACCCTCCCCCTAAAAGAAGAACTAGCCTTATCAAGGCATGACTAAAATCGCAGCGACTAAACCAGTGATTACTAATAATCGCGACTACCTGAAAAACCACGTAAAAAATCCCAAAATACGTCTTTGAAAAGTGTTGCTTTAAAAAATTAATTTGCCAGAATTGAAAAAATAATTGGGCCACGACTTGATAAACACTGCATAAGCCGATCACGCATAAAACCCGCCGGCGACCGAGTAACATTTTAAAATCACGCAATACATTCCGCCATGACGGATGTTCAACGGATGATTCGTGTCCCCTTCCCCGTGGATGAAACCCCACCAAGATTAATCCGAATGCTGCGGCTAATAAAATCAACGAGAGCCAATACATCCTAACGTCCATAAACTGATAAATAAACGAGCCAACGCCACCACCAATCAAACCGCTATATAACGTTGTGTGGTTAATCAGAACATTAATCTGCTTAATCTGTCCATTATCGCCATTTGCCCGCCTAATAAAATACGCATCTAACGACCCATTTATCGTGGCTGAACTTATCCCATAGATAAACCACGAACAACACAGTACAACAAATGAAGACGAAACCATCGTAAGTGTATAAGATACCATGATTAGAACCAAGGACGCCTCATACGTAAGTTTTTCGGACCATAAATCCGTTAAAATCCCCGAAGGAAGGTCAAAAATAATTGCGGCCAGCATAAAGAAACTCTGAATAATTGCGATTTTGGCAACCGTCATTCCCTTATTTAGCAAAATTACCGTTAATACTGCGTGGGGCAGGACGCGTGCCAGGTTATAAATAAAAAGACTCACGAAATAAATAGCTCGGTTGCTATCTGCTAACTGTAACTTGTTACTCATCAACCGTCCCCCCATAATCTATTAAGCGTTCCATTTTTGAATCTGATTATAACAAAATTAGATTATGATGTGAATGAGATGAGCGGAATTAAAAATTACACCGTTACAGCACACTTGCATAAAAAACGTGATGCCTTCATTCGCCACGTTTCGCTCCAACTCTAATTTCTTGCAGGACACCCCACCAGGTGATCGTTTACGATGCCCACTGCCTGCATGAACGAATAACAAACGACCGGTCCGACAAACACAAAGCCTGCCTGCTTTAATCGGCGAGCCAGGGCTTTTGCAGTGGCCGACGCTTGCGGCACCTCATCACTTGTTTGCCAGTGGTTCACCACCGGAGGCTTATGCTGCCACACGAATTCGTCAAACGACACGTTGTTTTCATGAAGTTTAACGATGGCCCGCGCATTCTGCACCACTGCCGTAATTTTTCTCCGGTTGCGGATAATCCGGGCATCGCCAACTAGCCTGTCAATCGTGTCCTCGTTATACCGGGCGACCTGTGTAACCTTAAACTGCGCAAACGCCTCCCGGAACGCATCACGCCGTTGTAAAATTAACGTCCACCGTAACCCAGCCTGAAAAATTTCCAGGCTCAGCATTTCAAACAACCGGTCATCATCGTGAACGGGCCGGCCCCATTCGTGGTCGTGGTACTCCCGCACCAGTTCATCAATTCCAGCCCATGAGCATTCTGGCATCTCATCACCCCCTACCATGTAACTACGCTATTTTAATCGCATTCTTGCAACAGCACCTGCATCCGGGCAGTAATTCGGGTTGCCGGCGACCGTAAGTTCCGGATTACCCGCCGCGCCATTTCGGGCCGATCAGTAATCACCCCATCGCACCCCGCCGCAATCAGTTGGGCAGCAACCCGCGGCTGATCCACCGTCCACGCCCATACCGCAACGTGGCGGGCGTGTAAAACCCGCAGCGCAGTCGGCGTTAAGGTGTGGTAATCAAGCGAGCACTGCTGGATCCTCTCACGGGGAAACCCACACAGAGCAAACGGCAAAATTAACGCCCGATTAATGTGGGGCGCTTGCTTACTTAGCGCCGTAATCACCCCACCATCAAGTGAGTGAAACTGTGATCCCGCCGGTAACTGGGACTGATAATCCCGGAGAAAGTCCCGGACAACCGCCTGCGCGTGGGGCGCCGGTTTAATCTCAATTAAAAGGGGCTGGTGCGCTTTGCGGGCCGCTTGAATGTACGCCTCCACGCTATCTAAACGGCTTGTTTTCCCGTTATCGGTTACCCTGATGAGCTGAGCCTGGGCCAGGGAAAGGCTCCGAATCACAACCCGTTTCCCGTGTACGGTAACGGCCGGATCGTGGTTCACGACAAACCGGTGATCCCGGGTTTCCTGGACATCGCACTCACTTAGGGCTGGGTGCACCCGCCGGCTCGTCGTTACCAGTGCCTGAAGCGAGTTCGGACGCCCGGCATTCCGACTCATTCCCTTATGCGCAACCACCGTGACGAAAGCTGGCTGTGGTTGCTTCATAATCCGGGAAGTCTGCAAACCAATTCCTCCCCAGCCAACCACCGTGAATGCTAAGCAAAGCCAGAGTAAACCATTCCCCGGCGTTAGGGCTTCGGGTGCGCCGGTCAGCCGCTCCCCCCCATAAACCCGGAAAAGCCAACGCATCCACGCCCAAAACATCCCTAAGACAATTAATTGGCTGCAAAGCACCAGTAGCGTTGCCCCCGCGGCGTTTGCCGGAAACACCTGGTGGATTAGCACCGCGCCCTGAAAGACGACCTGCTTGGCAATCAGAAAAACGATCCCGCTTCCCGCCATTGTTCCTAACTGGCGCCAGTACCTCCCCCGGCTTTGCTGCCAGGCCGTCCGAAACGGGTGGCCGGTTCCCCGAACGGCAATGAAAAAGGCGGGAACTAACCGCACCATTCCCAGCCACCAGCAAACATACAACCCGCCGCCAATCAGGCCGACTTCCCGCCGGTGGAGGACCACCCAGGTAACCACTTGCCCGGGTAAAACAAGGTGCGCACACCACGCTAGTAGGAGCCGGACACCCCCAAACAGCAAGAACCACAGTGCAAGGAGCACCCAGGTGCCAATCATGCGCACATAGTCCTGAAAGGAAAGGCGCATTTTGGGCGCCAACATCAGGGCGATAATCATGGGTGTCCCGATAATTACCGGGAGAATCCCCCACCCTGTTTGCTTCATTAAAAATAGCAGTCCCGGAAAGGCGCCCCATCCCAGAACAATCCGCAACAACCCTGTTTTCTGCCGTTCATCCACCTGATTAGTACTCTCCCATCTCAAATTCCAGTCTAGTTATAAAAACGGTGATTGTGTCATTCACAATCACCGTTTCATCATCACTTAACCGCTTTTATTTTACTCCCTGTAAATCTTCTTGCCAACGTGCTCCTCACCCAACTTAATGAAGTCGTAGTGGAGCTTAGCGTTGTCATTGTATTCATCGATGGCCAGTTGAATTAACCGGTCAATTAAATCGCTGTACTTGATCCCAGAGACTTCCCACAGCTGCGGGTACAGGGAAATGTTCGTAAACCCTGGTAACGTGTTTGGTTCGCCAAGGTACGGGACGTTGTTTTCATCAACCAGGAAGTCCATCCGGGCCATTCCCCGGTTGCCGAGCACCTTAAAGGCCTGCAGTGCCATTTCCTGGATTTCCTTTGCCAGGTCAGCGGGCAAATCAACCGGCATGGTAAACGTTACCCCAGAAGCATCAACGAACTTATTGTTGTAGTCGTAGAACGCATCGTCCGCCGGAACGGTGACCGCCCCGAGCTTAGAAGCCTGCGGGTGCCGGTTTCCTAGAACGGAACATTCCACTTCCCGCGGGTTCTTAATGCACTCTTCAATCAGCACCTTGTAGTCGTACTGGAGTGCATCCTCAACCGCCGCGTTAAAGTCCGCTTCGTTGTCAATCCGGTGAATTCCCACCGAGGATCCCTGCCGGGCCGGCTTAACAAACAGCATCTTCCCCAGCTTTTGGCTGCACTTAGCATACGTGAGTTCGTCCTTGTTCTCCGGCGTAACCACCACGTACTTGGTGTTACGAATCCCGTGGTAGGTTAACATCTGCTTGGTAAGGTCCTTATCAAAGGAAATAGCAGACGATGCAATACCGCTCCCAATCCACGGTTTATCCAGCAGCCGGAAAAGCCCCTGAACCGTTCCGTCTTCACCCATGTTTCCGTGAATTACCGGGTAGAAGACGTCAATATCGTGGACCTCTGATAAGTTTTGAATATTAGCTAACGGGTTGCTAAAGTCAACGTCCTTCGTCGCTTCGGCAACCACCGTATCCTCGTCAGCCCCGTTAAAGATTTTCATTGAATCTTCGTTTCCAAGTAAGAACCCGTCCTTGGTAAACATGAAGACCGACACGTCGTACTTATTCCGGTCAAGCGCATCGTAGATGTTATGGGCAGACCGCTTTGAAACGTCGTGCTCCGACGAGTTTCCGCCAAACAGCAATGCAATGTGTAATTTTTTTGTCATGGCATTTTCCCCTATAAATTTAGTTTAACCGTTCTTTCCAACGACCCATTTTACCATGCGGAAACGACGGGAAACAACTATCTTCCCTCGACAAAAAAGGAACTGCAACTTTCGCCACAGTCCCCCTCATTCTATTAATCAAACGTTGTCCGGCTACTAAACATGTAGCTCTTGTAGTGGTACCGCATTGATAATACCATTCCAATCCCTAACATGTTTCCAATCAGGGACGAGCCCCCCTGACTAACAAACGGGAGTGGAATCCCGGTCAACGGAAGGAGCCCAATGCTCATCCCGATGTTTTCAAACACGTGGAACAGAATCATCATCACAACCCCGGTTGAAATGTAGGCGTAAAACTCGTTCTTAGTGTCAAAGGTCACCTGCAGAATTTGGAAAATCAGCAGCAGGTAAATGAAGATCAGGACACAGCCACCAATAAAGCCAAAGTTTTCCCCAATCACCGAGAAAATCATATCTGATTCCCGCACAGGAACATAGACGGTAGAAACGTCAAAGCCCTTTCCAAAAATCTGGCCGGACCCAATCGCCTTCATGCTCTGCCATAGCTGATAACTATTCCCGGTTGACCCGGCTGCCGGGTGCAACCACGCATCAATCCGCTGGAACTGGTAATTCTGGAAGCCCAGGTGCAGGAGAATCCCCCGGCCGTAGGTTACCAACAAAATTACCGTAATTCCCAGGGCCGCCACCACCGCAACCACCGGGACAATAATGCGCCAGCTAATCCCCGAAACAAGCACCATCCCGAAGAAGATAGCGGCAAACACAAGCGTTGTCCCAAAGTCATTTTGGAGGTGCAGTAACACGATAATTGGGAGGGTCCACA
The DNA here is from genome assembly GCA_019119415.1 of Candidatus Ligilactobacillus avistercoris. Taxonomy (GTDB): domain Bacteria; phylum Bacillota; class Bacilli; order Lactobacillales; family Lactobacillaceae; genus Ligilactobacillus; species Ligilactobacillus hohenheimensis. The sequence continues at coordinate 6,454 of DWXB01000014.1, read as the reverse complement.
GGAACATCTTCCCGATTAACCGCCAGTCACTCTCAATCGTATGCTGCGGGTAAACCGAGTTATGCTTAGCAATTACCCGCCCAAGCATCAGAATATAGGCCGGCTTCATCACTTCTGAAGGTTGAAACGTTAACGACCCTAAAGCAAACCAACTCTTCGCCCCGGTTTTAAGGGCATATGCCCGGCTGTAAAAGACCAGCAAAAGAACAAGGAGGGTAATCCCCACCCCGTACGCAATGGGCGCAAGTTTCCAAAGCTGCTCGGCATCAAAGCGCATCACAACAATCACGAGCAAAATTCCAATAATATACCATACTGCTTGGGAAACCAGCGCGTGCAACACACTCGTTGTACTCGTATCGTGCTTGACCGCCACGTAAAGGGCCGTCATCCCAATCACCGCTAACAGGAGGACGGAAAGGATGATTCCCCAGTCAACCCGGGCTTCGTTTTCCCGCCGTAACTGCTGTTGTTTCACGTTAACCGCCCCCTCACTAATTATGGAGATGGTATTCCCGAATTAGGAAATCAACCGCCTCATCTTCGCTTGGCAACTTAAACTGCCGCCCATCAGGAAGCTCCGCTTGAAACGCCCCACCAACGGGTAAGACCCGGCCAATAACGTTCTTTCCAACAACGTATTCCGTTAATAACGTCCCGTGGTCCATCTTTTCGTTCGCAATAATCTCAATGTTTCTTTCCTTGCGTGCCACTATAATCCTCACTTTCTTCGTTCTTAGGTGGTTGCATCATATACTGGTCCAAGTCGGATAAATCCAGGTGGGCGTCCCGGTTCCGCCGAAGCGAAAAATGATCCGGAACGGGATCATACCCGGGACGACAAAGGGGATTGCACCGAAGCAACCGCGCAATCCCCATCAACCCGCCACGGAGAACGCCAAACCGTTCAACCGCATTTATCATATAGGTCGAACACGTCGGATAGTACCGGCATGCTGGCGGTAGAGCGGGCGAAACGTAGCGCTGGTAAAACCGCAACGCTGCTAAGAGAATCCGTTTCATTCCTTGGACTCAACCTCATTTTCAGGGGCCGCCGTCTTTCTGGCAAGCAACTTACTTGTCCCCACCGCAACATCATCCAACGGCGTTTCCGCAACGGTTACTGGTACCCGCAATTCGGTTGCAAACAACTCGGCAATCCCGTCAAACTGGGCGCCACCACCGGTCAGGGTAATCCCCGATTCAATAATGTCCCCTACAAGTTCGGGTGGAGTGTGCGCAATTACCTTCTTGGCGGCCGCAATGATTTCTCCCATCGTTTCGTGAATGGCAGCCTCAACATCATTTGAAGTTAACGTAATGGTCCGAGGCATTCCATCAACGGTATCGCTTCCCCGCACCTGTAATTCATCGTTCCGGTGGTCCTTAATAACCGTCCCAATTTCGACCTTAGCTTGCTCAGCCGACCGTTCCCCGATTAAGAGGTTATCGTGCTGCTTAACGTACGCGGCAATATCGGCGTTAAACGTATCGCCCGCCTTCCGGAGCGACGCGCTCGTTACAATTCCGCCAAGTGATAACACGGCAATGTCACTTGAACCCCCACCAATATCGATAATCATACTACCGTGGGGCTTAAAAATATCCAACCCTGCGCCAATCGCAGCCGCCTTGGGTTCCTTTTCCAAAAAGACCTGTCCACCGCCGGATTTTTCTGCCGCCTGAATCAGCGCCTTCTGCTCAACGTCAGTCGTATCAGTCGGGCAACAAATCATAATATTCGGCCGTGTCAAAAAGCCCTTCACGTTCATTTTTTTAATGAAGTGCGCTAACATCGCTTCGGCCATATCAAAATCAGCGATGACACCGCCCTTTAACGGCCGAATTGCATGAATATTTTCGGGTGTCCGTCCGACCATCGCGGCCGCTTCATTCCCAACCGCAACAACCTTATGCTCATCGTCAGTAACGGCAACGACGGCCGGTTCATCGACAACAATTCCTTCCCCCTGAACGTTAATCAGAACGTTGGCCGTTCCCAAATCAACGCCAATATTCTTCGTAGTTGTTGCCCGTTTCCCAAACAAAAACTTCCGTGTAGCAGCCATGCTACTAACCTCCTCGTCATCTGGCGGTTTCACCACCCATGTCTTCCCGATTATACCATAATCACGGGTGTTTCTCCGGTCATTCACGGGGATTTTCTAATTTCGTTTTTTCAAAATAAAAACAGGAAACCTCGCCCGTAAACATTCACGTAACGGTCCCTGTTCCCTGCTTGTTACTATCCTACTTTGACTCGGCCTTTACCCGGACGCTCCCCGGAGTAATGTCATCAACCCGCTTGATTTCAGCACCGAGCGCCGCTAATTTTTGGTGGAAGTGGTAGTATCCCCGGTCGAGGTATTCCAAGTGCGTCACCTGCGTAATCCCGTCGGCGACAAGGCCAGCAATTACCAGCGCTGCCCCCGCCCGTAAGTCGGTTGCGGCAACCTCAGCCCCACTAAACCTGGTTGGGCCGTACAGCACAACGGTGTCACCCTCCACCTTGAAGTTGGCGTTCATCCGCCGCAGTTCTTCCAGGTGCATAAACCGGTTTTCAAACACCGTTTCCGTCAATACACTCGTCCCGTAAGCAGCCAACTGCAACACCGTCATCTGCGGTTGCATATCCGTCGGAAAGCCCGGATGCGGTAACGTCTTCACCTCGACGGGTTTGAGCTCTTTAGGCCCAACAACCCGGATGCCTTCCGGACTGACCGTCACCTGTGCGCCCATTTCCCGGAGCTTTGAAATCAACGGTTTATTATGTTCAGCTACCGCATCCTTAACCAGAACATCACCGTGCGTGATCGCCGCCGCCGTCATGAAGGTGCCCGCTTCAATCCGGTCCTGCATTACCTGGTACGTGGTACCGTGAAGGTGGTCCACCCCAACAATTTTAAGGGTGTCCGTTCCAGCCCCCACGACCCGGGCGCCCATCTTATTAAGGGCGTTTGCTAGGTCAACGATTTCCGGTTCCTGCGCAACGTTTTGGATCATCGTTGTCCCTTCGGCAAGGACCGCCGCCATCATGATGTTCTGCGTCGCCCCCACACTCGGAAAGTCCAGGTAAATCCGCGCACCCTTAAGGTGATCAGCGTGGGCTTCAATGTAGCCATCGTGCTGTTCAATTGTCGCCCCAAGTGCCCGTAATCCCTTCAAGTGCAGGTCAACCGGCCGCGATCCGATTGCACACCCTCCCGGCATCGCAACCTTGGCCCGTCCTAACCGGGCAAGAAGTGGGCCCAACACAACAACGGATGCCCGCATCTTTGACACGTACTTAAACGGTGCTTCGTATGATAAATCCCCCGTCGCATCAAGGGTAATCGTGTTTTCCTGTTCCTCGAAACCGACCTGAACGTTAAGGAACCGAATGACGTTGTTCATCGTGTACACGTCTGCCAAAATCGGGACGTTTGTTAACACGGTCCGCCCTTCCGTCGGTAAAATTGCCGCCGCTAAAATTGGTAAGACCGCATTTTTTGCTCCTTCGATGGCAACCGTTCCTTGTAGCCGTTGCCCGCCACGCACAATAATCTTTTCCATTGAAATGGTCCTCTCATAAACTTTTTTTCATTCTATAACAGGTAACCAAGGTTACGAACATTGGTAATAAAGCTAAGAAAAAACTGACTACACGTAAAGCCGAGCACAACCGCCCCTAAAACAACGAGTAGCCGAACCGCCCACTGCTGCTCAGGGGGGAAGAACCGGTCAAGTCGTAATCCCTGAAGCATATAAAACGCCACTGCAATAAACGTAAAGTGACTTACTAGGGTTAAGAGCGCCATCATGCCGTATAGTCTCATCGTTTCCCTCCACAAACAAATTCGTTCTCATCATAGCATAAAAAACGTTACTAAAATGTAATCGCTACGTAATTTTAATTCTTTTACCATTGACGGCTCATAAAAGGAAAACAGCGCAACGCTTTAGTCCGAAAAATAAAAAAACAACACCGGCAGTTTCCACCACCGATGCTGCTTCCCGCTTCCTAATTTCCTTGTTTAGTCATGACGCTTCCGCCGGTAGCCAGCAGTCCCCATCACTGTCAGCAATGCGGCTCCTAACAGACCAAGAACACCACTCTCACCGGCATCGCCAGTATCTGGTAATGTCCGCTTATGCTGGTTAGCCCGGCCAGCTTCCTTAGCGCCTGGAACAACGTCCGCCTTAACCGTTGGCAGCGCAACTGCTTCCCGACGACCATTCCCCAGCACGTATGAACCACCAATTTCAAAGGAATTCTTTGCGCGTTGGGCTTGTTCCCGGTTGGCTTCGTCCTGAGCTTCCTTAGCTGCGTTTGCCTTAGCGTTGTTCAGGACTGTTGTATCCTGTGCCAGAGTATCTTCGTCCGTTGCTAACTGGGCCTGGTCAGCAGCCAGCTTAGCTTGGTCGGTTGCTAATTGCTGCTTTGCCTGGGCTAACAACTGCGGTGCGTTCTGGTAATCAGAGAGCTGCTGCTGTAACTGCTTTAAGGTGTTCTGGTCATTTTGCAGTTTCTGCTGGTCAGCCGCTAACTGGGCATTAGCAGCGTTTAGAATGTTCTGGTCATTCTGCAGCGTTGTTTGGTCGTTCTGCAGCTTTGTCTTAGCGGCGTTCAGATTATTCTGCGCGGTTGTTAAGGCCTGCTTGTCCTGAGCTAACTGGGCGTTCATCTGCTGCAGCTCCTGCGGGGCGTTCTGAACGTCTTCCTGGGCCTGCTTGAAGGTGGCCTGATCCTGGGCTAACTTATTCTGGGCATTGGTTAATGCCGTCTGAGCATCTTGGTAGCTCTGCTTAGCGGCATTAAAGGCGTTCGTTGCACTATTGAGGGCGGCATTTGCATTGTTCAACTTGTTTTGCGCGTTCGTTACCGCCTGCTTATCCTGAGCTAACTGGCTCTGTTCCGTGGATAACTGTTGCTGCAGGTTAGCCTGCTGCTTCTCCAATGAAGCCAGGTCGTTAGCCGGAGTAGGTAAGTTTGCGTTCTTATTAAATACTGACGGGTTAGTTACATCCGACTCTGGAATGAATTCTAAGTGGAACTGTCCCATTTTATCAAACGCAAAGCCTACGTATTCCGGCCCCTGATCTTTATCCGAAACGGTATCGTAACCAACTAAATTAGCAGCATGTAAATTATCGCTAAAGAATAACTGACGTAAATCGTTATAAATATCTTCGCGTAACTGATTCATCGTGCAGTGTTCCGGTAGCACCCCAACTGAGCCTACTGCATCTTCATACCCATTTCCACCACCATCGTATAATCCTGATTCGTCTGCCGCCTTATTAATCGCAGATACATCATGATTACCGTGCGTAGTAATATTCCAATTATCCTGATTGTAATATTGAGCTACTTTATCTGCATATGCAATTGCGCTTGTATTAGCAATTACTTTGCTATTACCTAACTGTGCGCGTACGCCATTAATTAACTGTGCAATCCAAACATCTAAATCATTCTTCTGTTGCTGCGTTAGATTATTCGGCTCAATATCATAATCATATGCTGGGTTTGAGTGGTACGTGTTTGCCGGATCATTCATTCCCTGCGAAAAGGCATTTTCCTGATCCGAAAACGAACCATTAGATAATAAACCATCAGTGTAATCAAACGGTGCGTCAATTACGTTCCGTGAATTAATTTCGGCCGTCACGTTGTTCAAACTATCCTGCGTGGAGTTAACCTTGTCCTGGTCGGCCTGTTCCTTATTCTGCGCAGCTGTTAATGCCGACTGCGCTGCAGAAGCATTCTTGTCAGCCTGGTCCTTAGCGTTTTGAGCTGGGATCAGAGCAGACTGTGCCTTTGACACGTTACTCTGGGCGTTTGCAACCTGTTGCTGATCATTAGCCACGTTCTGCTTAGCCTGGTCGGCAATCTGCTGGGCGTGGTGGATATCGTTAATCCGCTGGTTGTCGTGGTTAACCGCATCCTGAGCACCGTTAACCTTATCCTGGTCAGCCGTAACGCTTGTTTGATCCGCTGTTACCCGCGACTGGTCAGCATTAACCTTGGACTGGTCCTTGCTAATCGTGTTCTGGTCAGCGCTAATCTTAGACTGGTCGTTCTGAATATCAGTGTTGGTCTTACTAATCTGGTCCTTCACAACCGGTGTCTGGGTCTTACTGTCCTGGACGTCCTTAGAGTACTTATCAACGTTATTCTGATCTTTATTGACGTTGCTCTGGTCGGTCGCAACCTGCTGCTTGTCAGCGTTAACCTTGGATTGGTCACCGTTCACCTTGTTCTGGGCATCAGCAACACTAACTGGCTTAGCGTTCAGCTTTTGAACTTCGCTGGCCTGTGGCTTGTCGGTTGAAACTGAATCAGCATGCACCGCGCCCCCAACCAATGTGGTTGAAGCCCCGATTGCTGCTACTGCACCTAATACTTTAGTTGATTTCTTCATTATGTAGCTCTCCTTTAATCTCCGCTATTCAGTGGTACCTTACCCCCCCC
>DWXB01000001.1 GCA_019119415.1 Candidatus Ligilactobacillus avistercoris | reverse complement strand
ACTCTCATTTTGAATTCGTGACTCATTAATTTATTACTAGCGAAGTTTGACTTCGTTAAATTATGTTGCTCAAAAGAGCCCTACACATTTAATTCGTCGATACTGTGTTCAGTTTTCAAAGATCTATCCCGTTACCGCATATCGCAACGGCAACGATTTATATGATACCGAGATTTCCGACTAACGTCAAGCGGAATTTCCGACTTTCTTGATAATTTTTCGCACACCTTTTAACCAGCAAAAAAGAGGCCGCAACAGAACGTCACGTCCTCTCCTGCCATATCACAAAGTTAACCCCTTAGTCCGAAAAGCCCAAGCCAAAAGCCACCAACTTCACGGTCGAACAATGAGCCTCTTTCAAGGGATCTACTGCTGCATCATCATTTGACGGAACATTTGAAGAATCCCACCAACCATTCCGTTAAGAACGGCATAAACCACAACAAAAATCACCATCGCAATCATCGTCGCAAAGATCCAATCCATCCGCGAATCATCCTTGTTCTCCGCAATCGAAACAATGATTCCCACCGTAAAGATCGAAACAGCTAATGTTAACAAAATTGAACTAGCAATTGTAATATACTGGCAAATTTGCGGGCTTACCAAAGAGCATACTGCTAATAACAGCGATAACACCATCATCCAGTTACTGTAATGGAAAACACGGTTAATGTACGTTAGGAAACCTTCTTGAACTCCGACAGCATACCGCTTAACAAGGTATGCCCCGATGAAAGTCACAAGCATTCCGACAATAATTGCCACAAACGAGAACGCCAATAATTGCCACCCAATTGTAAGAGGCGCCTTTCCACCCGCCATCCGGGCCCGCATCTGCAACGCAACAACAATCGTTTCATTTAAGGTAAACGTGTAAAGAAACGCTAAAACAATAATGTTAACAATCCCAGCCGCTTTGGGGCCATCAATAACCGTTGCCGGGGCCTTTAATGATTGCCACATCCATGAAAAGTATCCTTTAATCCCATTCCATACACGCCGGCCAAAGCCTGGCTTTACCTGTTCTCCTTCGGCTGCGTATGATTCAACGTCTTTCTTCTCGTCCTTTGCTGGCTTATCTGCCATCACTCTCGCTCCCTTCTAATTTCATACTCCCGATTCTAACAGATATTATGCCGAAAACATAATGTTTTTTCCATTATCACGGCCTAAACCAAACAGCGCACGGAAACGGACTACAGTCTCACCTCCCACTTAAAAAGAAAACAGGCGCGAAAGAATTCCGGAGGCCTGCTTGTAAATACGGCCTTGCGTTTTCTCCACGCCCGTTTCCTACATTTTGTTCTTAATTAATGATTACCTTTTCTTCCGCGTCAACTTCGCCTTAATTCCCCGGCGAATTACCTGGAAGAAGGTCAATGAACGAACAATCCGGTCACCGCCGACGTACTTTCGAACCGCCCGGAGCGCTTCGTGCGGGCGCCGGGCCGCAAACGTAAAGGCCCCGCTCTTCCGTGTTCGAATCGTGAACCGGGGAATCCACCGCCCCTTAAACATTAAGAGGGCCACAACCACATCGACTTCCTTCCACGGAATCTGGATGAAATCATCCAGGTTCTTTTCGTTATAGTATTCAAACGCCCGGTCGCCGATCATAATTTTCCCGTACGTCGGCAACCCCATAAACGAAGTTGCTTCCATCGTTAGATCAACCTTGGTATTAAGTGACTGAACCATTCTTTTCTTCCTTTCTAGGTAACATACAGGGGGTGAACTTCCTGTCCGCCCCCTGCATTAACTTAGTTCATTACCATTACAGTAATCCGATTACGTGGCCAACAACCCCGACAACAAACAGGGCCAGAATGATCACGATCGGTGAAACCTTCTTCTTCAGTAACCACATGCACAGTAGGGTTAACAGCATTGCTGCTAGTCCCGGCACTAACTGGTCTAACACGTTTTGCATCGTGGTAACCTTAACCGAAGAAAGCGCCCGTCCTTGACCGTTGTTGTACAGTTCAAGAGCCTTCTGGATCCCGTGGCTCCCCTTTGGCAGGGAATCCCAGTTAATGTAAGCACCCTTCTGCAACGGCGTCTTGGAAACGACCGGCTTGAAGTCAATCTTAACCCACCGTTCGATTAACGCCCCGATAACAAACATCCCCATGATGGATGCTCCCCGGGTAACGGTTTGCAGTAACCCACCTGACAGGTCCTTCGTAATTGCAGAACCGGCCTTGTAACCAAATTCCTGGGTGTACCACATGAAGGCCATCCGGAAAAGGTTCCATACAAGGAAGAACAGGATTGGTCCAAGCACGTTACCAGCCATGGCCATGGCAGCACACAGGGAACCAATAATTGGCCGCGCCGTGAACCAGAAGACTGGGTCACCAACCCCGGCCAGCGGGCCCATCATTCCGACCTTAACCCCGTTGATTGCGGCGTCGTCAACCTGACCGCCGGCAGCCCGCTCTTCTTCTAGGGCCAGGTTAACCCCGAGAATTGGGGAAGCCATAAACGGCGTCGTGTTAAAGAATTCCATGTGCCGTTTTAAGGCTGCGACCTGGTCTTCCTTCTTCGTGTATAACTTCTTAAGGGCCGGTACCATGGCGTAGCAGTACCCACCGTTCTGCATCCGTTCGTAGTTCCACGAACCCTGCAGGAACGTTGACCGCCACCAAACCTTTAGCCGGTCAACCTTTGATAACTTTGTTTGGCTTTCTGTTGCAAATGTATTTTCCGCCATCGTTGCTCAATCCTCCATTCTAGTAGTCATCCAGGATATCGCCGAGCGGGTCGCCGGTGTTGCCGCTCCCGCCGTTGCCGTTACTGCTTCCGCTGTTAGCCAGGTTCAGGTAAATCAGCGTCAAGGCTAACCCAATTAACCCAATGGCAAGCAGCGTTAGCTTGCTGAAGACGGCAATTACAAACCCAAGGATAAAGAACGGCCAGACTTCCTTGTTGGCCATCATGTTGATAACCATGGCGTACCCAACGGCCACAACCATGCCACCACCGATGGTCATTCCGGCTGATAACCAGCCCGGAATCAGGTGAAGCGCAGCCCGCACACCGCTAACCGGGATAACCAGTAACAGGGCAGCTGGAACTAAAATCCGGATCCCTTGCAGGCAGGTTGCAACCCACTGCCAGAAACCAATCATCCGGAAGTTCCCGGCGTTGGCCGCAGCGTCCATCAAATGAGAAATAGCCACACTGATGGTCCGCACAATCATGTTCAGGAATAAACCGGCAACGGCCAATGGAACGGCAATCGCAACGGCCGTTCCCACGCCGTGAACGCCCTGGCCACCCTGAACCAGGATAATCGCAGAAGCAACGGATGCTAACGCAATATCAGGCGCAACGGCCGCCCCGATGTTTGCCCAACCAAGAACCATCATCTGGAGCGTTCCACCGAGGACCAAACCAGCGGTTAAGTTCCCGGTGACCAGTCCGATCAGCGTACATACAACGATTGGTTGGTAAAATTCGAATTGGTCCAAAATCCCATCCATTCCGGCCAGGAACGCGATGATCAGAACCAGGATCTTCGCAATCAATGTCATGATCTGTTTTCCTCCTTAAAATATGAGATCAAATAAGTGCTTCTCTGTCATACTCCCCCTAATTGAGCATGATTACTTCTTTTCCAGTTCTTCGCGGGCCTTGTTGACCAGGCTCATCATGTCTTCCGGATTGTCGCCAGGAACCTTCCGGACATCGAACTGGATTCCCATTTCCTTCAGCTTGTCGTAGGTCTTAACGTCCTCCATGTTGAGGGACAGCACCTTGTTGACGGCAACCTTTCCTTCAGAGTGGGCCATGGAGCCGATGTTTAACGTCTTGATGTCGACCCCGCCTTCGATTGCCTTAAGGGCATCTTCCGGCGTTTCAAACAGCAACAGGGCCTTGGTGTTCCCGAAGCGTGGGTCCTTGGCGACCTCAATCATCTTCTTAATTGGAATAACGTGGGCCTTAATCCCAGCCGGGGCAGCCTGCTGAATCATCGTCTTCCGCAGCTCGTCGTGGGAAACGTTATCCGATACAACGATGATCCGGTCCGGGTTAACCGACTTGGACCATGCCGTTGCCACCTGCCCGTGAAGGAGCCGGGAGTCAATCCGGGCCAGCCCAATCTTAATGTGGCCATCACCAAGGACGGTGCCTTCAGGGATGGCACCAGTGGGCTGGTCGTGCTGCTCAGGTTGAGCAGTGTCAGCAGCGCCGGCTGGCATTAGATCTTCTGGCATAGTCTTTACGCCGTCCTTAGCAACCCCCACGATGTGCGTGGCGATTTCCTTGGCGGACGCGTCCTGCATGGTCATCCGGGCGGTGTAGGCCTCGATCACCATCGGCAGGTTCATACCAGTAACGATTGCCCAATCCTTATCCTCATTTTCGCCCAGGAGAATGTTGGCCTGGTTAAACGGCGTTCCACTCCAGAGGTCGATTAAGAATAAGACGTGGTCGGGATCGTCAAATGAGTTAATGGCGGCTTGCATCTTAGCGCGCACGTCGTCAGGGCCTTCATTCGGCATGAGGGTGCAGGCCTTAACGTTTTGCTGATCACCAAAAATCATTGAACCTGACTGGAAGATGCCATCAGCAAAGCCACCATGACTGGCAAGGATAATTCCTACCATGTGTAATACCTCCTAAAAATATTATGTACCTCGTGGCACATGCGCCACTCAAAGGAAACAAACGGGGCGTTAAACGAGGTGCTTCTCGCTTAAAATCCGCCACAGGTCCCGGGACGAATCCCGCGCAACCTGCCGCAAATCCAGCTGAATTCCCCGGGCATGCATCCACCGAAAAGCCGCGACATCAGTTGCATCCACGGCAACGGCGTTTGTTACCATCTGCCGGCCCGCACTGAAACTCAGTGAGCCAACATTCACGCTCTCAACGGCGAACCCCGCTTCAATTAAAAGGCGGGCGCTTTCAGGCGTTGCGGTGATAATCATGACCTTGGTAGAAGCAAGGCGGGAATCATCAACAAGCCGACGAGCCTGGTCAACCGTGAGAACATTCACGGGGATTCCAACCGGCGCCGCCTGCTGCAGCAGAACCTGGCGGAGCGGGTCGTGGGCGGCCGCATCATCAACCACGAGAATCCGGTCGAGCCGAAACGCTTTTGCCCAGCTGGTCGTTACCTGCCCGTGAAGTAACCGGCTATCAATTCGTAATAATTGAACCTGCATTGCTTTGCGGACTGGTAATCGCTTCCCGTCCCGTTAAATCTCCTTTGTAATGGTTTCCAAAAAGTATCATACACCCGTTTTCCGTAAAATAGTGTATCGCCTCAAGTGTATCGTCCTAAATCCCGTACTTACCGGCAAAATAAAATAAAAAAAGCCTTGACACACATTTTGATTGTGTATCAAGACTGTGTATTATTTCAGTTGATACTGTTCGGCCAATAACTGAACAATGTAGTACTCTTCCGCCGGGGCCAACCGAACATTAACCCTTTCCTCCAACCAAGTTGTTGCCCGGTGGACCTGGTCCCAGATCGCGGCCTGGTCCTTCTGGGACGTCGCCAACGTTGGCTGGTCAATAGTTAGGGGGCTGGCCGTTAGCGTGCGTTCAATCGCCCCTGCAAGGTGCATAATGATGCTCATCCGCTGCGTATTATCCAACACGAGCGGCGCGGTATACTGCTGGCAGTATTCCCATAAGACCGGCGTTAGTTTATCAGCATTAATGAAAGTAAAGTACTTTGTCAGGTACTCCTGCAAGACGCCCATCGTCAACTTCGGCGACTGGTTAATGGCCGTATGCTGGGCAGGAAGCTGGTGGTCATCCTGCGTTACCTGCGCAATAAACTGCGCGGCGCCCCCCTGGAGAAGGTCCTCCAGGCTAATGAACGGCCGATCCAGCGACGGCTTCACTACCCCAGTTGCCCCGAGGACGTTGTACTTCGTCGTAATCGTTGCCAGCTCATCCTGCAAGCCGACCACCGAGACGGGCAGAACGTCGACATCCTGCACCCCTTGGGCAGCCAGCTGTTCTTCCAGCAGCCGCTTAATCTTTTTGGCAGTGCCCTCTCCACTGGAACAAATCGACAAAAGCGCCCGCGGCCGGGTATCCGTTGCATCCACGACGGCCTGCATCTTCTTCATTAACGGCCTCCCCGATTCGTCGTTTCCCCGGAAGTATCCGTGAAACTCCCGCAACTCGCCGTAGATTGTGTCCAAGTCGGCCCCCACAAGCGCTGTTTTCCGCGCTGCTTCCAGAACCATCGCCGTTGTAACCATGTTAATGGTCCGGACTTCAATCCCCGTTTCAGTCGTTAGTTTCCGGCTAAACGTTGCGAGGGAACCCATGTCAACTAAGAGGAGCACCCCGTTTCCCTGGTCCACCTGCTGCACTGCCCGGGTAATTCCCGTAAACGCGGTTGTTGGGCTCATATCAAGCCCCATATCAAAGGCGACCACGTTGTTTACATCGAGTAGTTGCCGGACCACCTGAACCATCGAACTGGCCGTACTACTTCCGTGCGCAGCGACCACCACCCCGACGGTTCCCGTTCGTGAATCCTCCTTCAGGGAAATCAACAGGGCCGCTAAATAGTACACTTCAGACCGCGGAACCGGGAAATGGAAATGTTCTTCGAGAAGCTGTTTGACTTGCCGGGCAAGCTGAAGTTCCTGGCGGTTTTCCTTCACCATTGCAATTAGGTTGGAGGAAACCGTCCGCAGTGATTTCCCCGTCTGCACCCGCTTAGCAAACAAACTCAGGTGTAAGCTCATCGCGTACACAAAATTATTTCCCAGGGAATAATCAACCTGCGGCTCGAGGTGCTGCTTAATTTTCCTGGTAAGGTCAATAAATTCCTGGTCAACCAAATCCTGCAGAGAGCGGTCATTCCGCTGTTCTAAGTCAGCTTCCCGGTAATACGTCTTCATGTGAACGTTAATGTCCGTCTTAATGAAGTTATTAATCGCTTCCTGGTCAAGCCCCTCCTCCTTAAGAACGGCCGCCTTATGCCCAATAATTTCGTAAAGGTTGTACGGCAGTTCGTAGGAGTCCTGGCTTTCAGCGCCCGTTGTCCCGTCCGGGTGCACCACCATGGTCGCATCAACAAGTCTGGTTAGTTCGGTTAACGCGTTGCGGTCATTGGCAATCCGCGACATCCCCGCCTGAATCTCCTGGGGAAGCTTGTCAAAGGTAACGGCAATTTCATCCCCCTGTTCGTCCATTCCATCCAGGAAGGCCTGGGCGCATACGAGTTGAACCGCCGACTTTAACTGGGCAACGTTCCCGAACGAAATGCCCCCAATCAACGCCTTTACCACGTCCTCATCCACCCGGATGTTCCGGTCAATCCGGTTGGCTTCAATTGTCAACAGGGTTTGAAGGAGTTGAAGTCGTTCTCGCATCGTCCGCTGGTTAAACCCTGGAATCTGAATGGTAATCGGAATGCGACGAACAAACTCCTGTAATTGGGTACTTTCCGGCGGCTCGGTCGTTGCACAAATAATCCGCACGGCCGCCTGCTGCTCACGCTGCTGTTCCCCCACTCGGCTATAGGTCCCGTGTTCCATGAAATAAAACAGCATTTCCTGGGCCGCCGGGGGGAGCCGGTGTGCTTCGTTCAACAGGAGCATCCCCCCGTCAGCCGCTTGAAGAAGGCCCGCTTCCTGCCCGTCAACACTCCCGAACAGCCGGCGCATCACACCTTCCGGAGTATGCGCGTAGTCGGCGCAGTTAAGGACGGTCAGCTGCGGGGTGGTGATTAGCTGGTTGGCAGCCGCAAACTGGTTCATCGCCGTTGCAAAGAACGTTTTCCCCACCCCCGTCGGCCCGGTTAGTAAAACGTTTAATCCGTGAGGGGGATAAAGCAGGGCGGCCTTAGCCTGTTCGATCTGGTTCTTCAAACTTGTATCCCGGCCGATCATCCGGTCAAATCCGCCAAGTGGATTCCGCTGGCCCTTCCGGTGGCGGGTCAGGATTGTCCCCTCATTGTTATCCTGAACCTGGACAATGTCCTGATGATCCGCCCGGTGGGCCACCTGGGCGGCGGTCATGTACCGAACAGGACGGGTCCGCGTTTTGGCAAGCTTCCCCGTTCGGACCAGGTCATTTAGTTCCTTACTAACGTTCGGCCGCGCAATTCCAAGGGCGGCCGCAATTGTTGTGGTCGTAATTCCATCCGGATATTCCCCCAGGTGGTCCGTAACGTACTGCCATACCCGTTCCCTTCTAGTCGGCATGGTTCATCCCTCCTCATAGTGTATCCATTGTGTATCATATCATGGCAGCCCTTCCGGACGGAACCCTTGCCAATCTATGCTAGAATGACCGTAAACTATCTGGAACGGAGGAATTCTTATGCCTAACTCACCCATTACCCGCCACGAAAAACGCGCCCGCCTCTTTACCATCATCCGGGTTCTTAAGAAGTACGATGCTGCCCGCAACTTTATTCACCAGCAAAACCCCGCGGCCGTCCGTAAAGCCCTTGAAGAACTCGGCCCCACCTTTATCAAGGCAGGCCAGATTCTTTCGACCCGGCCGGACCTTGTTTCTCCCGCCTACATTACCGAATTCCGGAAGCTCCAGGATAACGTTCCCGCCGACGATTTTTCGACGGTCCAGCAGACGTTTACCGCCCAGACAGGAAAAACCATCGCTGCCGTCTTCGCTTCCTTTGATCCCCAACCGTTTGCCTCCGCTTCAATCGGGCAAACCCACCACGCCACCCTCAAGGACGGCACCCCCGTCGTTGTCAAGGTGCAGCACCCCAACGTTCGCCGGCTCGTCCGGACAGACCTCGCTCTTTTCCAGCTTGCCGTTCGCATGCTCCGGTTAACCCCCGAAATCGGTGCGATTGACCCGGCCGAAGTTCTCAGCCAAATCCGGACGTCACTGACCACCGAAATCAACACCGCCATTGAGATTAAAAACGGCGTCCGGTTTTACCAACTGAACAATAACGATGGCGTTATCCGGGTTCCGCGGGTGTACACCGAGTATTCGACCCAAAAAATTCTCGTTACAACGGCGATGCCCGGAAAAAGCATTAAGGACTACGTCACCGAACCACTGAGTTCCGACCCGCAACTTGCTGCCCAGCAACAGGCTGAACGCCGGGAGGTTGCCCAGGTCCTCGTCCAAAACTTTATTAAGCAGGTCTTTCACGATAACTTCTTTCACGCCGATCCCCACCCGGGAAACATCCTCTTTTACCGCGTTACCACTAAGGATAAAACCCGGCACACCGTGGCGCCTCAAACCCTTACCCAGCGACTAACGGGGGATTCGACCGTTACGGTACAAAAGGGGGCGCCCCTCCCCGATTACCGGCTGGTTTACCTGGACTTTGGGATGATGGGAACGCTCACCCCTGATTTAGTGGACGGAATGGCCAACGTAATTATTGCCCTTACGACCGGTGACACCCACGAAATTGGGAAGGCCATTCTTGCCGTCTGCAACCGTACCGGAACCGTTGACGAGGAAGAATTTTACGGCGAACTAGGCTCCTTCCTGGCCCCGTACCTCACACTCGGTTTGGGGCAAATCGACTTTCCGGTAATGCTGTACAACATCATTGCCCTCTGCCGGAAAAATAATCTCCAGGTCCGCGCTGAAATTACCCTCCTGGTAAAGGCGTTTGGCTCCCTTGAAGGAATCGTTGCCCAGCTAGACCCCCACCTCTCCCTCATGGACGTCGCCCGGCCGTTTGCTAAGGAATACCTCAAGAGTCACTTTAACCTTCGCCGGGAAACGGAAGCAGGAATGCTTACCCTTCTCCAAGCCCTACATACCCTGCCCCAGCTTCCCACCCAGTTAACGCGGACGCTTTCCACGTTTAACCAGGGGCAAGCCCGCTTAACCGTTAAGTATAAGGGGCAGGAACGCTTGGTTGATCGCCTAGAACAAATCGCATCACGACTGAGTATCACCATCATTCTGGCCGCCATCATCCTTGGTTCCTCCCTGCTGGTAGCGGGCAGTCCCCACTCCGGCGTTGCTCGACTGGGGGTGTGTGGCTACGTCATCGCCCTCCTCATCATCGGGGGCATGGCTGGTGCCCACCTCCGCCGGTGGTTCCACCGGTGGCGGCACCGGAAATAACCAGCAGGCTAAATGGTTGTAATTACTATTTGGCGCGATATACTAAGGGTGTAAGGAAGTTAATTCCCGATAAACCACATGAAAGGAAGTTTTGACTATGGCAAACGAATTAAACAACCGGTTAAATGATCTGATGCAGCGGCGGGATGACCTCTTCAACAACTTTGGCCAGTCACTGTTTAACTTTGGCTCTACCAACGAAGAAATGAAGACCGACATTTCCGAAACTGACAAGGATTACAAGGTCGTCGTCGATCTTCCTGGCGTTGATAAGAAGGACATCAGCGTTGACTTTAAGAACAACCAATTAACGATTTCAGCTAAGCGGGATTCGTTCTCAGACGAAAGCGATGCAAACGGCAACGTCATTTCAAGCGAACGGAGTTACGGCCGGTTCACCCGGTCATACCGGTTCCCGAACGTTGACCAGGACAAGATTAGCGCCAAGTACGAAGCCGGCGTCCTCAAAGTTGTCCTGCCAAAGACAGCGGAAGAAATTTCAAACACAAAGCGAATTCAGATTGACTAGTTTACTGGATTCGGTATTGAGTCTTAATCCCAGCGAATGAATCGCTGGGATTTTTGTATTGGACGAAGCAAAGTTTTATGATAGCGCTTGCAAAAATGGATCCGTGGTGGTATAAAGAGAATGTAAGGAGTCAGTGGATTCCCACCTAGGACGGGGGATTATCCGATCGCACTTGAACCAACAATGTTACCTATTCAGGGGGAGCGACGGATGCCCGGGCGTCCATTTACGGAATTACCGGATATGCGTTCCGGAGCGAATCAATTAAGAAAAGGACGTGGGGATAATTAAGATTCCTTTCATTAACTTAATCAGCTGCGTTTCCTAGCGGTTATTTAAAAGCGGGGGAGAACCACTTGAACCTCCACGCAGAACAATCGGTTATACCACTAGTAAACGGAGCTTTTATTTTGCGTTCATTTACTACGACTTAGCGTTAATAAGTAACAAAAAGGGGTTATGTTCTGTATACATAACCTCTTTCCTGTTTCACGTGAAACTAAATCATTCCGCCCGCCGAAACGCACGAACAACCCGCCAATAGAGCAGACCGCCAACAATGCCCGTCAATACGTCCGCCACCGGTTGGGCCCAGAGAACTCCCAGGTAGCCGGTCAGCGGGATTAACACGGCCAGGGCCGCCACGTAGAAGAGTCCCTGACGGGCAATTGCCATGATAAACGTACTGCCCGCTTTTCCCGCTGACTGAAAGACGGTCGTAAAGACCATTACCGCACCAATAAACGGCGTTGTCAGAAGAAAAATCCTCATCATCGTCGTTCCCGTCCGAATAATCACCGGATCATTCATGAAGAGCCGCATCAAAAACGGAGCTGCTAACATCAAGACCACCGTTCCAATCGTGGCGTAACCCACTTCAACCAACAGGTCAAACCCAACCACGGCAGTGAACCGTTTTTGATTTCTTGCCCCGTAGTTATACCCCACCAATGGCTGAGCCCCAAAGGCAAAGCCCACCAGAATCAAAATAACAATCATATCAATCTTCATCACGATTCCGGCCGCCGCAATTTTAGTTGTTCCGTAGGGAACCAGGCATTCGTTTAACACCATTAACCCAAAACTCTGCATGAGGTTTGTCAGGGACGCCGGGACTCCAATCACAATCACTTCCTTCACCCACTGCCAGGTAACCCGCAGCTGGCGCGGATCAACCGTGATGACCTGGCAACGGCGAATCACGTAGTACAAGTACAAGAGGTCGGTTACAACGTATCCCAGGACCGTGGCAACGGCTGCCCCAGCCGCTCCCATATGGAAGCCAAAGATGAATAGTGGATCGCAACAAATGGTTACGATTGTCCCAGCCACCGACCCAATCATTGCTTCGGTAGCCAGCCCCTCCGTCCGAAGCAAGTTTGTCGGTACCAGCGAGAAAATAATAATCACCGCTCCAAACGCCATAATTTGGTAAAACCGCCGGGCTTCCCCCCACGTTGCGCTCGTTGCCCCTAACAGCCGGAGCAGCGGATGCTCCAGGGCAAACATTCCAAGCGTAACCACTACTCCCAAAGCAACTGCTCCGAACGTACAAAAGCTGCTAATGCGGGTACACGTTTCCCGTTTCCCCTCACCAAGGTACCGGGAGATGAGCGCCGCCCCGCCCAGGCCAAACATATCCCCCATTGCTAGCATGAACGAAAAAAGAGGGGTACAAACCGTTACCGCTGCCACCATCGCTGGCTGGTGGGTCTGGGCAATAAAGAAGGTATCAATTAAGTTGTAGGCCATGCTAACAACCATGCTTAAAACCACCGGTAAAGCGAGCTTAAAGTACGCTTTCGGTACCGGCGTCCGGGCAAATAACTCATCCATAACCGTAAAATCACTCCGTCATTATTAGTCTACGAACCACCGTAGCATAAATTACCGGCCTGCGTAAGGATTATTTCCCAGGAAATATAAACGCTAACGGAAAAGAAACGGGAAGACTGGGGCATCAATCCCAGTTTTCCCGTTTTTTGAAGATTAATCTTTAAACGCGGTCCTATTTTGTTAGTTGTGCGGCGTACTCAGTCCCGTGGTCATCCAGATAAGCCTTAATTTGCGGAATTGTAATAAACGGCACGTGCTGCTCGGCCGCTAGCTGCGTTAATTCCGGCCGCCGGGCCATGTGCCCGTCCGGCTTCAACACTTCGATAATCACCGCAACCGGCGCCTTCCCTGCCAGGTAAGCCAAGTCAACCGCAGCTTCTGTGTGGCCCGTCCGCACCCGGACGCCCCGCTCCTCAGCAATCAACGGCTGAATGTGGCCGGGATGGTTAAACTGGTTCGGCGTTGCCTGCGCGTCCGCAATCAGGTTAATGGTGGCTGCCCGGTCAAAGGCTGATACCCCGGTTGTAACCCCCGCCGCATCAAAGCTTGCATCGGTTGTCACCATAAACGGCGTTCCGTTCGGGTCCGTACTGTGCTTAACCATCATCTTGAACCCGAGCTTTTCTGCAATCCCAGCGCTAACCGGGACGCACATTAACCCGTTCGCCAATTTTAACATCTGGTAAACGGTTTGCGGCGTAATGTTTTGGCCTAACGCAACGAGGTCTCCTTCGTTTTCGCGGGATTCATCGTCCGCTAAAATGATAAACTTTCCCGCCTGCAATGCAGCGATTGCTTCGTCAACAGTATTAAAGTGCTCTGTCATTTGATCGGCTCCTTTATCTTCCTTGACCACGACTTCATGCGACACCTTTATACTATTACGAACAAAATTCAATTCAGCCCTTTTAATGTACGTAATTATCTGTATAATTAATACGTGTTGGGGCTAAAGTAATTAATGTTATAGGATATAACAAACAATATCCCTTAGGAAAAGCGCCGTCATTCGGCTCCTCTTCATTTTTTACCTTCCTTATTCGGAAATTCCCTCATCTGCCAGTCGCCCCTTCGGAGAAATGCTATAATGGGGACATGCGAAAATATACATTACCAGTGGTTCTGCTGATCCTTAGCGTCATCATCCCGTGGACCGTTAACATGTTTACGACAATCGGGGTAAACGGCACAATTAACAAACCGCACTGGATTTCCTGGACGGCTAGTGCACTGTTAATTTTAGCGGCAATTATCACCGCAGTGATGATCCATAAGCACAACAAGTAGAATCCCAACCAAAAAGAGGCCCGTGAATAACGGACCTTTTTTATCTTACTGAATATTATCCTTCAGGTAGTCGTACAACATCGCGTGCCGGACATCCTGGGCGTCAACCCCGAGAACCCCGAGAATGCGGTAGGCGAACGCTAATGCGGTTGCCGGCCCCCGGCTCGTGATGATCTTTCCTTCCTGATCAACAACGGTAATGTCCTCCGTGAAATGCCCGTCCTGAGCGTGGGTTTCAATTTCCGGGTAAGAAGTATACGTGCGACCATCAAGTAACCCGTAGCGCCCCAACGCCATTGGAGCCGCACACATTGCCGCGTTCCACTTTCCGTTCGCATGCCGCTGTTTCATCAATGCCATTAGCTGGTCACTGTCACGCAGGGCCGTTGCGCCCCCCATTCCGCCAGGAAAGATTACCACGTCGTAGTCTAACAAGTGATCCCCGAGGACCACGTCACACGTTACCGTAATGCCGTGACCGCCCGTAACCACCCGGTCCTCTAACCCAACCATGGTGACCTGCACCCCGGCCCGTCGCAGAACATCAACCTGCGTTAGCCCTTCAATTTCCTCAAATCCTGGTGCAAACATTACTGCTGCCGTCTTTGTCATTCCAAACTCCTCCTTCTTTTAATCCTTATCCATTACCGCGCCGGTAAACGCATTAATCTGCCGGTACGTGACGTTGCCCGTCGTCTTACTCCGGATGCTAAAGACCCACGTGGGAACGTAAATCACGTGCTGGTTTGCTGCTAACAGCTTCGTGTACCCCAGCCGCACCCACTGAACCGTCGAGTTACTGTTAATCTTATTGTACTGATACAGTGCGATCAACGCCCGCTTAGCGCTAATCATCCGTTGCTTTTTCGGCAACCGCCGGGGCGTTTTAACGTACCCCTGCGTGTACCCCGTCACGATTCCGTTGCGCACATTAAACCGCACCTGACCGGCCTGGGTTAACGCGGGAACTCCCTTAAAGCTTTGCGTATAAACGACCTGGTTTTTTGTCGATAGCTGTCTGTCATACCGGTACTGCTTACCGTTGACCACCCGGGTCCGAATGACGGAATTCAACACCCGCGTTGGGTGCTTCACGTTAACGTGGATTGCCGTGGCAAACGTTGCCGTTAGTCCCTGATTATTGTCAGTCCAGTTTTCATCGTGAAGGCGCCCGGGTTTATTCCGAAAAACATCCGTTTCCGGGCTGACCACGTAGTACCCCCACTCCCGCTTATCAGGAAGCTTCCCGTACGTAATCTGATCCTCCTTAATGTTTCGGAGAACCAGCGCCGTTGAACTTGTCGGGCTGGTATTGGTCACGCTTAGGAGGCGGGCCTGCTGGGTAAATGACCCCACCAGGAAAATATCGAGTGCGATAAACGCAATTAGAAAAATCCATTCAATTCGCTTGAAATTCATCCCAATTCCTCCTCGTAATATATGTTTTGTAATCATCTTGCGATGATTGACTTCTTAAAATTAAATTCATTGTTTCAGTATTGAGTGGTGCCTGAGATAATCGTCATTAGGAAAGTCCTAAATGGGATTGTTCTAA
>DWXB01000013.1 GCA_019119415.1 Candidatus Ligilactobacillus avistercoris | reverse complement strand
GAGGGTTAGTTCACGTGTGGTAAGATGTTTATAAGTCATTTGTGATGTTCCTTTACTTTTGTTTGTGGTTATTCAAAAGTCTATCACAAATGGCTTTTTATTTTTCTAACTTAATTTTACAAACGGCGAGAATTAAGCTGCTCAGCCATTTTTAAGGCCCCAGACGCTCGTAAACCGTTATAAAAAGAATTAATATGTTGCATAGCCTTCGTTAGGTCCTCATTATATTTATTCGGCATATATTTTCTCCTTTATATTGAAACAAAAGCACCCAGTTTTTACACTGGATGCTTTCTTCATATGGCAAACATTTTGGCAAACAAACATGTAGATTTAAGTGAGTTGACCTAGTTTTCAAACTGCCAAGATGCTGATATATCGCGGTTCCAACTCTATCTTACATTGCAATTCTATTCATACTCAATCGTTGCCGGCGGCTTACTCGTCACGTCGTACAGAACGCGGTTAACGTGGTCAACCTCATTAACAATCCGCACCGAAATCTTCTGCAGAACGTCCCACGGAATGCGGGCAAAGTCAGCCGTCATCCCGTCAATGGACGTGACGGCCCGGATGGCAATGGCGTAATCGTATGTCCGGCCATCGCCCATCACCCCGACGCTCCGGATTCCCGGCAGAACGGTGAAGTACTGCCAGATATCTTCCTGCAAACCAGCGTTCTTAATTTCTTCCCGGAGAATGGCGTCACTATCACGGACAATTTCAAGTTTCTCCGGCGTAATGGCACCAACGACCCGGATTCCCAGACCCGGGCCCGGGAACGGCTGCCGCCATACCAGATCATGCGGTAACCCGAGCTTTTCCCCCAGTTCACGAGCCTCATCCTTAAAGAGCGTCCGTAACGGTTCAATCAGCGTAAACTGCACGTCTTCCGGTAAGCCCCCAACGTTATGGTGAGACTTAATCGTCTGGGCCGTATCCGTTCCACTTTCGATAACGTCCGTATACAGCGTCCCCTGGGCAAGGAAGTCTGCATCCTTCATCTTGGCGGCTTCAGCGTTGAAGACCTCGATGAACTCGTTACCGATAATCTTCCGTTTCTGTTCCGGATCGGTGACTCCTTCGAGCTTGGACAAGAAGCGGTCCGCCGCATCAACCTTGTTAATCCGGACGCCTAAACCTTTGTTGAGCGCGGCCATAACCTGGTCCGCCTCGTTTTTCCGCAGTAACCCGTGGTCCACGAAGATACACGTCAGCTGGTCACCCACTGCCCGGTTTAACAGGGCCGCCGTCACGCTGGAATCAACCCCACCAGACAGGCCAAGAATGACCTTCTTGTCGCCAACTTCCTCACGAATCTTAGCCACCTGCATGTCGATGAAGTCGTCCATCGTCCAGTTGGCCTGCGCACCACACACGTCAAACGCGAAGTGGCGGAGGATTTCATTTCCGTGCACCGTGTTCCGCACTTCTGCGTGGAACTGGATTCCGTACAGTTTCCGCTTAGAATCCTGCATGGCCGCAATCGGGCAGTTGGCACTCGTGGCCACCGCCGTAAAGCCGGTCGGAACCTGCATTACCAGGTCGCCATGACTCATCCAAACGGTCTGCTGCCGGTCCATCCCGGTAAATAACGCTGCGTCGTCCTGCGTTACCGTAATATCAGCCTTTCCGTATTCCTTATTGTCAGCGGGTTCAACCTGGCCGCCCGGAAGCATGCTGGCCATCAGCTGCATCCCGTAACAGATTCCCAGTACCGGAATTCCCAGGTTAAAGATTTCCGGGTCCACCGTGAAAGCCCCAGGATCGTTTACGCTATCCGGTCCCCCGGAGAAAATAATCCCCTTCGGCGCCAGCCGCTTAATCTCTTCCGCTGTCGTCTTGTGCGACATCAGCTCAGAGTAAATGCCAAACTCGCGGATCCGCCGAGTAATCAGCTGGTTGTACTGACTCCCGAAGTCCAGTACGAGAATCTTATCGAATGATTGCATATCGTGCGCCACGCTTGTCACCTCGTTTTAAAATATTCGTTCTAATTGTACATACAAAAAAAAGTCCGGTCAACGGTCGAAGCGTCAAAATCCGGACATTAGTCGCCATCAATTATGCTTTTCGGATTAATAGTTCGGTTACGCGGTGCTGGCCGTCCTTCGAAAGAATGAGATCGGCCCGGTTCCTGGTCGGCAGGATGTACTCGTGCAGGTTTTTCAAATTGACGTCCCGCCACACCCGTTTGGCCATCGCAAAGGCGTCCTCCCGCGGCTCCTGCGTGTACTGGTAATAGTAGTTGTGTGGGTCCTTAGCCGCCATCTCCAGCAGCATCCCGAACCGCTCAAGGTACCAGCGTTCGATGTCCTCTTCTGCCGCGTCCACGTACAGTGAAAAGTCAAAGTAGTCGCTCACGTACACCCGCTCACTTGGCGGCAGCTGGAGAACGTTAATCCCCTCCACGATCAGGATATCGGGGTGGTCCACCACGTCAAACTCCCCTGGTACCACGTCACTGATTTCGTGCGAGTAGGCCGGCGCCTGGGCGCGCACCCCGTTTTTAATGTCGTTTAAAAACGTAATCAGCCGGGGCATGTCGTAGCTTTCCGGGAACCCCTTACGGTCAAATAGCCCCCGCCGTTTCAATTCGGCGTTCGGGTAGATAAACCCATCGGTGGTAATCTGCTGCACCCGTTTGTCTGGAAATACCTGCCGCAGCAACAAATTCAACAACCGGGCAATCGTACTTTTCCCGACCGCAACCGACCCGGCAATCCCCAGAATAAATGGGGCGGGCGCCGGAGTGATTCCCAGCAAGGCTGCTTGGGCCTGTTGGTGACGCCGGCGTTGGCGAAGTTCCATTCCCAAAAGCCGTACCAACGGCAGGTACACTTCCCGGACATCCTTTAATGACAGCTGGTCGTTAACCGACCGGATCGCTGCCAGTTGCTCGTTAGTCAGGGCAATTCGTGCGGGGATTTCCAACTGCGCCCATTCCGCCCGCGAAATCCGGTAGTAGTTCATTTCGTTTTGCATCGCCCCGTCACCCCCTATTGACGGGCATAATTATATCATCTTCTCCCCGCGAAACGAACCCAAAAAGGGGTAGTGCTTCCCCATTAAAACGCATATAATAGGAATGCAACTTTTGACGGAGGGACCACAATGATTCGGATTGTTCTTTTTGGGGATAGCATCACCGCCGGCTATACGGACGGCTACCCATCCAGTAAGTTTTCGGACATGCTGAAGGAAAAGATTGGCCGGGAAGACGTCTACTGTTTTAACCGGGGTGTTCCGAACAGTACCATCACGTCCGCCCTGGAGCGGCTACAAGCGGACGTTCTGGCAATTGAACCAAACTACGTGGTGCCGTTCTTCGGCCTGGCAGACGCCCGGCAAAAGCAGCCCCTTTCAGCAACTACATATACTGCAGCCCTCACGCAACTCGTCCGCCAAATTACCCCGGAGAAGTGCCTGCTGATTACGCCCGGGGTCGTCGCAGATGATTCCACCGTTAATGCTCATCTTCAGGAGTACGTTCAGGCTACCCAGCAAGTCGCCACGACGACGCACTGTGACCTCATTCCGTGGCACGCGCACATGGCAACTACGCCGGAGAAAATGCTTCAACCGGACGGTGTTCACTACTCCGCCTTGGCATACGATGAGCTAACTACTATGCTGGCCGCCCGGTTTAAGCAACGACTCGCCAGTTTCAACATGATTTCATCGGCCCGGCAGTTCATGGGCAGCCGCCAGAGTCAGGATAATAACTAATTAGCACGATAAACCAAACACAAAGCGACAGGGAGGTTGGAATTAATTCCAACCTCCCTGTTCTAATGCTAAAACAAACGGGCTGAAGAAGACCCGGCAACCGGCAAAGCCATACTTCATCCGGCCGCTAGTCCACTTTGCCCGTTCCATTTACTTCAATAATTCTCTCTTTTCCGGCTAGTGCCGCTTAGTCCGCTTATCCGGAATGCTTCCCACCGTTGCTAACAGAACGGCAAGCGCCAAAACAGCAATCCCACTCGCTTGGCCAGCCACAGCATCTCCCGTATCCGGAAGCTGCTGCCGGTGGGATGAGGAATTTGCCTGTTCCCGCACTTCGCGAGCCTTTCCGGATAGCGGCAATGCCGTCGTCATCCGGTAGGCAACTGGCGAAACTGGTCGCGGGTGATAAACCACCGTCACCGTTTGGTTAGGGGTTGTTAGCGTAATTCCCGTCAGCGCCGCAACGGTTGTCATTTCAGGGATCATTCCCGCAATTGCCGGAACGCGAACCGCACTGAAGGTTGCTGTTCCAATCACATGCCACGGACCATACGTAATCTTCCCGGTAACGTTATTAATCGTCGCTGTCCGTCCAAACGTAACCTTCTGCGTAATTGCAGGCGCTAATTCCCGCCCGTTTGGACCAACCAACCGAATTGTCCGCGTAACCACGTGCGTTAGGGTTAGGTTCCGGGGGTTATCCGTTGGGGTGTACGTCGTCGTTGTCTCAGTTAGCC
The DNA here is from genome assembly GCA_019119415.1 of Candidatus Ligilactobacillus avistercoris. GTDB lineage: Bacteria > Bacillota > Bacilli > Lactobacillales > Lactobacillaceae > Ligilactobacillus > Ligilactobacillus hohenheimensis. The sequence continues at coordinate 31,585 of DWXB01000013.1, read as the reverse complement.
CGACCACAAAGTGTTTTATCTTCCCGTCTTCGTTAAACTGGATTCCCGCGGCCGGAACGTCATCCCGCACAACCTTATAACCTTCGTGCTCGTACTTCTCAATGGTGGCCTTCGGGGTGTACAGCGACGTTGACCCGTACGGCCCCGTTACCGTCACTGCGGATAACTTTTTCCCCGTCGTTTCATCAATGTAGGTGACGGTCACCTTTTCCGGATTCGGGGTGTACTTAATTGTCACCGTGTGGTCTGGGGTTGTCGCAGTAACTCCGCTCTCCGCCGGAACCACGGCCGGTGACGGGTCAATCCCGACCACCGTCGGAACCCGAACCTGGCCAAAGACCGGCGTCCCCACTGGCTGCCACGGACCGTACGTAATTTTCCCGGTGACATTGTTTAGGGTTGCCGTCCGATGAAACGTGATGGTTTGGACAACGGGCCGTTCAAACTGCTTCCCGTCCGGGCCAATAAATTTCACCGTCCGGGTCACCTTATGGGTAAGTGTCAGGTGCCGCGGATTATTATTCGGGGTAAACGTTGTCGTGGTTTCCCTAAGGTGAATTACGTAGCGGTGAACCACCCCATCTGTTGTGAAGACTGCCCCGTCCGTCGGGTAATCGTTACTTACCAGTGCGTAGCCCTTCTGGGTGTAACCAGTAATCGTTTGATCCGGACGGTAGCTTGCCGGCTGATCAAACTTCCCATGGAGGGTCACCGTTTTAAGGGTCGCTCCCGTTGTATCGTCGACGTATGCGACCGTCGCACTCTCCGCATTCGGAGCATAGGTTACCGTTTGCGTCGTAGCGGGCGTTGTAGCCGTCACGTTTGTGATTGCCGGAAGTGTTGCCTGATCCGGTGTGTACCCCGTAATTACCGGACTAGAAACCGCCGGGAAAGTGGTCCCGGCCGTTGCGGTCCACGGGCCGTACGTCACCTGCTTAGTAACGTGGTCCACCTGCGCCGTCCGGGTGAACGTCAGCGTGGTGGTATTTGCCGCTGCGGCAGGCTGGCCGTTAGTATACTGGTACTTTACCGTGCGGGTTACGGTTCGTTGTAAATCCGCTACGTTATCCGGGTTATTCGTGGTTGTATCCGTTGTTACCAGGTGACCCATATCAACCACGTAATTTACGGTTTTCCCGTCCGTCGTCAGCGGGATTCCTGCTGCTGGGATTGTCGTGCTCTGGTACGTATACCCTTCGTTTTCGAGTTGCTTAACGATGGCACCCGAATCATACGGAACGGTTTCCCCGTATTTTCCCGTAACTGAAACCACGCGCAGCGGCTTCCCGGTTGTCGTATCCACGTACGTTACCGTTGCCTTTTCTGGGTTAGGAGTATACACCACGGTTGTCGTTGTATCCGCAGTTGTTGGCGTCACGGTTTGAGCGGCCACCTGCGAAATATCTGGTGTATATCCCGTAACCGGCGGCGTCGGCACGGCCGGTAAACTTTCCGTTGCCGCCGGACTCCACGCCCCATACGTTACTTGCCCGGTGACCTGATCCTTCGTTGCTGTCCGGGTAAAGGTAACCCGCTGCGTCTTCGTTGGTGCCGCCACCGCACCCGTTGCGCTCCCGTAACGGTAATTAATCGTCTCCGTAACGGTTTTACTTAACCCCGCAACGTTATCAGGATTATCGCTTACCGTGTCAGTTGTTACCCGGTGGTGCAGCGTAACGGTGTACGTCGGCACGGCCCCGTCCTGACTAAACGTAATCTGGTCATTCGCCGGCAGCGTACTTGTCCCAATCACGTACCCCTGCTTCTCTAGTCCCTGTTCCGTTTCCTGGGGATTATAAGTTACCGTCTCATCGTAATGCCCGTTAACCGTTGCACTCGTAACCGTCTTCCCGGTTTGGCCATCGACGTAGTTTACCACCGCGTGCTCCGCATTTGGCATGTAATCGTACGTTACAACCATTCCTGCTCCCGTACACATTCCGGCAGCCGGGGCACTCCCGGTTCCTAACTTGTCATAAGTGTAGTGCGGAATGGTTTGTTGGGTGGTCGTGTACTGGGCACCATCGTAAGTATTAATCGTTTGAGCCGGTGCAATTTCCTGGCCGGTTAACTCGTTTACGTACTTTACCTGAACGGTTTCCTTATACTGCGACAACTGGGAATTGGGAACCCACGCCGTAATGTTGAAGAAATTCATCTGCTGTAGGTTCTTGTACGAACCCGTTGATGAAGAGACTACAAACGCCATGTAACGGGACGTAATCCACTGCGAGACATCCATTGTCCAGGTGTGGTTGTAGTTTCCTTCCTGGTAATTAACCGTCATCACGTGGGTGGTGCCGTCATACTTCATTGTTAGCCAGGCCCACTGCCCGTTCGGCGATGGGATAAGTGCTGGACTAGCTGAATTGTTGCTTGGGTCGTATGTGCTTACAGCCCCGTTGGCGTCCGAATAGATGAAGCCGCCAAACGCATCACCAGGGCCACTGAACTGCTGCGGATCAGCATTAGCGTTTTCCGAAGAACTCGGGCCTTCTGAGTTATAAAACGTGTCCAGTTTAAAGCCGAACGCGTGCGCAATTCCCCCTAGCCCAAAGGCATTCCCGGGTTGTCCCACTTCATTTACGCTTCCGGGGTGAAACCCAACGGCAATTCCGTCCGCGCCGCCCTTATTTGACGGATTATTTCCCAGGAAAACATGGGCCTTTACTGAAAAATCACGATCCATGTCAATTTGAACATTAATAGCCGCGTGCCCCGCTTGCTGGTCCTGGTCAGGGGTTAACGTCACCGTATCATTCGCAGAATTATACGATGCGCTCCCGTTAACGTGCATGTACTTATTGAAGTCCGCCCCACTAATCTGAATTTGGGTATCCCCACTCGCCGTATTCGTTGCCGCCTGCTGAACCGGCACCCGCGAAACCGATTTAGCCGCCACTGGCTGAGTGGTTTGGCCGGATGCTTTAACTGACTGGTGTTGCCCGAGCGGAACCGCTACCTGCGACTGACGAACGGTTGAAGATTGTGCTGCTACTGGATTCGATGTGTTCCTTGACGCCTGAACCGCATCAGCATGAATCACGCTCCCCATTCCCAACCCAGCGAAAAAGGCCGCTGCGCTGAAAATAAACTTTTTTGATATTTCCGTAGTCCGCATCGTAGTACCCCCTAGTATAGTAGTTTTCAGGAGGTCATTTTACTCCCCGCCCACCTTTTTGTGAATAATTTAATTGAAATTAATTGCATCTTTTTTGTGTATTGATTTAGTTTTATCCAATCATTCACCCACTTTCATTTTATGAGCACCCCCATTACATGAAAATATCCTGGTTAGTAAACACCACTAACCAGGATTAATTCCCCGTATTTTGTAAACATCAACTATGTCTAATCCGAGCATACCTTATACAGACTTGGATCCACCCGGTTAAACAATGGACTCGGCGTCCCCGTTACCGTAATCATCAGCCGGTGCATCGCCCGTGAACAGATTGTGTATACCAGCTGACGGTCCGCTTCGTCATGGTAATTAGCCGCACTCGCATCCCACATAATGACCGCGTCAAACTCCAACCCCTTCGCTAGGTACGCCGGTACAATGATTGGTCCGGCAACCAGCCGCTGGTTCTCCGTTTTAATAACGGTCGTGGCTACCCCCGCCTGTTTGAGCTGGGCCGCTAACCACTGGGCCTCCTTTAGTGTCCGGGTAATCACCGCCGTTGTCTCCTGTCGCTCGTGGTTCTGGCGGAGGGTGGCGGCTACCTGGTTAACCAGGGTACCCCGGTCTTGCCCGACTACCATTTCAGGAACGGGGCCTTCCCGGTCAAACGCCTCGATCTTTTCCCCGTCAACTAGCAATTCCCGCGTAAAGTCCGTCAGTTGTTTAGTTGAGCGGTAGGACCGCGTTAGTTGGACCACCTGGGTTTTTTTCGGATCAAAGAGGGGCCGCAACTGCTCGAGGAGGGTCCGGCTGTTTTCGTGCGTGAGGATTGACTGGTTAAGGTCGCCCAGCATGGTAAACTTCGCCCGCGGGTACAACTCCTTCAGGTACGCCAACTGGTACGGCGTGTAGTCCTGAATTTCGTCAATCAGGACATGGCGCATCTTCCGCATCCCGTGCCGCCCCGTGATTAGGTCGTATAAGTCCAAGTACGGGGTCGCGTCTGCAAGGGCAATGTGCTGGCGCTGAAAGGCCGCGATGGTCCGGCTCCCCGCCTGCATCCACTCTGTCGGTGACAGGTGCCATTCCTGCAGGTCAACCAACCGCAGAACATTTCCCAGGAAATTAACGTACTGGGCAGTCGCATCGACGAACCGGTTATTACGGATGTCATCCGCCACCGCCGCAAATTGCTGGGTCACGTACGCTTCCGTCAGGAACTTAAACTCAGCGTCCCCGTCCGCGAAGTCCCGCGGATGGTCCCCGTACAGGGCATTTAACGCATCCTGATTGAGCCCTTGGACCGCCTTTTGGACCGCATCGATCTTCGCCGTCCGCTTAATCTTCCGCTGCAGCCGCCGGAGGAGCTCCTCCTTCGTGGCAATCAGCCGGTTGCGAAGATGGTAGTTTTCGTTAAAGCCGTAGTAAATCTGTGCGATTATTTCCCGGGAAAAGATTTCCTTTCCGGCAAGGCACAAGCTAGTAAACTGCATGCCGCCCCGTTCCAGCAGCGTTGCGTACTCGTGCAGGGCCCGCATAAACTGCAGGCTCTCCTTTAAGCGGTTCACCCGCCGCGTTACGGAATCATCCTGCGCGGTAAACCGCTCCTGCAGCGTTTCAACCTGTAAGTGGGGCACCCGCCGTTGGAGTGCCTGGTAGTACGTCAGTTGTTCCATGTTATGTTCGCCCATTTCCGGGAGCACCCGGTCAACGTAGTCGTTAAAAAGCTGATTAGGTGAAAACAGCACAATTTGCTTGGACGTAATCTTCCCCCGATACCGGTACAACAGGTAAGCAACCCGCTGGAGCACCGCCGACGTTTTCCCGGAACCTGCAGCCCCTTGAACAAAGAGGAGGTCCGCCGTGGTATTGCGGATAATCCGGTTTTGTTCGTGCTGGATCGTCGTGACGATCCCCTTCATCTTGGTACCCGAATGTCCCTGAAGAGCCGTCAGCAGCATCTGATCCCCAACCGCTTCGTCCGTGTCAAAGACCGCGGTAATTTTGCCGTGTTCAACGTTAAACTGGCGCTTTAACGTCACCGTCGCCCGTTGCTCGCCCACCGGTGTTTGGTAGGTCACTTCCCCGAGTCCACCGTCATAGTAGAGGTTGGCAACCGGCGCCCGCCAGTCATAAATCAGAAAGTGGTCCGGCGTTTCCGCAAAGGAGGCGAGTCCAATGTAGATGGTCTCCGGCTTGGGTTCACCCTCCTCTTGAAAATCAATCCGGGCAAAGTAGGGGTGTTCCGCTAATTTTTCCAAGATTGTTAGTTCGTGCTGGGCGTGTTCCCGGGCATTTTCCCGCTCTTGGAGAAGCTGGTTTTGCTGGCGCACCGCCATGGCGGTATCCATCATCCCAGAATACGTCGACACCTTGACGCGGACGTTCTTCTTAAAATCCGCATCAACGATTCGCTGCTCCTGCTTGGCCCGGTCGATTTCCTGCCGCCGGACGTCTTCAGCCGCATGGATTTTCTCCACGACGGTATCCATCCGGCATTGTTCTTGCTGACGCACATCCTTTTCTGCCATTCCACTTCACTCCCTACTAGCCAAATAATGTCATTCTATTCTATCACCTTTCGGAGGGACGACCAACTTTCCCCGCCCAAAGAGGTTATGCTCCCCTTTGAAAATAAAATTTGCTATCATATTCACCAACAGTAACCTTGAGGGGAGGAGTGCTTGTGACCGAATTAATCCACGTTTTACTGCACTTTGATCAGTATCTGCTTCCCGCAGTGCACGCACTAGGCGGGTGGATATACGTGGTGTTATTTGTCATGGTCTTTATGGAAACCGGCTTGGTGTTTCTGGCGTTCCTTCCGGGTGAATCGCTGGTCTTTTTAACCAGCTCACTGGCCGCCCTTTCACCGGCACTCGATATCCGGCTTCTCGTCCCCCTCTTCTTCTGTGCGGCCCTCTTCGGTGATACGGTTAACTTTACCCTGGGCCGCTTGGTGGGCGACCGCCCGTGGTTCCAGCGCATGGTTTCACACCAAAAACGTCGCCAAACCCAGCAGTTCCTGCACAGGCACGGCGGCAAAACGGTCATCTTCGGCCGCTTTGTTCCGGTGATTCGCTCATTTCTTCCGCTGGTTCTCGGAACGAGCGGGATGGACTACCGCCGGTTTAGCTGGTACAACTTCTGGGGCGTGTTTCTCTGGACGGCACTGTGTTCCGGCATCGGCTACTTCTTCGGCCGGATTCCGTTTGTCCGGCACCACTTCACCGTTGTTTTTCTGGGGATTATCGCGGTGTTTGCCGGGATTCCAGCCCTTACCCACCTAATCCAACGTGTTCGTAAAAGTCACTAAGAGATTGAAAGAGGTTCACCTATGAATTTATCGCTTGTTATTGTTGCCCTGGCCGCATTTGCAACCCCCATGTTACTCTCGCGGTTTAAACTCAGCATCATTCCCACCTCCGTGGCGGAAATCATCGTGGGGATCATCCTGGGCCAGAGTTGCCTGAACGTAATTCACATTAATAGCCTGCTCAGCGACCTCTCCACCCTGGGGGTCATCCTCCTGCTGTTCTTGAGCGGGATGGAAATCGACTTCTCACTTTTCCAACGGAACCGCGAGCCGCGGACACCGCTTGAAAAGAAGGTCGCCCGCCAGCAACCTAAACAACTTTCGCCCGTTTTAACCGCCGTGATTGCGTACACCCTGTGTGTGGTCACATCGTTTGCCCTCGCCCTGATCTTTAAGGTCACCGGCCTCTTCGGTGACATCTGGCTAGCAACAATTCTGCTGGCCACCATCGCCCTGGGGTTAGTCATTTCCCTCCTAAAGGAAAACAGCCTTCTCAGTAAGCCGTACGGCCAAACCATCCTGTTAATCGCGGTTCTAGGAGAAGTTGTTCCGATGTTAGCCCTGACGGTGTACGCTGCCTTATACGCCGGTAAGGGTTCCAGCCTGTGGCTTATTTCGCTGCTTTTCATCGCCGGGGCCATTCTTTTCCGCCGGTTCAAGTCGTTCTTCACGTTCTTTGACCGGATAAACAAACCGACGACTCAGATTGACATGCGCCTGGCGTTCTTCGTGATCGTCACCCTCGTGGTCATTGCGGAGGCCACCGGCGCCGAAAACATTCTGGGGGCGTTCGTTGCCGGCATCGTGGTCAAGCTCCTTGAACCCAAGCGGAAAACCCTCCACAAGCTGGATTCCATCGGTTACGGGTTCTTCATCCCGGTGTTCTTCATCCTCACCGGGGTCAAGCTCAACATTCCGGCCCTGCTAACCAGCCCTAAGGTGCTCATCATGATTGCCGTTATTTTCGGTGCCTTCTTGCTGGCAAAACTCCCCGTTTACTTCGGGTTACGGCTGCGGTTTAACCGGGCCAATTCCCTGATGGGGGCGGTCCTGTCGGGGACCACCATCACGCTGATCCTGGCCGCCCTTGAAGTCGCCCAGGAACTGCATGCCATTACCACGGCCCAGTCCGGCGCCTTCTTGCTGGCAGCAATCCTCACGTGCGTTGTGTGTCCACTGCTCTTCAACCGTGGATACCACCCCGCTCCAGAAGACAACCACAAAACAACGGTCCACATCATCGGCGTAGGGTTAGTTACCGTTGCGGCCAGCCAACAGCTCGAAAGCGACTGGTACGACACTCAGCTGTACACCAATATCGCCCGCAACTACTCCACGTATAATTCGGAAGCTAACCTAACGCTCCTGGATTCGCTGGAACCGGCGGACTTAATTGCCAGCCAGGTCTTTGACACCGACGTGTTGGTCCTTTGCCACGGCGATAGCAACGTTAACTACCGGCTTGCCGTGGCCGCCAAGGAATACGGCGTTAAGCGGGTCATCACCCGGTTTGAAAGCCGTGACCCGCTCAGTACCCACGAGGAAACGCTCCAGCGGTTGGGCATTGAATTCTACAGCATGTTTGACTTCAATGTTGGAAGCCTGCGCTCCCTCATTACCAGTCCGTCAACGCTGAAGCTCATTACCAGCCCGGACGCCCGCCTCTACGAAGTGGTTGTCAATAATTCAATCTTTGACGGCATGGAAATCCGTTACCTGCCGTTCATCAACGACATTACGATTTCCCGGATTTTCCGGGTAAAGCGGGCCATTGCCCCTCACGGTAACACCCGCCTGCAACTGGGTGATCACATCATCTTCTCGGGGAACCCCGCGGACGTGCGCGGAATCAAGCGACTGGTGGAACAGGATTAAAGATAATAAACGAGGTCGTGGCTCATGTTGCTACGACCTCGTTTATTATCTTTTTGTTTACCGGACGCAGCGGCTCCACACCTTCTTAACGGCTCCACACCTTCCCTTAATCGGGCTTCGCTCACGCCCTTTTACCCCCATAACGCAATCTTCCTTGGCCGCGTTCCGCGCCCTTCGTCTGATTACCGTTATGGGGATAAGGTCGTGGCTCCGCACCTTATGCTATACTTAACCCAACCACCGCACAGTAAGGAAGGCGATTCAATGACATTCTCAGTCTACATGGTTCGACACGGCCAAACCCAACTCAACAAGTACCGGCGGATGCAGGGTTGGTGCGACTCTCCGCTAACCGCCAAGGGGATTGCGGACGCCCACAAGGCGGGGCGGCACCTTGCCCAGGTCAACTTTGACCGCGTCTACCACAGTGACATGACCCGCACGGCCCGGACCTGCAAGATCATCATGGACGAAAACCAGGCCACCCCGCAGTTTGACACCCCGACCGCACTCCACTACTTCCGGGAGCAGTGCTACGGCTACTTTGAGGGACAGGATTCCGCCAACACGTGGATCATGGTCGGAATGCCGCATGGCTGCAAGACGTTTGAGGAACTCATTACGAAGTTTTCCCTGGAAAAATCGCGCGATATGATGAAGACCGTTGATCCGTTTCACGATAGCGAAAGCGACGCTGAATTTTGGGAACGCGTCGATGCCGGCTTTGACCTGCTCCGGCAAAACCACCATGATGGCGACCGCGTCCTGCTCGTCAGCCACGGAACGTGCATCCGGAGTATTGTGCACCGGTACGCCCCGGAAATCGACATTGTTAAGGAACGCCCGTTAAACGGCTCAGTTACCAAGCTGACCGTTTCACCGAATAACATCCAGGTTGCATACTACGACCACTACCGGGACGATCAAGAATACTAATTACCGGCCGTCCGGGGTGTATAATGACGGTGATTGAATAAACGAGGTGAGATTGGATGGAAAGTGTGTTGGATACCCCTCCCGAACCCGTGATTATTTGCGGGATTGAGAACGAACAAACGGACTTTGAATATACGATGGACGAACTGGGAAAACTGGTAGCTGCAAACAACATGCAGGTGGTCGGGGACGTGCGGCAAAAATTAGAAAAACCAGTTGCGGCCACCTACTTCGGCTCTGGTAAAGCTGAAGAAATCGGCCGGGCTGGCACCGCACTGGAGGCAGCTACTCTGGTGGTCAACGATGAGCTCACGCCTACCCAGATCCGGAACCTTGAGGACATTACCCACATGACCGTTATGGACCGGACCGCCCTAATTCTGGCCATCTTTGCCTCCCGGGCACACACCCGCGAAGCCAAGATTCAGGTCAAAATTGCCCAACTCCAGTACCAGCTTCCCCGGTTGCACACCGCTGGCGCCGAAAAACTTGACCAGCAGTCTGCCGGGGGCATGAGTAACCGGGGGTCCGGGGAAACCCAGCACGAAATGGACCGGCGGGTCATTGAAAAACGGATTAGCGCCCTTAATAAGGAGCTTAAGGACATCGATAAGGAACAACAGGTGAAACGGAAGCTCCGTGATAACTCAGGGCTCAAGAGCGTGGCCCTCGTGGGATACACGAACGCCGGTAAATCCACGACCATGAACGGTCTCTTAAACCTCGTTGATAATGAAGGCGCAGTCAAATCAGTGTTTACAAAGGACATGCTGTTTGCGACGCTTGATACGGCGGTGCGGCGGCTTAAGTTTGCCGACAATAAGGAGATTCTTCTGAGCGATACCGTCGGGTTTGTCAGCAAACTGCCCCACCAGCTCGTGAAGGCCTTCCGGAGTACGCTTGCCGAAGCGGCGCAGGCCGACCTGCTCGTTCAGGTGATTGACGCGTCCGATTCGCATGCGCCCGAAATGGTAAAAACCACCGAGCGCACCCTAAAAGAGATTGGCGTTACCAACATCCCAATGATTTACGCGTACAATAAGGCGGATAAAACGGGGCAACCCTATCCCCTCCTAACGGGACAACAGTTGACCTACAGCGCCCGGGACGAAGAATCACTTCGCACCCTGATTACCGCAATTAAAAAGGAGCTGTTCAAGGACAATGAGCAGCACACCTACCTGATCCCATTTGATCAGGGGCGGTTCCTAGAACTTCTCAACGAGCACGCCACTATCATGAAAACCGCTTATGAGGAGGACGGAACGCGCATTACCGCCGAGGTTTCCCCGGAAATTGCGGGGCGACTCCAGCAATTTATCGCCGATTAACCTCAGCTCACCATTACAAAAACTCCGTGAACAAACCGGATTACCGGTTAATTCACGGAGTTTTATTAGTTAGTCGTTATTTCCAAAAATCACGAAATCCGGAATGCTTCTGCTGGGCCTGCCGCCGACGGAGAGGCGGTTCATCCTCTGCCGTGGCAGCACGCCGGGAAGTTTTGTGAGTAGCCTGTTCTTCCGCTTCCATTTCCCGGGCCTGTGTCCGGTGCAGTCCTTCCCCGTTTTCCACACCAGCGGCCGCATGCTGGGGGTGTGCTCCCCGTTCGCGGTAGGCCACCTTAATGTCCAGGTCAAAGTCGCGCGCCTGGACAACCACGTCGGAGCGACCCGCAAACTTATACGGCCCCTTAATAATTGCCGCGGATGCCAGGTACAGGTGGTACCGCGCCATTGCTTCGGCTGCTGGTAAAAGACCCACCGTCTTCACCCGGCCGAGTGGCAACCGTTCCATCTGGTTAACGCCCCCGTAAACTTCGAGGTATTTTCCCGTCTGAACAAGCTCGTAGTAGGGCAAGGTTACCGGCGCACTTAACGCTGCCTGGCGCTTCCCGCTCCGGTAAATTTCCTGGTTGGACTTTCCGGCGTAATCCAGCTGCAGGTAGCCCTTCCGTTCAAGGTCACTGACGACCTGCTGAATATTAGCCCGTTCCCGGGAGGAGGCGGTAATCACTGCCGGTAAAAATTCCTGATCATCGTCAAACAGCCCGTTGGTTTGAATGTAACCTGGCTGTGGGCCGGCGCTCCGCCGCATCTCCCCTTCTTCCGCTGCTTCCGGCGGCGCAATGTGTAGCCACCGCTCAATTATCGGGGAAATATCATAGCGGGACTTCTTATCCTTCGTGAAGTAGTACAGAATGTTCAGGTACGAGAAGTACGCCGCTAACGCAAATGCAAGGATAAACAGGAATCCCCGGAAGTAAAAGCCGTTCGCAAAGAACCGGAGCGCAACGTATAACAGGTACAGGTTCCCGAGGGCCCCTAAAACCGTGTAAATCCGGTTCTTTAACTTAACGTTCACGTTAATGTAGCCGAGGTAGCTACTGATGATACTTAAGAGATTAAACATCTACCGGACCTCCCTAATTCCCAGCCTGCTGGTTGGCTGCGCCCTGTTGGTCATTTCCCTGTTGCTGAGCGCCGTTTGTACCGTTCGTGCCGTTTTGTTCATCATTGGTGTTCATGTGGTACGTCCGGTCACCACCCTGCTCGTTCTTCTCGGCGTTACCCTGGTTGCCGGCGTTATTTTGCTGGTCATTATTCTGCTGGTCATTCGCCTGTTGGTTATTATTCTCCTGCTGTTGGGTTGGAGCCTGGGAATTATCCTCCCAGTCCTTATCGTGTGATGGCGTTGCCGCCGGTTTTTCACTCTTTACCGGGGCTGGCGTAGAACTAACCTGTTCCTGCCGTGGTTTACCCTCAACCGTTCCCGTCGCCCGGTTCACCACAACGTTCGTCGCGCCAAGCGCAAGGACTGCTGATAAAACCGCAAACGGGGTAATAAACGGTGCTGGTCTGTATGCCATGTTCAACCCCTCCATTTCATTGATTTTCTCTATCCTACTACAAAATCGCGCGGAGGGTGACAAACTTTTATTAAGATTTGTCAGCCCGGTGTACACACTGCGCGCATAACCCATATACCTCAAAGCGGTGGCCTTCCAGCTGACACCCCGGGAGCTGATCCCCGATCAGGTCCGCCGGGCATACCTCAACCTCAATCACCCGCCCGCACTGCCGGCAAATAAAGTGGTGGTGGTGGGTATGCTTAAAATCGCACTGGTACTTAACGCACATTCCATGAACCCGCGTTTGCGTTTCAATGATTCCCAGCTCACTAAATTCCTTAATGTTGCGGTAAATCGTATTGTGACTCATCCCGGGAAACAGGCGGTGCATGTATTCATCAACCGCCGTCACGTCGACGTACTGCTGCTCAAACTGACTTAAATACGTCAACAGCGCCCGCCGCTGCTTCGTTACCTTGTAGTGGTTCTGCCGTAGAAGGGCTAACGCCTCCTCGATCATTACCGGCCGCCTCCTTATAAATAATAATTATTACTGTTTATCGATAGCGTAATCGTACCACGATTTAACCCCGCTGCAAACCCACACTACTTGGCTGTCCTTTTCTGCCGCCGGATTGCATTCTTCAGGATAAACGGGGTAACAAGCGTTGTCAGGATAATTACCATAATCACGCTGGAGTAGAACCGCTCCGAAAGCAGGCGTGCTGCATAACCAACCTGTGCAATGATAAGCGCCATTTCTCCCCGGGAAACCATTCCCGCACCAATCACGTTTGCGGCCGACACACTCATTCCTAGCAACCGGGCCCCGGCACCGCACCCGATCCACTTGGTAACGAGGGCCAATAGCGTCATAATTACCACGAAAAACAGGTTTTCCCAGAAGCCATCAAAGGTCATGTTTAATCCGATGCTAACGAAGAAGACGGGGATAAACACCGCGTATCCAATCGGCTCAATGCTCGAATCAATCTCCTGCTTATACGGCGTCTGGGCCACCGCGACCCCCGCAAAGAACGCACCAACCACGTCGCTTAATCCGGCCAACTCTGCCAGGTACGCCATTCCCAGGCAAATAACCAGTGACATTAACACCACGGACGCCGAGACGCTCAGCCGTTCGCCAAGGTGCATCAACAGCGGTGCAATCCACTTCACGAGGAAAAAAATCCCAATAAAATACACCCCCTGGAAGAGCAACCCCAACCATAAGTTAGACTGCACGTGCCCCCCATCAGCCTTGGAAACATCGCTAAAACAGCTAACCAGGACACTTAGCAGTAAAACGGCAATGATGTCGTCAATCACCGCCGCCCCCAGAATCGTCGTTCCCTCCGTCGAATCCAGCCGCTTGAGTTCCTTAAGCACCTCCACGGAAATGCTGACGGACGTAGCGGCAAAGAGCACCCCCAAGAAGATGGCCTCCTCCTGGCTGAAGTGGAAGGACAATCCTAGGAGGTAAAACAGGCCTACGGGGAGAACGACCCCGCATACTGCAACCGCCAAGGCCGGCTTAAAGAACCGTTTGAGAAGGCCCAAGTCACTTTCTAACCCCGCGATAAACATCAGGATAATCACCCCAATTTCGGCAAACGTGTGCACGAACGCGGTTGACTTTACGATTCCTAAACAGGCGGGGCCCACAATAATTCCTACCATTAATTGCCCGATTACCGCCGGAATGCCCCACCGCCGGCTCAGGTGGCCGGCGACAGCCGTTGCCAACAAAATAATGCACAGGATTCCAAGGTACTCCATTTCCCCACTACTCCTTCTTCATCATGCCACCGTAACAATATAATCTACGCTTAATTATACTGATTTTGACGGTAAACCGGTAATTTTGTCCTGAAGCCTGCTATAATAAACGCAATTATTAACCGTCACCTCGGATCGGGGCCCCGCCCCAGAAAGGAATTGCCATGAAACTTAACCAGTTCGGGCGGATTACCGTTTCCCGCCAACAACAACGCCAGGAACTCGCAACGATTCGGTTTATCGATGATGAAAACTTAAAGTTAACCCCCACCGAGTTATGGGTGGACTTACTCGGCCGCGCTTTCCCGGAGGCCCACACCCTAGCCATGAAGCAGCAAATGGTTGCTGGCTTACTGGCAACTCCCGAAGAGGCCGTCCCGGAATACGTGGCCCACGCTGCCGTCACCCCCACCAGTTTTTACCTGGTTGCCCTGCAGCTGCTCGGGTTTGAACCAGGCACCGACTTTGATGCGGCCCAGCCACTTACAAAAATGGAGGCGCTTGGCCTGCCCTTCCACGAAAAACTGCAGGATACGGCCGACCTCCTTGAATGCTGGTACGATTTTCTGGTTACCCAAACACCAACGGGGCAGCCGTTCATCGACGTCCTCGCAACCCGGGGGTACTTTGCGCCGTTTTATTCGCTCCCCGCTAGCCAAAAGCCCGTTATCTTTAACGGCAAGGCCATGCCCGTATTTGACCCGGCAAAGGTAATCCGGGAAGTCGTTTACGTCGAGGCCCCACTTGATACGGACCACGACGGCCAGCGTGACCTGCTCCGCACGGAAATTATCCGTCCCGCAGAGACCGCGGCTGGTCTGCGGGTCCCGGTTGTTTACACCGCTTCCCCGTATAATGAAGGAACCAACGATCAGCTGGGGGAACAGCTCACCCATAACGTGGACGTCCCGTTGAAACGGAGAACACCCGACCACGCCCCGCAACCACACGCCCACCCGGAAAACACCCCGGTTCCCACGGCACGGCCGGTTCGCGCTATTACCAAAACAGCGGCCGCCTCGTTTACCGGTGAATTCGCGTACACCCTGAACGAATACCTCCTCACCCGGGGCTTTGCGGTCGTTTACTCCGCCGGAATCGGGACCCGCGATTCGGACGGACTCCGGACGTGTGGTTCCGCCGCCGAAACACTGGCAGCAACCAGCGTCATTGAATGGCTGGGCGGAAAACGAACCGCATTTACCGACCACGCCGCCACCGCCGCCATTCAAGCGTGGTGGAGTAATGGCAACGTCGCCATGACCGGAAAATCATACCTGGGAACACTCGCCACCGCCTGTGCAACAACGGGCGTTCCCAACCTAAAAACAATCATCAGTGAAGCTGCCATCTCGAACTGGTACGACTACTACCGCGACGGCGGACTCGCCATCGCTCCGGGCGGCTTCCCCGGTGAGGACGCGGACGTACTTGCTGCCGAGTGCTTTAGCCGAACCAAGCAGGCTGCCGATTTCCACCGCATTAAGTCCCAGTTTGAGGCCGCCCTGCAAAATATTTCCCGGGAAATGGACCGGGAGGGGGGCACCTACAACGCCTTCTGGGATGCCCGGAATTACCTTAACGACCTGCATAACGTTACCGCTGATATCGTGATGGTCCACGGGCTAAACGACTGGAACGTTAAGCTCCGCAACGTCTTTAACCTGTGGAACGGGCTCAAGGAATTACCGGTTAAGCAAAAACTCATCCTGCACCAGGGCCAGCACATTTACATCAATAATTTCCAGTCGCTGGATTTCAGCGCCATGATGAACCTGTGGCTGACACACAAACTCTACGGCGTTAATAACGGGGCAGAAACCGCCCTCCCTGATGTGTTAGTGCAGGATAACACGCAGGAAGAAACGTGGCATGCCTTTTCCGACTGGGGCGGAACAGACTGTTCCCAGACGACCTACTTCCCTACCCCGGAGCATACGCTGGCTGCCGCTTCCGCTACAGGGCAATTATCCTACAACGACCACCTTGCTACCGCTGACTTTGACCATTACCGGGTCGATATTCCGGGATGGACCACCGCCCTATTGACAGACAAACCAACGGCCATGACCTCCAACCGGCTCGTCTTTAAGACCCAGCCACTGGACCATGACGTGTTTCTTGAAGGGCAACCCCGGGTGACCCTTCCCTTAGCAACCACCCTTGACCACGGATTAGTCAGCGTCATGCTGGTGGATTACGGGGCCGCCCGCCGGTTTAACGCTACCCCGACCGTGCTTAAACGCCGGGGAATTGATCACGGGTTCCACCTCCGCGAGGAAGACCTCGTTGAGTTTAAACTCGCAAAGAAAGAGACGCCGTTTAAGATGATTACCAAGGGCCACCGGAACCTCCAAAACCGGACCAACCTCTGGCAAACCGACGAGCTGGTCGCGGGCACTACCTACCCGGTTACGTTTGCCCTCCAGCCCATGTTTTACCGGTTAAAAGCGGGCCACCAGCTTGGCCTCGTGGTGTACGCCACTGACATGGGAATGACCGTCCGGGGAAACGAGCAGGCCAGCTACACCCTGGATCTGGCAGGCGCCCAGCTGACGGTTCAGTCCCGGCCGGTCGTTTAAGTATGGTAGAATAAAAGTAATAACACTAAAGGAGTGGACTTTATGCGTCAAGGAACAACAATTGTTACCCTCGATAACGGCTACCACATCTGGACCAACACCCAGGGCCACGGCGACATCAAGCTGCTGTGTCTCCACGGGGGCCCTGGTGGCAACCACGAATACTGGGAAAACTTCGGCGAACAGCTTGCCGATCTAGGCGTTCAGGTTACCATGTACGACCAGCTAGGATCATGGTACTCTGACCAGCCGGACTACTCTGACCCGGCAATCGCCGACAAGTACCTCACCTACGACTACTACCTGGAAGAACTAGAAGAAGTCCGGACAAAGCTCGGGTTGGATAACTTCTACCTGATTGGCCAGTCATGGGGCGGAGCGCTTGCCATGATGTACGCCCTGAAGTACGGGCAGCACCTGAAGGGGTTAATCGTTTCCAGCATGGTTGATAACATTGACGAGTACGTCACCCACATCAACGAACTGCGGGAAAAGACGCTTACCCCAGAAGCAGTCGCTTACATGAAGGAATGCGAAGAGAAGGACGACCTGGACAACGCCCGGTACCAGGGATACGTTGACGTCCTTAACCGCGAGTACGTTGACCGGAAGCAACCGGAAGCCATCCGGCACCTGATTTCAACGATGGCAACGCCGGTGTACAACGCTTTCCAAGGGAACAACGAATTCGTCATTACCGGTAAGCTGAAGCTGTGGGACATCCGGGATCAGCTCAGCCGGATCACGATGCCGACCCTGCTGACATTCGGGGAGCACGAAACAATGCCGCTGACGACGGCTAAGCGGATGGCACGGGACATTCCGCATGCTCGGCTAGAAACTACGCCGGGTGGGGGTCACCACCACATGATTGACAACGCGCCGGTTTACTTCGCCCACCTCAAGAAGTTCCTAAGCGACGTCGAAACGGGCAACTTTAACGAATAAGAAAAATGGTTAGGTTCTGTGTGAGCCTAACCATTTTTTGTGCTATTTTAGTACCATTTTAAGCGACCGCGAGACACGCGGAGCCGTCGCTGATAAACCACCTGTTATTGATCCTAACGACGGGTGGGATTGATAATGTACCAAATCACCTTACAAGTTTAAATACACAAAAAGACGGGCTCATCACCCGCCTTTTTATATATAACTGTTTTAAACTATGCTTCGTTCATTGCGTCGCGTGCCAGCAACAGGCACCCGGTAATCCCGGCATCATCGCCCAGCGCACAGTGCACAATGTACTTGTCTAGGTCCGGTGTCTTCAGGTAGTTATTCAACTGCTTTGCGAAGGACTGCCGAATTTTCGGGAAGAGGTGTTCCTGATGGGAAACACCGCCCCCAAAGATAATCATTTCCGGTGACAAAATCGTCGTAAAGTCAACGCAGGCTTGAGCCAGGTAGTACGCCTCGATGTCCCATGCATGGTCGTCTTCCGGAATATCGTATGCCTTTACGCCTCCCTGCCGGGCTTCAACGGCTGGCCCCGCAGTAAGACCCTCTAGACAGTCGTGGTGGTATGGGCAGTGCCCTTCGTAGTGGTCATCTGGATGCCGGCGCATAATAATGTGCCCCATCTCCGGGTGCCCGTAACCCTCAAGAATCTTCCCGTTTACCACGGCACCACCGCCGACACCGGTCCCAACGGTCAGGTACAGGCAACTCGTCAAACCTTTGGCTGCCCCACACTTTAATTCACCGTAAGCCGCGCCATTAACGTCCGTTGTCCAGCCATACGGGACGGCAAACCGCTTTTTCATTTCACCAAGAAAATCATAATTGGCCCATCCCGGCTTCGGGGTTGTTGTAATGTACCCGTATGTCGCTGACGACTTGTTAATATCAATCGGGCCAAATGACGCAATCCCGATCGCATCAACCGGGTTCTCCTCAAAGAAGGCAAACACGTCCGCCATCGTTTCTTCCGGAACGGTCGTCGGAATTTTAACCCGTTTCTCGACCGTTACGTGGTTGTTCTCATCCGCCGTCCCAACGGCACACACAAACTTCGTGCCGCCGGCTTCAATTGCACCGTACTTGACTGCCATCCTGCATCGTTCCTTTCGCCTAAATAAATCGCTTTCTTTACTATTCTAGCTGATTCTTTTATAAAAGAAAAGATTTCTGTTAAACGTTTAGCAGAAATCTCCGTACACCCCCATATATCCCCGCCAGCAGCATGCAGTTCACGACGGCCCTCTGCATTAACTCCGATCACCAGCACTCACCAACCCTAACTTCTTTTCAACAGTTTATCGTTCAGAAATACCGCTAAGTAAGCACCGTAGTTTTACTCTTTAAGCTATGTATGATAGACTAAGTGTGTTTACGCGGTGTTTTTCACCGTTTAAGTTACGTTCTTGTAACATTCCGACAATGTTCCTGCAATGCACAGCGTGTATCATAGAACGTGGATAACGGGAAAAGAGTATTTACTAAATTACGTCATTAATTTCTTAGGAGTGAATTTCTTGAAAAAAACAACAAAGACATTATTAGCTGGAACCGTTGGGGTTGCAGGTGCAATGTTTGTTACAACCGCAACGGCTAATGCCGATACAATCCATAAGGTTGTTGCTAACGATACGGTTTCTGGCCTTGCCCAGAAGTACGGCGTTTCAATCCAGTCAATCGAACAGTTAAACAACATTAACAAGCAGACTGGGTTGATTTACCAGGGACAGGACCTAAAAATCCCAACAAAGGACGCTAATGAAAACGACGTTCAAAACTACACCGTTCAGGCAGGGGATTCTCTTTGGGCTATTTCCCAGAAGTTTGGCATGACTGTTAGTCAGTTACAAAAGCTGAACAATATCCCGGCTAACGACACGTTAATCCACCCAGGACAAATCCTGAAGGTTTACGGTCACGCCGTTGTTGTCGCTGCTCCTGCTCAGCAGGAAACAGCACAGCGGCCGGTTGCTAACCAGCAGCCAGCGGTTAACAATAACCAGGCTCAACAGTTAGCTAACGCCGTTGCAGCGCAGAAGGCCGCTCAGCCACAGCAGCAAGCTCAACCGCAGCAGGTTCAACAGCGCACTGTCCCGGCTAACGTTCAGGCTCGGGTTAACTCAGCCAAGCAAGACCTGACTAACAAGGAAGGCCAATTAAACCAGGATGAACAGCGTTTAGCCGCATTACAACATGCCACTGTTACTTCTAACAACGGTTCACAGCAGAGCCAGGCTCAGCAGCCGCAGCAGTCATCATCAACAGCACAACAGGCTCAGCCACAACAGCAGGTTAAGCCGGCCGCTGTTACCCAGGCTCCTGCACAAACACAGCAGAACAACAACGCTAATGCCGCTGCTCATTCTGCTGCCATCCAGCAGGCTCAGCAACAGGTTCAACGGGACCAACAGCAGGTTAACCAGGCACAGGCAAACTACAATTCCATCGTTTCATACGCTGAATCCTTCATCGGAACACCGTATGTATGGGGTGGAACAACACCGGCTGGGTTTGACTGCTCAGGCTTCACGCAGTATGTTTACGCCCACGAAGGCATTCACATCGGCCGGGTAACCACCCAGCAGGAAAATGCCGGAACACAGATTTCAGTTAGCCAGGCACAGCCAGGCGACCTGCTCTTCTGGGGGTCGAAGGGTGCAACGTACCACGTTGGAATTTACGTTGGAAATGGCAAGTTCATCGCTTCTCCGGAACCGGGACAGTCTGTTTCAATCCAGAGCATGCAGTACTTTGAACCATCATTCGCCGTTCACGTACGGTAATTTGATAACAACTTCATAAACAACTAATCTTAAACGTAAACACCGGAGCAATGCTATTTGAGGGCGTTGCTCCGGTGTTTGTATAATACGACAACCCTGAATAAGGCATAACAAAAGGGCGAAGCTAACGGAATTCCCGCTAACTTCGCCCTTCTTCTATTTGACGTTTCCGCCAAACTTAGTCCTTATCATCATCCTTTTTCTCTTCTTCGTCCTTATCCTCTTCTGCCTTAGCCTGCCGTTCCTTAATAACCAGTTGACCATCTTCCATCACCGCTTCAAGGTGCTGAACGTCCAGATGATCCAGATAGTAGTCCGTTACCTTGTCCCGGATCTGTTGTTCGATTACCCGCCGCAACGGCCGTGCACCCATCGCTTCGTCGTACCCCTGCTCAATCAGGTAGTCCTTGGCGTCATCGCTAACGGTCAGGTCCAGGTGCTTCTTCGCTAACGTCGTGTTGACGTCCGCCAACATGAGATCAACGATCTGCTTGAGGTCGTCCTTCGTCAGGTGGGAGAACTCAACGATGGCGTTAAACCGGTTCAGGAATTCTGGCCGGAAGTATGGCGCCAACCGCTTCATCAGGTCAGTATCCTTCTTCTTGTCACCCGTCAGCTCTTCGTTCCCGAAGCCAGCGTTTGACGTTGCGATAATAACCGTGTTCTTGAAGTCCACGGTGTTCCCCTGACCATCCGTCAAGCGACCATCATCCAGTACCTGCAGGAGCAGCGTGATTACCTGCGGATCAGCCTTTTCAATTTCGTCCAGCAGGACAATTGAATACGGATTCCGCCGAACCTTTTCGGTTAACGTGTTGCCGTTATCGTCGTACCCGACGTATCCAGCCGTCGTCCCGATTAACTTAGAAACCGCCGTCCGGTCAGAGTATTCGGACATATCCAACCGGATAATCGCATCCTTGTTACCAAACATATCCAGTGCCAACTGCTTAGCCAGTTCCGTCTTTCCGACTCCGGTTGGGCCAACAAACAGGAAGCTCCCAATCGGCCGGTTTCCTTCATCGAACCCAGCCCGGTTCCGCCGAATTGCGCGGGCAACCGCATCGACCGCTTCGTCCTGACCAATTACCTTGCCCTTCAACCGGTCGCCGATGCCCCGTAGGCGTTCAATATCACTTGCGCCCATCTGGGAAACCGGAATCCCGGTCAACCGCTCAACGGCTTCTGCGACATCGTTGACCGTCGCCGTCGTCTTCTTGTCCTCCGAGTGCTGGTCAATCTGGGACTGCAGCTCCTTAATCTGCTGCTTATCCTTCATGGCTTCCTCGTAGTCTTCCTTGGCGGCCGCATCCTTCTGCTTCTTAGCCAGTTCCTTAATCTGACCTTCCAGTTCCTTTACGTCAGCAACCGGATTCTGCGCTGCAAGATGCGCCGCTGTCATGTCAAGCAGGTCAATCGCCTTGTCCGGTAAACTCCGCTGCGGAATGTACTGGATGGAGTAATCAACCGCTGCCTTCAAAACATCATCCGGCAATTCAACGTTGTGGTGCTTCTCGTACAGCTTCCGAATTCCCTGCAGAATCTTAAACGTGTCCGCTGCACTCGGTGCATTAACCGTCACCGCGTTAAACCGCCGTGCAAGGGCTGCATCCTTCATAATGGTGTTCCGGTACTCATCCTGGGTCGTTGCCCCGATAACGGTGACTTCACCCCGGGATAATGCCGGCTTTAAGATGTCAGCCAGACCCTTTGAACCGTTCCCGTCACCGGTACTTCCGGCGCCAAGAATCTGGTGGATTTCGTCTAAGAAGAGGATTACATTGCCCCGCTTCTTTACCTCGTCAATTAACCGCTGAACGTTTTCTTCAAACGCTCCCCGGAACTGGGTTCCTGCTTCCAGGCCAGAAATATCAACGCTGATAATTTCCTTGTTCTTAATGGCCGCCGGAACGTCCCCAGCAACAATCGCCTGGGCCAATCCCTCAACCACGGCCGTCTTCCCGACCCCGGCGTCACCAACCAACACTGGATTGTTCTTCGTCCGCCGGGAAAGAATTTCACTCGTCTCCTGGATTTCCTTGTTCCGGCCAATCACCGGGTCAAGGTTCCCCTGCCGGGCTTCTTCCGTTAGGTTACGGCCAAGCTTGTTCAGGATTGAATCCTTGCCATTTGCCTGCCCGCGCTTAGCGGCCTGCTGCGGCGCAACTCCGTCCGGCAACTTACCGGTCTTCCGGTACTCTGCGAATTGTTCCGGAGTTAACTCACGCCCGTTTACCAGGTAATGCCGTTCCGAATTCATTCCGTTCATCCCGCCCATTAACTGGTTAAAAATACTGTTCATGTCATCGTCAAATGGATCTACTGGAATCTTAGCCATAACACATTCCTCCTTATTACATCCTCTAATTCTTACGGTACTCGTTTAACGGCGAAAGTCCATCAACCTGCTCGTGCACGCCAACGGACTCCCAATTACGTTTACCCTTCATCGTCGTCCCGTAAGTAGTGCTCCTCAAGCTCCCGGAGCACTTCCCACATCCGCTTATGCTGGGCCTGGGCAAGTGCATCGAGATCCCGAAGATTCAGCGACGTCGCACTGGACTGCTGCTTATTGAACGACTTGTGCAAGGTCGTGTAGCCGTAGCCTGATTCCTTCGACACCCGGTAAATCGTTAATTGGTTTGCACCGAGATATGCCTTGATGTCGATCTTCATCGCCATCACTTCCTTACGTTTTTTAGTATACCACTTTTGTAGTATATGACAAGTGTAAACTACCAAAAATGTGAAATAATTTTATGACAACCATTGCGTACCGCAATTACTTACCAACAGTTAGCAAAAGCGTTACAATTGGTTTGGAAAGCACTTCATCAATTCCAAGGAGGTCTTTCACATGATGAATGATTTGTTTTTCAAGGAAGTACTGAAACACTCGTTTAACTATCCGGTGAAGGTGAAATTTGCCGATGGAAAAACGGAACAGTACGGCGGTGATGGGACACCCGAGGCGACCATCACCTTTAACGGCAAGATCTCAATTCCTGACCTCATCAAGAACGCTTCGCTCTGCTTAGGTGAAGCCTACATGGACAAAACCGTTGACGTTGATGGTTCCCTTCAGCGTTTGCTGGTTTCCGCTTATGAATCAGCGGACAGTTTCATGAACAACTCAAAGATCAAGAACCTCCTGCCCAAGAAGCAGACCCATTCGGTTAAGGACAACAAAAAGGACATTGCCGCCCACTACGACATCGGAAATGACTTTTATAAGATGTGGCTTGACCCAACGATGACGTACTCGTGTGCCTACTTTGAACACCCCGACGATACCCTTGAGCAAGCCCAGATGAATAAGGTCATGCACATCCTCCACAAGCTCCACCCTAAGCAGGGTGAATCACTCCTTGATATTGGGTGTGGCTGGGGAACACTGATGCTCACGGCTGCTAAGAAGTACGGCATGAAGGTCACGGGGATCACCCTTAGTGAAGAACAGTACCGCTACGTCCAACAGCAAATTAAGGACCAGGGGCTTGAAGGCCAGGCGGAAATCTTCCTCGAAGACTACCGGAAGCTGAAGCACGCCCCGTTTGACGACGTGGTGAGCGTCGGCATGTTTGAACACGTTGGGAAGGAAAACCTGGCGGAATACTTCCAGTTAGTTAACCAGTTCCTGAAGGACGGCGGAACGGCCCTTATTCACGGGATTACCCGGCAACAGGGGGGCGCCTACAACGCATGGCTCAACAAGTACATCTTCCCGGGCGGTTACATTCCGGGAGTCGTTGAAAACATTGACCACATCGCCAACGCCAACCTGCAAATTGCTGACCTTGAAAGTCTTCGGCGGCATTACCAGAAAACGCTGGAAATTTGGGACAAGAACTTTAACGCTCACCGCCAAGAGGTCGAGCAAATGTTTGACGAACGGTTCGCCCGGATGTGGGACCTCTACCTCCAGGCCTGCGCGGCTGTTTTCCAGGTGGGAAACGTGGATGTCATGCAGTACCTGTTGACTAAGGGCCCAAGTGGCGCTGGGTTGCCAATGACGCGCAACTACGTTTACAAAGACGAACAGTAATTCCAATTCAAAGACTTAGAAGATAAAACAAAATCCGGGGAACCAAACTGGTTCTCCGGATTTTTACTTGTCTTTAGTTTATGAGAGAAGCACGGTTATTCCTTAACCGTAACAGCAATTAATTGGTCGCCGTGTTCCACCTTTGATTCGGTAATCCGGTCAACGGCGGCGTAGTTCGCCGTGTTAGTAATAACCACCATTACCGTTGGGTCAAGCCCGGCATCCTTTACCTGCTGGATGTCAACCGTCCCCAGCTTGTCACCCTTCTTAACGTGCTGGCCCTGCTTAACAAACGATTCAAACGGGGCGCCCTTCAGGTTAACGGTATCGATCCCAATGTGGATTAAGACTTCAGCACCGTTATCGGACTTCAAGCCGTAAGCATGCTTCGTTTCGTATGCAATCGTAATTTCACCGTCGACTGGCGCGTAGATTGTTCCGTCACTCGGAACAACAGCAGCCCCGTTCCCCATCATTAACGTGGAGAAGACCTCGTCATTTACGTCAGTTAAACTCTTTGACTGGCCGGTAACCGGGGAAGCAATGATTTCGTCGTTTAGACTTAATTCTTCCTTAGCAACCTGTTCTGCCTTGGCATCAACCGCAGCGGCTTCGTCGGCAGAAACGGCCGTGGCACTTTCCTGAACCATTGCACTGGCTGGGTTAACCTGGTCGATGTGCTTCTTCCCGTACACAAAGGTGATGATGAAGGCGACGACGAAACTCAGTAATTCACACCCAACGTAGAACGGCAGCGTCAACCGGGAAGCAATGTGGATTGATAAGAACCCTAAGAACCCGGCGGAACCGAGGGAAGCGGCCCCTAACTTGCATAGCCCAGCAACAAATGATGCCACACACGAACCAACTAAGGCACAGAAGAACGGGAACTTAAACTTCAGGTTAACCCCGAAGATGGCGGGTTCCGTAATCCCCAGCAGTGCTGAAACACCGGCTGATGAGGTCAAACTCTTCATCTTGCTGTCCTTAGTTAACCGCCAGATGGCGAAGGTTGCGGCCCCCTGAGCAACGTTGGCCATGGAAGCAACGATAAAGATGAAGTCCCCAACCCCCTTACCATGCTGTAAGGCGGTAATTAACTGGGTTTCGATGGCTGGAAAACTCTGGTGCAGCCCGGTCAGCACAATCGGTGAGTAGCAGGCCCCAAAGATTCCCATTCCGATAGCACCAGTCATGTGGTACAGCCAAACAATAAAGTCTGTCAGGTACTCAGAAACGGCCCGCATAACCGGCCCAATCAGAACAAACGTCAGGAAGCCGGTAATGATAACGGACAGTAACGGGGTGAACGTAAAGTCCACGGCTTCTGGTAAGTGCTTGTGGAAGAACTTCTCCAGAATGGACAGGACCCATACGGCCGCCAATACCGGGATAACCTGGTACGTGTACGGTGTCTGGGAAACGTGCATCCCAAATAGCACCCATGAGTGGCCCGCAATCAAACTCGGGGACGTCATCATCATCCCGATCATCCCACCGAGGAATCGGTTGGCACCAAACCGCTTAGCAGCAGAAAAACCAACCAGAATTGGTAAGAAGATGAACGGTGCGGACGACATAACCTGAATCATGTTTGAGATTGGCTTAAGCCACGGCACCATCGTAACAACGGCCTGAGGGCCAAAGAGTCCCTTTGACGTAATGAAGTTGTTTAACGCCATCATAAGCCCGCCGGCAACCAGGGCTGGAATCAGCGGAACAAAGATGTCGGATAACAGCTTAACAAACGCCATAATTGGGTTAACGTGCTTCCCCTTCGCAGCAATCTGCTTCAGGTCATCAGTCGAAGCCTGCTGAACCCCCGTCTGCTTAACCATTTCGTCGTAAACGTTATTAACGTCACCAGGGCCAATAATAATCTGGAACTGCCCGTTCGTACTGAACGTTCCCTTGACCCCATCGTTATTATCCAAAGCTGCTTGATCAACCTTAGATTCGTCCTTTAAGACCAACCGCAGCCGTGTTGCACAGTGGGCAGCGGCAACAATGTTGTCTTCGCCGACCGCCTTAACGACGTCGGCAGCGACCTTCTTGTGATCCATGGTAAACACTCCTTTACCGTAAATGATAATTGCAATGGAAACGTTTTTATAACTTCCAAACTCTATTATCCAACTTTTTCTCCGTCTGTCAAACGTTTATCAGAAAAAATGCCGTTTTTATCCTTCTTTTTTAACTATGAAACGATAACATGACATGCGTTTGACATAAAAACCACCGCCCGCTAGAATAGCAATAGATAACGTTTTCAAGGAGGATTACTAATGGAATGGACGCGCGAACAGCGGTATTTACCATATGCTGACTGGGATGCCCAAACACTACTTCAACTGCAGGCACAAGCAGCCCGGTCACAATACCAGCTGCACTATCACATTCATCCCCAGTCGGGACTGCTAAATGATCCCAACGGGTTTTCATATTTTAACGGGGAGTGGCACGTCTTTTACCAGTCGTATCCCTTCGGTCCGGTTCACGGGTTAAAGTCATGGATGCACCTCACGTCGTCAGACCTTGTGCACTGGGAAAACCAGGGACTCGCCCTTGCGCCTGATACTCCGTATGATAGCCACGGGGCGTATTCTGGTTCAGCGATGGTTGTTGATAACCAGCTGATGCTGATGTACACGGGCAATCACCGAGACGAGAACTGGGTCCGGACCCCATACCAATTAGGCGCCATGATGGCTCCGGACGGAACAATTACCAAGCTGCCGGCCCCGCTGATTACCCCACCTGACCACGTCACCGAACATTTCCGGGATCCCCAGCTAATTAAACGGGGCAATACCTACTACGCCATCATTGGGGCCCAGGATAAGCAAACCCTGACCGGACAAGTAGCGGTCTACTCATCCTCCGACCTGCACGAATGGCACGACCAGGGTTACCTCCAGTTTAGTAAGGACGACATGGGCTACATGATCGAATGTCCGAACCTTGTGTGGGTTGACGGACGCCCGGTTCTTATCTTCTGTCCACAGGGACTTGCCCAGGAAGTCCAGCACTACGCCAACATTTACCCGAACATATACCTCATTGGTGATGACTGTGATCTCACCACCCCGGCGATCACCAACGCCACCACGCCGACCAACCTTGACGATGGGTTTGACGTGTACGCTTCCCAGGCGTTTAACGCTTCCGACGGTAACACGTACATGATTAGCTGGGTAGGACTTCCCGATTGTACCTACCCCACGGACGAAGAAGGCTGGGCGAACTGCCTTAGCCAGGTCAAAGAACTCCACGTAACGCCTACTGGAGAGTTAATTCAACAGCCAGTGACTGCAATGAAGGGCCTTCGGGGAACCAAGCAAGCACTTAACGGCGCAATTTCCCGGGAAATTACCCCACTAATTGCGGATGCCGGTAACCAATATGAGTTACACCTGCACTTTGAGGCTTCAACCCAGGGAACCGTCTTCCTTGCTGGTAATGCGGATTGCACCCACGCTATTCAACTTCGCTTTGATACCACCACCGGAAGGTTAACCCTTGACCGTGGTCAGGCGGGAAAGGCGGTCAACCCGGAATACGGAACGACCCGGTCAATCGCCCTCCCAGCAAACGCCCCCCTTGACCTCGACATCTTTATTGATGCTTCACTGGGGGAAATCTTTATTAATGGAGGGCGGCACGTTATGACCTTCCGCTTCTTCCAGGAGCAAGCTGCCACAACGGTCGCTCTTACTGGTGACGGCCACTTTGACGGGGAATACTGGCCGCTTGCCCTATAACGGTTAGCCAAACAACCAACTTATTTAGGGGGAATGAAACATGCACCGTCCAACATTGAAAGACGTTGCCCGGGAAGCACAGTGCTCGGTAACGACCGTTTCCCGGGTAATCAACCACTACGGTTACCTGAGCGAAAAGACGATTAACGCGGTTCACGCCGCAATGAAAAAACTTAACTACCAGCCCAACTCCCTGGCCCGCTCACTTCAGGGGAAACGAACCCACTTAATTGGCGTCATCGTTCCGTCGATTACAAACCCGTTTTTCGCCGAGCTGGTCGAGGAAATTGAAAACGAACTGCTGCGCAATAACTACAAAATGATCCTGTGTAACAGTGTAACGGATAAGGAAAAGGAGCGCGCCTACCTGCGCATGTTGATTGCCAACCAGGTGGATGGCGTAATCGCCGGTGCCCATAATCTCGGCATTGGTGAATACCAGCGAACGGGCCTGCCAATCGTTTCGTTTGACCGCCAGTTGGCGCCCCACATCCCAATCGTGTCGTCCGATAACTACCAGGGAATGGTGCACGCGACCCGGGCCATGTACCGGACCGGTGCCCGGCATATTTATTTCCTGGGAAATCCCCATGATGAGGCCAACCCGACCATTCAACGACTCCGGGGATACCAGGATACGGTGCACAGCCTTGGACTTCAGCCCCATATCTGTCCGGTCCGGTTTGATGATTCGCCCGCGGTCAAAAAAATTGCCATCAAGGACATGCTGACTAACCACCATCCTGATGCGGTGGTATGCACGGACGACCTCACCGCCCTTTTAGTCCTCCAAACGGCGCAAGAACTGCACATTAACGTTCCAACTGATTTGCGGGTAAGCGGCTTTGACGGCACCAAGCTAATTCAGAACTACTGCCCGGAATTGCCGACGGTTGTCCAGCCAACACGAGACATTGCCGCGGTGCTTGTCAACTTCCTCAAGCAACGGATTGAAACGCCGGATAAGCCCGTCACTGAATCACCGTGTATTCTTCCGGTGACGTTTCGGGCGGGGAACCTTGCCAATTAACTCACAGCAAACAATAAGCGAGCTAAGGAACCAGCTTTCCTTAACTCGCTTGTTTTATATCTCTCAAAAGAACGGGGACATAAAGGACCCGTACTTTATGGTTCTAAAATCCATTTAACTCCCGCAAAGCAGTGTAGATCGGCCGGCCCCCCAGCCAATCGTTCACCAGGTATGCCACCAGCGTAACCACAATCAACGGCATCATGTGTTTAATACTCCCAACCATCTCAGAAATAAGCACTACCGCGGTAAACGGCGCCTTTTCAATTGCACCGAAGTAGGCCGCCATCGCGTAGATGACGATGTTGAGGAAGTACCCGGAAGCAAGCAATCCCATGTGAACCATCACGCTCGCATATAAGCCACCAGCCGTTGCCCCGAGAACCAGAATCGGCATGAAAATCCCCCCTGGAACCGACGCACCGTACGAGACCATCGAAAAGACAAACCGGATAATCAACAGGAGTAGTAAAATTCCAACCCCGGACATCCTGTCCATAATGTACGCACTGAAGTGGGGACTGGTAATATCAAGGATAAAGTTATGACTTCCTCCCAGCATTTTGCAGTAGAACAACCCTAACGGAATGACCAGTAAAAGCGGTACGACACAGTGCCAGGCCCGCGGAATAATCTTTAACTTGCCGTACCAGTGGGGCAAACTTAAAATCACCCACTGGTAGAGAAAGGCAAAGAACCCAAGAATTAGCCCCAACAGAATTAACTGCCAGTACTGCGCTAACGGCACGCTAAAATCATAAATCAGGTGTAAGCTTGGCGTTAACCCAAAGAAGATGAGCGTTACCATGTCAGAAACGATCGCGGCAGTTAGGGCCGCTAACCACACGACGGTTGAAAAATCCTGGGTAATTTCTTCAATTAGGAATAACGCCCCGGCAAGTGGCGCACTGAACGCCGCGGACAGCCCCGCAGCAACCCCGCTAGCAATCAACGTATTCCGCTCTTGCTTGGTACTCGGAAACAGGTCGTCCGCCACTCCCTGAGCGACGCACGCTCCCATTTGAATACACGGACCTTCCCGGCCAAGAAACAGCCCCGGACAAATCGCCATGAGGCCCCCCACAAATTTCCGCCAAAGAACGGGCCACCATTTAATTCCAAGCGTGCCGTCAAGGATGGCTTCTGTTTGCGGAACCCCGGAACCCGTAATGTTGCGTAACTGCGGCCGGATAATAAACCCCAGGACTAACGCTAGAATGAGCGTTACAATTACGTACCCGATAATGGTTACCGGATGATGAAACATGTACGGGTAAATCAGGTACAACCACTTCATCGTATGATCGATGATTAACCGAAAGATACTAACGATTAATCCCGTAATCGCTCCGACTACCGCACTCTTCGCAATTAAAATGAAGTTCTTCGTCTGAAATGCTGGCCGAAGAACTTCCCTTACACTTTCCATTGGACCGTCGCTTCTTTCTCCTTCACTTTATTTTTATTATATGATTATCATCGAAAAAATTAAAATCATTGCCGCATGGTTACTGTGTACCCGGACAAGCATAAATCGTTGTCAAATCACGTAACTTTCCGTATTCTAATATTAAACAAGAAAGGGGAGAGAATGATGACAAACGTCCTATTTGTATGCTTGGGGAATATTTGTCGCTCACCCATGGCAGAGGCGATGATGCGCGATCTTATAGCCCAAGCTCACCTGACGTCCCAAATTACGGTTGATTCAGCCGGAACAAGTGCTCAGGTCGGAAGCCAGCCCCACGAGGGAACCCAGCAGATTTTAGCGACCCACCATATTCCAGCAACCGGATTGGTTTCACGCCAAATTACCACCCAAGATTTTGTTAACAACGATTACATTATTGGCATGGATGCTATGAATCTGCGGGATCTTCGGGCAATGGCCCCTCAGGGAACAGCGGCTAAAATATACGGAATTAATGATGTTTTACCAGATAAAAAGGGCCAACCAATTGCTGATCCGTGGTATACACACAACTTTAATGCAACATATAATGATTTAAGCGCAGCACTTCCGGCATGGTTAACGTTTATTCAGAAACAATAACAAACAAAAAGAGGAGTTCCATCACTGGAACTCCTCTTTTCCATTGCACGGCGACGTCCTACCCTCACAGGGGGCGGTCCCCCAACTACTCTCGGCGCGCTGAAGCTTAACTGCTGTGTTCGGAATGGGAACAGGTGTATCCTTCAGGCCATCATCACCGCACTATCTTCTTAAGAGAACTTTGTGCTCTCAAAACTAGCTAACAATTCTTTCCTTCTTCGTTGAACCCACCACGTCTTAACCGTTGGTTAAGTCCTCGACCGATTAGTAATGGTCCGCTTCATGTGTCACCACACTGCCACTTCCATCCTATCTACCTGATCATCTCTCAGGGGTCTTACTTCCTAACGGAATGGGAAATCTGATCTTGAGGTGAGTTTCGCACTTAGATGCTTTCAGCGTTTATCTCATCCATACATAGCTACCCAGCGCTGCTCCTGGCGAAACAACTGGTACACCAGCGGTATGTTCATCCCGGTCCTCTCGTACTAAG
>DWXB01000012.1 GCA_019119415.1 Candidatus Ligilactobacillus avistercoris | reverse complement strand
GCGCGCACCTGGTCACCCATTCCTTGCCGGACGGGGCAATCGAAACCCAGCAACTCCTTGCCCAAGTTTTACGGGAGGCCTCTCCCGGGGAACGAACTTTTTTGATTGGGCGGCTGGCCCGGGACTTGTCGGTCAAGGAAATTGCCCGGGAAGCCGGGGTGGCTCCCGGGACGGTTTACCGGTGGCGCCGGCAGTTGCGGGCACGGATGATGCGGTTGCGAGGTGAGACGTAAAGGGAGTTGTGGCGGGGGTGTGATGCGGCGGGTATACTGGGCGTAACTAAGAAATATAAATTCACCAAAACAAAACGGGGATGGCCGCAACCATCCCCGTTTGTTCGGTAACCAGCGTGCTTAGTGTGTCACTGGCGCTGCCTTCTCTTCCTTGAAGAGTGGCGCAGCCGTCGTATCAACGTACTCTGCGGCAACCGGATGCGCCAGTAGCTCACTGCCGTCCGCCGTCACAAAGAGCTTGAGCGCGCTCAACTGGTCCATGACCTGGTGAACGGCGTCCTTATCGTGGGTTGTGGCGACGTTGGTTAGCCGAATATGATGCGTTTTGCCCTGGCTATCCCGGAACGTGAGGTTTAAGACTTTCATTTAATTTCCCCCTTTCAGTAGTGCGGTGGTGACTACTGAACCGCAATCGTGCGGTTCCCCGCCAGCGTGATCGTCTTGACCGGTTCGTCGGTCAGCTGACTAATCAGCTTGGCGAACTGCTGGATGCTTTGGTCGGTTGCCGCGGGGCTGACGTTGTTGAACGCGCGCTGCCGCAACCGGGCACTGTCCTTGACTGTGCATCCCAGCCGGATGGTGAGCTTGTTCCAATGATCGTTATTCATGGCGTTCCCTCCTGATGATTATTTTGTAAGCTTACACTCTTAATAACGAAAGAGCCGGCGATTTTTGACGCGTTTTGGGATATTTGTCTAAAATAATCCGGCCGCACCCACAAAAAGCATCATGAGCTTTTTTCTCATTAAGTGAGCTGTTTATGAGTAATTGTTGTGAGTAATCTTATTTTCCTGTATAATTGGTAATACACTTCGCTGTTTGCCGGCGGGTGAACGGCAACGTAAAACTAACGACAAAGGAGACTTGTTATGAACCAGAAAACGAATGACCATTCTTTCTTCGGCCATCCGCGCGGCCTAGCAACGCTATTCTTCACTGAAATGTGGGAACGGTTTAGTTACTACGGGATGCGGGCTATCCTGCTGTACTACATGTACTACGCTGTTTCCCAGGGCGGGCTAGGGTTTGATAAACCGACTGCAATGTCCATCATGTCGATATACGGTGCACTGGTTTACCTTGCCGGGGTCGTCGGCGGGTTTATGAGTGACCGGGTATGGGGCAGCCGGAAAACGGTGTTTATCGGGGGTGTCCTGATTATGCTGGGACATATTGTTCTGGCAACCCCGTTTGGCCGTCTCGCGCTGTACGGCTCAATCGCCCTCATCGTGATGGGGACGGGGCTGTTAAAGCCGAACGTTTCTGACATGGTTGGGGGACTATACGCTCCTGGTGATACGCGGCGTGATTCTGGGTTTAATATCTTTGTTTTCGGGATCAACGTTGGGGCCTTTATCGCGCCGTTAATCGTGGGCTGGTTAGGACAAAAGGTGAACTTCCACCTCGGATTCTCCCTGGCCGCGATTGGAATGTTCTTTGGACTCGTTCAGTACGTGATTGACGGGCGGAAGTACCTCCCGAAGGACAGCCTTTACCCGAACGACCCAATTCAACCGGACGAGTTAAAGCGGATTTTAACCAAGGTTGGCCTGGGAGTAGTTGCTGGGGTACTGGTACTGGTTGTTCTGGGAATCTTTGGTCAGCTGAACATCAGCAACGTTATTTCATTAATCACGCTTGTTGCCGTGATGATTCCGGTGGTCTACTTCGTGATGATGCTGAGCAGTAAAAAAGTATCCGGAACGGAGCGCTCGCGGGTGTGGGCGTACATTCCGCTGTTCATTGCGTCCATTTTATTCTGGTCAATTGAGGAGCAGGGGTCCGTTGTGTTAGCGCTGTTTGCGGCCAACCAGACGCGGCTGACAATCGGTAACTTTACGATTCCGGCCAGCTTCTTCCAAAGCATGAACCCACTGTTTATCATGCTGTACGTTCCGGTCTTTGCTTGGCTGTGGACGAAGCTGGGTAAGCGACAACCATCATCACCAATGAAGTTCTCACTGGGATTGTTCTTTGCCGGGATCTCGTTCCTGTGGATGATGCTCCCGGGAATGCTTTTCGGGGTGCACGCTCAGGTTAGTCCGTTATGGCTAATTATGAGTTGGGCGCTGGTAATTATCGGGGAAATGCTGATTTCACCAATTGGGATGTCGGTGACAACTAAACTGGCACCCCGGGCTTTCCAGTCCCAGATGATGAGTATGTGGTTTCTATCAGACGCGGTGGCGCAGGCGTTTAACTCCCAGTTAGTTAAGCTGTACACCCCCCACACGGAAGTCATGTACTTCGGAATTGTGGGCGCCATTACCATCGTATTTGGGGCTATCATGGTGCTGATGGTGCCCCGGTTGAAGCGGTTAATGGCCGGAGTGCGTTAATTCAAGGTTAGTAATCAAAAAATGCGCGGAACCCCTTGCGCAAAAGAAAAAAAACGGGTATAGTAATTAGGTCGGTAACGGCAATTACTATTATGGAGGAGTAGCGAAGTCTGGCTAAACGCGGCGGACCGTAAATCCGCTCCTTCGGGTTCGGTGGTTCGAATCCACTCTCCTCCATCATATTGGGCTATGGCCAAGTGGTAAGGCATCAGGTTTTGGTCCTGACATGCGCAGGTTCGAATCCTGCTAGCCCAATCGGTAAAGAGGTTGTGATGTGAGTCCAGCCTCTTTTTTCGTTATACTAGGGCTAAGATCAGAGGAGGGGTTTTGTGTTATTACTAACAGCTTCACTCGCCATTATGGGAATCATCTTTTTGCCGGTGGCGATTTTTTATTTAATCAGTTCGTGGCGGAATTACGGGAAGTGGTTGATGCCCGTCATTACGATTGTGGTCTGCCTGGGCTGCGCGGTTGGCGGTGGCTGGGGGTTCGCCCGGGCGTGGCGTGCGAACCATGCCCCATCGACAGAAGCACCGGTGTCGGCCCCGACTACCCCCCAGTCAGCGCAGGAAAGCCAGTCGCAGCCCCTGGTAATTACGGGGATGCCTGAATTAAACGCGGCGCACGAGCAGGCGAAAACCCAGCAGCAGATTTTAGGGGACATGCAGCGGACCTTCAAGCGAATTGGAACGGTTAGTTTTGACCAGCAAACTAAAACTTACCGGATAATGCCGACTAGCAACCAGGAAGTTCAGGCGATTAACTATGTTTTGCAAAATCCGGGAATGGCCCAGAAGGTGGGGTATAACAAGTTAACCGGAGGAATTAAGCAGACGGCAAAGAACTTACAACCGACGTTGGGTCCTGGTTACACGTATCAGCTCCTTAAACCGGGCGATGCCAATACCGTGATTTACTCCGTCCGGGACGGGAAGGTCTTAGTGGACGTCGTAAACGGAATTAAGTAGTGGGATTGAAAACGCTTGTTTAGATGGTCTATACCGATTATAATAGTGGTGTTAACTGTGAAAGCGAAAGGGTGACCAAAATGAGTACAGTGTTACGGCATGCGGTAATTTATACGGGTGAGGAGCGGATCGACGACGGTTACGTGCGCTTTAACAAGCAAATTGAGGCGGTCGGGCCGATGAGTGACCTGCGAATTCAGGCGGGTGATGAACTCGTTGACCTGAACGGGCAGATTGTCGTCCCGGGATTTATTGACGTGCACACGCATGGGGGCTACGGCTTTGATGCGATGGACGGCAATCCTGACCAGATTGATGAATTAGCAACGGACATGGCCCGGAACGAAGGGGTAACGACCTACTTTGCCACGACAATGACGCAGTCGGTTGAAAACATTAACCACGCGATGAAGGGTATTCGGCAGGCGGCGGAACGAAATCCGCTGATTCAGGGGGTGCACCTTGAAGGGCCGTTTGTTTCGGTGAAGTACAAGGGGGCCCAGCCGGAGAAGTACATTCAGGCGCCGAATACTGATTTACTGGCCCAGTGGAATGAGTTATCCGGTGGCCGGGTGCGGATGATTACGTACGCCCCGGAGTACCCGGAAAGCCGGGCATTCGAGGACTACTGCCTGGAAAACGGCATTGTGCCGTCTGCGGGGCATTCCAACGCTACCCGCGAACAGATGCTGCAGTCACGGGCAACCCACATTACACACCTCTACAACGCGCAGCGGGAGTTTAAGCACCGTGAGCCAGGAGTGACGGGTCATGCTGTTCTGGAAGATAACCTGTACTGTGAGATTATTTGCGACGGGTTCCATAACGTTCCGGACATGGTGCGGTTGGCATACGAGTTGAAGGGTGCAGATAAACTGGAGCTCGTAACGGACTCGATGCGGGCCAAGGGAATGCCTGAAGGGGACTACGAACTTGGTGGTCAAAAGGTCATCGTGAAGGACGGCCAGGCGCGGCTAGAAGTCGGAAACTTGGCGGGTTCCGTTTTGAAGTTTAACGTGGCATTCAAGAACATTATCAAGTTTACGGGCTGCCGGATTGAGGGCGCCGTTAAGATGTCCTCGGTTAACCAGGCACGCGAATTCCACCTGGAACAGAAGGGCGGAATTGCGCCGGGGAAGGATGCCGACCTAAATGTGTTGGACCAGAACCTTGATCTTCAGCGGACATACTCCTTCGGGCGGTTGATGAAGTAACGGCTCTTTGTTAAATTTTGCGACTCTGTAGTATTTAGAGTTATGACTCTATCTTACTGGTTAATGTATCCCCAAAAATGGAATTAGTTGTGATTTCTTTTGGGAAATGCCAGCTCTTTTTGGCGTTTTCTGTCTAAAGACTTATCTCAAAGCATTTGATTATTATTTTTAATTGTGTGCAATATAATTTGTAGTTTTTAGCGGAAGAAAGTAGTTGCTTTTTTAATACGATCTGCTATCATGATAGCAGAGATGTCATTCCTGCTCGTTAAAGCACACGTTGCTAGAGCAGGCTTTTTTGTTTAATACTTACAGTTGAATGAAGAAACTAACATCGGTTTTGTTTCTCGATTAGTGACAAGGAAGCATTCTTGAAAATCAGGTATAGTTTTATCTTTTTAGTCAGCTGTAAGTTCTAAGGGTTTGCAATATGAGAAAAGAATATATTAATCTAAAATCCGAAGAGTTATTAGCGCTTTTTAGAGAACGTGGAATATCTGATGCGCGACCGACCAAAAAGAATATAAGTTCTATTAATACAATAGGATATTACAAGCTTAAACAATATGCCTATGCCTTTTGGAGTGAGGAAATTAATCAATACGTTTGTTTGAATTTTGGAGACTTGGTTAACCGGTATTATAGGGACCAGGCATTAAAACAAGTTATTTTCCAAATTATTACAGATATAGAATGTGCTTTAAATGTACAGATTGCTAATGTCTTAGGCGAAGAAGGACCATACGAATATTTAAAGTTTGGTACGTGGTGTCAGAGAAATTCAAAGAATCGTTATTTGCATGACCAAACGATGAACAAGTTTAAAGTAAAGCAAGAGGAATTGCGGTTTCTTTCTAATATTCAAAAGAAGATTCGTAACTCTTCGTTTCATGATATAGAAAAGTATAACTTTGAAAGTTCAGGTGTTTTTCCTCCGGTATGGTTAATGGTTAACGCTTTAACAATGGGGGAAAGCGTTCATTTAATAAAGTTAATGTCTCGAAAAAGACGGCAGTCAGTTGCTTCGTTTTTCAAAATGAACGAAGAAACGTTGCTTAGTTACTTAGGAATGCTAAACTTGGTTAGGAATATTTGTTGTCACAACGGGAATCTTGTTGATTTGAAAGTGAGAAGGATTCCATCCCTTCCTAATACGTACAAAAAATACTTGATATTAAATCGTCATAATTTAGCGACTGTTGTATGTGTTTTGTTAGAGTTTATGAAGGCTATAAATCCGAGACATCGAGTAAATGCGTTATATAGTAACTTAGCCAGGGTTTGTGATGGCCAACAGAGATTAGTCCGTAAATTAGGGTTTAAGGATTTTTATTCTATGAAGAAAGTGGTTTTCTCTTTTTATGAACAGCGTGTGATTGATTTTTATCCTAATGGTAATGTCTATGTTAGAGAAACGGCGAAAGACCATCCGGACCCTATTCAAACTTAATGAATTGGATAAGTTTATTTGGGAAAATATTTCCATGGATTTCGTAAGGTAATTGAGAATACAATGTCTAGTCAGGGGTAGTAGGGCTACTCCTTTTTTCAGTTATGGCGAATGGTAGCTGGCGGGGGCAAATCGGCCCGTGATTTGTGCTATCATTAAACCTAACGATAACGGTGAAAAGTGAGGCAAAATGGATGGGATCACCAATCTACATTCAAATTCATAATCAAATTCGGCAGGCGATTGAACAGGGTAAGTGGCAGGTTGGCGACCGCATTCCCGCAGAGCGGATTCTCGCGGAGCAGTTTGGGGTATCGCGGATGACGCTCCGGCAGGCCATCCAAACGCTGGTTGACGAGGGAATTCTCGACCGCCGTGTTGGGGCGGGAACGTTTGTGGCCAGCCAGAAGGTGCAGGACCGGATGGCGGGGGTGACCAGTTTCACCGAGCTGACCCGCTCGCAGGGGAAGGTTCCATCCAGTAAAACCATCTCGTACGTGATTACAACGCCAACGCTCAGTGAACGGGAACGGCTGCGCCTGAACGATAAGGCGCAGGTATTACGGATGGAGCGGATTCGGTATGCCGACCAGGTGCCGATTTGCTTTGAGGTGACGACGGTGCCAGCCGACCTGGTTGCTTCGTTTGCCAGGGAGGAGGTCACCACTTCCCTGTATGAGGCCCTGCAGGACCGGGGATATGCGATTGGGCGAGCCCAGCAGACCGTTTCGGCAACGCTTGCCTCTGAACGGATTGCGGAGTACCTGGATACTAAGCGGGGCGCGGCCCTCTTGCGGCTCCGGCAGGTCACCGAGTTGCGGGACGGGCGGCCGTTTGAATACACCCGGACCCAGTACGTAGGAGACCGGTTTGAGTTTTACTTAGAAAATAACCGGTAAAATCGTTAATAGTGAACCGGCAGGAGAACTGGGGCTGGAGCGTCCACTTTTTCCTGCCGGTTTTTTAGTTTTGTTTATTAGTAAACTTGTGCCATAGAATGAGTGCCAGGTAGTGGGGAAGGGCCATCATCCGCCCCACACGCCGGGGATTCTGAAGAAGACGGTACAGCCACTCAACGTGGTGCTCCTGCCAACTCTGCGGGGCCCGCTGAACCACGCCGGCTAACACATCGAAACTGCCACCGACTCCCATCCACAGGGCGGGCGTTTGGTCCCGAAATTGATGGATAAACATTTCTTGTTTGGGAAAGCCGAGGGCGACAAAAACAAAGGCGGGGCGGGCGGCCTTTATCTGGGTGGCAACTTCCGTAGCCTTATCAGGGGCAAAATAGCCGTCGTGACTTCCAGCGATAACCACCCCGGGATATTGCTTCCGAACGGCGGCAAGGGTTTGCCGGAGTACCGCTGGCTTGGCGCCCAGGAAAAAGACGCGGTCGTGGTGAAGGTCAGCGTGTTGGAGGAGAGTGCGCATCAGGTCAAAACCGGTCACCCGCTCCGGAACGGGATTTCCGAGCAGTGCGGCGCCCTTTACGATGCCAATCCCGTCGGCCGTCACGTAATCGGCTGTTTGGAGTACTTGCATGTAGGCCGGGTCCTTGCGGGCAGCGAGGACAATTTCCGGGTTAGCCGTCACAATGAACCGGTTCAGCCCAGCCTGATGGTCAGCAATGAGCTGGGCAACAACTTCCTGCATGGTTGCCTTGACAAACGGAATGCCAAGAACGTTACTGGTACTAAAATTCACGGGGAACCTCCTCTCGTGCTGGCGAACTACTACCGGCAGTCCAAATTTAAAATAAAGTGTGGTAGAATTACCACAAACAATGCTTATTATAAGGTATTCGACGATAAAGAATAAGTGGGGAATTACAGATGCAACAACAATATCCGGATGATAGCCTGGCCCTTCATACTGATTTGTACGAAATCAATATGATTAAAACCTACTGGGAGCAGGGAATTGACCAGCGCCAGGCGGTGTTTGAGGTTTACTTCCGGTCACTTCCATTTGAAAACGGGTATGCGATTTTTGCGGGCCTTGAACGGGTCGTAGATTATATTCGTAACCTTCGTTTCACCGAAAGCGACCTGGCGTACCTGCAACAGGTGGGTGATTATCCGGCTGCTTTTATCGACTATCTCCGACACTTCAAGTTCCGGTCAACCGTCCGGTCCGTTGTGGAGGGGGAAGTGGTGTTTAACAATGAGCCCCTCATTGAGATTCGGGGACCGTTGGTGGATTGCCAGTTGGTTGAAACGGCGATCCTCAACGCGGTTAACTACCAAACCCTAATCGCAACGAAGGCTTCCCGGGTGCGGTCGGCGTGCGGGGATGACCTTTTGATGGAGTTCGGAACGCGCCGGGCGCAGGAGTTTGACGCGGCGCTGTGGGGGACCCGGGCCGCCTACATTGGTGGGTTTGACGCGACGAGTAACGTCCGCGCGGGGAAGCTGTTCGGGATTCCCGTTAGCGGGACCCACGCCCACGCGCTTGTCCAGGCGTACCAGAACGACTACGATGCATTTATGGCGTACGCCCAAACCCACCACGACTGTGTTTTCCTGGTGGACACCTACGATACGCTTCGGAGTGGGGTGCCTAACGCTATCCGGGTTGCGCGGGAAATGGGCGACCGGATTAACTTCCAGGGTGTTCGGATTGATTCGGGTGATATGGCTTACATTTCCAAACGGGTGCGGGAACAGCTGGATGAAGCCGGTTTTCCTAACGCACACATCTACGCGTCAAACGATCTGGATGAAAAGACGATTACCAGCTTGAAGATGCAGGGAGCCAAGATTGATGCGTGGGGTGTCGGAACGAAGTTGATCACTGCATATGACCAACCGGCGCTCGGGGCGGTTTATAAGATGGTGGCCATGGAAAATGCGAGCGGCGAGCTGGAGGATACGATTAAGATTTCCAGCAACGCCGAAAAGGTGTCCACGCCCGGGCAAAAGCAGGTGTGGCGGATTACCCGCAAGAGCGACGGAAAGTCGGAGGGAGATTACGTTGCCCTCCTAGACGAGCAACCGCAGAACCAGGATGAGTTGTACATGTTCCACCCCCAGTACACGTACATTAATAAGACGGTGCGGGATTACCAGGCCCGGCCGCTTTTGCGGGAGATTTTTGCGGATGGTAAACAGGTCTACGAGCTCCCGTCACTGGAAACGGTGCGGGACTATTCCCGGGAGCGGCTCAGTAATTTATGGAACGAGTATAAGCGAGACCTCAACCCGCAGGATTATCCGGTGGACTTGTCCCAGAAGTGTTATGACAACCGGATGAGGATGATTAAGAAGGTTCGGCAACAGGTTGCGCAGCAGGCAACCAACGGAAAGGAAGAGAAATAATGCGCCCAATGCAGCAGGAAATTATTAACGCCTTGTGCGTGCAGGCCTCAATCGACCCGCAGACGGAGATTCGGCGATCAGTTGACTTTTTGAAGGATTACCTGAAGAAAAACACGTTTTTAAAGTCCCTTGTGCTCGGAATTTCCGGGGGCCAGGACTCAACGCTGACGGGGAAGCTGTCCCAGATGGCGATTAGTGAGCTCCGGGAGGAAACCGGCGATGATGAGTACCAGTTTATCGCTGTGCGGCTGCCGTACGGGGAACAGGCTGATGAGCAGGATGCCCTGGACGCGATCGACTTTATCGGTGCTGACCGCACGGTGCGGGTCAACATCAAGGAGGCGGCCGATGCCATGGTGGCGGCCTTGGAGAAAAACGGGTTGACCGTGAGTGACTTTAATAAGGGAAACATTAAGGCGCGGCAGCGGATGATTGCCCAGTACGGGATTGCCGGGGAATTTCACGGTGCGGTCGTGGGAACGGACCATGCGGCTGAGGCGGTCACTGGTTTCTACACCAAGTTTGGTGACGGCGGGGCCGACATTACTCCAATTTGGCGGTTGGATAAGCGCCAGGGACGGGCAATGCTGGAGTTGCTCGGTGCTCCGGCGCACCTGTACGAAAAGACCCCGACGGCTGACCTCGAGGATAACCGGCCGGCATTGCCGGATGAGGTGGCGTTGGGGGTAACGTACGATGATATCGACGATTATCTCGAAGGAAAGGACGTTGCGGCTGACGCGGCGGAGAAGATTGAGCAGTGGTACCAGAAGACGCAACATAAGCGGCACCTTCCGATTACGGTATTCGATGATTTTTGGAAATAACGCGTAGTTATATTATGAAAGTCTTTCCGGGGTTCATGAGCGAATCCCGGATTTATTATGCGGGAGGAAACGGAATGACGGATGAGGAGTTGCAACGGTTAGTGGAACAGCTTTCCCTAACGGCGTTTCAGCGGCCGTTTACCCACCAAGCGACGTTTAACCGCCGGCTGCGGACTACCGGCGGGCGGTACTTGCTTGCAACGCACAACATTGAGATTAATCCGCGGATGATTACGGCGGGCCAGGATGCGTTAGCGGGGATTATTAAGCACGAGCTGTGTCATTACCACCTCCACCTAACCGGTAAGGGATACATGCACCGCGATCATGATTTTAAGGTATTGTTGGCGCGGGTCGACGGGTGGCGGTATGCCCCAGCCCAGAAGCGACCGCCAAAGTACGTTTACGTGTGCCGCCAGTGCGGGGCGCAGATTTTGCGACAACGGCGAATGGATCCACGGCGGTATGTTTGCGCCCGGTGTGGGGGCCGTATTTCTCTGGCTGCAAAAAATCGTTGACATTCATCGCGGGCTTGGTATAATGGTATTGTTTCGCGGGTGTGGCGGAATTGGCAGACGCGTCAGACTAAGGATCTGGTGGTCGTTTAGACCGTGATGGTTCGAATCCATTCACCCGCATATTTAACAGTTTGATACTTTCCAAAACGCTGATATATCGGCGTTTTTCTTTTTATAACGGTCGGTAAAAACCGGCTTTTTTCGTGCTCGCGAACACGACTTGCACACGAAATGCACACAAAAAAACGGGGTTAATCATTGCTATACCAGGCTTTTGGAATGACGTGTTTTGTGAGCAGAGTTAAGGTATGAACACAAAGTTGTAGTTTACGATATATGGCACTGGTGTGTGAATATGCCAGTGCTGTTTTTTAGTTAATTTGAAGTATAAAAAGAGCGCCCCAAAATGGAACGCCCGGACGTTTTTGTGACTTTGGCATGTCACGATGTGCGTCGACATCTTCGTACTCATTGCACCTGTATTGTAACATACGTTAAGGCACAGTCCATTCATTAATATGGCAATAACCGGATAACCATCGCATATGTAATAGAAAACTATTGTACTTGGCTAATTTATTTCGCGATTTAAAGGCCTTTAAGGACGCCGATAGTTGCACGGATAAAGGGAAACGATTAAAATCGTTTATAAAAGGTTAGATTTTTACGATACTTGGAAGAAAGTAGTGGAATTATGATACACTCAAACATGTGGTGTATGAGAAAGAACTCATATTTTTCGGGAGAGAAGTGAACAGGTTTTATGACGAAAAAGGCAATCGGTTGGGCCGCGGGGCTAATTGTCGCTCTCGGTGCGGGGGGCTATGTCCTTGCGCGCTATAATACGAACAATATGGCGCATGTCATCTACCAGAAGGTTGCGCATACTAATTCTGTGGACACGGACTTTTTAAGGCCGAAGAAGGGGCCTGCCAAGGTGGATACGGATGCTAGTCTAAAAAGCATCCGTAAGGACTTAACGGATGAAAATTATACTGGCGCCTACGTAATTGCAAGGAACGGAAAGGTTTCTCAAACATATTTTACGGGAAAAAACGCCGGTCAGATGGACGGCAAGTTTTACCTCGCGACCGACACGGAGAATATGCTGACGGCGGCAGCGATTTTGCACCTGGTTGATCAGGGAAAGCTAAAACTTTCGACGCCGATTAACGAGTATTACAGCTCGTTGTCAACCCCGGACAGGGTGACGGTGCGGTCGCTTTTGAACATGACATCGGGACTATCAAATAATTCGGTTCCAAGTGATCAGCTATCAAACGTGTTGAACTGGAACATTGATCATGCTGAGGCAGGATCAACGGGACAATATGATTACCAAGAGGTTAATTACGTGTTGCTTGAAGGGATTATCTCCCAGGTAACAAACCAGTCGTATCGCAGCTATATTACCGATACGTTCCTCAAGCCGAACGGTCTAACCGGGGTTAAGTTTGTATCGCAGATTGATAATGATAAGCTGGCAACCCCGTACAATGACGGGCATGCGGTTTCCGATCCCACCGTGACAAAGGCAATGAACAGCCAGATGGGGCGGAATCAGCTGGTGGCCACTCCGAAGGAAATGCTCCGGCTGACCCAGTTTTTGATTAAAAATTATGGGAATAACCCCAACTTTACTGGGAGTCAGCCCACTGGAAGGCTGATTAAGAAGGGTACCATGTATTATGCTTCGGGGAAGGTTACCGGCTACCGGACGGCGGTTGCGGTTAGTCAGGATGGCAAGACCGGGGTTGTGTTGATGAGCAACGATTCAAACGGTAAAGACGGGTTAACGGCGCTTGTCAAAAAGTTATTTAACAATTTAAAATAATTATCAGGAGAAATAGTTATCAGGAGGGATATTCACATGAACGAGGCGGATAGCCAACGGGATTCATTAAGATTTAGCGACATTGGTGAAGTCTTGGGGATTTTGCGAAAGCGGAAGAATGTAATTATTTGGACAACGGTGATTTGCGCAGTCCTCACGTTATTTGTTTCACTCTTTGTTATTACACCCAAGTATAGTTCAAGCACGGACATTCTCGTTAACCGGAAAGTCGATAATTCGCGGGAACAAATCAATGCTCAGGGGCAAATTCAAGCGGATGTCCAGATGATAAGTACGTACAAGGACATTATTACTAGCCCGACAATT
Source organism: Candidatus Ligilactobacillus avistercoris (assembly GCA_019119415.1). Classification (GTDB taxonomy): domain Bacteria; phylum Bacillota; class Bacilli; order Lactobacillales; family Lactobacillaceae; genus Ligilactobacillus; species Ligilactobacillus hohenheimensis. The sequence goes on along the minus strand of DWXB01000012.1, from coordinate 20,041 downwards.
CTTAATACGGTAAGTGGGCGGCTTGCTGATAAGGGTTACCACATTAGTGCGGGAGCAATCCGGAAGTGCATCAGCATTAGCAACCAGCAAAATTCACAGGTGTTCACGGTTGCCGTAAAGGCAAAGAACCCGCAACTAGCGGCGGCGATTGCTAATACCACTGCGGATGTTTTTAAGACCAAGGTCAAGAAGATTATGAGTATAAATAATGTTTCGATCTTGTCAAAGGCCGTTGCCAATTCTTCACCGGTTTCGCCGAAGGTCGGGTTGAATACGATTATCGGAATCGTTATCGGGTTGGTTTTAGGCTTGATTTTAGCATTTGTTTCCAATGAACTGGACTGGACGATTACGGATGAATCGTTTATTACGGATGACCTTGAATTGAATAACCTCGGAATTATTAGTGAAATTCCAGCAAGTAAGGTTAAGAAGTTGATTTCAACGGGCCGGATTACTTCACGTGGTTCAGGAAAACGGAGGGTTTAATTGATGGGACTTTTTGATCGGTTTAAAAAGAATAAAACAAAGCTTGACGAGGATAGCATGAAGTACGGGGTCGCGTTAATTACCCGCGACGACCCGAAGTCAGGGATTTCAGAACAGTACCGGACGATTCGGACCAACCTGAAGTTTTCGTTCCTAGACCCGAATTTTAAAATCCTAGCAATTATGTCGGCCCTGCCGTCTGAAGGAAAATCAACGGTCAGTGCCAACCTGGCAATTACCTGGGCAGAGGAAAAGAAGCGGGTACTGTTGGTTGATGCTGACTTGCGGCGACCAACGGTTCACCGGACATTTCACGTGTCAAACCGCTATGGCCTATCGAACATCATTACTTCCTCGTCCAGGACAGTGAATATTTCTGAGATGATTGATAAAACGGAGGTCGAAAACTTAGACGTTTTAACGAGCGGCCCGATTCCACCAAACCCGGCGGAATTGCTGGGGTCCGACCGGTTAAGCCAATTATTGGATTTCTTAAAGGAGAAGTACGATTTCATTATTCTGGATGCCCCTCCGGTTGATACGGTTACTGATGGCCAGATTGTTGCCGCCCGGGCAGACGGCGTTGCGTTGGTCGTGCCCCAGGGAATCGCAACCAAGGATGCGGTGACCAGCGCCGTTAAGCTCCTCAAGCAGGTGAACGCCAACATTTTGGGGGTCATTATGAACAGGTTTACCGCCCAAAAGGCAAGCGGCTATTATGGTGGCTATTACGGGGGATATTACGCCAGCAGCTACTATGGGAGTAGCGATTCTTCAAGAAGGGGCTCGAAAAAAAGAGGGAGAAAGTAATGACACTGGTTGATTTACATTCGCACATCTTACCGGGCGTCGACGATGGCTCCCCGGACTTAGCAACTTCCCTGGAATTAGCCCAAGAAGCAGTTGCGGACGGGGTAACGCACATGTTACTCACGCCCCATCACATGGATAGCAACTATGTTAATCATAAAAAGGATGTAGTTGAAAGAACGCAGGCGTTCCAGCAGGCCCTCGAGCAGGAGCAAATTCCGCTGAAGGTTTTTCCGGGACAGGAAGTGCACTTAACGGAGCACCTGATTGAAGCAATCGACCATGACGACGTTTTATATGCTGATGCGGGGAACCGCTACCTTATGTTGGAGTTCCCCCATACGCACGTTCCGGAATATTTTATGCGCAACATCTTGCCGGAGTTGCAAACCCGGGGAATTACCCCGGTAATCGTTCATCCTGAGCGGAATCAGGGGATCCAACGCAATCATCAGTTGCTCTATGACATGGTTAGGGCTGGGTGCTTGACCCAACTAACGGCAAGCAGTTACCTGGACGCCTTTGGTGAGCATGTTACCCAGTTAACACAGGAGATTATTGATGCCAACCTTGGCACAACCTTTTCTTCGGACGCCCACGCGTATAAGGGGAGAAGGAGCCGGATGAGTGCTGCTTATCAGAAACTGGCTGATAATGACCGTGACAAGGCGGTTACATATACTGGAAATGCCAAGGCGATTTTAAACGGCGAGGATGTCCCGGTACCAGAAATTCAAGCGATTCGAATGAAGAAAAAGAGTTTATGGGATAAGCTTTTTAAGAGCAGGAAATAGAAAGGATAACTGTTTATGAGTAGCGTTTTAATTACTGGTGGTGCGGGGTTTATCGGCTCAAACCTTGCAGACCGCTTAGTCGCCCAGGGAGACAGGGTCACAATCGTTGATGATTTATCAATGGGGTTAGTTGAAAACATTCCGGATTCGGACCAGGTGACGTTTTACGAGGAGTCGATTACTAATAAGGAGTTCATGGAACACTTATTAGTAAAGAACAAGTTTGATTATATTTACTTATTTGCCGGGGTTGCGAGCGTGGCGGATTCAGTTGCCCGCCCGTACGAAACCCACCAGGTCAACCAGGAGGCAAACGTTTTTCTGCTAGAGGTCATTCGGAAGCGGAAACTGCCGGTTAAGAAAATTCTGTTTGCGTCCTCGGCCGCGGTTTACGGGGACGACCCGCAGCTACCAAAGACGGAACTGTCACGAATTAAGCCGTTAACACCGTATGCAATCGACAAGTTCGCGTCGGAACGCTACATGATTGACTACGGTAATTTGTACGGTCTCCCAACGGTTGCGGTGCGGTTTTTCAATGTTTTTGGTCCCAAGCAGAACCCTGCTTCCCCGTATTCAGGAGTCATTTCGATTATTACGGACTGCATTCGCGAGGGGAAGACGTTCACCCTCTACGGTGATGGTGAACAGGTGCGGGACTTCGTTTACATTGATGATGTTATTAATGCGCTGCTTCTGTTGACTCGCGGAGATAAGGCGGCCGAAGCCCACGGCGTGTACAACATTGCTGCCGGGAAGAAGACAAGCGTTAACGATATGATTGCGGCGTACGAGAGGATTACGGGAAAGAAGCTCGCTGTCAAGCAGGAAGCTGCCCGGCAGGGTGATATTAAGTACTCATATGCTGATATTAGTAAGTTAGCGGGCTTAGGCTACAAGCCGGTTTATGACATTGAAACCGGGTTAAAGAAGTACTGGGATTACGGTGACAACGAAAGAGATGCAGAGGCGTGAGAAGTAACGTACCAAAGGGAATTTCCCAAGTCCGACGGTTAAGCCGGGTTCAACCAGCTGAACGCCAGGCACTAAAACAGAAAAGGGTTGAGGCGACCGAGGAGGTGTCCACCAGCTATTCGTACGAGCGCAAGCTGAAGGCACCGCTTAAAAGCGCTTATTTACCGGTTAAACGGCTATTTGACGTTTTATCAGCGAGCGGATTAATGGTTGTAACGGGCCCAATCGTGTTACTTTTCGGGGTTTTGGTTAAGTTGGAAACCCCGGGGAGTATGTTCTACAGCCAAGAACGCGTTGGGTTAATGGGGAAACGGTTTAAGGTAACCAAGTTACGCTCAATGTATACGAATGCTGAAAAGAATAGCGGGGCTGTGTGGGCATCAAAGAACGATTCCCGGGTAACACGGGTCGGCAAGTTTATCCGCAAAACACGGATTGATGAGCTGCCCCAACTATGGAGCGTTATCAAGGGGGACATGAGTATGATTGGCCCGCGCCCGGAACGGCCCGAATTAACCGAAAAGTTCAGTGAGGAAGTTAAGGGGTTTGAGCAACGGCTCCGGGTTCTCCCCGGGCTAAGCGGCTACGCTCAGGTTCACGGCGGGTATGACGTTACTCCTGAGGAGAAATACAAGCTTGATAAGTATTACATGGATAACATCAGTTTGAAGGAGGACCTCAAGATTATCCTCGAAACGGTGCGCGTTGTTTTAACAGGTGATGGAGCAAGGTAATGAAGATCGTATACGTAATTACTAAAGGGACATGGGGGGGCGCACAATCCCACGTGTTTAGTCTAATTAAGGACCAGGTTACGCGGGGAAATGTCGTCGAGCTGGTTGTCGGCGAGTGTGGCCGACTGGTGGATGACGTGCGACAGAACTTCCCCCAGGTCAAGGTCTACCAGGTAGCAACGCTGACCAATAGTTTAAGGCCAGATAAGGTGTTAATCACCGTGGGTAAGCTCCGGAAGATTCTCAAGCGCTCCAAGCCTGACATTGTTCACCTCCATTCGACCGTTGCGGGAACGGTGGGAAGGATTGCTTCAATTGGGCTGAACGTGAAAGTCCTTTTTACGGTTCACGGCAGCTCCTTCACCCCAGGAGTGGGGAAGAACCGGGAGCGGTTTGCCAAAATAGTCGAACGGGCCCTGGTTCCCTTTACCGATAAAATAATCTTTGTTTCACGGTTCGACCGGGATTTATGGAACACCCAACTAAGGGGATTCCAAAAGAAAAATAAGGGAATCGTCATCCATAACGGGGTTGAGGATCAACAGTGGCCCCCTGAGGAGCACGCCACTGACAAACTAGAACTTTGCATGGCGGCGCGGTTTGCCACGCCCAAGAACCAGGAATTATTAATTAATACGATAAAAAAGAGCGCCCTTTCAGGTAGGGTACACGTTACTTTTTTGGGGGAAGGGGAGTTTCTCGAGAAGTGCAAGCAGCTTGTTGGTTCAGCGACTGCGACGTTCTCTTTTATGGGCGCCGTCAAGGACGTAACGCGGTATTATGAGCGCGCCGACGTTGTGGTGCTGATTTCTAACTTTGAGGGGTTGCCAATCTCACTGATAGAGGCACTTCCGCTCGGGAAGCCAATCATCGCCTCAAATGTTGGGGGGATTCCTGAAATTGTCAGTGCCGCTAACGGTTTTCGCGTGGATAATACCCGGGAGAGCATTGGCCGGTGCCTGGAAGAAGCGGTTAATAAGCCAGGGTTACTAGCCAAGATGGGCGAAAATTCCCGGCGTTTGTACGAACAGGATTTTAAAATTCAAGGGATGTTAGACAAAACCAATAACGTTTACAGGGATTTAATGGGCGAATACAGAAAGTAGAAGTAGTGTTATGGACTTTAATATAGACTTCGTGGTGACATGGGTAGATGGAAGTGATCCCCAGCTAATCTCCAAGAGGAAGCCCTTCCTCAAGGAGGAAAGTGATGAGCGCTTTCGCGACTACGGGATATTTAAGTACTGGTTTAGGGCGGTTGAAAAATACGCGCCGTGGGTGCATAAAATTTATTTAATCACCGACAATCAGCTTCCCCGCTGGTTTAATAGGGATGCCGAAAAGGTCGTGGTGGTTGACCACACGGACATCATCGCAGAGAAGTACTTACCGACCTTTAATTCGAACGTCATTGAGCTCAGTATTAACAATATTGCCGGCCTTGCGGAACATTTTGTGGTGTTTAACGACGACATCTTTTTAAATGATTACGTCAAGCCGGATGATTTCTTTGACATGCGAACGGGTCTTCCTAAGGACATTGCCGCCCAGAATGCGATTATGCCCATCGAGGACTTTGACCACATCACCGCTAACAACGTGATTACCGTCAACAGAAGGTTTAACAAGAAGCGGGTCATGCTAAAGGCACCCTTTAAGTACTTCAATCTTAAGTATGGTTACTGGAACGTGTTAAGTCTGTGCCTCCTTCCATGGCCGCGCTTTACGCGGTTTGTGGACCCGCATATTCCCTTTTCGTTTACGAGGAGCAGCTTTCAGCGGTTTATAAGTGATAATCATGACTACGTGGAACGGACGATGCGCAACCGGTTCCGGGGTACGGAGGATGTCTCCATTAACGGAATCCGGTACCAGGAATTGGCGCTAGGAAATTTCAAGCCAAGGAGTTACCGCTTTGGGAAGAAGTATGATTTAACCCAGTTGCAGAAGATCGAGAAGGATATTAAAAAGGGGACGCATAAGGTTATCTGTATCAACGATACCGCTAAGGTTGACGCGGCGGTCTTTGATAGCAGCACCCAAAGGTTACGGGAGCTGTACGGGTTAAAGTTCGCGGAAAAGTCGGCCTTTGAATTGTAGATAGGAGGAGCACTATGCCACGAGTAACAAGGATGTTTGTTTTTTCTTTGAAGTATACGTTAGTATGCTTGCTGGTTGTTGCGTTCCTCCTGTTTTGTAATCGCCTTTTTAAGCACAATAAAAAACGGGGGGCGCTGGTTAGCCTGATTGCCCTGGGCGTTGTCTCCGCGATTAGTTGTAATTTTTCATCGGACGGTGAAGTCTACTATGTTCTATACAACGAGATTCTCAGTTACTTCAGTTCTCTGAAAGCAGTCATAACGTTCAGGTATCAGAACGCCTTTCAAGCGTTATGCTACCTGGTACAAAAGTACATCGGGGGGTCATACACCATCTTCTTTGTCACCACGGCAATTTTTGTTTTAATGCTGTGGATGATTTTTAGGAAGCATTCAGCGAACCCGCGCTACTCGGTGATGATATGGCTGTTAGCGGGCTTTTTTGCCGTGTCGTGCAACATTTTAAAGCAGTACATGGCAATGTTAATCATGTCCTTCGCATATTTTGCCTTACAGAAAAAGAGGTATCTGCTTTTTTGCGGCCTAACCTTTTTGGCGAGCCTCTTTCACGTTTCGGCCCTTATCATCGGAATAATTTTTGTCGTTGTGCGGAACGCGCGGTTCAGCGCCCGGAAGTTAGCTTATTCGGTCGGGGCGGCCTGCATGTTGGCGGTCTTTATTGTCCCGTGTATCGAACTCATAGTAAAGATTCCGGTTTTCGTAAAGTACGCAATCTACCTGGCAATTTTCCAAAAGGTCCAGCTGCGGTTGATGCTGGGACCGTTTATCAACCTGGCCTTTTACCTTCTTGTTATTGCCCTCTTTCACGGCTCAAGGGATAAAATGCCAGAGTACATGAATAAATACCTGACTTTGATAATGATCGGGATTTGTTTCTCAATTATCGGGATGCGGTTTGTGTACGTCGCCAGGTTGTCGTATTACTTTTACCAGTTTGTTCCGTTGCTATTGGCAGACGGGATTGAAGGAAAAATAATAACAGGGAATAGGAAGATTTGTTTGGGGATAGCGCTCGTTGTTTTCTGCTTCTTATTCACGATTTTCTCCGGCGAATTGAGCTACTTCAACTATTCAACGATTTACAATGATTATCCGGTTCCGTTAAGGATATTTATGAGTAGGTAATAATATTGGAAAGCAGAACAAAAAACTCAGTAAAAAATATTATATATGCCGTAGTGGGGCAGGTTTTTGGGCTATTAGCTAGTTTTATACTACGGATTGTATTCGTGCACACGCTCTCCAAGGATTATCTGGGGGTGGACAGTCTATTTACGAGTATCGTTTCGGCCCTGTCGTTAACGGAACTAGGGATCGGGTCGGCGATTAATTATAGCTTATATAAACCCCTAGCCGAAAACGATGTCGAACAGATTAAGGCGTTAATGAAGCTCTATAAGCGGGCCTATATTTCCATTGGCATTGTTGTTTTTGCTGTTGGGGTACTGCTCGTGCCGACCCTGCCCTTTTTTGTGCACCGGGGGAATATTCACCACTTAGACCTAATTTTTATCCTGTTTATCATTAATAGTTCAATCTCCTACTTTTACTCGTACAAAAAGTCACTAATCGTTGCGGATCAATACAGGCACATTACCGTCGTGTATACGTATGCCTCGTTTGTAATAATGAATATCATTCAAGGGATCCTGTTGGTGGTTACCAGGAACTACGTCGTATACCTCCTGGTAATGATCTTCTTCACGTTCGTTCAGAACTTTTTGATTTCAAAAAAGGCGGATAAAATGTATCCGTATTTGCTGGAGAAGGATACGAAGAAGTTAGATTCCAAGACCCTCAAGTTAATCGCGAAGAATACGTACGCAATGAGCCTGCACAAGATTGGTGGGACGGTGGTCACGTCAACTGATAACATTGTTATCTCCAGGTTCTCTGGGATCGTTGAAGTGGGGAAGTATTCAAACTACCAGATGGTGACCAACGCACTAAACATCGTTTTTGGGCAGATTTTTAACTCGGTAATTGCCAGCGTGGGGAACCTGGGGGCGGAGACGACCGGAAAACTAAAAGACAACTTTGAAAAGGTGTTCTTTCTTAGTTTTTGGCTGATTTCGTTTGTTTCGTGTTGCCTGTATATGGTCTTTAACCCGTTCATCAGGATATGGGTCGGAAGCGTCTTCGTTCTAAAAGAGAGTGTGCTGATTGCCATTGTCCTGAACTTTTACATTTATCAGATGAGAAGGCCGGTGTTGACTTACCGGGATGCGTTGGGAATCTACTGGTATGACCGGTTTTTGCCGTTAATTGAAGCGGTGGTCAACGTTGGTTTTTCCATCATTCTGGCAAAGCACCTGGGAATCCTGGGAACGTTGCTGGGGACCATCATCAGTATGACGTGTTTGAACCTCTGGATTGAACCGCTGATTTTATACAGGTATGGGCTCCGCTCAAGCGTTTTTGAGTACTATAAGGTGTTCATTAAGTATACGGTCACGGCAGTCGTGAGCGTTGCGGTAATCAGGCTTATTTCCATTTTTGTTTTGTGGAACGTATCAAACGTATTATTACAGATAGTTGTTAATATTATTCTTAGTGTGTTTCTTTATAACGTGTTGTTCACGGTGTTTTACCATAAGAACGCCGCTTTTGATTATATGATTGGGCTCTTAAAGAGAATCATTTGCGGAATGACCGCAAGAAGGGAATCATAATTTTGGTTGAGAGAATTTTACAAATTTTACCCGGGAGTATGAACATGGGCGGGATTGAGCGTTTCCTGATGGGAATGTATAAAAACCTGGATAGGACGCGTTATCAGTTTGACTTTGTGGTTCATTCACCGGAGGAAAATTACTTTGAGCCGGAGATTCAGGAGATGGGGGGAAGGGTCTACCACCTGAGTCCTAAGGCAAAACACCTTTTTAAATATAAAAAGGAATTAACAGAAGCGATGAAGAACTATCACGTCGTGCATATTCATTCTTCGTATGCCTTTTCCTACTTCGAAGCTAAGTGGGCAAAGCAGCTGGGGAAAAAGGTGATCGTTCATTCGCATAGTTCCAAGCAGCTGGGGAAAAAATTACTGGTTCATCAGCTCTTAAAAAGAGGGCTTAACAGTAATATTGACGTGAAGTGTGCTGTCAGCCGGGAAGCGGCGCAGTTTATGTTTACCAGGAATAGTACCGTTAAGTTGATTTTCGGGTTTGACATTAGAAAATTTGTTTTTTCAAAGGAAAACCGCGATGCCATTAGGAAGAAAATTAGTGTAGCCCCCAACGAGTACTTAGTGGGGTGCGTTGCGCGGATGGACGACCAGAAAGACCCGTTATACACCAACGAAATCTTCAAGCGGCTTGCAGGAGTGCGTGGGGTTAAGTGTGTTTTTATCGGGGACGGTAAGTACAAGGAAAGCATCATGCAGCAGGATCAGGGCAGTGGAATAATTTTTACGGGCAATGTCCGGGAGCCCGAGAAATACCTGAGTGCCCTGGATGCGTACGTCCTGCCGACAAGGTATGAGGGGATTGCAACCTCAATTATTGAAGCGGAGATTAACGGGCTAAGGGTGTATTCATCGCAGGAAGGCACGCCTAGTGAGGCGAAAATAAGCAATAATTTAACCGTCCTCAGCAAGCAGAACGTGGATGAATGGGGACAGCGTATTCTGGCGGATAGGGAAAAGGAACCGCACAGGACGGTTGCCCTGCAGGAGTACGCCAACTTCGATATTGTTAAGTGTACTAGGGACATGGAAGAAATATATAATCAGTGGCTCTCCTAGGGAGCGTTAGAATGGTTCCCGGATATGTTAAAATGGGGAAGACCGCTGTAATTACCTTACAGGGGTGGAGAACTGGATTCATCTTACTTTATGGAAACGGACGAAAGAGGCTAGTTACATGAATGACAATGAAAAATTATCGCGGACGCGGGATCACCATCAAGCTCCTAAAAAGAAGAAGCACGTTGTAAGAAATGTTATTTTATGGGTCGTGGCGGCCTTAGTTATTTTAACCGGTGCGGTTTCTTTAAAGGCATTCAATAACTTAAAGGGAACCACGAATAAGATGTACCAGAAGGTGGACGTGAGTGGTTCACGGAACACGGCGTCCTTACTCGCGCAGAAGAAGCCCGTTTCGATTTTAATTCTGGGAACCGACACCGGCGCCCTGGGGCGGCATTACAAGGGCCGGACTGATACGATGATGATTATGACCCTAAACCCCAAGAAACATCAGACAACGTTGGTAAGTATTCCGCGTGACATGAAGGTTGACCTGGCTGATTTTCCGCAGTATTCGCCGGCAAAGATTAATTCGGCGTATACCTACGGTGGGTCAAAGGAAGCTATCAAGACGGTTGAAAACCACTTCAACGTCCCGATTGACTACTATGTTTTGGTTAACATGGGTGGGCTTGGGAAAGCCATTGACGATGTTGGGGGCGTCACCGTGACGTCGCCGTTGACCTTTAGTTATGGTGGCTCAAGCTTTACGGAAGGTGAAGCGGAACACATGAACGGGAAGACCGCCCTTAACTTCACGCGGATGCGGCACCAGGATCCCCGGGGTGATTATGGCCGGCAGGAACGGCAACGACTGGTAATTACCGCACTGATGAAGAAGTCAATTTCCCCGTCAACGATTCTGAACACGAACTTCCTCGATTCGATTTCGTCCCAAGTAAGGACTAACCTGACGCTTGGTGATATGAAGAAGTTAGCATCGTACCGTGGGGCGACAAAGAACGTTAAAAGTCTCTACGCTCAGGGGTCGAACCAAACCCTTGATGGGATTGACTTCCAGGTTGTTTCGGTTCAGGAACGCCAGCACATTTCCAACGTTGTTCGGAAATCGCTGGGATTAGCCCCGTCAACGATTGACACTAAGTAGAGAATACGGACATATACTAAGGTTCTGGGTGGGACCACGGAAGGCTGTGACGGGGGTCACGGCCTTCTTGCTGTTTCCGCATAGTTTGGAGTAAACGGGCTGGGTAAATGCGTCCGGGAAAGTGTGTTTTACGGGTGAAATGCGAAAGTATGTTCGGCGTGGTAGAATAGAATTACTTTAAGTTAGTACGAACGGAGGGGAAGCACGCATGATTGAACGGCAGGCGGACCGGCAGTTTGAGCTGGTGTCCAAGTATCAGCCAACGGGGGACCAACCCCAGGCCATCCAGCAGTTAACGACCGGGCTCCAAAACGGTACGAAAGAACAAATCTTGCTGGGAGCGACCGGGACGGGGAAAACCTTCACGATTTCCAACGTGATTGCGCAGGCCAACAAGCCAACGCTGGTGCTTGCCCACAACAAGACGCTGGCCGGGCAGTTATACAGCGAGTTCAAGCAGTTCTTCCCGCACAACGCGGTTGAGTACTTTGTTAGTTACTACGATTTTTACCAGCCGGAGGCGTACGTTCCGTCCAGTGACACGTACATTGAAAAGGATTCCAGCATTAACGACGAGATTGATAAGCTCCGCCACTCCGCGACGAGTTCGTTGCTGGAGCGGAACGACGTGATTGTAGTGGCGTCGGTCTCCTCCATCTTTGGACTGGGGGATCCGGCGGAGTACCAGAAGCACGTGATTTCCCTGCGGGTTGGCCAGCAGCTTGAGCGGGACGATCTGTTGCGGGCGCTGGTTGACATTCAATACGACCGCAACGACATCGACTTTCAGCGGGGGCGCTTCCGGGTGCACGGCGACGTTGTCGAGGTGTTCCCGGCGTCCCACGATGAGCGGGCATTGCGGATTGAATTTTTCGGCGACGAAATCGACCGGATGCGTGAGATTGACCCGCTGACCGGTGAGGTGTTCGGCGACCGGGACCACGTGGCGATCTTCCCGGCGTCGCACTTCATGATTGACGGGGTCCACCTGGATGCGGGAATCAAGGCCATCCAGCAGGAACTCGATGAGCGGGAGGCCTACTTCGAAAAGGAGGGTAAACTCCTGGAAGCCCAGCGCCTCAAGCAGCGGACTACTTACGATATTGAAATGCTGCGCGAGATGGGGTACTGTCCGGGGATTGAGAACTATTCGGCGCCACTGGAAGGGCGGAAGCACGGGCAGCCACCGCACACACTGCTGGACTTCTTTCCGGATGATTTCCTGATTGTGGTCGACGAATCCCACGTGACGATGCCGCAGGTGCGCGGGATGTACAACGGTGACCTTGCGCGCAAGCAGGTGCTGGTGGATTACGGGTTCCGCTTGCCGAGTGCGGTGGATAACCGGCCGTTGAAGCTCAACGAGTTTGAACAGCACGTCCACCAGATCATCTACATGTCCGCGACGCCCGGCCCGTACGAGTTGGACCGGACCGACCACGTGGCCGAACAGATTATCCGGCCGACGGGGCTACTGGATCCCGAGATTGAGGTGCGGCCGGTGATGGGTCAGATGGACGACCTCGTGGGCGAGATTAACAAACGCGTTGCTCAGAACGAGCGCGTGTTTGTTACGACCCTTACCAAGAAGATGGCCGAGGATTTGACGGACTACCTCAAGGACCTGGGAATCAAGGTGAAGTACCTGCACTCAGACATCAAGACGCTGGAGCGGACGAAGATTATCCGGGATCTGCGGCTGGGGAAGTTTGACGTGTTGGTCGGCATTAACCTCCTGCGGGAGGGAATTGACGTGCCGGAGGTTTCCTTGGTGGCAATATTGGATGCTGACAAGGAAGGCTTTTTGCGCAACGAACGCTCGCTGATTCAGACGATTGGGCGGGCTGCCCGGAACGAACACGGGCACGTCATCATGTACGCGGATGAGGTGACGGCTTCGATGCGGGCGGCCATTGATGAAACCAAGCGGCGGCGGACGCTCCAGCAGCAGTACAACCAGGAGCACCACATTACGCCGCACACGATTAAGAAGAAGATTAGCGCGGCGATTTCCGTAACGAGTGGTACGCCGGAGAATGCGGACGAACCCGAAAACGAGGTCGAGTTTAGTAAGATGAGTCGCGCCGAACAGCATGAACTGATTAACAACCTGGAGCAGCAGATGCAGCGGGCGGCGAAGAAATTGAACTACGAAGAAGCCGCCACGCTCCGGGATACGATTATGGAATTGAAACTACAGATTGGTGAGTAAACGGAAGGTGAAAGTGTGGGACAGAATAAGATTGTGATTCACGGGGCACGTGAACATAATTTGAAAAACATTGACGTCACGATTCCTAAAAACAAGCTGGTGGTGGTGACGGGGTTATCCGGCTCCGGGAAAAGTTCGCTGGCATTTGACACGCTGTACGCGGAGGGGCGCCGGCGGTACGTGGAGAGCCTGTCGGCATACGCCCGCCAGTTTTTAGGCCAGACCAGCAAGCCGGACGTGGATGCCATCGACGGGCTTTCGCCGGCCATCTCCATTGACCAAAAAACGACGTCCCATAATCCGCGCTCAACGGTCGGGACGGTAACGGAAATTAACGACTACCTGCGGCTGTTGTGGGCGCGGGTTGGAACACCGGTTTGCCCACACGATGGGCACGTAATTACGCGCCAGTCGCCCCAGCAGATGGTCGAACGCATCCTGCAGCTGCCGGAGCGGACCAAGCTGCAGCTGTTGGCGCCGGTGGTCCGGGATAAGAAGGGCCAGCACAAGCAGGTGTTGGCGAAAATTCGCCGGGCCGGGTTTGTCCGGGTGATGGTTGACGGCGAACGCTACGACCTGGATGAGGTGCCGGAACTGGAAAAGAACAAGAAGCACGCCATTGCGGTGATTGTTGACCGGATTATCGTGAAACCGGGGATTCGTTCGCGGCTCTTTGATTCGGTGGAGGCGGCTCTTAAGCTGACCCACGGGTTCATGACGGTTGACGTGATTGGGGGTGAACCCCTGCAGTTTTCCGAGAATTTTTCCTGCCCGTACTGCGGGTTTACGATTGGCGAACTCGAGCCGCGGCTGTTTTCGTTTAACGCGCCGTACGGGGCTTGTCCGGCGTGTGACGGGTTGGGTTACAAGATTGAAGTTGATCCCGACCTGGTTGTTCCGGACAAGAGCCTGTCGATTGAAGCGGGCGCGGTGGTTCCGTGGAACTCAGCAACGACGCAGTACTACCCGACGATGTTGCGGCAGGCCTGTCAGCAGTTTGGCATTCCGCTTGACGTGCCGTTTGAAGAGCTCAGCAAGGCCGCTCAGCACACCATCCTGTACGGTGCCGGAAAGCGGGAGTTCCACTTCCGGTTCCAGGGGAGCGAAATGGGCGGCGCGCGCGACCTTGACATGCAGTTTGAGGGCGTGATTCCAAACGTTGACCGGCGGTACCACAGTAGCGGCAGTGATTTTACCCGCGAACTATTACGTAAGTACATGACGGAACTGCCGTGCCAGCAGTGTCACGGCTACCGGCTGAACGAGCGGGCGCTGGCCGTGCAGGTCGGGGGTAAAAACATCGGCGAGGCCACGGAGCTGCCGGTGGTGGATGCGGCCAAGTTCTTTAGTAAGCTGACCTTTGATGCGCAGGACGAACAGATTGCCCGGCCGATCCTCAAGGAAATTAATGACCGGTTGACGTTTTTGAACAACGTCGGGTTGGACTACCTGACGCTCAGCCGGTCAGCCCGGACACTTTCCGGGGGTGAGGCCCAGCGGATTCGGCTGGCAACCCAGATCGGATCGAATTTGTCCGGGGTAATGTACGTGCTGGACGAACCGTCGATTGGCCTCCACCAGCGGGATAACGGGCGGTTGATTAAATCGCTCCAACAGATGCGTGATCTGGGGAATACCCTGATTGTTGTGGAGCATGACGAGGAAACGATGCGGGCGGCTGATTACCTGATTGACATTGGGCCTGGTGCGGGCGCCAATGGGGGTGAGGTCATGGCGGCCGGAACGCCCAAGCAGGTGGCCCGTAGCCGGAAGTCCTTGACCGGACAGTATTTAGCTGGGAAGAAGTTTATTCCGGTGCCAGCAACCCGCCGTGAAGGAAACGGGCACGCCGTTACGGTTTACGGGGCGGCAGCCAACAACCTTAAGCAGATTGACGTGGCGTTTCCGCTCGGGAAGTTTATCGCGGTCACGGGTGTGTCGGGCTCTGGCAAGTCTACACTGGTTAACCTGATTTTAAAGCGGGCGCTGGCCCAGAAGCTCAATAACAGTACGGCCAAACCGGGCGCTTACCGGAAGATTACCGGGGTGGAACACCTCGAAAAGGTCATTGATATTGACCAGACGCCGATTGGCCGGACGCCGCGGAGTAACCCGGCAACGTATACCGGCGTGTTTGACGACATCCGCGGGCTGTTTGCGACGACGAACGCTGCCAAGATGCGCGGGTACGGCAAGGGGCGCTTTAGCTTTAACGTGAAGGGCGGCCGGTGTGAGGCGTGCCATGGAGACGGGATTATTAAGATTGAAATGAATTTCCTGCCGGACGTGTACGTGCCGTGTGAAGTGTGCCACGGGACGCGGTATAACTCCGAAACGCTCGAAGTGGAGTACAAGGGCAAGAACATTGCCGAGGTGCTGGCGATGACGGTTGACGAAGCACTCGAGTTTTTCGATGCCATCCCTAAGATCCGGCGGAAGCTACAGACGATTGCCGACGTTGGGTTGGGTTACGTCCAGTTGGGCCAGCCAGCCACGACCTTATCAGGGGGCGAAGCCCAGCGGATGAAGTTAGCAAGTGAACTGCACAAGAAGAGTAACGGCAAGACGTTCTACATCCTGGACGAACCAACGACGGGGTTGCACACCGATGACATTAAGCGCTTGTTGGGCGTATTGCAGCGGCTGGTTGATAAGGGCAACACCGTGACGGTCATCGAGCACAACCTTGACGTGATTAAGGTCGCCGACCACATCATCGACCTCGGTCCGGAAGGCGGGGACGGTGGTGGCACGGTGGTGGCCACCGGAACGCCGGAGGAGATTTGTGAAGTGCCGGAAAGTTATACGGGACTGTATTTGAAAGACAAGGTGCGGAGCCGGACCACCGGGCAAATAAATTAAGGCGCGCCGGTTTTCCCAAAAGTCCTATGCTATAATGTTGAACAAACGCAAACCAGAGAGGAGGTTGCTGGGATGGCCAATGACATGGACCTGGTAATTATTACTGGAATGAGTGGTGCGGGCAAAACCGTTACCATGCAAAGCTTTGAGGACCTCGGGTACTTCTGCGTAGACAACATGCCCCCGTTGCTTTTGCCAAAGCTGATGGAGTTGTTGCATAACTCGGCGGAGTACAAGCGGGTGGCGCTGGTGATGGACGCGCGGTCGCCTGAATTTTATAAGGAAATCGTGAACGTCCTGCAGGAACTGGACACTCAGGGCGGGGTGCAGCCCCGCATTGTATTCTTGGATTCATCGGACGAGGAACTGGTGGCCCGTTACAAGGAAACGCGGCGGTCTCATCCGCTCGCAATGGGCGGCCGGGTGCTGGACGGCATTAAGAAGGAACGGGCGATGCTGGCGGAAATGCGCTCGCGGGCGTCGGTCGTGATTGACACGTCCTCGATTAGTCCGCGGCAACTCCGGGAAAAGATTTTCCAGGAATTTGCTACCGCAGAAAGCGAACCGTTCCACGTGCAGGTCGTGTCGTTTGGCTTTAAGTACGGCCTCCCGATCGACGCGGACGTCGTCATGGACGTGCGTTTCTTGCCCAACCCGTACTACGTCCCGGAATTAAAGGAAAAAACGGGGATGGACAAGGACGTATACGACTACGTGATGAACTCCCCGCGGACCGAGGAGTTTTATCAGAACTACCTTAAAACGTTGCGCTGCGCCCTTCCCGGATACATCGATGAGGGAAAGACCAGCCTGACGATTGCGATTGGGTGTACCGGTGGCCAGCACCGGTCCGTGGCGATTGCCCGGCGGTTGGCAGCGGACCTCCAGCAGGATGGTCAGTACCCGGTGCGGCTTTTCCACCGGGATAGTCAACGGAGAAAGGAGACCGTGAACCGCTCATGAAACTAACAGTTCGTGGAAGAAAGCCCCGCGTTGTTGTGATCGGCGGGGGAACGGGGTTACCCGTTATTTTAAACAACCTGCGGGCCTCCGGAGCGGATATTACGGCCGTGGTGACGGTTGCGGATGACGGCGGTTCGTCGGGGATCCTGCGGAACTACGTGAACGTGGTGCCACCTGGCGATATCCGCAACGTCCTGGTGGCCCTGTCGCGGCTCAGTGACTTTGAAAAGGAGATTTTCCAGTACCGCTTCCGGTCTGACGACCACTTCTTTGCGGGGCACGCGATGGGCAACCTCATCATTGCGGCGATGACCGAAATGATGGGGGACGACATCTTCGCGACCGTTCAGAAGTTGGCGGAGCTCATGCAGGTTGATGGCCACGTTTACCCGGTTGCCAACACGGCCCTTGTTCTCAACGCTGAGTTTGCGGACGGAACTACGCTGGCCGGAGAATCCGAGATTTCCGGCGTGGGCAAGACGATTAAACGGGTGTGGGTGACAACCCTTGACGGGAGTAAACCTGCCGCCGTTCCTGAAGTAATTGACGCCATTATGCACGCCGACCAGATTGTGCTGGGGCCAGGAAGTTTGTTTACCAGCATTCTGCCGAACCTGATGATTGAAAACGTCCGGACGGCGATCCAGCAGACCCCCGCCGAAGTGGTGTACATCTGCAACATCATGACGCAGAAGGGGGAAACCGAGCACTTCACCGATGCCGACCACGTCCGGGTGCTAAACGATCACCTGGGGGGCCACTACATCGATACGGTGCTGGTTAATACCGAACGGGTGCCCGCTGATTACATGGACCGGCAGCGGTACGACGAGTACCTCGACCAGGTGCGGTACGACTTTGGCGGGTTGCGCGCGCAGGGATGTCGGGTAATTTCGGATAATTTCTTGCGCCTGCGTGATCACGGGGTGTTCCACAACGGCTCGAAGGTCGTAGCTGAACTCACTAAGCTGATGGGGCGGCCCCGGTCATGGGATGCGAACGAATACAACTAAGATAAGGGAGGGGTCGGTGTGGCCTCATACGCAAGCCAGGTAAAAAAGGAACTCACGATGCTGGACGTGCACGTCGCGGCGAACGCGAAGGCGGAGCTGATGGCCCTCATCCGGATGAACGGGGCCCTCGAGCTGGTAAACCACCACTTTGTGCTTAACGTGCAGACGGAGAATCCCGCGATTGCTCGGCGGATTTACCAGCTCCTTAAGCGGTTTTACCAGGTTGAAGCCGAACTGCTAGTGCGGCGGAAGATGAAGCTTAAAAAGAACAACCTGTACATCGTGCGCCTCAAGACTGGCAGCGAGCGGATCTTGCAGGACCTGGATATTTTGGACGGGTTTCAGCTCAAACCGACCGTGGATTCGCAAAACCTCCCGACCGACGCGGCGGTGCGGTCGTACCTGCGGGGAGCGTTTTTAGCGGGGGGCTCGGTCAATAACCCCGAAACGAGTCGCTACCACCTGGAAATCTACTCCCTGTATGCCGAGCACAACGACACCATTTGCGCGTTGATTAACCACTACGGGCTCAATGCGCGGAAGACCGAACGGCGGAGTGGGTACATTACGTACCTCAAGGAAGCGGAAAAGATTGCTGACTTCCTGTCGCTTATCGGAGCAACAACTTCCATGCTGAAGTTTGAGGACATCCGGATTGTGCGCGATATGCGGAACTCGGTGAACCGGATTGTTAACTGTGAGACGGCGAACCTGAATAAGGTGGCGGACGCGGCCAACCAGCAGATTGATAATATCAAGTTTCTTGAGCGGACGGTGGGGTTAAACCAGCTCCCCCCCAAGCTCCGCGAGGTGGCGGAGGTGCGCCTAGCCAACCCGGAAGCCAGTTTGAAGGAACTCGGCGAGCTAATTCCCGGCGGGATCTCAAAATCGGGGGTCAACCACCGGCTGCGGAAACTGACCGCTTACGCAGAAAAGGTGCGGGCAGACGGCGCTCAGGGATAAGCCATGTTAAAACGAAAAAACGAACGGAACTGCGTTCGGATGAACCAAGAGGGTGTG
The DNA here is from genome assembly GCA_019119415.1 of Candidatus Ligilactobacillus avistercoris. Classification (GTDB taxonomy): domain Bacteria; phylum Bacillota; class Bacilli; order Lactobacillales; family Lactobacillaceae; genus Ligilactobacillus; species Ligilactobacillus hohenheimensis. The sequence continues at coordinate 1,196 of DWXB01000012.1, read as the reverse complement.
TCAGTCGGCACGCCCTCTTGGTGTATATGAAGAATAATTGAAGATTCGGGGTAAATCCAATATACTGTCTCAATGGACGCGGGACGCGGATTCCGGAATTTATTAGAGCGGAGAGGAAACTATGAATCAGGTAACGGTAATTGGCAGCATTAATCTTGACCGGACGTTGCGGGTGCCGCAAATGGCTCAGTCGGGGGCCACAATGCACGTCAAGGAAGTCTTTACTGCTGGTGGCGGTAAGGGCGCCAACCAGGCAATCGCCGCGAGTCGATTAGGGGCGACCACCCATTTTATCGGGGCGGTCGGCGAGGATCAGGAAGTCAGCAAGATGATGCTGACGTTGCTGGAAGAGGCGGACATCGACTGTACGGGGATTGCGCAGCTCCCCAACCAAAACACCGGGCAGGCGTTTGTCATCGTGACCGATTCCGGGGATAACATGATCTACGTGCACGGTGGGGCTAACATGGCGTTTAAGCCGGATCACGTGACCGCCCACGCGGAAATGCTGGCGGCCAGTGATTTTGTGGTGGCCCAGTTTGAAACGCCGTTTGACTGTACCGCAGAGGCCTTCCGGATTGCCCGGGCTCACCACCGGGGGACGATTCTTAACCCGGCGCCGGCCATAACGGACGTGCCGGATGATTTGCTGGCTTTGACCGACATCATTGTACCGAACGAGACGGAAGCGGAGATTTTAACCGGAATTCCGGTTACGGACGAAGACAGTATGGCGCAAGTGGCCGCAAAGCTTCACGCCCGCGGGGTAGCGACGGTGCTGATTACCCTGGGTAGCCGGGGAACGTTTTATAGCACCCAGACGACCAGTGGCCTCATTCCCGCCCTCAAGGTTAAGGCCGTTGACCCGACAGCTGCGGGGGACACCTTCATCGGGGCCCTCAGCAGTGTACTGCACGCCAACCAGGATAACTTGGTCGAAGCAATTAAGTTCAGTAACCGGGCAGCGGCAATTGCCGTGCAGCGGTTTGGCGCCCAGCCGTCGATTCCGTATCTCCGGGAGATGTAATTTAACCATAAACAACCCGCAGAGGTCATTCATTTGACTTGAAGTGCAAGACAAAAGTTAGACAATGTTAAATCATTAAGCTACCAAGGCGTGATTTCGGTATTCAACCGGAGTCATGCCGTTTGTTTTTAAAGTCGTTCTAACATTATTAAAATACTGAACGTAATTT